>CAWVSL010000040.1:0-25901 GCA_963933115.1 uncultured Colwellia sp.
CTTTCGTATCTTTGTTGACATGAATCTGCCTAATTTTGAGGACTAATTTAGGTCAGCAAAGTGGCATTAGTGAATATTGAAAAAACCTCTCAATCTCATTCGATGTCTAATAATCTCACTAGTGATGTCTATTCACATAATCTCAAGCAATATGACTAGTCACACGTATTCATAAATGTGAACATCATGTTAAATATTCTTACGGCCTGAACCTTTTCTCACGAGATAGTCCGATCTACATTTGGATTGTGAAAAGTGTTAGAGATGAACATAAGCAAGCTATTGATTGGCTTAATGAACATACCGATCAAAAAATAAATATATTTGCTATTCAAATGGAAGTTTGGCAAATTGGCGACTCATCATGCGCACCAAAATTTAATATTATTGCTCAACCTAATGATTGGGCGAAAGCGGTAAAAAATTCTACTTCCGCACCGTCAGAATTATCAGCTACTAAGATGCTTCAATTGGAGTTTTGGACAAAGCTTAAAGAGTACGTTCAATATAATAAATTTCAAATAAAGTTAAGGAAAGCTCGCCCTCAGCATTAGTATGACATTAGCATGGGTTCATCTAATGCTCACATTTGCTTAACTATTAATAGTCAAACTAATCAGCTAGGCTCCGAAATATATATAGCTAACTCAAAAGATCTTTATGATGGGTTAGAAGCTAAAAAAAATGAAATAGAAAGTGAGCTAAGTGAAAAATTAGAGTGGAAACCATTACCAAAAGGAAAAGCGAGTAGAATCAAGTTATCTAGAAGTGGTGAGTTGAATAATCAAGATAGCTGGGAAGATTATCATCAATGGCTTTGTGAAAAAGTTCAAGAGTTCCAAAATGTCTTTGGAAAAGAAATCAAAAATATCAATAATGTTCTCTAAGTAAACGGATTTATTGAGAAATATCAGAAACCAAGTAATAAACAGTGAAAAATTAGTATTAAAAACATAACGCTGGTCACTCACCAAATGAAATAAAAAATATAGTCAATAATTGTATATGAAAGTACTTAAAGTCTTTTTAGGTCTTGATGGAGAGCCTAACAGAGAACCTTCAGTCACTAATGATGGCTAGTGACATCAGGGGACGTCACTCAGGGTAGCAAGGTTCTTTTGAAAAGATGGTGAGTATTACATCAACGATGGATAAAGATATGTACTCAGTAAACAAAGGGGTAGCGACTAATCTCACTTATGGCGATATTCTCATTTTAAATGACTATTCACACAAAAGATTGTTATAGTATTGTTACTCTCATTTTACTGTATTTCATCGTTATGGACTTGTTTCTCTTAAAAAAAATCATCACCGAATTTTTAATGCCGATTAATATTATTCTTTTATTATTACTCTTTGCGTTAATTTTTCATAAACAAAGGCCTAAAACAAGTTTCAAGTTATCAATGCTAGCTACGTTTATTTTATTGATAGCGACTCTGTCACCTATTGCTGACAAATTCATGGCACCAATAGAAAATAATTTCGAACCTTTTTCTCGGTCAGCAAAGCCGGTTGATTACATTGTGGTTTTAGGCTGCGGTCATACAACCGATTATGCTTTACCAGCAACAAGTCAGCTTAAAACGTGTTCATTACAACGATTAGTAGAAGCAATACGAATATCAAAATTACACCCCGAAGCTCGCTTAATTATGTCCGGGTATTCAGGGGCCGACTCCGTACCTAATGCCGTAAAAATGAGGCAAGCGGCCATGTTGTTAGGGATTAAAGACAAAAAAATTATTACTGAGAGTTTTCCAAAAGATACTGAAGAAGAAGCGGTACTTATTGCTCCAAGGGTCATAGGCACTAATGTGGTGTTAATCACCAATGCTAATCATATGGCAATGGCAATTAACTCTTTTCAACGCCAAGGGGTAAACCCTATTGCGGCACCAACAGGTTATTGGGTTAAAGATATTGAAGGAGATAAGCCATGGCAATACTATCTGCCAAGTGCTAATAAACTCTCACAAACAACAGCAGTTTGGTATGAAACCTTAGGCCGTATCGTTCAATGGTTTAAAAGTTTCTTTAGCTAATGCCGGGCCGTCGCAGGGATAATATTGCAGTCATGAATATTATCCCTGATGTAACGATTAAACTGGGTTATCAATATCAATAAACTCAACATCAATGCCCTGCACTTTAGCTAAGTACTCACCTACCGCTTTTACGCCATATCGCTCAGTCGCATGATGACCCGCAGCAAAAAAATGAATATCCATTTCCTTAGCTACATGTGTGGTTTGCTCTGAAGCTTCACCACTGATAAAAGCATCAAAACCTTGTTCAGCAGCGAGTTCAATATAACTTTGCCCGCCACCCGTGCACCAGGCAATTCGTTTTATTTTTTTGTTTGATGGCGGCGCTATGTGTAAACATTTCCTCAACAGTTTCTCATTAATTCTTAACGCTAAGGCATCACCTGAAATCGCTTGTTCAACCTCCCCATGGATAGCGACGCTTAAAGGATTACCCATTTCTAACGGGCCTTTAACTTTTATAGACAATAAATTAGCCAGTTGGACATTGTTACCTAGCTCAGGGTGAATATCTAACGGTAAATGATAGGCAAATAGATTAATATCATTATCGATAAGCGCTTTTATTCGCTGATATTTCATACCCCGAATAACATCAGACTCATTTTTCCAGAAAAAACCGTGGTGAACTAAAATTGCATCCGCTTTTTTTGCTATCGCTTGTTCAATGAGCGCTTGGGTCGCAGTAACACCGGTTATCACTTTATTGATATGACTATTGCCTTGAATTTGTAAACCATTTGGGCAAAAGTCTTTAATTATTTCTGGTTTTAATAAGGTATTTAGTAAATTTTCTAATTCATTTCTCAGCATAATATTTTGTCACTTACTTGGATCGTTAATTGATACTATTTATTAAGGTGTGGTGTGTTCATTGTAGACACTTTTACTGGCTGAAACTTAGGCCTAA
This sequence comes from uncultured Colwellia sp., assembly GCA_963933115.1. GTDB lineage: Bacteria > Pseudomonadota > Gammaproteobacteria > Enterobacterales > Alteromonadaceae > JALJPB01. The sequence continues at coordinate 2,962 of CAWVSL010000040.1, forward strand.
GTTGCCATTTAGGTTTTATCGGTGTTAACGGCAACACTCTTTTTTTAGCGACAATAGTGTAAACCGAACCAAGATTTGATAAAAAACTATCCGCGAAGTCACGCCAATGGCTGGCAATGTAACCTTGGCTTACATGACCGGCTAACGTAGTGTGCAGACAACGTTGATCTTCTAATATTTCAAAGCCCATTAAATGTAGCCAATCTTTTACTCTCATCGGTGAGAAAAAACGAGCATTCCAGGGTAATTGTTTATTCCGATAAGGGATCAAACAATTTAAGCCCGCTAAACTAAATGGATTAAACCCAGTGATAACTAAATAACCATTAGGAATTAATACTCTATTCGCTTCACGAACCACGTGGTGGGGATCTAAAGAAAATTCTAAACAATGACTTAATAAGCAAACGTCAACACTTTGCTCTAACAAGGGTAGATCATCAACATCTGAGATGACTTGATCCTGGCTTATTTTATTATCGCCCGTAGGAGAAACTGTTATTTGATGTTTAATTGTCGAGTTAGCTGTATTAATATAACCACTTAATGCACCAATTTTTAATAAATGATAACCAAAAAATTTGGGCCACCAAGGTTTAAGCTTTTGGTTAATTTCAGCTAAAATCAACTCACCATTAGGCAGTGATTGCCAAGATTTGGGATAATGGGGTTGTCTAAACGCTAATGCTGGTTTCATTAACAGCCTACTATATTAAAAATTTGGTTAAATTCATTATAATTGACTATAACACTATAGCCAAACACCTTGGACTAAACAGCTTAAAATATTATGATAATGACAACTTCAACCGTAACCCCTATAAAGGCGTTTTCTGACAATTACATCTGGTCTATTGGCACAACAACAAAGAGTAATATTGCGTTAGTTGATCCCGGTGATGCTCAGGTTTGTATTGACTATATTAATAAAAATCAACTGATACTCAGTGCTATTCTAATTACTCATCATCATGCGGATCATACTGGCGGTATTAACGTGTTGGTTGATTTTTGTAAAGAAAAGTCTTGGCCCCTAACCATTTATGGCCCCGCAAATGAACATATACCCCAACGAGATATTGCTTTAGTTGAAGATGATGTCATTGAACTAAAAGAAATTGATATAAAATTAACCATTATTGATCTTCCAGGTCACACAGCAGGACATATTGCTTATGTTAATGAGCATTCTCTATTTTGTGGTGACACTTTGTTTTCGGGTGGCTGTGGTCGGTTATTTGAAGGCACTGCCCAGCAAATGTACCAATCACTAAATAAACTCAGTGGTTTATCAGAGAACGTTCAAGTGTTTTGCGCCCATGAATATACAGCGGCTAATTTAGCCTTTGCTTTAACCGTAGACCCAGAGAATATTGATTTAATCAATTATTTCAATCAAGTGAGTCATCTTCGAGCACAAAACAAAGCCACCATACCAAGCTCTATCGGTTTAGAGAAAAGTATTAATCCTTTTTTACGATGCCAATTAGCGCCATTACAACAAAGTGCAGAAGATTATACCAATAGCAAAGTAGCGTTAGGTGTCGACACCTTTACTGTTATTAGAGACTGGAAAAATAACTTTTAACTGAACAGACTCTCCTTATTTGCACCGCCTATGACTTGTAAAAATGGTGCAAATAAGTAAAATGAGGGCAATTCTAAGAACAAGTCCTCAAGAGTCACTTTGCATGCAGTATTTACCTTTTTCAATCTCTATTTTTTCTATTACCCTCGCATTATTTTTTTCAGGCTGTCAAAGTACACAACCTCATCAAGGCACCCTAATACCAACTAACACCCCACTGGTTGATATGGCAACGCCTGCTGAAATTAATCTCGCATTATTAGCTGACGAAACTGCCGATGTTATTCACCCAGTTGCTGACATTGAGATTATGCTCAGCGATGACATCCATGTACATGATAATCTTTGGCATGAAATCCGGTCTAAACTTACCTTTGAGATCCCTGAAAGGGCACGTTTAATTTCACAACGTAATTGGTATGCCAAGCATGAAAATTACCTTGACCGAGTTGCCAAACGTGCTGAACCTTTTCTTTATTATATTGTGCAAGAGTTAGAAAAAAACGATATGCCTGTTGAATTAGCCTTATTGCCTATTGTTGAAAGTGCTTTTGATCCCTTTGCCTACTCTCATGGCAGAGCATCGGGTATGTGGCAGTTTGTGCCAAATACCGGCAAACGCTTTGGTATGAAGCAAAATTGGTGGTATGACGGCAGACGTGATGTTGTAGCATCAACTGAAGGGGCTATTGCTTATTTAAAGTATTTGAATCGATACTTTGATGGTGATTGGTTATTAGCACTTGCTGCCTACAACTCAGGTGAAGGCCGAGTTCGCCGTGCGATGAAAAGTAATGCCAGGAAAAATAAACCTACCGACTTTTGGTCATTAGACTTACCCAAAGAGACTCGTGCTTACGTCCCTAAGCTTCTTGCCCTAGCTGATATTATTAAACGGCCTGAAGATTTTAATATCAAACTTTATGAAATTGAAAACAAAGCAGTAATCGGTCAGGTTGATATCGGTTCACAGCTCGACTTAGCAAAAGCAGCCAAATTAGCCGAGTTATCATTACCTGAATTACAGCGACTTAACCCAGGATTCAACCGATGGTCTACCGACCCTGATGGTCCTCATCGCTTACTCATCCCCAATAGAAAAAAAGCAGCTTTTATTAAAGGATTAAGTGAATTAAGTACCGATGATAGATTAGCTTGGCAACGTTACAAAATTAAACCCGGTGATAGTTTAGGAAAAATAGCCCAAAAATTTAACACCTCAGTTGCTTTAATAAAACAAGTCAACAATGTCAATGGCAGTCAAATTCGTACGGGTAAGTATCTACTAATACCTGTTGCTGCAAAGTCTCTTGATAGCTATATTTTATCAAAAAACCAACGCCTTGCTAAAAAGCAAAGTAGTAAGCGTTCTGGGGTAAAAACTACTCATATCGTTCAATCAGGCGACACCCTGTGGGATTTAAGTCAGTATTATAAAGTAAGTACTAGAAGCATTGCTAAGTGGAATGGTATGGCGCCAAAGGACTATATAAAACCAGGACAAGCATTAGTTATTTGGCAAAAAGCGGTGCAGGTAAAATCAACGGGGGTAAGTATTGAAAACGCTATTATGAGAAATATTACTTATAAAGTGCGCAGTGGTGACTCTCTTGCTCGTATCGCTGATAAGTTTAACATTACCATCAAAGATATTGAACGCTGGAACAGTATCAGCCGAAATAAATATTTACAGCCAGGACAATTTTTAAAATTGTCAGTTGATGTCACTAATAATATTTAATTTCTATTTTACTTTCAAAAGGCTGACAAAATAGAGCTCAGCTTTTTATCTTTCGTTTTCTGTCATCAATAACAACAGTTGCAGATATTTGATCCTGAATGGCTTGTCGATTAGCATTCCAAAAAACTTGTATAAACCCGAGCAGGCCTGTTGCCAAACCAGCACCGTAACCACCATAACGTCCGAAACTGTCCCACATTGATAATGGCGTACCATCTAGCTGAAATACTCTAATCCCTAAGGCCTTTTTACCCGGTGTTTGACCATGCCATACAGCTGTGAATACCGTAAAATAAAAAGCGGCCCAACCAAAACCTAAACCAAGGTCTTCAATAATACCTTTTAACCATTCCATAATTGAATAAACCGGTGGTTTTTCTTCTGTCGGTGCTAACGCTTTGACCGACTCGTTCACCAGACTTTTCCTTAAATTATGATCACCTTGCTCTTCAGGATTGGCCGCATTTACGTTACCAATTAGACCTTCGTCCATTACTGTTTGTCTAGATGCCTTTAGATACACCTTAGTTAGATGACCTGTTAGCTGATTTTTTTTTATTTTTTCAAGATCTGTAGCTTCAACTATTTCTTCAATACCCGCATTAATCACTTTTTCTTTTAAGTTGAAGGATGAAAAGGGTTTAACCAAAGGTGATAGTTCTTTTTTCCAACAAGCCAATTCCGCACATGCACTATCATTAACTGTTAATAATAGTGCGCCACTTAATGCAGAAAAGGTGATGGCTTCACTGGTTGAGAGTTCTGACATTATTATATCTTTGGTGCCATTAGGTAATGCGGCTGGTTCGACAAAAGACGGACTAAATATCCTAGGTAATAATTGAAGTAACATGATAAAAACAATAAAGACGGCAAATGCTCTTAGTGCTTTCCTACGTTTTTTAGCTTTATTTTTTCCTGGTTTTAACGCCTGTTTTTTACTGCCTAAACGATATAAAGTCATGGCGATAACTAGAGCTAATATTTCACCCGGTGTCTCACTTAGCAAAGCAATAAAGAACAGATCAATAGCAATAGCTAATGCTCTTTTAGTAGGCGAGGCTAAAGGAATGCCAAATAAAGATTTATCAATTTCAAAAGCAAAAGGGGTCAGAATTTTCCGTGTTTCTTCTTGAGATAAGGTGTCCATACTTAACGACTCATTGCTAGCTTCATCGATAATAGGTAATCCGTTGTTTGTCGACACCATTTGATAAATCCTTTATTTATTGCATCTAAAGCAGAGCCTTAATGCCATTTGATAATCCGTCTAAGGTTAGTGGATACATTTTTTGATGAACAATCTGTCTCATGATATGAATAGATTGATAGTAACTCCAGTATGCTTCTTCTTGAGGATTAAGCCAGATAGCTTTATCGAAATGAGATAACAATCGGTCCATCCATACACTTCCAGCCTCTTCATTGTGGTGTTCAACACTACCGCCAGGATAAGTTATCTCGTAGGGTCCCATAGTGGCATCACCAATAAAAATAACTTTATAATCTCGTCCATAGGTATGAACAATTTGTTGAATGTCGATGGGTTCACTGTGACGGCGGTTATTATCACGCCAAACTTTTTCATAAATACAGTTATGAAAGTAGAAAAACTCTAAATGCTTGAATTCGGTATGGACAGCAGAAAAGAGCTGTTCACAGACCTTTATGTGGTCGTCCATTGAACCGCCAACATCAAAAAATATTAGCACTTTGACAACATTATGACGCTCTTGCTTCATTTTTATGTCTAAATAACCGGCATTACGTGCTGTAGATGAAATAGTATCCTCAAGGTCGAGTATGTCACTGGCGCCGCTTCTAGCAAACTTTCTCAGTTTTCGCAGTGCGACTTTAATGTTCCGTGTATTTATTTCAACTTGATTATCTAAGTTTTTAAATTCACGTTTATCCCACACTTTACTTGCTTTACGGTGACGAGAACCCTCTTGGCCGATTCGAATACCTTCAGGATTATAACCATTAGCTCCAAAAGGTGAAGTTCCACCAGTACCAATCCACTTGCTACCGCCTTCATGACGCTTCTCTTGTTCTTTTAAACGCTTGGCTAAAGTTTCCATCAATTTATCAAGACCACCAAGGGCTTCGATCTTTGCTTTTTCTTCGTCGCTAAGCATTTTTTCAACATTCTTTTTTAACCAGTCTTCAGGAATGCCTGATAAATCAAGATCAATACTCGAGACACCTTTAAAGTAATCAGCAAAGGCACGGTCAAACTTGTCAAAATAGCTTTCATCTTTCACTAACAACGCTCGGCTAATGACGTAAAAATCGTCAATATTGGCAAAGACGACACGTTGCTCTAGCGCACGAATCAAATCTAATAATTCTCGTAGCGTACATGGCACTTTATACTCACGACATTTACAAAAGAAATCAATCAACATACTGTATTATCTACCTGAGCGATTAAGGAAAACGAGTTTTTCAAATAAATGTACATCCTGCTCATTTTTTAATAATGCGCCATGTAAAGGTGGGATCACTTTTTTAAGTCGTGTTTCTTGTAACGTTTCAATTGCAATATCTTCAGCAAGTAATAACTTTAACCAGTCAATTAATTCTGATGTTGATGGTTTCTTTTTCAATCCAGGGATTTCACGTAAGTTAAAAAATACAGCTAAAGCTTCGTCTAACAAATTTTGTTTGATATTAGGAAAATGTACATCAACAATTTCTTTCATTTCAATCGCTTCTGGAAATCTAATGTAATGAAAGAAACATCGGCGTAAAAACGCATCCGGTAATTCTTTTTCATTATTCGAAGTGATTATAATAATTGGTCTTTGTTTAGCGACGATTTTTTCTTGCGTTTCGTAAACAAAGAACTCCATTTTATCGAGTTCTAACAATAAGTCATTTGGGAATTCAATATCTGCTTTATCAATTTCATCAATCAATAAAACGGGTCGTTGATCCGCAGTAAAAGCATGCCATAACTTACCTTTAATAATATAATTACCGATATCATGGACTTTATCATCACCAAGTTGGCTATCCCTTAGGCGAGAAACAGCGTCATACTCATATAAACCTTGCTGGGCTTTAGTGGTTGACTTTATATGCCATGGAATTAGTTTTGTTCCTAAGCTCTTGGCAAGCTCTTCCGCCAGCATAGTTTTTCCTGTGCCTGGTTCACCTTTAATCAATAAAGGGCGTTCTAATGTAATTGCTGCATTAACTGCAAGCTGTAGCTCTTTTGAAGCAATATAATTGCTTGTTCCGTTAAACGATTTCATGTTAGTTCCAATAGGTATATACTAAGTTATGAGTTATCTATTCCATTTTATTATATAAGTTATAACAAAATGGCACTTCTTTTTTTCCAATAAATAGTTAATCTTACCTCATTCTGCCTTCCCGTTCAGTGCTATTTGTTCTGAGGGGTTTAGCGAGAAACATCCAAAGAAACATTCAAAGAAACATTTTACAGGATACTATTATGTCAGTAATTTTCGAAGACAATTCAACTACTATTGGTAATACACCATTAGTAAAATTAAATCGTGTCGTCAGCGGTGCTAACGTTTATGCCAAAATTGAAGCAAGAAATCCAAGTTTTAGTATTAAATGTCGTATTGGTTCAAGCATGGTTTGGGATGCTGAAGAAAAAGGCTTACTAACCGCAGGTAAAGAAATTGTTGAACCTACAAGTGGTAATACCGGTATCGCTCTGGCCTTTGTTGCCGCTGCTCGCGGATATGCTATTACTTTAACGATGCCACACACCATGAGTTTAGAACGTCGTAAACTATTAACGGCATTGGGAGCTAAAGTCGAGCTAACCGATGGTGCCAAGGGGATGAATGGTGCAATCGCTAAAGCACAACAAATTAAAGACTCTGATCCTGATAAATATGTTTTATTAGGCCAGTTTGATAACCCAGCAAACCCTAAAATCCATGAAGAAACCACAGGTCCTGAAATTTGGCGTGATACGGGTGGTGATATTGATATATTTATTGCTGGAGTTGGTACTGGTGGAACACTTACCGGTACAAGTCGTTATATAAAACTGACCCAAGGTAAAAAAATGATGACAGTTGCTGTTGAGCCAACTGACTCGCCAGTTATTAGTCAAACGCTTGCTGGTGAACCAATCAAACCTGGCCCTCATAAAATCCAGGGTATCGGTGCTGGATTCATCCCAGGCAACCTAGATTTAGACATGATTGATGCAGTAGAACTTGTTACCAATGACGAAGCTATGGCAATGGCACACCGTTTAATGAAAGAAGAAGGTATCTTAGCCGGAATTTCTTCAGGAGCAGCCGTTGTTGCCGCTAAACGTTTGGCTGAATTACCAGAAAATGCGGGTAAAAACATTGTGGTTATTTTAGCAAGTTCAGCTGAACGCTATTTATCAAGTCCTTTATTTAGTGACACTTTTAGTGATAAAGAATTAGTTCAATAGATTAACTTCCACTGATTGAAAAAAGACGCATTCGCGTCTTTTTTTATATTTACTATGCTATTCGCTATTTGTGGCGAATAAGATAATATTCTAGTGATTACTCAGTAATCATCCAACACATTGATAGTATATTACTGAGCTAATACAAGGCCTTCTCTTCTAGGATCTGCACCACCTAACAAACCATTATCAATCACTTCAATAACGTGTAAGCCACTGTTTAAATTTCTTATTGAAACTTTGTGCCCCATACTTTCTAACAAGGGTTTTAGGTCAACAATGTCAGTTTGCTTTTCTAAGGTAGTAACTTTATTACGATTAGTCACCTTGGGTAGATTGATCGCTGTTTGTGGGTCAAGCTGCCAATCAAGCACACCGATAATCGTTTGAGTAACATAATTGATGATCCGACTACCTCCAGGTGAGCCCACCACTAACTTCAAGGAATTATCCTGATTAAAAACCATGGTTGGTGCCATTGAACTTCTTGGTCTTTTAAGTGGCTCAATACGATTAGCAATTAACACACCATTACTATTGGGTCTTAAAGAGAAATCAGTGAGTTGATTATTTAACAAAAAGCCTTCAACCATTACAGCAGAGCCAAAAGCCATCTCAATACTGGTCGTCATAGAAATAGCATTACCCTCCCCATCGACAATGGCAATATGACTGGTTGATGGCATTTCATAGGCAAGATCCTCAGCTTGAATTAACGAACCGCTTGGCTGTCCTGCAACAGCTCTGCCCATATCTCTATTTTTAGAAATCAGTTGCGCTCTACTTGCCAAATAACGCTTATCTAATAAGCCATTTACCGGCACATTGACAAAGTCATCATCAGCAATATATTTATTGCGGTCTGCAAAAGCAAGCCGTGAACTTTGAGTAAATAAGTGAACCGCTTGCGGATCATTAGGCATAAATTGCGATAACTCAAATGATTCAAGTTGGCCAAGTGTTTGAATAACAGCAACACCTCCAGAGCTTGGTGGGCCCATACCACAAACATTAAACTGATGATATCGGCCACAAATTGCTGGCGATTGCTTCGCTTGATAGTTAGCTAAATCCTCTAGCGTTAACTTACCGGGAGCAACAACAGCTTGCTGCACTGCCGCGACTATCTTTTTGGCAATCCAACCATGGTAAAACGCGTCAATCCCATCTTTGGCAAGACTTTGATAAACCTTTGCCAGTTTTTTATTCTTTAATAAGCTTCCTGCTTTAATAACAGTTCCTTCAGGAAAAAAATAAGATTTACTCTCACTTAATTGGCTTACTCCAGGATTAAACTCCATCGTTAACAACTTCTCCAACCTTGGAGAAACAATAAAACCATGATCAGCAAGTTTAATGGCATCAATAAATAAATCTTGCCAAGGTAATTTACCAAATTGATCATGTGCTTTTTTTAAGGCCTTAAGCACACCTGGAACACCAACAGACTGACCGCCAACAACCGCTTTAATCCAAGGAATAGCCTTACCTTGCTTGTCTAAAAACATTTCTGCCGTTGCTGCTTTTGGCGCGGTTTCTCTCCCATCAAAGGTTGTTAAATGTTGCTTGCTTTTATGCCAATGTAAAAAAAATGTACCGCCACCAATACCAGAAGATTGTGGTTCAACAAGTGTTAATACTAGTTGAACCGCAATAGCCGCATCAACCGCACTACCGCCCTTTTTTAATATATTAAAACCCGCTTGGCTCGCATAAGGATTAGCTGCAGCGATCATAAACGCTTTACCAGAAACTGACAGTTTTTGAGTTAAGCCTGTCGCGGCTTCGGGCTCACGGTCTTCAATAGGTAGATTGGTGGCTAATAAATAGTTGGAAGACAAAGTGGTGATTAAAAAAAAACCGGCAAGTGAAACTGACTTAAATACACTAAGCATACTAATCCTTATGAATTATTTTACTTTTAAACGATAATTGAAATTGATTAAATTCTACAAACTTTTCTAATAAGCCCTGATATTTATTAGGACTGCTCTCTAATATCTCTAAAGCATAACAACAAGCTTCGAGTGTGGAAAGCGCATTTTTTTTATTGGTTTTTCTAATTTCATACCGGCCTACAAGATTTTCTGGCAATGCAATATGATTAATTAACTGTAAGTTTTTTGACAGCATGTACATTCGATAGGCCTTTTTCCATGTGGCATCCAGTAAAATCAGACAGTTATAATCGTTATGATTAGCTATTGCGTTACTACTTACAGACTTTAATAAAACACCAGCAGTTTCACTTGGGTATAGTAAAGCAGCCTGTTGGTTATATTGAGCTAAAATATCATTTAACTGCTCATTATGACTAAAGTCTTCCCCTTCAATAATTACAATATTTGATAACGAGTGCGCCAATAAGGGTAATGTTCCCTTACTCTGTTTAACTTCCTTTGGGTGAAGTAAAACCACCACTAAAATATCATTATCAACAGGAGAAGCAAATTGACAAATACAAGCGAGTTTTGGTCGATGGCAAAGAGAGCAAAGTAATCGAGACATGGGAGTTAACTAACAATGATTATTACCTTATGTTAAATCGTTAAGGGCAACAACATCAATAACATTATCCCTTATTATCAATTATCATTTAAAAACAACACACTGCCTGATAAAGTACTGATAATTAGAATTTACTCCATTGTTGATAAATTATGTTCAAAATAGCAAGTCTCCCATTTGCACGACAGCACACTCTGCTGGTTGTACTTATCTGTTTAATTTCATCTCTTGCCTTTATTTTTGATAAACAGGTCTCTTGGTTATTTATTTACAACCGCGATTTAATTTCACAAGGTGAAGTTTGGCGAATATTTACTGGTCATTTCTTACATACTAATGGTTACCATTTATTACTTAATTTATCAGCAATCCTTTTACTGTGGGCCTTACATGGTCAGTTTTATCAGTACGTAAGTTATACCTTTCTTTTTATCATGACCGCCATAACAACGAGTGTTGGTTTATATATATTTTCTCCTGACTTACATCAATATGTTGGGTTGTCTGGCGTACTTCACGGCGTTTTTATCTTTGGTGCACTTATGGATATAAAGAATAAAGATAAAACAGGGTACCTGCTTTTTATTGGTGTTTGGTTAAAAATTGCCGATGAGCAATACAGTGGAGCTAGCCAAGATGTTGCCGAGTTAATTGGCGCAAATATCGCTATTGATGCACATTTATGGGGAGCTATAGGTGGTTTACTCTTTAGCCTAAGTTATCTTTTATATCAGAGAATAAAAACATAACTTAATAACTATAAATATGTTGTCAATTTTCAATTAAAAAAATAAAACCACTGGTCAACAATGCGTGATAATTGACCAGTGGTAGAATAAAGGTAGTGGTTCACTACTGATAAATTTATAAGGTGTTTTCAAATAATTTATAAATACGGCGATATTCGTTTAACCATGAACTAGGTTGAACAAAACCATGAGGTTCAATCGGATAAATAGCGGTTTCAAAGTCCTGCTTTTCTAATTCAATTAACCGTTGTACTAAGCGCACAGTATCTTGAAAAAATACATTGTCGTCTACCATAGGGGCATTAATTAATAACGGTTTAACTAATCCTTCGGCGAAATAAATAGGCGAACTACGCTCATAAGCAATAGGGTCATCTTCAGGGGTATTTAATATATTTGACGTGTAACCATGATTATAATACGCCCAGTCAGACACTAAACGGATTGCTGAGCCCGATGCAAATAAATCAGGTGCAGTAAACATTGACATTAGTGTTAAAAAACCACCATAAGACCCCCCATAAGTACCAATACGTTTGCGATCAACGTGAACATTATCAACTAACCAATTTACACCATCACGCATGTCTTCAACCTCAGGTTTACCCATATGTCGATAAATAGCAGTTCGCCAATCACGACCATAACCTAGAGATGCCCTATAATCCATGTCAATAACCACATAGCCTTGTTGTACTAACAGGCTATGAAACATAGTTTCCCGAAAATAACTGGACCAGCCTAAATGAGAGTTTTGTAGGTAACCAGCACCATGAGTAAACATCACTGCTTTATTTTTTTTAGCCTTTTTATCAAAATCTTTAGGTAAATAAACACGAGAATAAATAGGGGCTTCTTGATGACTCGAATCAATAGCTACCACTGATGGCGCTATCCAAGGGAGTGATTTAAAGGTATCCGTAACGGTATCGGTTAATTGTACTGCTTCATTATTTTTATCCACTAATGACTTAACATAAAGCTCTGGTGGCATTGTTACTGTGGAGTGTTCAATTAATAACTTAGTTTCATCTGGACTAAGGCTATAGTTATTCATCCCCCCTAAATCCGTTAACTTAACTAAACGTTTTGATAAATCCACCTGATAAATTTCATAAATACCGGGGTGTTGTTTATTGGCTTTAAAGATAAAACTTTCTTCGTCGCTTGTTAGGGTTACATTGCTAACTTCATACTTTCCGGAGGTTAGTTGAGTCGCTTTTTTTCCTAAGCTTTTAACGTATAAATGGGAGTAGCCTGTTTCTTCGGATAAAAAGTACAAGCGGTTACTATTATTCAACCAACCAAACTCGTTAAACGCCCAGTTTATCCATGCATCATCATGTAATCTATGTTGTGACACTAAAGTTTTTTCATCAAAGTCAATGGTAGCTAGCCACCGGTCTTTATTATCCCAAGCTTCAAGCATCACCGCTAATTTTTCACCGTCACTACTCCACTGAATTGGTGCTCTAGCGTTAAGTACATGAATATTTCTAGGTGATTTTTTTGATTGGTATTCTTTACCTTTATAGGCAAAATTTTCTTTTTTAACATCCGCCAATACATCTTCATCAAAACCCGGTAAATTTTTATAATCTAATGCTGACTTATTACCTGACGTTAAATCAATAACAAACAACTCTTCATTGTATTTGCGATTATCCGCAACCCGACTTCTGACCTGCTGTGTTTTTATTTGTCCGTCTGAGTCAATATAATTTGGCATAATATCAGTTTTACTTACTGAAGATTTTTCCTTACTAATACTAACAAAAATCTTATCTCCGGCAGGTGAAAGGCTGGCATAGCTAACTTGGCTAGTTTTCCCAAAATAATACATACTATTGGTAATGGTACTGTTTTGGTTCGTTAACTTATTTCTTTGTAGTTCACTTAATTTAGTATTACGATGTTTTAAGGCGACATAGTCAATTAACTTGTGTTGTTCTCTAGCCAAGTAGGATTCTGGTTCAGATATGACTTGGGGCTTTTCTTGCATTTGTAAGTTGACTAACTCAGTTATTTGATTGTTTGTTAAGTCATGTGAATAAAACACGTTGCCAACTCGATAAGCCAAATTACCGTTGGTTAAAAACATCACAGACCTTTCAAATGAAGACGTATGAGTGAGTTGCAGAACATCATTAGTCTTTAAGTCTTTAATAAAAACATTACCATTAAAACTATAAGCTTCTAGACTCCCTTCACTATTTAACTTTGCATTCCGATCCGCTACAAGATGCATATCAGCTAGCTTTATTTGTTCAATATTATCACCGTCAACATTGAAAGATAACTTGTAAAGATCCCTCACTGGATTACCTTGACGTTTTTGTTGATAAAAAACGGTCTCGCTATTATCCCCCCAATACCAAGATTCTGGCGAACGAGCAAACCAATCAGGATCAGCCATAATTTGTTCTAAGGAAATTATAGTGGCTTTTGTTGCTGCTGCGGGTCTATTTATTTTATTAGCGTAAGTGATTTTTGATTGAGGTTTGTAAACTGGAACTTGGACACTTTTAGGAGTTGTCACATTGGTCATAGAGCATGCTGTTAATACAAAGCTAACAGTGGTAACAAGGAGTTTTATTTTCATAAATTAATCTTTTAAAATTCGTCTGTCATAATATATTTAACAACAACTTATACGTTGCTATTGTTTTGTTTTCAACAAGGAGTATAAACTTTTTTTTTTTATACTCTGGATTTTTGTAAATTACCGTTCTCTTTTTATTAATGATTTGTCATGCCACTCCCGGCATGAAAAAAGGCTGCACATTAGCAGCCTATTTGTTTAACTCATTATTTGTTTACTGTTGTTTTTGTTGTGTAATCCATTGATTTACCTTATGTTCGAGAACAGACATAGGGACAGCACCACCCAAAAGCACCACATCATGAAAAGCACTCAAATCAAACTTCTCTAGCAGTGCTTTTTGTGCAGACTCCCGAAGTGATAATATCTTTAACATACCTAACTTATAGCCTAGAGCCTGCCCTGGCCATGCCATATATCGCTCAATCTCAGCAATAACGTCAGACTGAGCAGAACCCGTTTTTTCAGCCATATAGCTGATGGCTTGTGCTCGACTCCAACGTTTATGATGTAAACCTGTATCAACGACTAAGCGCACGGCTCTAAACATTTCAGCTTGCAAACGACCTAAATTACCAAAGGGATCATTTTCATACATTCCCAACTCTTCAGCCACCTGTTCAGAATATAATGCCCAACCTTCCGCATAAGCGTTGTAAGGTGCAATTCGCCTTAAAAATGGCAATTTTGCTTGTTCCATATTTAAAGCAATTTGCCAGTGATGACCTGGGTTTGCTTCATGATACGTTAGTGTTTTCAAACCAAACTTTGGATTAGCTTTCATATCACGAAGGTTAATCCAATATACCCCTGGCTTGCTACCATCAACAGACGGTGACGTGTATTCGCCTCCCGGTGAACCTTCTTGAATTTCAACCGGGTAAGCACGAACTTCAACTTGATATGATGGCGTGGTTTTAAAAACAGGCGTCATTTTTTCTGTGATCTCATTAATATAACCATTAATGTCACTAATAATTTGAGCTCGTCCGGCATCTGAGTCTGAATATAAAAAGCGTTCTTCTTCATTTAAGGAAACCATACGTTCACCTACACTGCCATTTTGATAGCCTTCTTTAACTAAAATGGTATGCATATTTTCACTAATACGTTTTACTTCACTCAATCCTAATTGATGAATTTCGTCAGCAGTTAATTTACTGTCTCCTAACATCTTAATAGCCTCTTGATAGAAAACATCCCCATGGGGTTGTGCCCAAATACCAGCGTCATTACGCGCATTGATTAACATTTTTTCAGCGGTTAGGGTAATTGACTGATAAGCGGGATAGACAACAGTCGATACGTTATCAATGGCTTGAGTAATTAATTGATTTTTTTGTTCAACTGACAAGCTATCAAGCTTATTGATTTTTTCTGTAAAAGTAGCAACTAAAGAATGATTCTTGGGCTCAGCACTCAAAAATCCTTTTAAGTAGCGTAAGGCCCCTTTTAGAGTGACTTTTGGAGGTATCCAATTTTGTTTTGCATCAGTAATAAACTTCTGTTCAATACTGCTAATTAACTGATCAAACTGTGCTAAACGGGCAATATAATCTTTAGCATCTTTTTCATTATTTATTTGATGATCATTTTGTAAGTTACGGGGTATACCAATTAACGGCCCATTTATTTGGTTGATAATAAAAGGGGATAAACCCATCCAAGTATCAATATAACCAATGGTAAAGTCCTCATGCCCTGCATAATAACCAATAATACTCGCCATAACTTGTTGGGTGACTTTGTCAACTTGAATACTTGATGTTAAAGGAAAACTCTTGATTTTTTTAGCTAGCCCTCTGAGTTCTTCACGGAGTTTAGCTTCATTTATAGGGGAGAAGTTTTCAACCTTATCGGCATAATATATCCCAACATTTTTTGTTGATAAACCATAAGTACTTGCTGAGAAAACACGTTGTGTAAAAAGAACTTTAGTTGCCTGCTGATACAAAGCTTCTAATTGCTCGCGTTCTATGTCACCTAGGTTGCTAGTGATAACTAGCGAGTTAACTTTTGATTCAACAGTAAGCTCACTAGTGTCTTTAACTGAACTTTCACAAGCATACAATGCAAGCGTTAAAACCATCACTTTGCATATTAATTTAACATTCATTTTAGACCTTTATTTTTGTAGGAGCAGCGTGTGCTAAGTTATCACTTTATAACACATTTGACTCTAATGGGTTAGAGCAACACCTTAAGTGAGCTAAATAGCGAGTTTTAATCAAAGTTTACGACTTCACCCGTTATTTAAAATTAAAATAAGATGGCAATTTTAAGACTATCAATCTGTTTTTTGATACAATCGCGCGCCAGTTTTATAAATTAGTAATTCACTCGTTTATTTTAACTTACTCTTATTAGCGAAAAAACTTAACTATAAAAGCTTTAACTAAATTGCTCAGGAAACTAAATGCTCACAGCTCAACAAACTCAGTTATTCGATTACCCTAAATATTGGGCGGAATGTTTTGGTCCCGCACCATTTTTACCTATGTCTAGAAAAGAAATGGATGTATTAGGATGGGATAGCTGTGACATCATCATAGTTACGGGTGACGCTTATGTCGATCATCCAAGTTTTGGTATGGCAATTATTGGTCGAATGCTAGAGTCACAAGGTTTTCGCGTGGGTATAATTGCGCAGCCCGATTGGAAGTCTAAAGACGCTTTTATGGAATTAGGTAAACCCAATTTATTTTTTGGTGTTACCGCTGGCAATATGGACTCGATGATTAATCGTTATACTGCTGAGCGAAGAATGCGCCATGATGATGCTTATACGCCAAATGACGAGGGGGGTAAACGCCCTGACCGCGCAGTGACAGCTTATACTCAAAAATGTAAAGAAGCCTTTAAGGGCGTGCCTGTTATCATAGGTGGTATAGAAGCCAGTTTGCGCCGAATTGCTCATTACGATTATTGGACAGATAAAGTTCGACAATCGGTATTATTTGACTCTAAAGCTGATTTACTTGTTTATGGTAATGCTGAACGGCCATTAATAGAGATTGCTCACCGTATTGCCAACGGTGAAGAGGTAAAGTCGATTACTGACGTTCGCGGCAGTGCATTTTTAGCTCAACAAGCACTTCCTGGTTGGAAAGGTATTGACTCAAGGGATATTGATCGTCCGGGAAAAATCGAGCCCATCCCAAGCCCTTATCAAGAAATAAATGAAAGCTCGTGTGATAGCGCTAAAGAAAATAAAATCGAGGAAGAGTCCAATGGAACACTCGATATCACCAAAACAGCCCAAGCCATTCAAATTGCTGATTATCGCCCAACTTATCAAAAAAACAAATCATGGGATGAAAAAGCTAAACCTTGGGAAACCACCTATATAAATTTACCAACCTTTGAGCAAGTGAAAAGTAATAAAGTGCTCTACGCTCATGCTTCTCGTATTTTTCATCAAGAAGTGAACCCAACATCAGCTAAGCCATTGGTGCAAAGTCACGGTAGCCGCATTATTTGGTTAAACCCACCCGCTAAACCACTTTCTCAAGATGAAATGGATGGTGTTTTTGGCTTACCTTACAAACGCGTTCCACACCCAAGCTATGGTGAAGCAAAAATACCCGCTTATGACATGATAAAAACATCAGTTAATATTATGCGTGGTTGTTTTGGTGGTTGTACTTTTTGTTCGATAACCGAACATGAAGGCCGTATTATTCAGTCTCGTTCACAAGAATCAATAATCAAAGAAATTGAAGATATTCGCGATAAAGTGCCCGGTTTTACTGGGATAATTTCTGATTTAGGTGGCCCTACAGCGAATATGTATCAGCTCAATTGTAAAAGTGAAAAGGCTGAAGCGACTTGTCGTAAACCCTCTTGTGTCTGGCCAACCATATGTGGACATTTAGATACCGATCATACGCCAACAATAGAGCTTTATAGAAAGGCGAGAAGTGTAAAGGGTATCAAAAAAGTATTAATTGCCTCTGGCGTACGTTACGACTTAGCAATACAAGATCCAGAATACGTCAAAGAGCTGGCAACACATCATGTCGGTGGCTATCTAAAAATAGCACCTGAACATACTGAAGAAGGGCCATTAAATAATATGATGAAACCCGGTATGGGCAGTTATGATAAATTTAAGGAAATGTTTGATCATTACTCTAAACTTGCCGGTAAAAAACAGTATTTAATTCCTTACTTTATCTCTGCTCATCCAGGGACAACTGACAGAGACATGGTCAATCTTGCGCTTTGGCTCAAAGAAAATGACTTCAAATTAGATCAAGTACAAAACTTTTACCCATCACCACTGGCAAATGCTACGACGCTATACCATACCGAGTTAAATTCACTGAGAAATATCACCAGTAAAAATTTAGCGAAAGAGAGTGGAAAAATATCGGTTCCTAAAGGCACAATACAGCGTCGATTACATAAAGCGATTTTACGTTATCACGATCCCCTTAATTGGCCAATTATCCGTGAAGCCCTAACAAAGTTAGGGCTAACTAAACTTATTGGCTCAACTCCTAATTGTTTAGTACCTAGAGAAACACGTGGTGAAAAAGTGGCTCAACACTACAAAAAAAATGGCAAAGGAAAAAATAATGCTTTGGGAAATAAAACAAGTCCAGGGCAGCAGACCAATGATAAAAAGAATAAAAACACTAAATTATGGCAACGGACTGAAAAGAGTAAAGTAACGCCGGAGCATAAAAAAGGATTAACACGTTTTAGTGACGATCAATTTAACGATCGTAAACCTAAAACGGCTAACGATAACAGAAAAAAAAGATAGGAGACAACATTGTTAACAGCAAATAATATAACTCAACAATTTGGCGCCAAGCCGCTTTTTGAAAACATCTCACAAAAATTTGGTGGCGGTAACCGTTATGGTTTAATTGGTGCCAATGGTTGTGGTAAATCTACCTTAATGAAAATTTTAGGGGGTGATTTAGAACAGACTTCAGGTAATATTAGCCTTGATACCGGTGAACGTTTAGGTAAATTACGTCAAGATCAATTCGCCTTTGAAGGCAACTCAGTTATTGATACCGTTATCATGGGTCATACTGAGCTTTGGGCAGTAAAAGAAGAACGTGACCGCATTTATGCTTTACCAGAAATGAGTGAAGCTGATGGTATGAAAGTCGGTGATTTAGAGTCTGAATATGCTGAAATGGATGGTTACAGCGCAGAGTCTCGTGCTGGCGAATTATTAATGGGTGTTGGCATTGGTGTTGAACAGCATTATGGTTTGATGAGTGAAATTGCTCCTGGCTTTAAACTTCGTATTCTCTTGGCGCAAGCGCTGTTTTCAGACCCTGATATATTGTTACTCGATGAGCCAACCAACAACTTGGACATTCATACTATCCAATGGCTTGAAGAGACGTTAAATGCTCGTGACTCAACGATGATTATTATCTCGCATGATAGACATTTCTTGAACAGTGTTTGTACTCATATGGCAGATTTAGATTATGGCGAACTCCGTGTTTTCCCAGGAAACTATGATGAATATATGCTGGCAGCAACTCAAGCACGAGCACGTCTACTTTCCGATAATGCCAAGAAAAAAGCTCAAATAGGTGAATTACAAGCCTTTGTTGCTCGCTTCTCTGCAAATGCGTCAAAGGCTAAACAAGCGACAAGTCGTGCTAAACGAATGGATAAAATTCAGCTTGAAGAAGTCAAACCGTCGAGTCGTACTAACCCGTTTATACGTTTTACCCAAGAGAAAAAACTCTTCCGTAATGCACTCATTATAGAAAAGTTAACGAAGAATTTTAACAACACTCAAATCCTTAAAGATATATCTTTATTAGCTGAAGTTGGTGAACGAATTGCCATTATTGGTGAAAATGGTATTGGCAAAACAACGCTGTTACGTACTTTGATGAATGAAGTCGGATATGAACCAACATCAGGTGAATATATCTGGTCTGAAAATGTCAATATTGGCTATTACGCTCAGGATCATGAGTACGAATTTGAAAACGATATGAGCTTATTTGATTGGATGAGTCAATGGCGTCAACCCTCAGATGATGAACAAGCAGTTCGCAGTTATCTTGGGCGTTTATTATTTTCTGCTGATGATATAAATAAGTCGGTTAAGATTCTATCTGGTGGTGAAAAAGGTCGAATGTTATTTGGTAAGCTGATGATGCAAAGCCCAAATATTCTGGTCATGGATGAACCAACTAACCATATGGATATGGAATCTATTGAGTCGTTAAACATGGCATTAGAGCAATACGAAGGTACCTTACTGTTTGTTAGTCATGACCGTGAGTTTGTTTCAAGTATCGCTACACGTATTATTGAACTAACTAAAAATGGTTTTGTTGACTTTGCTGGTACTTATGATGAATACCTTGCTAGTCAAATTTAATCATATATAGGTAATTAAACCATCAGATATCAGTTAATTAATTTGCTGATAGCTGATGGGTAGACACTTTACAAATCCCTCTACCAACACAAAAACTAATAATATTAAGGAAGTCTTTTGCTTAGCTACCGTCACGCTTTTCATGCTGGAAATTTTGCTGATGTGTTAAAACATAGTGTCTTAACTCTCGTACTTGAATATATGAACAGAAAAGAAAAAGGTTTCCTCTATGTTGATAGTCACTCTGGCGCGGGAATGTATCAGTTAACTGATGAATATGCACAAAAAACAGGTGAATATAGAGAGGGTATTGCTAAGCTGCTTAATAGTGATGCTCAAAACAATGATACCCCAGAGCCTTTGATTGAATATATTGAGTTAATTAAACAACTTAATTTAGGAGCAGAGCTTAATTTATACCCAGGCTCTCCAGCTATAGCAAAAGCATTTACCCGTCGCCAGGACAGTAGCCATTTATTTGAATTACACCCCACTGATATTGAACATTTAAACGCATATTGTCAGCGTTGGAAAAAATGTTTTATAAAAAAATCAGATGGGTACCAAGGTGTACTTGGTTTATTACCACCACCGAATAGACGTGGTGTTGTCTTGATTGACCCTCCATACGAGCTTAAAGAAGATTATGTAAAAGCGGTTAAAACCATTATCAAAGGCTACCAGAAATTTAATTCGGGTACCTATATTCTTTGGTATCCCGTGGTTAAACGTCAATTAGTCACTCAAATGCAAAATCAGTTTCAAACAAGTCATGTGAAAAATTTATTGCAGGTGGAATTTTGTTTAACTGAAGATACCGATGAATATGGTATGACCGGCACTGGCTTATTTATTATTAATCCTCCTTGGCAATTAGCTGAGCAATTGTCAGAAATACTACCTTATTTAAAAAATAAATTAGGTAATCAATCTTCTAGTTATTGTTTAAATAAATTGATCGCTGAATAATCAATCGATAAATAGCTGAGCAATGAGGTGTCAGTTATTACAAAGACTAAGGGAAAGAAGAGAACCTAACCCATAATAGATTTAAGGTAGTCAAGACCACCAATAATTACCCTTAGTTAAATTTTTAGGGTCATCATCGCCATATCAGCTATTCTAATCAATAGTAATAATTTATTGCTTGTGTTGCCGCTATATTTGAAGGAGATATTTACTTATCCTCACTGCTTTTTTAGAATATTTTCTTTACGGTGTATTTTAATGGTGTTTACTCTTCGGAGTGATGTGATTCTTTGAAGATCTATGCTATTGTCTCGATTACCAGCAGTACAAAAGCACTTAAGCCATTGATTAATAAAGATTTGCCCTCACCAAAACAATCATAAAATTGACATAACTTTCATTACTAGTATAAATAAACTCTAGTAGTAAACTAAAATCCACTTGAATTATAAAAATTTTTGTTAATATATTCCTATACTATTATGGCTTTCATCATGCTTTTAGGTTTAATTTAGAATGTTATCTAATAATTTCTTTTGGTTTATTGGCTGTTCTTAATTTAATTATAATTTTTTATTGGTTTGTGAAGTGAAGGTTACTCTTTTGCAAATAAACTAAATACTGCTAACAAAATATGACCACTTATTGAGGAGAAATTAATGAAAAAACCTGATACTCCTAAAAATGAGCAAACAC
Source organism: uncultured Colwellia sp. (assembly GCA_963933115.1). GTDB lineage: Bacteria > Pseudomonadota > Gammaproteobacteria > Enterobacterales > Alteromonadaceae > JALJPB01. The sequence continues at coordinate 24,623 of CAWVSL010000040.1, forward strand.
GACTTAGTGCTCTTCGCTCGCTAAATGTTTTAGACACCCCTACAGAAGAACGCTTTGAACGTTTAGCACGTCTTGCCAAACACATGTTTGACGTACCAATAGCACTCGTCAGTCTTGTCGATGAAAACCGCCAGTGGTTTAAATCACATATCGGTCTTGATATCAGCGAAACACCACGTGACATTTCATTTTGTGGCCATGCAATTCTTGATAATGATATTTTTATAATTCCTGACACAATAAAAGATGAACGTTTTTCAGATAATCCATTGGTGTTGAATAAACCATATATTCGCTTTTATGCCGGATGCCCGCTTCGTTATTTGGACGGAAGTATATTAGGCACATTGTGTATCATCGATACAAAACCAAGAAATCTTAACGCCGAAGATATTGATGCATTAAAAGACCTTACAGAATTAGCAGAACAAGAACTTATGGCTGTTAAGCTAGCAACTCAGGATGAGCTTACAAAACTTGCTAATAGAAGAGGCTTTATAAAACTTGCGCAACATGGTTTAGATATATGTGCCCGTCATAATATTTTTACCTCAATTGTTTTTTTTGATCTCAATAAATTCAAATCGATTAATGATAGATTTGGACATGCTGAGGGTAATACGGTATTAATCGCTTTTGCCGATAACATGATAAATACTTTTAGAACTTCGGACGTTATTGGTCGTTTAGGTGGTGACGAATTCGCGGTGCTATTAACTGATACATCACTCGAAGATGCAAAAAAAACCATTGAACGATTTCGGGTATCTATAGATCATCGCAATAAAGGATCAAATCTAGATTATGAAATTTCATTTAGTGAAGGTATCGTGGAAATCGATCATGAAAAAAACATTTCTCTTGAATCATTATTGGACCAAGCCGACTCTTTAATGTACGAAAAAAAACGTTAAATCAGAGTCACTAACTGCTGAAGTTACCCGTTATAGGACTCAACAAATAGGCCAATAAGACATCTCATTTTTTTATTTTTATTATTATTATCTTTTAAAATTGTAAAGTGAAAATTTCTTAAAAGATAAGTATCACCGGTTAATTACTCTTTTTGTTATCTGTAGCGAATAAACCTTTGGACTGCCATTTTTTAGTGTTCCATCGATGCATATTGCTAATACCTCGAAAAACATCATCAATACTAGTTGCTAACCAAATACCCGCAAGCCCCCATGCTAAATTGAGACCTAAGAACCAGGCCAGTGGTATCCCAATAAACCACATACTAATAACACCGACAATCGAAGGATATCTTGCATCAAAA
>CAWVSL010000041.1:0-25886 GCA_963933115.1 uncultured Colwellia sp.
ACTTTTATCTTAAACACTTGTTCAAGAAAAAATGAATCAGCAAGCCAAATAATATCCTATTATGCTGTGTTATTAAATAATTCTACTTTTTTCTTTGTCCTAGCTTAAAGTAACTTATGTAGACCAGATGATAATGAAAATATGGATGAAGAGGTATTTTACCTATTGAATAGGAGGCCTGAGGCTATTTTTAATTGTATGCCATCATTAATACAACTCGCACCAACAAATTTTAGTTTACGCCCGTCTTGTTTTACTTAGTATTATTCTGTTGAGTAAGCGTTTTTAAATAAAGCGATTAAAATTCATACCGCAGACCTGAGTATGAATTTTAATTGCTTGTTGACTACTTCCTTGCCACTAAGTGAACGGTGCTTGTTGAGCGTTCTAAAAAGGCGCCTTCACAATAGGCAAAATAATATAGCCACAGGCGTTTAAAGGTGTTGTCGTAACCTAAAGTAGATAGGTTGGGCCATGACGATAAGAAGTTAGTTCGCCAGTCTGCGAGTGTTCTAGCGTAATCTAAACCGATATCATCTAGTGACTCTATGACTAATGAGCTATGAGACGTTATGTGTTGAGACAATATATTAATTGACGGTAAAAACCCACCTGGAAATATATAGCGTTGAATAAAGTCGACATTATTTTTATAATAGTCAAAGCGCTGGTCCGCTATGGTAATTGATTGAATAAGTAACTTACCACCTTCTTTTAGCCTATCGTTACATTGTTGGAAGAAACTGGGAAGATACTCATAACCGACCGCTTCAATCATTTCAATAGAAACCACTTTATCAAAACTACCGGTAAGATTACGATAATCTTCTTTAAGTAAGGTGATTTTATCGCCAAGGTTTAATTCATCTATTTTATTTTTAGCATAATCAAACTGTGCATCAGAAATGGTTGTCGTGGTAACTTTACAACCGTAGTTTTGTGCCGCATAAATGGCTAAACCACCCCATCCAGTGCCTATTTCTAGCAGATGCTCACCCTCACAAAGACTGAGTTTTTCACAAATGGTTTTTAATTTATGTTGTTGTGCTTCATCTAGGGTTGAGTTTTTATCAGGATAAATAGCTGAAGAATACATCATTGACGGGTCTAAAAATTGAGTATATAAGTCGTTACCCAAATCGTAATGAGCCAATATATTTCGTTTTGATCCCGACTGAGTATTTCTATTTTGCCAGTGATTAACGGCACCTTTAACTTTATTCATCCAGGATTTATTTTGTTCTAACGAATCGGTTTCTTGCTGGGCTTTAGCGAAGATTCTGATGACATTAGTTAGGTTTGGACTACTCCATTTACCTTCTATAAAAGCTTCGGCTGCACCAATGCTACCACCCTTAACTAAGTCTCGGTAAACGCTAATGTCATGAATAACAAGTTGACCTTTGATAGCCACATCATTAACTGATTCAGGGAAGAGGTAGTTTGCTGAGTCTTCGACAATTTCTAATTGTCCGAAGGTGATGTCAGCTAAAACACCGTGTACTAATGCGCGACAGCGTTTATCTATCCACTTTGCGGCTTTTGAACGATTAATAGTCTCAACATTTTCCATCTTTTATTCCTTTATATTTTACTTCACTAACTATTGTTATTAATTTATTTTTTGATAGCCAATAAACGGAATACGCTTAAGGAAAATTTTGACTGCTTGCCAATAAATACTGAACACAATTTTTATCGTCATTATTGGTAATTGACACCAAATACGCATCAGTACTGGTGTAGAAAAAGGCAGTTTTTTCATGACTAAACTAACATCAAATAATGTTTTACTATTTTGGTTTACTTCATCTATTTTTTTATTTTCAATTTTAACCAGTAACTTATTATCGGTAGTGGTAGGTGGCTTTATTTGCCAAAAGTAAGTCATGTCTAAGTCCATAAAGGGTGACACTTGAAAAACTTTTTTGGAGGTATGTTCACTGGTTTTGTCTAATAAATCAATTAAATAGTAATGCCGCTCATTCCAAGGGGTATTACTGACCTCAGCCAGCATTTGAGTACAGTTATTGTTCTTGTCATAACAAAAGTAGAAATTTGCTGGGCTGAAATAGATGCCAAAACATCTAACCTGAATCAGCATAGTAATACTGTTTATATCGTTATGACCGTTTAACTGGCTGACTTTTTTCTTAATACGCTCAGATAAAGAAAAAGGTTCATCTCTTAAGTAATCTTTTTCGACAAAACGTAACGGGTGATACCAAGAAAAACCAAAAAAACCTTTAGTGGCCTTTTTGTCCTCAATGTCACCAACATCAAGTGCCAGCATATACAGGCGATAATTAAAACTATGTTTGGTTGGGCTGAAGCGTCGGTGAATAATATTGCCTAAGTAAATATTACTTTTACTAAAAGGTATGGTCTTATTTTCAGAGGCAACTTTATTTTTAGACACAACTAAGACTTAGACGTTTGCTTGTCAAGTAGGCAGTCAAATCGTTTAGCAACTTCAACTGCGCTTCTTACGCCATCTTCATGAAATCCACTATGCCAGTAAGCGCCGGCAAAATGCGTATGGTTTTGACCGCAAATCAATGACCTTTCATTTTGAGCTTTAATAGATTCGGTAGTAAATATCGGGTGATGATAAATAAATTCCCCTAGGATGCTACTAGGATCAATATCATCTTTTTGGTTGAGGGTGACACAAAAAGTATGTTTACTTTTTATTCCCTGTAAAATATTCATGTTGTAAGTAACACTAGCGGCTTTTGTACGATCGTCACTCAATTGATAATTCCAGCTTGCCCAAGCTTTTTCTCGTTTAGGTAATAAGTTTTTATCGGTATGTAAAACTACTGAATTTTCACTATAGGGCATAGCGGATAATACACTTATTTCTTCTTTTGATGCATCACCGAGTAATGACAGTGCTTCGTCTGAATGACAAGCGATAACAACTTCGTCAAACGTTTCACTTGGTGCATCTTTAAAGTGCAATTGTACGTGCCCATCACGCCGAGTAATATCACTGATATTGGCATTGAGTTTAATACTTTCTTTAAAGGGTTCACACAAGGGGGCCAAGTAACTGCGAGAACCATTAGGTACTACATACCACTGTGGCCTGTCAGCAATATTTAATAATCCGTGATTATGGAAAAACTGGACAAAAAATCTAAACTCAAAGTCTTCCATTTGGGCCAAAGAACTTGACCAAATAGCAGCCCCCATAGGAAGAATATAATGTTCAGCAAAGAAACTATTAAATGAATTGTCGGCTAAAAAATTCCCCAAGGTATAACTTTCAGTATAACTTTGCTGCTCAAAGACTGCTTTACATAACTTGTTAAACCTTAAAATATCTTTGACTAGTTGCCAAAATTTTGGTCTGAAAATATTACGGCGTTGAGCAAATAGGGTGTTGAGGTTATGGCCATTGTATTCTAGACCTGTCTGACAATTATGAACTGAAAAGCTCATCTCAGTTGCTTGCTTACTTATACCAATCTCAGACAACATGGCTAAGAAATTAGGATAAGTTTTGTCATTAAAAACAATAAAACCGGTATCAATAGCAAATTTCTCGCCATCTTTTACGATATCAACAGTGGCTGTATGCCCACCCACTCGATCGTTTTTCTCAAATACTGTGACACGGTGTTTCTTGGCAAGTAAGTAAGCGGCAGTTAATCCTGAAACCCCTGAACCAATAATTGCGAAATGCTTCAAACTTTTACTTCCTTAAAATCAATGATTGCCATAATGAAGACGGTAATAATGAAAACAGTTTTAATAATAATGTGAGTCTTTTGGGGAAGTGAATATAATTTTTTTGAGCTTTTACACCTTTAACAATTCGTTGTGCTGCTTCTTCACTGGTCAGTAAAAATGGCATAGAAAAATCATTTTTGTCGGTTAAAGGCGTTTTGATGAAACCGGGGTGAACTAGGGTGACACTGATGTCATTGCTGACTAAATCAAGACGTAAACTTTTAGCGAGATAATCCATTCCGGCTTTTGATGCACCATATGCCTCACTTCGTGGGAATGGTAAAATGGTTGCACTTGAGCTAACGAATACCACTTGACCACCTTTTTTTACTTTGGGTAATAGATACTGTAATAGCCAGCCTAATGATATCAAATTTGTATTAATGACATCAGCGAAAAGCTCGCCATTAAATTGCTTTGCATTATCAATATAACGACAGTTACCGGCATTTAAGATTAAAATATCAATTTCATCAATAGACTCAGTTTGAATCTTGATTTCTTCTTGTTTGGTCATATCAAATAGGCAGGTTTTGTAAGCTTTCTCTTTAATGGCATCAAGTTGTTTTACATTACGACCACAAGCTATAACTTTGTGATTATTATTACTGTAAGTTTCGAAAAGTGCTGCGCCAATACCTGAGGTTGCGCCTGTTATCAATACTGTTTTAGATGACATTATTTAGCCGCCTGTAGCTTAATCCAGCGGATAAGTTTGCCAACAAAAGGCAGTTGTTCATAAAGCATAACACCTAAATCAAGGTAGTCTTTATGGTAAATGACCTTATCTGCCTCTCCTTCTATATGTGAATTACCCCAAACGGTGACAGCTTTACCCTTGTTAAGTTTTTTATGGGTATAGGTCATTTTCCAATAAATTGAGGCATGAGAGTCTTGCAATATTACTCGCTCTATAGTGAACTCACATGACGTTAAGTTTTGATATAAACCTTCAAAATATCGATACAAATTGTCAAAACCTTCAACTTTGTGGATAGGGTCTACAAAGGTGATGTTTTTATGATAAATACTTTCCAGTAGCTCAAGGTTATCTATAGACAGCTCTTGGTAACTTTGAACAAAACTATTGAGCCAAAGGGGATAGTTTGTTGATTTTTTATTGCTCACTTCATTTTGCATAGTTATTACCACTATATTTTGTAAACGATGAATGCCAGATTTATTGAATAATAATTTAAATTTCTTAGTTATTTTTATTTTATATTATTTATAAAAAGCTAGCGCTTTTGTTCTTGCTTCTTTGTGGTCAACAATTGCTGGCCAATAAGTAGTTGTTTTATGATCACTGATATATTGATGAGGAAAATGAATTTTTTTATCAGGCACATTTTTAAGCTCTGGTATATATTTACGTATGAATGTTCCGTTGGGATCAAATCGCTCGCTTTGTCTAATAGGATTGAAAATTCTAAAGTAGGGCTGGGCGTCACATCCAGTACTCGATGCCCATTGCCAACCGCCATTGTTCGAGGCTAAATCACCATCAATCAATTGTTGCATAAAATACTTTTCGCCTTTTCGCCAATCAATCAGTAAATGCTTAGTGAGAAAGCTGGCAACAACCATTCTTAATCTGTTGTGCATCCAGCCTGTTTGATTAAGCTGTCTCATGGCGGCATCAACAATAGGGTAACCTGTTTTACCTTCACACCATGCCTGGAACAGTTCATTGTTATCGATCCATTTAACGGCGTTATACTTTTCCTGAAAGCATTGGTTTTTACTTAACTTTTGCTCATCAAACATTAGGTGGCGATAAAAGTCACGCCAAATAATTTCATTTAACCAAGCAAATTCTTTACTATCAGTTGCTATCAAAATGTCGGGAGAATGGTTGAGTAAAGACCATAAGATGTATCGCGGACTGATAACACCTGCAGCTAGATACGGTGATAAACCGGAAGTGCCTTTAATAGAGGGCACATCTCTGACTTCATCATAACGATTGAGTTTTTTTTGGTAGAAGTAAGATAAGGTGTTTTTTTCAAAGTCAGTTGCTAATGGCCAATTTTTGGAGATGCCTGAATTTGATGATGGAGAAGCTTGGAATGGCTGTTTAATTTGTTCTTTTGTTGAAGGTTTACCAAGATACTCAAAACTATATTGTCTGATGTATTGTAACCACGCTTTTTTAAAGGGGGTAAATACCTTAAACATCTTACCTGACTGATTCAGTATTTTTCCCTTGGGTGCGATTACGTCTGACTCATGCAGTATTAACGGTACCCCAGCATCTATAAGCGCCTTATCACGTTGTTGTTCATTAAATTCAAGCTCGCTATTGGCTATTATCTTGGTGATTTCATTGTTAGCACAATATGATTTTAAATAGGTTAATTGTGATGCAAAGTCTTCTACTTCAACTAATTTAAGTTCTATATTAAAGTTTATAAGTTCATCAACTAGGGCATAGGCGTGACGTTTGATAAAGTCTATTTTAATTGGCGACCAATCGTGTGTTTGCCACTGTTTTTCGCTAATAAAAAAAATCGCCTCACGCTTATGGGGCGAACTAGGGAGGTTTAAAAAATAGTTTAAGGCAGGATTATCGTGAGTCCTAAGATCATTGCGAAACCAAAGTAAAGATGTCATTTTTAAAATATATAACCTTTAATTGTCATTTTAATATACATAACTAAGTGTAAGTACTACTGAATAAAGTGATGGTTAGAACATTGGCTAATACTTCAGTTAATACAAAAATTAGCTCTAACTGAGGTTAGGGTCACAACAAGTGTATTGAGTTGCTAAGAACTCAATACATCATGCTTTGGCTATTAATATATAAAACTGCCGATAGGATTAAGCAGTTTATTAAGCCCCTCGGTAAAATGTAGTGCATCATTGGCAACTGTATAACATAAACAGCCATTTTGGGAAGTGGGCTGATGAACGTTTGAACCGTCCAACATAATAAAATCACCTTTTACATATTTACCGTGACTGTCATGGAAAGAACCCGCTAATAAAACAGTTAATTCGAAACCTTTGTGGGTATGTTTTGGAACTCCACCTCCAGGCTCAATATGTAATAAGTTAGTATGAATTTCATTCTCATTAAGTTGAAAAGCTGCTCGGGCTAATTTGCCAAATTGAGCCGTTTTACCAAGTGGCAGACTATTTAAAATAGCGGGTAATTTAAAAGTCTTATTTTTAAACGTTACTGATTTCTCAATAATGGTATCTTGAAGCTCAAGCTCGTCAGTTTCGGTAATACCGTCGATCATTTGGTCAAAATCCATTAAAGTAATATCTTGTCCTTGACTATCAACCATTAATTTATCTAAAAGATCTTCTTCGAAACTAACCTCGGCTGCTTGTTCGGTTAATTGTACGATTTTTTGTTGGCAAGTTGAACACATGTCGGCATGAATTGCGATACCCGCAGATAAAGAGACAGGTAAGTCTCCTTTGACAAAAGACTGTATTAGCTCATATTTAGGGTGGTGCTTAATCATGGTGTTCTCCTAACTGCACTTTGAGTTTGGCTAGTGCTAAACGCAAACGGGATTTAATAGTACCTAAGGGTAAATTTAGGTGTTGGGCAAGCTGCTCTTGCGACATTTCCATCAAATAAAATCCCCTAACAACCTGTTGCTGATTATCCGGAAGCTTTTCTATACCATTTAACAGCTCTTTACTTTCAAGATGATCATCAAAGGCTTCTGATTCGGTTTGAATACTTTCTATTATCGGCCAAATGTCATCACTGAGGTTGTCTTCTTTGTTACCCTTTATTTTTCTAAGTAAATCAAAGGTTACATTACGCATTACTGTATAAACCCAAGTAGTTGATGCCCCTTTTTTTTCATCATAAAGGTGGGCTTTGCGCCAAACATTGCTCATTGTTTCTTGAACCACCTCATTTGCTTGTGTTTCATTTGGGAATTTACTACGAGCTATTCGTTGAATTTTTGGTGCGAAAAATTTAAACAATCCAGTAAATGCTTGTTTATCTCTTGTACTGGCAACAGCTTTAAGCCATTGACTAAGTTGAGCGTGATCTATTGCATCTGGCATATTACAAGGTGGAGCCTCTATTACTTTTGTTATAAAATTGTTTTGCAGAGCTGCCATTATACCTTCTCCTACCCAGACATTTTGTTTTAATACGTTAATATGATAAAAAAGATCACATGCCTGTTTATTTATTAATAAATAATGGTCTGAACAAAGTCTTTAGCTTGTTCGAAACTATATTTATTAATGAGGTTATTTTTAGAACTGTGTACTATAGGGAGTAACTCTAACCACCTTGCTACAATCCAGGTTGGATTGTCTGCGGGAATTTCCGGATAGAGCTCGCTGAGCATTTTGTTTTGCTCAAATACTTCCGAGAGGGATTTTGATAATTTATCTATTAATGGGTCTGTTTTAACGTCAGTAGCAGGCCAATGCTCAAGATGGGTAACTGAGCTATAATGGAGGTCGTTGTCACGTGTATTAATAGATTGAAGTTCAACTAATGATTTACACTTTACATCAACTTCCAATATCCCATCTTCGCCTTGGCCAAAATTAATTATTTCAACCCAACTGCCCCACATTTTATTGGTAAGTTGCTCGTCTTTAGTCTTAAAACAGATGACAAACCCTTCCCCTTGCGCAGCAACACTTACCATTTTTAGGTAACGTGGTTCAAATATTCTTAATCGCGTAATACCTTCTGGTAATAGAAATACGGGTAAAGGAAAAATAGGTAAGTGTATGCTTTGATTTTTCAATTATATTCCTCTTATTTTATCATTGGCTATTGTAGGTAATACGATCATAATTAATGTATCGATGAAGTTAAAAAAAAAGCCCCTTTGAAAGGGGCAAAACACGAAGGAAAACTTAACTTTCAATAAAGAACAAATCCGTACAGTGTTATTAATTACGTGAGAGAAATTATAAAGATCATAAAGTTAATAAAAAAAAAGACATCAAGTTTTTAATGATCTAAAGTTAAAAGCCACTCGTATTAAATAAGTTAGATATTAATAAGGGAATGTATAATGAATTATCTTATAACCGGTGGTACAGGTCTAATAGGTAAGGCCTTGATAGCAGAACTATCGCAAAATAATGTTGAGATAACTGTCTTGACAAGAAATCCCAAGCAAGCGAAGAAATCACTGGGAAATCATCTGCATTTCATTGATGAATTAACATCTAGCGATATAGAAAATAAAGATGTTGTCATAAACTTAGCCGGTGAGCCAATTGCAGACAAAAGATGGACAAACGCACAAAAAAATAAAATTTGTCAAAGTCGCTGGCACATAACGCAGCAACTAGCTGATCTCATAAATAAAGCAGAAGCTCCACCGAGTTTATTTATTTCTGGTAGTGCCATCGGCATATATGGCCGCCAGGGTAATAAAGCAATTAATGAAGACTATACAGATTTTAATCAAGAGTTTACCCACGATATTTGTAAAAAATGGGAAGCTATAGCTTTAGAGGCATCTTCTGAGAAAACTCGCGTCGCTATTCTGAGAACTGGTATTGTATTAGCAACAAATAGTGGCGCGTTAGCTAAAATGTTACCGCCATTTAAACTAGGATTAGGTGGACCAATTAGCCAAGGTGAACAGATCATGTCTTGGATACACTATCAAGATATGGTCGCTGCGATATTGCACATTGAAAAAAGCAAAGAACTAAATGGGCCTATAAATTTAACGGCCCCTTTTGCTGTATCTAATCATCACTTTAGCCAAGCATTATCGAGTCAATTAAAACGCCCTTGTTTTTTCACTACACCGACGTTGTTATTAAAATTACTGTTTGGTGAAATGGCTGATTTATTATTATATGGCCAAAATGTTGTACCAACCAAATTACTTGACTCAGGTTACAGCTTCAAGTATCCAACAATTGAAGCTGCTTTAACTGATTTAGTCAGTTAACTTTCATTTCAATTATTTAACTGTTATTAAAAGAGGAACACGTTTGATTAGGTGTTTCTTTATCAAAAAACAGGGTGACCTCTGCTACGTCAATACCAAGTTTTGATATGGTGGTTTTATTCATTACGCGGTAGTCATCAATTTGATACATCCAATCATCCATAGATACTTGATATGTTTCATCATCAATTTTAAGTAACAGGTCGTAGGTAAACTGAAAAGCAAACCCTTGATGCTTTCCTATTGCTGTGCCAACAACATCCTCAGCTGTACCAAGGTAAGTGCCATTAGCTTTTTTTGTTAATTGCCAATTTCGGTAACTAATTTCTCCATCATTGAAATAAAACTTTTCAGCTAAGGTACCTTCATTAGCTTCCCACGTACCTTTAATTTCGACACAAAATCGTCTGTTGACCTTGTTGGAATAATCTTGAATCATTCCCCAAGCGACAATATCGCCAGAAAAGTAACTCTTAATATCAAAAGGTTTTTTCTCTTTTTGATAATCAGCTAAATCGACTGAACAGCTGGCAAGGATTAATAAAGTAAAAAGGGTAAATATAATGCTAATGATTTTATTCATGGTTAGTTTGACCTAATAATTGTGAACGTAACTTTGGTTGGCTTGTTTTTTCTGCTAGCCAAATATCAAGGAAGATTTGACCAAATGTGGGGTCATCGATACGACCAATATGAACTTTATTAAAATAAAAAAAACTGGTTTTATTGTCAATAAACAAAGACAAAGTATCACCTTCAATAATATCGGGCCAAATCTGTTGTAGTTGCGGGATGAATTTTTGATAACTTTGGCTAGGTAACTCCAAGTGTTGCCATTGTTCAACTGTGCGGTCAACTAAATCATCTTTTGAAATATCTCTTAGGTAGTTTATTTCATAAATGAGTTTGTCATTGTTTTCATTAATAGGGTATTTCCCTGAGGTGGTCAGTAATCTGCTCTTGTACAAGTCCCAAAACAAAAATGAAAGGGTTGCTTGACCAACCTGATGAAATTTAAATTGCTCATTTAACTCCCCTAGGTTGTTGTTTAACTCGCTTGTAATATTTGATGCTGACGCAAATAACGAATAAGACAGCGTCAGGGCGAAAAAGACGATTAACTTATTCATAGATGACCTTTTTACCAATAAAAAACGACTGTAATTTAAAGAGTAACACAAACAAGGAACCCCAAATCACACTTAAAACCAAATAGGTTATTATCAGTGATTGGCCTAAATTTACCACCTCCAATTGATAACCCACAATATAACTTAAGGGTGCAATTAATCCAGCCAGTATTTGTAGCCATATGGAAGTGCGTAAAAAACGTAAACTGTGAGATAAAGTCGTGGCAAAACTGGCCCACAAAGACATCAACCAGAAAGGGATATGTGTTTCTTGGCTAAAAATGAAAAAACCAAAATGTTGTAAAATAGAGTCAGTATAAATACCTATGATACTAACAATAAGTATAAAGAAGATTTCTTTATACGTTTTTATAAAAAATAAAAGGTGCACACTAAGCAACACCAGAGCTACCGGAATAAAGAGATTACCCCAATAAATTAAACCAAACCATGTGATATTGTAGCTAATTAAATTTATCATAGTGATCACTATAAGTATTATTAAACACATATACGTATGAAAGACCAATAAGGTTTGGTTTCTTTGAAAAATAGGGGATCTGATTTAAATCCCCCTTATCTGACTATGGCTACCTAAGTTATCTTATCTATTAGTTTAGTGATTTATGTTGCTAACATGAGGAAGAATTAGGCCAACAGGCAATTGCTTGCTCTAAAGTAAATTTTCCCTCAAGTAATGAACGACCTAAAATAACACCCTTTACACCTGTTGGAATAAGCGCTTTGATATCGTTAAGGCTACCAATGCCTCCAGAAGCTTGCCAAGCAACACTTGGATACTTTTGACAAAGCTCTGAGTAAAGGTCGACATTGCTACCGGTTAACGTGCCGTCCTTTGAAATGTCGGTACATAAGATATGCTTAATACCTGCGCTAATATAAGCGTCGAGTAAGTCTTCTAGATTGACGCCACTATCTTGGAGCCAGCCATGGGTTGGGAGCGTTTTATTACCTAATTCATCAATTTTAATATCAAGCGCTAAGACAATTTTCTCACCACCATAAATGTTAAGCCATTCAAGCACCAGTTTAGGTTGTTTAATGGCTAATGAGCCAATAACCACACGATTCACCCCCAGTTCAAGTAGTTGTTCAACATCTTCTTGACAGCGAATACCCCCACCGACTTGAATAATCATACTTGGATGGTTCATAACGGTTTTAAGGGTTGATAATTGACGTTTAGTACTATCTTTTGCCCCATCTAAATCGACAAAGTGCATTACCTTTGCCCCAGCATCACTGTAGGCTTGTTGGCGTTCTTTAACTGTGTATTGATAATTGGTCTTTTGGTTATAATCGCCTTGGAATAAACGGACCACTTTACCATCAATTAAATCTATTGCGGGGATCATCATGAGTGTTCTAACTCCAAAAAATTCTGAATGATTTTACTGCCTAGTTCACCTGAACGCTCAGGATGAAATTGACAACCAATAAAGTTGTCTTTAGCAATAACTGCTGAAAAATTACTACCGTATTGACAAGTTGCCAACGTGTATTCACTAATGGGCGCGGCAAAACTATGAACGAAATAGAAATAATCACCAAGGGCTATACCATTAAATACAGGGTGCTCAACTAATGTTGTTAGTGTATTCCAGCCCATATGTGGTAGTCGGTTATCTTGTGCCTCCAATGGGGTGACTTTAGTCGGGATCAAACCTAGGCATTGAACAGTATCACCGCTTGAACTTTCAGTTGATGACTCAGTCATTAATTGCATACCTAAACAAAAACCGAGTACCGGTTGTTTAAGGTTTTGTAGTGTTTTAACTAGGCCTTTTTCAATAATATTTGCCATCGCATATTTTGCGCTACCAACACCGGGCAAAATAACTTTATCTGCTTGTTTAATAACATTAATATCATCACTGATGATGACGTCAAAGCCTAAGCGTTCAATAGCAAATTTCACTGAAAATAAATTAGCGCAACCGGTGTCAACAATTACATTAATTTGCTGCTGAACATTCCCTCTCATTATAAGGTGCCTTTTGAGCTAGGGAGTACATCGCCTTTTACTGTAATAGCTTGCCCCAGTGCGCGACCAAACACTTTAAATAAACTCTCTACTTGGTGATGACAATTGCCTTCAGTGGTTGATAAGTGCAAAGTGATTGCCATAGAATCAGCAATAGAGCGGAAAAAATGACTAACCATTTGTGTCGACATCTTTCCTACTACATTGTCAGTAAAGTTAGCATCAAATTCTAGCCACGGGCGACCTGATAAATCGATTGAACATTCGGCGCGGCACTCATCCATCGGCAAAACAAAACCAAAACGGGCAATACCACGTTTATCACCAAGGGCTTTTTTTAAAGCTTGGCCTAATGCCAGTGCAGTGTCTTCAACACTGTGATGTTCATCTATATGATAATCACCAGAAACGCTACATTGGAGATTAAAACCACCGTGAGTTGCTATTTGATCTAGCATATGATCAAAAAAGCCAAGACCGGTATCAATTTTACTACCACCGACTTTATCTAAGTTAACAGTGACTTTTATATCTGTTTCTTTAGTGGTGCGGATAACAGTTGAGGTTCTTTTGTTACTGGTTAATAGCTGTTCACTAATATCGGTCCAGTTTAAGTTTTCACGATCATATTTGATACCAATAATGCCCATATTTGCAGCAAGTTGCATGTCAGTTTCGCGATCACCAATAACAAACGAATTTGAAAAGTTAACTCTTCCTTGTTGTAAATAATTGCTAACAAGGCCTAGTTTAGGCTTGCGACAACTGCAGTTGTCTTTATCAAAATGAGGGCAAAGTAAAACGTCTTCAAAAATAACACCTTGAGAGCTAAAGATGTCCATCATTTTATTGTGGGGTACATCAAAGTCTTCTTGTGGGTAACTTTGTGTGCCTAACCCATCTTGATTCGATACCATCACCAGTTTAAAACCTTTATTTTGCAGTGCCAATAACACAGGTAATACTTTTGGTTCAAAAACTAATTTCTCTAAGCTATCAACTTGTTTATCGCTAATAGGCTCCTCAATTAGTGTGCCGTCACGGTCGATAAATAAAATGTTTTCTTGTGCCATAATTATTCTCTATAAAAGTTTCTGTAAAAAAGTTGCTAAAGTAATCGGGTAAAAATCAATTCAACTATTATTTATTTGTCAAATGCCAAGGTAATTGTTTCTATTAATAACTTTAGCTCATGTTTACTGCCAATACTGATGCGTAAACAATTCATTAATTGGGGTTGCTTTGATTGATCTCGAATTAATATCCCTCGTGCTAACAGGGCATTAAAAATAAAATCTTTGAGGTCCTCAGAGCCCGCCTTAAATAATACGAAATTAGCATCACTATGATGTACTTTTTCGCACCAGGGCTGTAATGCAAGCCAAGTGATTAGTTGTTGGCGAAAAAAATCAGTTTCTTTAACACGAATACTGACTTGCTTTAAATTGTCATTAGCGAGAGCAATACTGCCTATTTCAGCGACAGGCGCTGAAATAGGATAGGGAGCAATAACTTTGCTGAGCATATTAATAATATTGCTATTGGCCAGGGTAAAGCCACAACGTAAACCAGCCAGAGCAAACGCTTTTGATAAGGTTCTTAGTATAACTAAGTTTTCATATTGTTGGAGCCAAGAAGCAACAGAGTGTTTAGCTGAAAATTCTATGTAGGCTTCATCAACGACGACAATGGCGCTGTCTTTGAATAACTCAATCGTCTCTTTTATTTGTGCTGCGGGTAATAAATTACCTGTAGGGTTGCCTGGCGAACACAGGAATACAATCTTAACTTTTCCTACATTAGCTTTTAAGCCTTCAAGGTCAAGTTCATTGTTGATTAATGGCACTTTAACAATACCTGCGCCATGACTTTCTGCACTAATGGCGTACATCCCATAAGTGGGTGGACAGATGACTATATTATCTTGGTAAGCTTTACAAAAAGTTCTTATTAACAGCTCAATGCCTTCATCTGCGCCACGCGTTGCTAAAATATTAGCCACGGGTTGTTGAGCATAGTTGCTGTAAGCTTTTAATAGCGACTCTGGTTGAAAATCAGGATAGCGATTAAGACTATTACCCTCAAGTTGATAAGTACCTGGCCCTGATGCTTCATTGGCATTTAGCCAGATCTTATTGGTTGCATCATCACCACTTGAAAATAATCGACGGGCCGATTGATAGGGCACCATATTGATCAGTTCTTCTCGTGCAAGTTTATTGGTAATTGACGGGCTGTTTTTTGAATTAGTTGGCATAACTAATCTTCCTCAAGACGAATAGTAACGGCACGTTTATGAGCATCTAACCCTTCGGCATCGGTCAATTCTGTAATACATTCAGCCAAACTGGCTAAGCCCTCTTTAGTAAGCTCTTGTATTGTATAGCGACGAGAGAAATCGGCTAGTGTTAGGCTGCTGATTACTTTTGAATAGCCGTAAGTCGGCAGTACGTGGTTAGTACCACTCGCGTAATCACCTGCCGATTCTGGGGTGTAAGCGCCAACAAAAATTGAGCCGGCATTACGTAAAGTCGACAATAAATTTTGTGGTGTCTCAGTTTGAATAATTAAATGCTCTGGACCATACTCGTTCGATATTTCAACCGCTTGACTTAAATCTTTTGTTAAAATTAGTCGACTTTGCAATAAGGCTTGTTGGGCAATTTTTTTGCGGCTCAATAAGGTAACTTGTTGGCTAAGTTCAACTGCAACATCATTGATTAAACTTTCACTATCTGACAATAAAATTACTTGGCTGTCCGGTCCATGTTCGGCCTGAGATAATAAATCAGCAGCAACAAACGCGGCGTTGGCTTGTTCATCAGCTATGACTAATAATTCTGAAGGACCAGCAGGCATATCTATAGCAAAACCAGGTACTTGCTGTGAAAGTTGCTTTTTAGCTTCGGTAACAAAACGATTACCTGGACCAAAGACTTTATGGACTGCTTTAATCGTTTCTGTGCCATAAGCAAGCGCTGCAATGGCTTGTGCACCACCTACTGTATAAATTTCATCAATATCACAAAGGTCAGCAGCAACTAGAATTTCATCAGCCAGTTGGCCATTTTTATCAGGAGGACAAACTAAAACAGTGCGTGAACAACCAGCGATTTTTGCTGGAACGCCCAACATGAGTACTGTTGATGGTAAAGGCGCACTACCTGCTGGAATATATAAACCCACACTATCAATTGCTTGTGTTTTTAAAATACAACGGACACCGGGACGAGTCGTGACATCAACATCCGTGGGTATTTGTGCATCGTGAAAACATTTAATCTGCTGATAAGCGGTTTTAATGGCTTTTAAACGTTTGTCTGATAATGCCAGCGTTGCCTGTTTAATTTGTTCTTTTGTTACTTTTAAGGTGGTTAGTTTAACGGTGTCAAATTTTTCCGTTAACTGAAAAATTGCTTGATCACCTTGTTTTTTAACTAAGGATAATATCTCAGCAACTTGAGTGGATAAACTCGCACTATTAGTAATGGCAGGACGAGCAAGTGTCACTTGTTGCTCGTCTGGTGAAAGTGACGACCAATTAATCGCACTGGCGTTTGCTGTTTTTTTATCTGTTACAAAAAAATCAGTCATAATTTAGCCCATCATCTTTTCAATTGGCATAACGAGTATTGAGTGACAACCTAACGCCTTTAGTTGCTCCATAGTTTCCCAGAAGAGCGTTTCTGTCGCCACTACGTGAACCGCAACTAAATCATCACGCTCTGCCAAAGGTAAGATCGTTGGTGTTTCAGTGCCGGGCATCAGAGCACTTACTTCACTTATTTTATCCTTTGGTGCGTGCAACATAATGTATTTACTTTCTTTTGCCTGCATCACGCCTTGAATACGGGGTAATAAGGTATCTAACATTTTTTGTTTTTCATCACCCAGCGGTACAGATGTTTGAATTAATGATGCTTTAGAGCGAAAAATCACTTCAACTTCTTTTAAACCGTTAGCTTCTAATGTTGCACCGGTTGATACTAGATCGCAAATA
Organism: uncultured Colwellia sp.; assembly: GCA_963933115.1. GTDB lineage: Bacteria > Pseudomonadota > Gammaproteobacteria > Enterobacterales > Alteromonadaceae > JALJPB01. The sequence continues at coordinate 16,789 of CAWVSL010000041.1, forward strand.
CCATCAGCTAAACCAACTCGAGGAGCAACTTCTACCGAGCCTTTTAATAAACAAAAGTCGAGTTCAATGCCTTTTTCTTTAGCAAAGCGATTGAGCAGTTGCGGGTAAGTCGTCGCAAACCGTAAACCATTCAAACTTTCAATACCTTGGTAATCAAATTCTTCTGGCATGGCAATAGACAGGTGGCAAGCGGCGAAGTTTAAACCGGTGGTACGAATGTAGTTGGCTTTATTACCTAAAAGTTCACGTTCTAATTCGGCTTCTTCTAAGGTATTGTCACCAACAATACCTAAATCACAGACACCATCCATCACAAGGCCTGGAATATCACTGCTTCTCACACGCATAATATCAATAGGCATATTAGTGACATGTGCTAACAAACGACGGTCGGTAACGTTGAGCTTTAGGCCGCAACGTTTAAGTAAATTTTGGGTATCTTCGCTTAATCTTCCTGATTTTTGCATGGCGATGCGTAAACGTGGTTGAGTAGTCATCTTATTTGTCCTGTCTAAAGTCTTTAAATTTATAATAGTTTGTCTGTTTTCATCAATATTTCGCATGTATATACAATTTTTAACACAGTAAAATGCGAAAACCCCCGAGAGAGTAAGGCTCTTTCGGGGGTTTAGAATTTGGTGTAAATTTAACTAATCCATTGAAAGGCCAATAGCCCCCCAGCGAATATACCTGAGTGGCTAATCCGTATGATAGTGATGATGTAGCGTGTTCAGGTTGTCAGTCATAATAATCTCATTAAATTTGTTTCTCATGGCAAATATTGACAATATAAATTCAATATCTGCTTCTATGGCTTACAATACGAGGAATATCATTAGCTCGCAAGCTTTTATTACCTTTTCTGTTATTACAAAAGTATATATGATATTAAAGTTTCTTGATTTTTTTCCGATAATAAGTTCATTAGATAATTAACTAACAAATTGATTAATCGATTTGTTTACTTAAAATGAGGGAGATTATCAGTGGATATTTTTACTACACAATTAACACGTGTTGTACCAGTGCCAATCAAACCGACTAACCTAAAAGTTAAGGCATTGTTAAAAGATTCAGCGGCAAATGAATTAAAAGAAGACGAAGATCATTTGCTCAATCATTATTATTCTATTTCAGATACAGATCATCAATCTAGTCGTCATCATGGTCAGGTTTTGGAAGATAAGCAAATAGATAGAAATAAACCTAAAAGCGTGGAAGCGGAAATTACTCAGGAGGAAGATCATAAACCGCATCTTGATATATTTGTATAAACTATCAATACAAAGCATTAAAATTCTTTCAATGCTTTAAAAGCTAATTATAATAGCCCCAATCTTATGTTAATGAGGTATTATCTTTCCTCATTTCATCCTCACTTTATATAAGCTTATTGCCAATAAATGACACCAATAGAAATAGCTTTTTCAACAGATGGCATATTAGCCAAAGCCATTGACGGTTTTTCCCCCCGACAAGCACAAACAGATATGGCCATTGAAGTTGCTTATGCTATAGATAAAAAGTCGTCATTAATTGTGGAAGCAGGAACAGGTACAGGTAAAACTTTTGCTTATTTAATTCCTGCGTTGCTCAGTGATAAAAAAATCATAGTATCAACGGGTACTAAAAACTTACAAGAACAGCTATTCCATAAAGACCTTCCTCTTATTCGTAAAGCCCTTGCCAGTAATGCTCAAATGGCTTTATTAAAAGGGCGTGCAAATTATTTATGCCGATACCGACTCGACCAATTTCAAGAAACCCGGGGTCAGCTTGACGCTGAAACTTTAACAGACTTAGTTAAAGTGAAAACATGGTCTAACAGTACTCAAAGTGGTGATATTGGCGAGCTGGTCAGTGTACAAGAAAATTCAGCTATTTTTCCGTTTGTTACCAGTACCGTTGATAACTGCTTAGCTAAAGATTGTCCTGATTATGACAATTGTTACCTCATCAAGGCTCGAAAAAAAGCGATTGAGGCTGATTTAGTGGTGGTCAATCATCATTTGTTTTTTGCTGATATGGCGCTAAAAGATACAGGTTTCGGTGAATTAATACCAAAGGCCGATGTCATGATTTTTGATGAAGCACATCAAATTCCTGATATTGCCAGTGAATATTTTGGTGAAGCTTTTTCAACACGTCAATTATATGAACTGTGTGTCGATGTTTTACAAGTTTATCGGAGCTCACTAACGGATGTTAAACAGTTAGGAAAGGCGGCTGAGAAGCTACAAAGAACCGCACAAAGTTTTAGATTATTGTTTAATTATGACCCTGAAAGAGGTAATTGGCGTGATAAGGCAAAACAGTCTCTATTGTTACAATGTTTTCAAGACCTAAAGATAGATCTTGATTTTCTTTATCAGGTGATAAAGTTGTGTGTATCTCGAAATGAAGCCATTGATAATTGTTTTGAGCGTGCAGTAAATTTGCTTAATAAATACGATGTCATGGCGAAATTTGACGATTACAGTATGAGCTTTTGGTATGAAACCACCCCTCGTCATGTGGTACTGCACCAAACACCGCTCACTGTTGCAGAAAAATTTAGTCATTATGTTAAAGACTCTGGTGCCGGTTGGATTTTTACTTCGGCAACATTGGCTGTTGATGGTAAGTTTGAACATTTCGCTAAACACTTAGGTTTGCAAGAAGCAAAAAGCTTACTGCTAGATAGTCCTTTTGATTACCAACAACAGTCACAACTTATTGTTCCTCGTTATTTACCTGAAGCGAATAATAAAAATAGAGCCTTGGCATTATCAGAACTTGCTATTCCTTTAATTGCTGCCTCTAATGGTGCCTGCTTTATGTTATTTACCAGTTATCGCGTTATGAATCAGGTGGCTGAACATTTAGCGGAAAAAATTGATAATCCATTATTGGTTCAAGGTCAGATGGGTAAGGGTAAATTATTAGCTCAATTTGTTGAAGAACCGCAAGCTGTGTTACTGGCAACGGCTAGTTTTTGGGAAGGGGTAGATGTTAGGGGCGATAAACTAACCTGTGTTATTATTGATAAATTGCCTTTTGCTTCACCTGACGACCCATTATTACAGGCAAGATGTGAAGAAGTCCGGCGACAAGGTAATGATCCCTTTAGTCAAATCCAGTTACCCCAGGCCGTTATTGCCTTAAAACAAGGCGTCGGGCGACTAATTCGAGATGTTAGTGATAAAGGTATTCTAGTTATTTGCGACGATCGTTTAGTGAACAGGCCTTACGGTGAAGTGTTTTTAAAAAGTTTACCGATAATGAAACGTAGCCGTGACTTAGACCAAGCAGCAAAGTTCTTGCAAGATATTACCGGTTAGTTTAATCAATTTAAGTTTATTAGTTAGATAAAAAGAAGAGAGAATTAGGTGAATTATTTGGCCATAGATGCTTCAACAGAAGCTTGCTCAGTTGCTTTACAGTGTAATGATAAAGTTTTTAGTCGCTATGAATTGTGTCCTCAATCACACAGTTTACGTTTATTACCAATGATTGATGATGTGTTAAAAGAAGCGAGCTGTAAGTTAAGCCAGCTTGACGGGTTAATCTTTGGTCAAGGCCCTGGGAGTTTTACCGGTGTTCGTATTGGTATCGGTGTTGCTCAAGGTTTAGCTTTTTCAGCTAATTTAAAACTTGTTGGTGTATCAACACTTCAAACCATGGCGCAATTAGCCTATATAAATCATCAACAAAGCCAAGTGATTGCGGTAATTGATGCACGAATGTCTGAGGTTTATAACGGTTACTACGAACTTGATGAAAATAATATTATGCAAGCTAAAATTAATGAAGCGGTGACACCCCCAGATAAACTTAAACAAAGGTTAGTCAGTATTGTAGAACAAGCTTACGGTGTTGGTACTGGCTGGGATGCCTATGTCGATGAATTAACAAGTTTAAAATTCAATAATGACTCGCCTGAAGTTTTATTTCCTGAAGCCAAAGCTATGTTAGCAATAGGTATCGCAGCGTTCAAAAGAGGTGAGGGTGTATTGCCAGAAAATGCTCAACCTGTTTATGTAAGAGACACAGTTTCTTGGAAAAAATTACCAGGAAAAGAATAAATATTTTTACATTTGTCTGAAATTTGCTAAATTAGAGAGATGAAAATACCTAATGCTCCGACCAACTTATCAATTAATACCCCGATAAGTCATAGAAAAAATGTACAAGGGTCCGTTGAGCATCAACGCGACCTTGACCGTCTGCAATTTAGTAAAGATGAAACATCAAGTAAAAAACCAATAGACAGGCTAGATCTCGACCCTCAAACTCTTGAACTTATTCAGCAGCAAACGCTTAAGCAGCCTAATCAGCAATCAACTAAATATACTGATTATGATCAGCCTAGTGAGCAAAACTATACAGCCATATCTGCTTATCAATCTGTTGAAAATCAAGCTCAACGAGATAATATTAAGCAAGTCTTTGGGGTAGACTTACTTGCCTGATTCGCATCCTTATTCTGCGCCTCAATTTGAATCTCCTTCATTTTGGCATAAATATCAATTTTGGTTATTTCTCATTGCTGGCGCCATTATCAGACAAATCCCTATCGTTTCGATTCCTTTTAATTGGTTAGAAACTTATTTTCACGAAATTAGTCATGGTTTAGCGGCAATTGCTACTGGTGGCACTATAATTAAACTTCAGTTATTTGCTAATGGCTCTGGTTTATGTACCACACAGGGCGGCAGTGCTTTTTTTATTAGTTTTTTTGGTTATGCTGGTGCTATTCTTTGGGGTGGCTTAATTTATAGCCTTGCTGGTCATCATCAAAGACTTGCACAGTTTTTTTCTGGTTTTGTCATTTTTTTACTGTCGGCTTCTATTTTATTATGGGCAAGAGATATTTTAACTATCATTATTTTAGCGGCGTTGTTAACCATGTTTATCATGACCATAAAGCTTAAGAAATTAAAAATGTTGCAAAAATTTGTACAATTACTGGGTATTATCGTCTTGCTTAATAGTATGTTTAGTCCTTTATATCTGTTAGATGGCAGAAGTTTAGGTGATGGTGCAACACTCTCTGCATCAACTGCAATTCCAGAAATATTATGGGTAACCATATGGTTGCTGCTTGCGTTGACAATGGTATTTTTACTTAGCCGATTAAAGGCTACAGCTTATCGCTAGCGTAATAGTCCCTGAAGTGACTATTTACCAACAAATATTCGTCTTTAAAAAAAGTGTTAGAAATTTATATGTCAGTAATTGAAATAGAAGAAATTTGTTACGATATTGGTGCATTATCGCTCCATGGTTTAGCTTGTGGTGATGACGAAGACGAAGTGGTTTTGTGCCTACATGGCTGGTTAGATAACGCCGCAAGTTTTACCCCTTTAATGCCTTATTTAACCAACAAACGGCTTATTGCTATTGATTGGCCAGGCCATGGCTTTTCATCACATCGCTCTGAAGATGCTCATTATCATTTTATTGACTGGGTCTATGATTTGCTTCAGTTATTTGAATTAAATGATTGGCATGATATTGATATAGTTGCTCATTCAATGGGGGGCATGGTCGCCTCTGCTTTTGCTGCAGCATTTCCTGAGAGAGTTAAGTCATTAACGTTACTCGACTCCATTGGTTTTATGAGTTCAGATGCTGATAAAACCACAGCTCAGCTAAGACAAGGTATGACAAGTCGTCTCAGAAGTTCATTCAATTACGTTAAAAATAATAAGATCAAGAAAGAAAAAAACTTGCATCCAACATCAGACTCAGCCATTAAAGCCAGGATTGCGGTGAGTGATATGAATTATCAGCAAGCAAAAATTATTGTCAAAAGAGGCTTGGTTAAAGAGGGGCATGGATATGTGTGGCGTGCCGACAGTCGTCTTAGAAATGTTTCGCCTTATCGTCTAACGTTATCCCAAGCTGAGCAATTCATTCGAGATATTAAATGCCCTGTACAATTATTACATGGTACTACAGGCACTGGGTTTGACATGGTAACCCGAGGAATTACTCATTTTGGTCCATTATTTAATAATGTTGTTTATTATGATATTGAGGGTGGGCATCATGTTCATATGGAACAACCAGAGACGACTGCAAAATTTATTAACAATTTTATAAGCGCTTAGCCAAATGTTCTAAATTGGTTATATTTACATTTTATTATAACTGATTCATATTGTTGACTTGGCATTTCGTTTGATTACTTATGCTTATTTTAAACAAGCGTTTTAAATAAGCGTTTTAAATCACTGGCTCTACCAGTTTAAATTTGCTAACTTACCATCATTAATAATAAATGAAAGTAGCTTTAAATAAGCCACTTTTAAATAAATAAATAAATAATCTTAGTATGAGGAATTGCACAGTGGACAAAATCTGGTTAGAAAAAAGTTATCCCCCTGGAGTTCCATTTGATATTGACCCCGATAAATATGCCTCCCTTGTTGATATGTTTAATAAATATACCCAGGTTTATAGTGAAAGAACTGCTTTTATTAATATGGGTGCGGAAATTAGTTACACTGAGCTTGCTGAACAATCACAAGCTTTTGCCGCTTATTTACAACAAGAATTAGGTTTAGTTAAAGGCGACAAGTTTGCCATTATGATACCTAATACTCTGCAATACCCTATTGCCTTATTTGGTGCACTAATTGCCGGCCTCACTGTCGTCAATGTTAATCCTTTATACACCGCTCGTGAATTAGAGCACCAATTAAAAGACTCTGGTGCTAAAGCTATTGTAATTATTGAAAATTTTGCTCATACCCTTGAGTCTATTATCAATAAAACACCGATTGAACATGTGGTGCTAACGTCACTGGGTGATCGTCTTGGTTTAGTTAAAGGAACACTAGTTAATACGGTTGTTAAATACGTTAAAAAAATGGTGCCAGCGTTTAATTTACCTAAGACGGTAAGATTTAATGCTGTTTTGGCTAAAGGTAAAAATATGACTTTTTCACCGGTGGTTTTAAAAGGTGAAGATCTTGCTTTCTTGCAATATACCGGCGGCACCACAGGGGTTTCTAAAGGTGCGATGCTTTCTCATCGCAATATGGTCGCCAATTTAGAACAAGCTAAAGCCGCTATTAAACCTTTGTTAGAAGAAGGTAATGAATTAGTAGTGACCGCATTGCCGCTTTATCATATTTTTGCCTTAACGGCTAATTGCTTGACATTTATTACACTTGGGGGGACTAATTTATTAATTACCAACCCTCGTGATATGCCTGCGTTTATCAAAGAGTTAGCGAAATATCCTTTCACCGCAATTACGGGTGTAAATACCTTATTTAACGGATTATTAAATACGGTAGGCTTTAAAGATCTCGACTTTAGTCACTTAAGAATGGCTATGGGTGGCGGAATGGCGGTACAACGACCCGTTGCAGAGCGTTGGCAGCAAGTGACATCAATTGAATTACTTGAAGGTTATGGTTTAACTGAATGTTCGCCGTTGGTAACATTAAGTCCATATAATCAAGAAGTTTATAATGGCAGTATAGGACTTCCTGCTTCATCAACGGATATACGAATTGTAAAAGATGATGGCACAGATGCTCAAATTGGTGAAGCGGGTGAAATGTGGGTTAAAGGGCCACAGGTCATGGTTGGCTATTACAATCGTCAAGAAGCGACAGATGAAATTTTAAAAGATGGTTGGTTAGCGACAGGTGATGTTGCCACTATGGATGAGGGTGGGTTTTTTAAAATAGTCGATCGCAAAAAAGATATGATCATCGTCTCAGGTTTTAATGTGTTTCCCAATGAGATTGAAGAAGTTGTTATGATGCATGAGGGGGTATTAGAAGTTGCGGCTATTGGCGTCCCTAATGATTTTTCTGGTGAATTGGTGAAGATATTTGTGGTGAAAAAAGATGAAAGTCTGGATGAAAAATCGCTAATTGATCATTGCCGTAAAAACTTGACCAATTATAAAGTGCCTAAACTAATAGAATTTAGAGACGAGCTGCCTAAAACGAATGTAGGTAAAATTTTACGCAGAGAATTGCGTTAATAAAATGAAAGACTATTCGTAAAGAGATGTTTCACTTGAACAGAGCGAAACATCTTTTTTTATTGAGCCTTTAACGTTTGTCCATTCACTTCAAGACTATCATCACTCATTAAATAAACATACAGTGGCATAATATCAGCCGGTACTGCTAATATGTTTTTATCTTCAGCAGGAAAAGCACTGGCGCGCATATTGGTTTTTGTAGCCCCAGGATTAATGGCATTAGTGCGTAATGAGGTGTTTTCATATTCATCAGCAATAACCTGCATCATTCCTTCAGTAGCAAATTTAGATATACTATAGGGCCCCCAGAAAGCCTTTCCTTGATTTCCCACTCCTGATGAAGTGAATACCACGGAAGCATTTTTAGCTAAAAGCAGTGTCGGAATAAGCGATTGAGCAATTAAATATTGCGCGGTAACATTAACTTTTATTACTTCATTAAATATTTCTTCATGTATTTGAGTAAAAGGGCTTAACTCACCTAACATAGAGGCATTTAATAACAGTCCATCTAACTGACCAAATTGCTCACCAATCGTGGCAGACATATCAATATAGTTTTGTTTAGTGGCGCCTTTTAAATCGAGTGGTATAATTGCTGGCTCTTTGCTCCCTTGAAGCATTATTTCATCGTAAACAGCCTCTAGTTTTTTAACAGTTTTTCCCAATAATATAACCGTAGCACCTAATTTTGCATAACTTAATGCAGCTTGCCGGCCAATACCATCGCCGGCACCTGTCACTAGGATATTTTTACCAGCTAAGCAATTTTCTTTTATTTGATAGTCGAACATTTTCGTTTCAGTTTTAGTTCTAAAAGTTAACTAATTCTACTCTTTAGCCAGTTAACTGACGAGTAAATTCCTTAATTTGTAGTTAAAAAAATAAAATAAACCGCTAGAGGCCTAAATAGGGTTAGTAAATTATTAAATATTAGTTTAAATTTAAATGGTCTAACAAGCTGCTCGTAAGTAATATTTATGCATTATGCATGATTTTTTGTTAATTCCACCACCTATTGTAAAAGTAAAAACTCCCATAAATAAAGCGTAAATATATAATAAATATAAATTTAATCAATAGATTAGTCCTTGGGGAGATAAAA
>CAWVSL010000042.1:0-25281 GCA_963933115.1 uncultured Colwellia sp.
GAGGTGAACAAAATTAACAGCTCCCTAACTGATAAGACCAGTATTTTGCTGCTATATTCTGCGAAAACGCTATAATAAGAGGCTAATTTAAAAAAACATAAATATTTTTGTTGTTATTTATCCCAAGCCTATGTATTTTGTGTAAAGCTTATAGATAATCAAAAATAAACGGACGTTTCCCGAAGATGAGTGCAAAGTTTAGAGTTTTAGTCCTAAATGGCCCTAACTTAAATATGTTAGGTAAACGTGAACCTGAAATATATGGCTCGCAGACATTAGATCAGATTATCGAGAAACTATCGATAACGGCTCAAAAAATTAATATTGAACTCCAGCATTTGCAATCAAATGCTGAGGATGAGCTGATTGATAAAATACATCAGTCGTTCAACAGTGTTGATTTTATCATTATAAATCCAGCCGCCTTTACTCACACGAGTGTTGCATTACGTGATGCCTTACTCTCAGTAAACATTCCTTTTATCGAAGTACATTTATCGAATGTGCATGCCAGAGAGGCTTTTAGAAAGCACTCTTACTTCTCGGATGTTGCTATGGGTGTTATCTGTGGATTAGGCAGTAAAGGTTATGACTACGCATTAGAGGCTGCAAATGCTTTTCTTGAAAAAAAGCAACAACCCTAAATTTAATACAACGTTAACTTATTGAAGTTAGCTATTATTTATAACAAATTTTATTTGCTTTTATTGGCAAATAAATAAAATCATAGACAAAACAAGGTATTCCAATGGATATTCGTAAAATAAAAAAACTTATCGAATTAGTACAAGAATCAGGTATTAATGAACTAGAAATATCTGAAGGTGAAGAGTCAGTAAGAATATGTCGAGGAGCGGTTATGACGTCAGCTCCGGTTATGGCCCCTCCTGTTGCTGCACCTGCTTTAATGGCAGCCCCAGCAGTTGCCACTGAAACTGCTGCACCCGTTGCTTCGGGCCATGAGGTTCGTTCACCAATGGTTGGTACCTTTTACGGTTCTGCATCACCTGAGTCGCCAGCATTTGTTGCCATTGGCCAACACGTTAACGCCGGTGATACTTTATGTATTATTGAAGCAATGAAAATGATGAACCAAATTGAAGCAGACAAATCTGGTGTTATTAAGGCTATTTTAGTGCAAAACGAAGATGCTATTGAATTTGACCAACCGCTATTCATCATTGAATAAGCCCAACCAAAAAGGGTATTCCATGTTAGATAAAGTTGTTATCGCCAACCGAGGCGAAATTGCACTAAGAATATTGCGGGCATGTAAAGAGCTAGGCATTAAAACAGTGGCTGTGCATTCTACTGCCGATCGAAACTTAAAACACGTGCTTTTAGCCGATGAAACTATCTGTATTGGTAAAGCATCCGCTCCTGAAAGCTACCTTAATATTCCTGCAATAATAACCGCGGCAGAAGTAACAAATGCCGTTGCTATTCATCCAGGTTATGGCTTTTTAGCCGAAAATGCAGATTTTGCCGAACAAGTTGAAAAGTCTGGTTTTGCTTTTATCGGTCCAAAAGCCGAAAGTATTCGTATTATGGGTGATAAAGTTGCCGCCATCAGGGCAATGAAAGTAGCCGGCGTTCCTTGTGTTCCTGGTTCAGATGGCCCACTAAATGATGACGAAAAAGCCAACAAAGCCCACGCTAAACGTATTGGTTACCCTATTATCGTTAAAGCTGCCGGTGGTGGTGGTGGTCGTGGTATGCGGGTTGTGCGTACGGAAGAAGCATTGATAGAGTCTATAGCTTTAACGAAAAGAGAAGCGGGTACTATTTTCAAAAATGACATGGTTTATATGGAAAAATTTCTTGAGAACCCTCGTCATGTTGAAATTCAAATAATGGCCGATGGACAAGGTGCAGCAATACACTTAGGTGAACGTGATTGTTCGATGCAACGTCGTCATCAAAAAGTAGTTGAAGAAGCGCCAGCACCCGGTATTACCCCTGAAATGCGCGCTAGAATTGGTGAACGTTGTTGTAAAGCGTGTATTGACATTAACTACCGCGGCGCAGGCACTTTTGAGTTCTTGTATGAAAATGGTGAGTTCTATTTCATTGAAATGAATACCCGTATTCAAGTTGAGCATCCAGTAACAGAAATGATTACCGGTGTAGATTTAATCAAGGAGCAATTACGTGTTGCTGCTGGTCAACCATTATCATACACCCAAGATGATATTAAAGTATCTGGTCACTCAATTGAGTGTCGCATTAATGCAGAAGACCCACGTACCTTTATACCCTCACCGGGTAAAATTACTCGTTTCCATCCCCCGGGTGGTTTAGGTGTTCGTTGGGACTCTCATATTTATGCTGATTATACCGTGCCGCCACATTATGACTCGATGATCGGTAAATTGATTACTTGGGGTGATAATCGTGATGTCGCTATGGCTCGCATGCGAAACGCATTAAGTGAGTTAGTCATTGATGGTATTAAAACCAATATCGCTTTGCATATTGATATTTTAAACGATCAAGGTTTTGTCAATGGTGGTGCTAATATTCACTATCTAGAAAAGAAACTTGATGAGAATAGCTAGTCATATTTTTTAACGCTACTATTTTATAAAGCCTCGTTTTACGGGGCTTTTTTATATCTAGCTTAGTGCATTATAGACGCGAAAAATAAAGTACTGATAAAGATAAATTCTCTTGTTGGCCGTATAATAATATGAGTACAATAGCGATATATTGTTTCAAATGAGTACCTCAATGACAGTCCCTTTAGAAAAACCTTCCCCTCCTGCTGATGATGACTGTTGTGGTGGCGGTGCTTGTAATCCCTGTGTCTGGGATCATTATTACGCCGAATTACAAAAATGGCGCATTGCCAAGGCTAAACTGAAAGAACAAGAAAATACCTGCCCTCAAAAATAGCCTGTTAATGTCGACTAACTCATCGCAATAACCGTTTTAACCAAGCGACTTATGCCCATAGCAGCTTCACTTATTGTTGTTGCCAACATATAAGCGGGTGTTGATACGACATTGTTATCTTTATCAATAATGACGCGCTTAACATCCGCTTCAATATGTTCCATGCCCATGTCAACAATTGACTCTGCTGTGGCTGCATCATTGCCAATAGTACCTTTTACACCCTTAGGGTAAATCAGTGGTAACATCGCTGCTGCAATGCACATATAGCCTGCAGGTTTCTGGGTTTGAGCAAAGGCTTGACACATTTTAAGCACTTGCTCATTAACCTGACAATCACTGCCCTTTAAACCAAAATCTGATAAATTTTTAGCAGCACCAAAACCACCGGGGACAATTAATGCATCCCATTCGTCGATATAAAATTCACTCATATCTTCGACATCTCCTCGAGCAATGCGAGCAGACTCTACTAATACATTGCGCGTTTCATCTTCGCTAATCCCCCCAGTTAAGTGGTTAATGACGTGATGCTGGTTAATATTAGGTGCAAAACAGCGGTAACTAGCGCCACATTGATCGATAGCTAAGAGCGTTAATACCGCCTCCTGAATTTCTGTGCCGTCATATACGCCGGAGCCACTCAGAATCACTGCTATTTTTTTCATTATTTCTCCCGTTAATAAACTAAAGACTGTTACTTTTTTAAATTCACCGATGCTGACAGCGTAAGATCAATAGTGGCTAATTCAGTTGTTTAGCTTTTATCATAATTTGACATAACAATACCACTAAAACTGAGCCGCCCATTAACAACGCAAAAGGTAAGGCCGTACCGTCATAAAATACCGCTAGAATTGGCCCAGCTAAGGCGCCAATACCAAATCTTAGCGTACCAATAACAGCGGTAGCGGTACCTGATTGTTCGGCAAACTCGACTAAAACTAAGGAGTCAGCATTAACGGCAATCATTGAAATACTGCCCATTAATGGAATGACAGTCAATAGCGTGAAAATCAGCGATAATTGCCAATAACTCGCGATTACTAGGCCAATTGATGCAACAACACTTAACAGTAAACCATAAGAGAGCATGACTCTAGAACCTTTACGAACAACTAACTTGGTATTAATAAGATGCGCGGTCATTAACGCGATAACATTAATGGCAAATAACACACTAAAAGTAAATTCTGAGGTTTCAAAAACGGTCAAATAAACAAAAGGAATTGCGGTGATATAAGTAAAAAAGGCTAAAGATATCATCATAGAACTGATTAAGTCTAGCCGTGCCTTTTGATGGGTTAAGACAATTTTATATCGAGTAATAAAGCTCATTGCTTGACGTTTTTTGATATTTTTTGCTTCAGGTAAATAGTTAATCACCACGATTAACACCACAAAACTGTAGGCCGCTAAAACATAAAAAATAAGTTGCCAGTTATGTAAGGTTAATAAAATGGCCCCAATAGCTGGTGCGATCATTGGGGCAACCATCATGATCATACTGACATAAGAAAACCCCTTTGCCATATTTTTACCGTAATATTCCCTAATTGTCCCAGGGACAATCACAGTTGCCGCACTACTAATAAATGCTTGTACAAAACGAAGGCTTAAAAACTGCTCAATATTTTGGCTGAAAGGTAAAATTAAACTCGCAAGTATAAAACCGCCAATTCCGATAACAACTAATAGTCTTCGGCTGTGTTTATCAGCCAATGGACCAAAAAATAATAAACCAAGCGCATAACCTAATAGATAGATACTAAGGGAATTTTGTACCATAGGCATATCGCTATTGAGCTCAGTCGCCATTATTGGCATGGCAGGAAGATACATATCGATAGCCAACGGCGATATCGCAAGTATTGAAGCTAATAAGGGTAAGAGGAGCTTAAGAGAAACCTGCTCTGTATTATTGCTTGGTGAGATAGTCATGATGTTGTTAATTAACCTGAACTGTGGGAAAGCATTAAACGATTTATCTTAGTAGTGATTATAACTTTCACTAAAACGATTTAAAAGCACAGAAGTTGGGCAAATGAATAAACTGATAGTTCTCTTGTTTAATATTGAAAAATTTTCTCATATTGGGAGATAAAATAACTCAACACTTAGCTAGTTCCCCGTAAATGTTATCCGATGCACCGCGTCATACGAGCACTTACCGCGGTACAGTTTTCTCTTTTTATCGTTCCGGACCGAACCTCAACAACTACATCCATGTAATTGAGGCACTTGACTAAAGAATGGCGAGCTATCGAAGATATAAACAACACCCCAAGATTGATTTAACGCTGACAAAGGCACAATAATTCATTGCCACAGCTATGACTAACCACCAATAGGAGATCCCGGCGGGAGGTTGATTATTGTCGCTGGTGTGACTTGCTTACCATTGTCTAAGCTAAACTCAATTTGTTGTGCTAACACTTTAAATTGCGCATTCAGCCCTCTATATTTACCACTATCAAAATTATCATCAAGCCACTCGGCTAAATTGTCCAACGCCTGATATATCTCCGCACGAACTTCTGGCACTACCTCTTTATGCTGCCAAAGTGCAATTAAATGCTCGACGACTTGATGATTAACTCGTTGTTGAACTAATAAGGCTAAACCTTGCTCTGCTTTTTGATAAATCGTATGGCTTAGCACGGCATCAAGAATTTCAGCAACATTGTTTATTTTATCATGGACTGCCGCTTGCTGTTGAACTCGCGCTAACCTGACATTATTGAGTATTAACGTTAGCGTATGTTTTGCACTCGCTTCTGCGGCGGTAATGGGGTCAAAAGCCACGCCAGTATTAGAAGTAAAACTTTCTCGATTTCTTGAGTAACCATAAGCTTTAGGAGGGATTAACTTGATAATATTAGTTGATAAAGTTAACACCTCACTTTCAAGTGTTTTTAACAAAGCAGATAATGCTTGGCTTTGTTGCTTTGCCGACACAGCTTTTAGACCTTGTGCCGCTTTCTCACTTTTTATTTCATAACTGTAATCTAGACCACCTATCATTTTTGCCGTTGCTGAAACTTGAAAACGATGAAAGTTATAAATAGGCACAAGTACCTGCTCTAACTCAGATAAAGGTCTACCATAAGCAATGGAATTAAGACCAAAGTCGTTCAGCGCTTTTTTTCTCACCGCTAATACTCGCATTAACTCTTCACTGGCATTTTTACCATTATCCCATAAATGCGCATTATTATTGCCACTTGAGGGGGATCGCGCATCGGGATCAGAGATAAATTTCAAGCCCTTTATTTGTGCCTGCTCAATAATATTTGCTAAATAAGTATCTTCTTGCTCAACCCCAATATCTGCATAACCATAATCAACAACCAATTTATCCCAACGGCCAATATCAGTTGCATAGGCATTACTTAAATCAATACGGCCCTCTTTTAAAGTAATCAATGGATGCGGGTAATCCATTACCGAAGCTCGGTTGTTAATACTAGCGGCAAAATTATGGGCGATACCCAGTGTATGACCAACCTCATGAGCTGATAGTTGACGAATACGCGCTAAAGCCATTTCTTTCATTTCACTGGTATCAGTATTTTTTGTTTTAAACGGTGATGTTAGCCCTAAAGCAATTAAGTAATCTTGACGAACTCGTAAAGATCCTAACGTCACATGGCCTTTCAAAATTTCACCACTGCGGGGGTCAATAACCGAAGAGCCATAAGACCAACCCCGAGTTGCTCTATGCACCCATTGGATAACGTTGTAGCGAACATCCATTGGGTCAGCATCTTCTGGCATCATTTTCACTTGAAAGGCATTTTTATAACCAATAGCGGTAAACCCTTGATCCCACCAACGCGCGCCTTCAAGTAATGCACTTCTAATGGGCTCTGGTACCCCGGCATCTAAATAATAAACAATGGGTTCGACGGCTTCACTTATTTTGGCTTCAGGATTTTTTTTCTTTAATCGATGACGAGGAATATTGCGAACAATTAATGACTGGTCAATATCACTAGCATAATCGGCATATGACTCCGCCCAATAGCCACTTTGTGGATGAAAAGTTCGGCTTTGATAATTGTCATCAGGTAGTTTAATTAACGAATGGTGTAAATTTACAGTAACCGCGTTTGAGTCAGGTGTCACACTACGTAAATAATCGCCAGCGTCTGAACCTTTATAAGTGACCGTGGCTTCTAATTCAGTATTATTTGGAAAAGCCTTTGTGCGGTCAATATAAAGACCGCTTCGGCTTACATCTATTTTATAATTTCCTTGTTTACGACGTTTGAGTTGCGACGATAAATTATGAATATCTGATAATAAAAAAGGGGTGTAATCAATGAGTACGCGTTGTTTATTTTTACTGACTTGCTCAACCTTAAATCCCCAAATAATTGAACTTGCAAAAGCCTCATTTACCGCCTGTTTTTCAAGTGGGTTATCGGTATCTGCTCGGTAATAACTATTAAGCTGCCGTAAAAAAACTTTATCGCCAACACGTTCAAACTTCACTAGACGCGTATCGCCGAGCTGTCCTCTGTCAAGGCCAATATCATTTGAACCAATACCATGAGGCATAGCACTTTGAAATAAAAATTCTTGATTAAACCGATTGATTTCTAAATAAATCCTCCCCTTTTCTTCATCATGAAAAAAAGAGAAATAGCCTTTATGCTCCACTTTATTTTTAATGAAATGCTCAAATGTCACTATTGTAGTTTCCGCCACGGCAGTCAGCGAGACAATAAAAATCAAGCCACTCATTAGTGCTATCATTGATTTACTCAAAACTCTCATCGTTAATCCTTTGTTATTCTTATACTGAAACCGTATAATTGCTTCAACGCACTTGCTCGATAGCCACTCATTTCTATCAAGCAAAATTCACAACTACTTTAAATTATTTAGGTCATACAATGCAACGATTAGCACCTGCTTTACGCGAAGATAATGTTCCGCTTGATCTTATTTTATTAATTAAAACAATATTAGCAGCCACTAAAGAAATTTCTTTCCGCGTTAGCCAAGCACAATTAGGTGATTTAATGGGCTCCACTTTGGATGAAAACATTCAAGGCGAAGTTCAGAAAAAGCTCGATGTCGTTGCTAACGAATTATTTAAAGATATTTTATTAGAATCAGGGTTTGTCAAAGCGATCTCTTCTGAAGAAGAAGATACCTCAGTTGCTGGTAATGAACAGGGTAAATATATTGTCTCTTTTGACCCCCTTGATGGCAGTTCAAATATTGATATCAATTCATTAATTGGTACGATTTTCTCAATTCATAAAGCGCCTGAGGGCATGTCTGCTGACGATCCTGAGATGTTTAAACAATCGGGTAACAAACAAATATGTGCTGGTTATGTTTTGTATGGTCCATCGACTATGTTAGTAATGACCACTGGCAGCGGCACACATTTTTATGTACTAGACCGAACGCATGGCGGTTATTTATTAGTTGAGCGAAATGTGCAAATACCTAGCGATACCCAAGAGTTTGCTGTCAACATGTCAAACCAACGCTTTTGGCAGCCTGAAATGCAACGCTATATTAACGATTTATTATTAGGTGATACTGGGCCTCGTGCTAAGAATTTTAATATGCGCTGGATTGCTGCCATGGTCGGTGATGTTCACCGCGTACTATGTCGTGGTGGTCTTTTTACTTACCCCATGGATACCAGTAAACCTGAATTACCTTATAAACTACGCTTAATGTATGAAGCCAATCCAATGGCTTTTTTAGTCGAACAAGCGGGTGGTTTGTGCGTAACCAGTGAAGGCCGAATTATGGATATCGAACCGACGAGTATCCATCAACGTGTTGAAGTTATTTTAGGCTCGAAAAATGAAGTGGAAGCCTGTTTGTCTTATTATAAGTAAGTCAGATTAACCTTTGGGGTGAAATATTGATTATTAAAAGCTGTTTATTGATAATAATCAATAAGTGGCTTTTTTTTACCCTGTATTTCTTGCTAAAATAGCATTAACTAAACTTTACTGTGCCAATAAGAGACTATTTCATGCCTAATTATGTTGTCGGACACAAAATTCCCGACTCAGACTCTATCTGTTCAGCTATTGCGCTGTCCTATTTAAAAACCACCTTAGGTGAAGAAACTCTGCCCGCTCGTTTAGGTGCACTGACGCCTGAAACACTGTTTATTTTAGATAAATTTGGTTTCGAGCAACCTATGCTTAAAACCAGTTATGCCGGTGATGGTGTTTATATTGTCGATCACAGTGATATTGAACTTGCGCCTGATGATATTGATCAAGCGACTATTTTAGGTATTATCGATCATCATAAATTAGGTGACTTAACCACATCGGCCCCCCTTGAAATTTGGGTCCGCCCAGTAGGTTGTACCAATACCATTATTAAGATGATGTATGACTTTTACAATGTTGAAATCCCTAAAGATATCGCCGGCGCTATGCTCTGCGCTATTTTAAGTGATACCGTTATTTTTAAATCACCCACGTGTACCACCGCTGATATTAAATGTGTTGAAGCCTTAGCTGAAATTGCCGGTATTGAAGACTTTAAAGAACTAGGCATGGATATGTTTAAAGTAAAGTCAGCCGTTGAAGGTACGCCAATTCGTGAACTGGTCAAGCGTGACTTTAAAGACTTTAATATGAATGGTCATAAAGTTGGTATCGGTCAACTCGAAGTGATTGATCTAAGCGTTTTTGATGATATTAAACAAGCGTTCGCTGCCGATATTGCGGCTCTTAAAGTGGAAGGCAAGCGCCACAGCGTATTGTTGCTCTTGACCGATATAATGAAAGAAGGCTCTGAGTTACTTATCGTCAGCGATAACGATGAACTGACGCTTCAAGCCTATGGCAAAGCGTCAACTAACGGTAAAGTTTGGTTAGAGGGTGTTTTAAGTCGCAAGAAACAAATTGTTCCTCAACTCCAAGAGGTTTTTGCTCGCTAAATGCTAAGATACCTTAGTGATAAAAAAACCAGCTCAATAGCTGGTTTTTTATTATCACTAACAATGTAAGCCTTAATTATAATTCATTAAGGTAATAATTAGACTCTCTCGAATACAGTTGCTATACCTTGGCCTAAACCAATACACATAGTGGCTAAACCAAGATTAACGTCTTGGCCTTCCATTAAGTTAATTAGCGTGCCTGAAATACGAGAACCTGAACACCCTAATGGGTGACCTAAGGCAATTGCCCCACCATTTAAGTTTATCTGATCCATCTTATCTTCAACTTTTAGTGCTCGGACACAAGAAAGTGCTTGGGCAGCAAAAGCTTCATTAAATTCAAACAACTCAATGTCTTCAATAGACATACCCGCACGCTTTAATGCTTTGTTCGTTGCCGGAACCGGTCCATAACCCATAGTTGAAGGATCGCAACCCGCGACAGCCATACCACGAATTTTAACCCGTGGGGTTAAACCAAGCTCTTTGGCTTTATCTGCTGACATCACTAACATCGCTGACGCGCCATCAGATAACGCTGAAGAAGTCCCTGCGGTAACGGTGCCATTTACCGGGTCAAATACCGGACGCAGCGCAGATAAACCTTCTGCGGTTGTTTCTGGACGAATAACTTCATCGTGCTCAACCAAGATCAAGCCACCATCTGCATCATGTCCCTCTGTTGCAACAATTTCATTGTCCCAACGGCCAGTTAATGTCGCTTCATGAGCTTTTTGATGAGAGCGCGCGCCAAAGGCATCTTGCATTTCACGAGTAATACCATGTTGCTTACCAAGTAATTCAGCGGTTAAGCCCATATTACCTGACGCACGCGAAATGTGTTTGCTGAGTGCGGGATCAAAATCAACATCGTACATCATAGGAACATGCCCCATGTGCTCAACACCACCAATAAGGAAGACATCACCTTGACCGGCAATAATACTTGTTGATGCATCATGAAGTGCTTGCATTGATGAACCACATAAACGGTTAACGGTCACCCCGCCAATAGATTTTGGTAAACCCGCAAGTAACGACGCATTACGCGCAATATTAAAACCTTGCTCTTTAGTTTGTTTAACACAACCCCAAATAACATCTTCAATATCGTTGGGGTCTAACCCAGGGTTACGCTTTAATATTTGTTCCATTAGGTGTGCTGATAATTTTTCTGCGCGGACATTGCGAAAAACGCCTGCTTTTGAACGCCCCATAGGAGTTCGAATACAATCAATAATTACGACTTCTTTCATAATAATTCTCCTAAGCTGTTTTAACGTCAGTAGTGAAGTAAGATTGACCTGTTTTAGCCATATTACGTAAACCATCAGTTACCTGATAAATTTCACCTAAATGGGCATAAGAGTCAGCCATAGTAATAAAGTTATCTAAACCTAAGGTTTCTAAATAACGAATGGCGCCGCCTCTAAAGGGAGGGAAACCAATACCATAAATTAAGCCCATGTCAGCTTCAGCGGCAGTATCAACTACCCCTTCTTCTAAACAACGCACCACTTCATTTACCATAGGGATCATTAAACGCGCAATAATTTCGTCGCTGGCAACCTCTTTCTTATGCTCACAATTTTTAGCAAATAATTGATAGGCAACGTCGCTTGGTACCTTCATTGGACGACCACGTTTATCTTTAATGTGGTCGTAGAAACCTTTACCATTTTTCTGACCAAAACGTTCTTTAGCATACAAAGTACTAACAGGGTCATTGGCTAATTTTTTCATCCGTGTTGGGAAACCTGCTGACATAACACCGGTACAATGGTCAGCGGTATCAACACCTACCACATCAAGTAAGTACGCAGGGCCCATAGGCCAACCAAATTGTTTTTCCATTACTTTATCAATGGCGACAAAGTCGGCGCCTTCAAGCACTAATTGGCTAAAGCCGGCAAAGTATGGAAATAAAACACGGTTAACATAAAAACCAGGACAGTCATTAACTACAATCGGTGATTTACCCATTTTAGCGGCATAAGCAACAACAGCAGCAACAGTTTCATTAGAGGTGTCTTTTCCACGAATAACTTCAACTAATGGCATTTTATTGACTGGATTAAAGAAATGCATACCACAAAAATTTTCAGGGCGTTTAACACTTTTCGCTAATAAGTCGATTGAAATAGTCGAGGTGTTTGAGGTTAAAATAGCGTCGTCACTGATCACACGTTCAACTTCGGCTAATACCATCCCTTTAACTTTCGGATTTTCTACTACCGCTTCAACAACAATATCAACATCTTTGACGCTATCATAACTAAGCGATGGGGTGATGTTATTTAACACACCCGCCATTTTCTTAGCATTCATTCGGCCACGTTCGACTTGTTTGGTTAATATACCTGCCGCTGTACTTAAACCTAGGTCTAGTGCTTGATCGTTAATGTCTTTCATTATGATCGGCGTACCTTTATAAGCCGATTGGTAAGCAATACCACCGCCCATAATACCCGCACCTAACACCGCGGCCTTATTTATTGCTTTAGTTGCCTGTTTGGTGGCTTTTTTCGCTTTACCTTTCACCACTTGATCGGCCATAAATAAGCCAATTTGTGCAGTCGCCGCATCCGTTTTCGCTAATTTAGCAAAACCTGCATTTTCTAAAGCCATAGCGCCAGCACGATCGAGTGTCGAAGCCGCTTCAAGGGTTTTTACCATAACCATAGGTGCTGGGTAATGTTTACCGGCTTTAGCAGCAATCATGCCTTTACACGTACTGAAAGTCATTATGCTTTCAACAGGGCTCAGCTTTAATGCTTCTAATTTAGGTTGACGCTTAGCACGCCAATCTAATTTGCCCGCGATGGCTAATTTAAGCATATTAATGGCGGAAGACCTGAGTTTATCAGGCGCAACAACCGCATCGAGTAAACCGACGGCTAATGCCGCATCGCCTCGATGTGCCTTACCGGTAGACATCCATTCAACCGCATTGTCAGCACCGATAATACGAGGAAGACGAACCGTTCCGCCAAAACCAGGCATTAAGCCTAATTTGACTTCGGGTAAACCGATACTTACTGAGGTGTCAGCAATACGATAATCACACACTAAGGTCATTTCACAACCGCCACCTAGCGCGATACCATTAATGGCGGCAAGTGTAGGTAATTGAATATCTTCAAAAGAATCAAATACATCAGAAGATTGTTTAACCCAAGAAACTAACGCTTCTAAAGGTTCATTAAATGAATCTAAAAACTCAGTGATGTCAGCACCAACGATATAACTTGATTTACCTGAGGTAACCATAACCCCTTTGGCATCGGTGCAGTTATTTATGGCAGCAACAACCGCGGTATATTCCTCGAAAGTTGCTTGGTCAAATTTATTTACTGATCCCTGAGCATCGAACTTAAGTTCAACAATGCCGTCTTCGAGTAATTGGGCTGAAAGGCTTTTGCCTTGATATATCATGCTTTGTCTCCTTCACCTATAAGTGGTGTTGATGTATTGATGATTTATTACACTGCTACCCAAAGGGTTCGAGTTACACAGTGTAGATTTTAAAAAAATTCTGGCTACCTAATCATAGCGCATAACTGAGTGAGTGTGCCTTGAAAGGAAATGAATAGCAAACTTATTTAAACGCTTGTTTGAATCAAGCGTATGAATGTTAATAATTCCCTATTTTATATAAAAATAGTTTGGTTTTATCTTCTCAAAATTATCACGTAGGGTTGGTGAATAGGGTTAGCTTACAGACCCTGAAATTAGGGAATATAATGCAATAAAACTTACTACCAGGTTAAATACACCTGAAAATTTATTACTGACAAAGGCGTTTATTATGCCATTAGTTTTTTCTGTTTGGATGGTATTGTTAAATAATTTCGTCATAGATAAAGCCGACTTTACTGGAGTTGAGATTGGTATTTTACAAAGTTTACGAGAAGTACCAGGATTTTAGCCTTTACCGTTATCTATGTATTAATTTTTATAAAAGATCATTACCGGAAGATATTACCTCAAGCGCAGAGGTGAGCTTTTTAATTAATCATATCGGTGCGGGATTTGCGGTATGTTCTTTAGGACTATCGTTGTTGATTCCAAAAAATCCAACTACGGGTGTAGAACTTCGTTCTCAAGAGTATTAATTATTAGCGATAAAAACTAAAAATTCATCAAGAGGTAAAGGTCGAGCATAGTAAAAACCTTGTACTTCATCACAGCCCAGCTCGATTAAACGCTCTTGCTGCTCCAATGTTTCAATACCTTCGGCGATAACTTTTAAATTCATCTGCTTACCAAGAGTGATAATTGTTTCAGCAATGAATGAATTACCGTCTTGATTGATATCAGTAACGAATGTCCTATCAACTTTTAACCGATCCAGAGGGAATTTTTGCAAATAACTTAATGAAGAATAACCGGTACCAAAATCATCTAAGGCAATACTTACGCCATGCTCTTTAAGTTTGACTAAAGCATCGATGACAATTTGTGGCTGATCCATCAGTATACTTTCGGTAATTTCCAGTTCAAGTTTACTAGGCTCTACCTGATGCAATTGAGTCGCTTGAATAATTTTTTCAACAAAGTCACCACGTCTAAACTGTGGAATAGAAACATTGACAGAAATACCTACATGATTATAGCCAAGGGCCTCAAGTTTATTAATTTGTACACAAGCTTGGTTAATAACCCAATCGCCTATTTCAATAATTAAACCCGAATACTCTGCCAGCGGAATAAACACCGCAGGCGAAATAAATTTCCCATCGGCATTGCGCCAACGTAATAGTGCCTCAGCACCAATAACGTCTCCTGTAGCTAAATTTAATTGTGGTTGATACCAAAGCTCAAGACGGTTTTTAGAAAAATCTGTTCTTAACTGGCGAATCATTCCTAAACGCCATAATGTTTCATCTTCCATTTCTTTGCGGTAATAAAAATATGTCTCCTCGGGTGTGTTTTTAGCCAAATTAAGCGCTATATTAATTTGGTTTAGTACCTTAACACCGCCTATAACGGCATGTTCTTTGGTACAGAAGCCTATACATATATTAATTGGTAATATTTGCTCACCGGCAACAAGCGGTAAGTTAAATAACTCACTAATCTTGGCAGAATTTATGGTTTCACTTGGGCCAATAATGCCAAAAACATCGGCGCCAACACGAGCCAGTTGACAGTTACCACTTAATTGCCCCAAACGCTTGGCGACAGCAACCAATAATTGATTGCCAACTTCTTGCCCTAGACCATCATTGATATCACTAAAGTGGTTAAGGTCGATGAGTGCCGCAACACTGTTATTGTTATCACTTTGCGAAAATTCATTAAGGCGATTAACAAATTCTAAACGGTTAGGTAGCTCAGTAAGCCAGCATTGATAGGCGGCATGACTTAACTTTTGAAATAAATGAACATTTTCATAACCAATAGCGATGTTCATTAAAAACACTTCAATTAATTGTTTATTGGTTTCTGATAATTGTGAATTAATTTTAAAATAAAGGGCTGCTTGATATTCTCCTCGAGTAAAATACAAAGCAATATCATTGTCAGTAAATTGATTTTTTTTATCTTGAAAACACTTGGTAATTAACTGACTTGCTTGTTGGTTTTTCAAGTTATCTAACTTTTCGTTACTTAAAACTGAAGAAAAACCAATTTGACCTAATATATCAAAACTTAAGTCTCCGACTGCATCAACTAATCCACTGCCTTTTGAGCAAAACAGACCTGAGACTAAATCATCATCAAAGAGTTGAATGAATTCTGTCAGAACACCTTGGGCATAATCTTGTATCGAGCCTAATTCTATTACCTCTGAAGAGGCAGAAATGATTTTTTCTAAACCCCGGCGATTTTCATTAACAGCAAAGATTTGTTGGAAAGAGCGAATAGCGGTATAAACGGTGGTCATTAATTTACGACGAGTAAGATCTGCTTTAGTTTGATAGTCGTTTATGTCGTAATCTTTAATAACACTTTCTTCGATAGAATACTCTAGCTGGTCTGTTCTTAAAACAATACGAATATCTTGTCGACAAAGAGTATCACGAATATATTTAACAACATTTAATCCTGCGGTCTCACTATCCATTTCGACATTAACGAACACAAGAACTATGTCTGGATTATCGTTAATAAGTTGGCAAGCATTCTGCTCTGAATAAGCATGAATATATTCTAATCTTCGGTCAAGGACGATTAAATCAAGAAGTGCACACTCAATAACTGAATGTGTTTCCGGATAATCATCAGCAATGAGGACTTTCCAAGTTTCACTTTTATTATTAGTAGTAATCTCAGAAGCCCCCATAAAATGAAATACCCGATATAACTAGTTTAATTTAGTGTCTGTCTATTTTATTAATACACTTAATGTATAAAAATATTGAACAATAAAAGTCGGCCTAAAAGTCATTTAAAATATAATACCCTAATAGATACAATAAGTACTACAACTAATATAACGACTATAATAAATTGATTTCTTTATCGACCTGAATATAAAATCGTTTGTTATTTAGTCAGATGAAGACAAAGGTATACTTGAGACTTTATGTCTAACTGTAGCGTTAAATACCATCCCCATCGGTATGTAAACCACATTCTCTTTGCATACCAGAGAAGCGAGTATCACTTTCATCCATACCCAAGGATAGGGGTTTAGTGCTGTGCACATCGCCTACAGAAACATAACCTTGATCCCATAAAGGATGATAAGGCAGTCCGTGTTTAGTGAGGTATTGATGAACATCTTTATTACTCCAATCAATAATTGGATGGACTTTAAAGCGGCCACGTAAAATACCAACTACCGATAAACTTTCTCTATGCTCAGATTGTTGGCGTCTGACACCTGAAAACCAAGTGTTTGCATTTAATTCTTTTAAACCACGTTCTAGCGGTTCAACTTTATTTAAACGGTTATACTGCTTTAAAGAGGCTTCATCTATTGCCCATTGGTTGCCATATTTGGCTTGTTGCCAAGCGGCACTTTCTTTAGCACTATAAACATGCAAGTTTAATTTGAGTTTCTCGGTTAACTGGTCAATAAATTGATAAGTTTCTGGAAATAAATGTCCCGTATCAGTAATTAACACCGGAATGTCACTATTAATCTGAGTCATCATATGAAGCATAACGGCCGATTGAATACCAAAACTTGATGATAAAACAAAATGACTAGGCAAATTTTCCATTGCCCATTCAATTCTCGCTACCGCCGTTTGGCTTTCTAATAATTCGTTCCACTGTTTAAGCCAAGGTGCTGGCAGCGACGCAGGCGAAAGGTTATTAATCGGTGTTTGACCATCAACCATAGTCGAATTGGCTTGGGGTAAATTAATCATGAAAGTCCCTAGCGCTGACCTTAACTTCATCAACAATACCGACACGAATGACAAAGTCACCAAAGCATTCATTGCTATTACGTTCGACTGACCAGCGAGCGACCAATTGATCAATCTCTGTCAATAACGCTTGCTCAGATAAGTTTTCTTTATAAATTTTAGGAATACGGGTACCGGCTTTATTACCCCCTAAATACATATTGTACTTCCCTGGTCCCTTACCAATGAGACCAATTTCAGCTAGCATCGCTCTACCGCAACCATTAGGACAGCCGGTAACTCGAAGGATAATCGATTCGTCACTAATATTATGCTGAGCTAAAATACCTTCAACATCTGTCACTAATCCAGGCAAGTAACGCTCAGCTTCGGCCATGGCTAATGGACAAGTTGGAAAAGCAACACATGCCATAGAGCTTTGACGTTGAACGGATACCGTGTCATCAATCAAACCAAAATCACGGGCAATTTGCTCAATGTGTGCTTTATCTTGTTCACTAACCCCAGCAACAATTAAATTTTGGTTAGCGGTCATACGAAAATCGCCCGTATGGACTTTTGCAATTTCAGCGACACCCGATTTTAAGGGCTTATTTAAAGTATCTAATAAACGACCATTTTCAATAAACAAGGTTAAGTGATATTTATTATCAACACCTTCAACCCAACCAAAGCTATCACCACGGCTGGTAAATTCATAATGGCGGCTTTGTTCAAATTTTATACCCGCTCGTTTTTCTACTTCCGCTTTAAATACCGCTATACCTACACGATCTAAGGTGTATTTAGTTTTAGCATTTTTACGATTGACTCGGTTACCCCAGTCACGTTGAGTGGTAACAACCGCTTCAGCAATATCCAAAGTTTTATCGAGGGGAATATAACCAAAATCGTCGGCACGGCGTGGATAAGTTAACTTATCACCATGAGTCATCGCTAAACCGCCGCCAACGAGCACGTTAAAACCAATTAACTTACCGTTATCACTAATGGCAACAAAATTTAAGTCGTTAGCATGAACATCAATGTCGTTTTTAGGTGGAATAACCACCGTAGTTTTAAATTTACGTGGTAAATAGTTTTGACCTAAAATGGGCTCAACATCAGTCGTTTCGACTTTTTCTTTATCTAACCAAATTTCAGCATAGGCTCTAGATTTAGGCAATAAATGCTCACTGATCTTGGTTGCCCATAAATAAGCTTCTTGATGAAGTTCAGACTCAATAGGATTGGAGGTACAAAGTACGTTACGGTTGACGTCACCTGCGGTAGCAATTGAGTCGATACCTATATCGTTTAGGGTGCGGTGCATCAATTTAATATTCGGTTTTAACACGCCATGAAACTGAAAAGTTTGCCTAGTCGTTAATCGAATGCTGCCATAAGACGTATTGTCTTGGGCAAACTTATCAATAGCCAGCCATTGGGTAGGCGAGATAATACCGCCGGGCATACGCGCACGTAACATAACGTTATGCAGTGGCTCTAATTTTTGCTTTTGACGCTCAGCTCGAATATCACGATCATCTTGTTGGTACATGCCATGAACACGAATTAATTGCGAATTATCAGGGGTAAACCCCCCCGTGATTCGGTCTTTGAGATCTTCAGCAATAGTACCTCGTAAAAAGTTACTCTCGGCTTTCATTCTCTCGTTATCAGCAAGTTTACCGCTTACCACAAGTTCGACTTCATTTGTTTCTTTAGTGCTTGAAGTGCTCATTAATACACATCCTTCTGGTAACGCTTACTGATACGTAAGTCTTTTAAATAGTGTTCGGCTTGCTCTGCTGTTAACTTGCCTTGCTCGGCTATAACATCAATAAGCGTTTGATGGACGTCTTTGGCCATACGATTAGCATCACCACAAATATAAAGATGAGCGCCTCGTTCAAGCCATGCAAACACCTCACTGCCTTGTTCTTTGATTCGGTCTTGCACATAAATTTTTTCTTGCTGATCGCGAGAAAAAGCTAAGTCCAGTCGAGATACCAAACCAGATTTTAAGTAATTCTGCCATTCCACTTGGTATAAAAAGTCTTGAGTAAAGGTTTGATCACCAAAAAACATCCAATTGTCACCACTGGCCTCAACCGCTTCACGTTCTTGCATAAAAGCCCTAAAAGGGGCAACGCCGGTACCTGGCCCAATCATAATGACGGGTGTATCGTGGTTTGCTGGTAATCTGAAATTATCATTATGCTCAATAAAGACTTTAACGTTACCGCCCTCTTCTAGCTGCTGCGTTAAAAAGCTTGAGGCGCCACCAAATCGAGAATTTTCTTCACTTTGGTAACTCACTAAACCAACCGTTAAGTGCACTTCTTCTTCAACTTCCGCTTGGCTAGAGGCGATTGAATATAACCGTGGTGTAATTTTACGCAGCGCATCAACAAAATCTTGTGCTAACACCTTACCTGGATAAATTTTTACAACATCGATGACTTGATGATTACCGGCAAATTCTCGTGTCGCATTTTTATCTTCTATGAGTTTAAGTAAAACTTCATTGCCCGATGTTTTCGCCCAAAATTCAATAAAAGCAGGCGCAGTTTGGGTGATTTCTAACTGCTCAATTAATGCATTGGCCAATGGTAATGTTATTTCATTACCTGATACTTTTATCGTAACCTGTTCATCGGCTAATAATGATAACGTTGTTAATAACTCATTTACTAACTCGCGACTATTATCAAACCATACGCCTAACGCATCCCCTGGCTGATAAGTGAGACCTGAGTCTGCTAAATCAATTTCAACATGAGCAACATTTTTAGCGGAGTCTCGGCCAGTAATTTGTTGGCTAACTAAGAGCTCTGCTGTGTATGGGTTTTTTTTATCGTATTGACTACTAGTCACCTCAGCAATCGATAAATTCACAACATTAGCCAATGGTTCAGCTTGTTGAATTATTTCCTCTTTAAGGCTTTTTAAGACAATGTCAGACCAAGCCTTAACCTCGTCATCATAATCTAGATCACAATCTACACGCGCCGTTATTTGTTTTGCGCCTAAGGCTTGTAATCGTTCATCAAAGTCTTTACCTGTTTGACAAAAGAACTCATAACTGGTGTCGCCTAACGATAAAACACTGTAGGACAAGTTAGGAAGTTTAGGGGCTTTTTTTGATGATAAAAAGTCATAAAATGATAACGCATCATCTGGCGGTTCGCCTTCACCATTGGTGCTGGCAACAATAAGCAGGTAGCTTTCTGACTTTAAAGATTTAACTTTATAATCAGCGATATTTTTTAAATTAACGTTAATGCCTAAGGCACTAGCACTTTCACTCAGTTGCTTAGCAACACCTTTAGCATTACCTGTTTGCGATGCAAACAAAATAGTGAGTGTTTTATTGACTTGAGCCTGAACTGCATTGTCACTGGCAAGTTGTGCTACAGGTGAATTTTCACTCTTTGCTGCCAAGTAACCACTTGCCCAAGCAAGCTGTAAAGGCGAGTAACTGCCAATAGTTTGCTGCAAAGAGTCTAATTGGTTCGCATCCAATACTGCTTGCGTAGTATTTCTATTTAAATTTTGTTGTTCTGGCAACATAGCGATTATTCACCCATATCAATTAATGTTGCTAGGATAGACAACTAAGCTAAACTTTAAAAGGATTAGATAACGATTTTTTATTCCAAAAACGAATAAGGAAGAGTGGATAAAATAGTACCCTTTACCCTCAAGCTTAACTTTTATAATCGTCCCGGTGATTTATCGACTATTTATCTGTTAAAACTCAGACCACACACCACTTTAAATTAATCTTAACAAGTTGATTAAGTTAGTAAAATTATGGTGTGGCTCTCAATTTTTCAAGCTGTGGTGCGGACCTATTAATTTATGTAACATTACCCAAGCGACTAAAGCTTAACAGTACAAAAATAATTATAGAGGTGTTTGAGCTTTAAAGAGTGACTCGATAATTTAAAGAGATAGGTATAAAAAATCCCAAGGTGTTAATTAACACCTTGGGATTTTTATAATGGCTTAATGATTACATTATATAACCATTAAAAGTGAATGATTGTACCAAGGTAAACACCATCAAAAGTTAAGTCGGCATAGAGGTCATCAAGATCCTCTAAGTCAAGTTTAACTGAACGGTAACCAAGTGTGACATCTAAGTCTACAACTAAGTTATCTAACACGGCATAGCTAACGCCCACTTGGTAATCATGAATGCTATTGCCATCGTAAGAAATCATATTACCTTCAGCAAAAATATTAAAGCCGGTAAATGGCAAACCAATGATAACCGAACCGTAAAGCATAGGAATTACAGCTTGAACATCAACTGTCTCAGAAAATTGAGGGTCAACATTCAAAGTGGTCACATTAATTTCACCATCGAAATCTCGCGCGGTAATACCAATATCAAAGGTAATTAAGTCATTATCAAGAATTTCATAATAAAGCGTATAGTCAATATAACCCATATTAAAGGTAGTATTTGCTGAAGAATCAGCGGGAAAGCTTATATCGCCAAAAGAAAAATCATCGCCAAGGGTTGTAAGCCCGTCAGTATCTAGGGTTGTTGATGACATTTTAATATTAGGGATTAATGGGATTGGGTGCTCAAGTGCAACATAAAAACTAGCTTGTTGTTGATCCTCTAGCGTAAAGTCTTGAAGCACAACATTACCTTGGCCATCATCTTCACCAAAAGTACCCGCAGCAGCCGCATTCCAAACATGACCACCAATATATAAACCTAAAAGCGTATCTGCTTGAACACTAGCTGACAACAATGTAGCGACGCTAGCCGCAAGTACCAATTTTTTCATCTTCTCTATCCTTGACTAAGTAAATCATTTAAATCGATTAGAGCTGCATTAGCTCGTGATATATAGTTGGCCATTACCAAAGAGTGGTTAGCTAACAAACCAAAGCCGCTACCATTAAGAATGATTGGACTCCAAACCGATTGCTGACTCTCTTCTAATTCGCGAACTATTTGCTGGACGCTTATTTTAGCATTTTTTTTCTCTAAAACATCATTAAAATCAATCTCTACTGCTTTTAAAAAGTGTAATAGCGCCCAACAGGCACCACGAGCCTCAAAAAATTCATCATCAATTTTCCACCAACTGGTTTTTAATTCAATAAGAGAGCTACTGTAATTTGTTTGTTGTGCAGCACTATCGCCGGCTAAATCATTATTGATTTGTTCACGGCCAACACTGGCACTTAATCGTTGAGAATAACTGCCTAAGCGTTTAGATGCCTCATTGAGCCAGTCACGTAAATTATCAGTACGGGCATAAAACTGTGAGGGGTTTTGTGGGTCGCTCAGCGCTGTACGGTAAGTATATAATAACTTAATGGCATCACCGTACTCACCTTCGGCACTCGGCATTGCCCAGTTTCGGTGATTAATATTAAGCAGCGGATGGGCTTTTTTGAGATATTCATCTTCTAACGATTGCGATTGTGAGCGGCTAAAGTCTTTTCGCATAATAAGGCTCAGATCACGAACCATCTCTAAAACTCCAAATTCCCAAGCCGGGATATTATCGAGAAAATAAGAAGGTGGTAAGGCGTCGTTCGATAAGTAACCACCCGGTTTATTCAGCAGGGTTTCAGACACTCGGATCAGCGCTGTGGTGGTGGTATAACCAACAACAGGCACCACATTTTGTGCTTTAGCATCTTTGACAACTTCGGCACGAATATCTATTTCACTTGGTTCAAAGCTCCAATACATTCCCAGACCATAGAGTAAAAAGATAATACCGACAAAAATAATGCCTATGGTTTTGACTGAAAAGTTAACCTTCATAACGAGTTCCTAATGATGATGTTTCTTACGTTTAATGCCTTGTACGGGTAATTGCACTTCAACATTTGCGTGTGAAGAAAAATGTAAGGTAAGTGTGATCAAATCACCCTGTTTTAAAGGTTCTTTAATATCAAAAATCATCAGGTGCAAACCTGACGGTTGTAATATAACAGTCTCCATACGGTTAATAAGGATAGACTCTAACTGACGCATGCTCATCATGCCATTTGACATACTATGCTCATGCATTTCAATTCTAGCAGAAACCTTACTGCTAACCCCCACTAATGTCACTGATTTTTCACTCGTATTTGTTAAGGTCATATAAGCAGACGAAATGGTGGTACCAGGAATAGACTCGCGAATAAAACCCTCTGTTACTGTCAAGTTTTGTGCTTGCACTGAGGCCACTAACATCAACAATAAAAAGCTTGTGATTGTTTTACTTAATGTCGGTATGATTTTTTTCATCACTGATATACATCCTGTCTTTAAAATTTGATTGAGATAGCACTATTGTAACTAAGCTAGAAAAAAATGGGTAACTTAAATAGATAACTTAAAAGCATAAGCTAAGGAGCTGAATCAAAGTGCTGAGTTTAAGGGCCGAGTTAAAGGGCTGAATCAAAAGTCTGAGTTAAAAGTCTCAGTTAAAAGTCGGAGTTAAAAGTCTGGTTAACTCACTTATTTTATTGGCGGAAATATTGATCTTTCGTTAGCGTTTCTGTAGAGATCTTATACCTCAGCGTTTTTACAGTTGTTACGCGTGACGAGCCAAATCAACACGGCAATAAGTAAAATTGGCCAAAATACATCAACCATTACCATCACAATACCGCCCAACACTAATAACGTAATAAAAATCACTGAGCCAAAAACACTAAAGACAATCGCTAAAGCGACTAACACTAATAATACCGCAACTAAAGCAGACACGCCTATCGCTTTTAATGGCGCCATTAATTCATTATCCACATAAACATCAACATTAAGCATTTCAATAACACTGACACCTAAAACATAAGTTAAAAATAATGTCGCAAATAGGGCTAGCATCAATGATTTAACAAAGGTCATTATTCCTCCAAAGCGTTCACTTGTCGTTATCGTTAGGGCTATCTTTATCGCTTGATAACACCTTAAAATTTCTACTGACTATTGGGCATTAACAGCGTCGCCACTATATATGCCACACCTACCGCTACGGGAAAGGTAATCAATGCAATAATAGTCGCAATACGAATAGCTAAACGGGGTAAGTCGTAATATTTTGCAATACCTGCACAAACACCTGAAAGTTTTTTATAACGACTATCTTTGGTTAATGTTTTTTCTACTTTATAACTTGGTTGATATTTCATTACCCACTCCTCACTTATTATTTAATCCGTTATGACATCGGCTTAATAATAACGTTGAAGGCTAACTGCCCTCCAACATTTATTACCGATATTTATTACCCATCTTTATTACTAATAGAGTATTGTTATGCCTCACTTACTATCGTTATTTAACTTAAGCGTTAATCACTTTTTTCTTTAACGCTTCAAGCTCTTTTTCAATCGCATCATTAGCTTCTAGGGTTTTAAATTCAGTCGTTAAGTCTGAACTTTTTGTCATATCATAAGCTTCAATTTGCGCTTCAACGTTATCAACTTTTTGCTGATACCGTTCAAACTTACTGATGGTTTCTTCAATATTATGCACTGCCGCTTTTGCACGTACTTTTAAACGCACTTGGGCAGACTGCTGACGTAATATTAACGCCTCTTGACGGCGCTTGGCTTCAGATAGTTTCTCCTGTAAACGTTGACTATCGTCTTGCACGCCTGCTAAGTATTCATCAAGTTGTAATAATTGCGCTTGCGCATAAGCCACTTTTTCTTTTGCTTTATGTTTTTCAGTTAACGCTGACTTGGCTAGATCTTCACGGTTTTTGGTAATAGCCAATTCCGCTTTGTTATGCCAACTGTCACTACTGTCCTCTAACTGTCTCACTTCTCGCACTAAGTTTTTTTTCTCAGCAATATATTTTGCTGCTGTCGATCTGACTTCAACCAACGTTTCTTCCATTTCTTGAATGATTAATCGAATCATTTTTTCTGGATGCTCGGCTTTGTCTAACATGCTGTTGATATTAGCGTTAACAATGTCGGTAAAACGGGTAAATAAACTCATAATCTGAACTCCTATTTGGCTAAGGTTAGTTGAATAAACTGCTTAATTGAATGCTTTGCGCTCTGATAATAATTCCCTCTATTTATTACGCGTACCTGTGTTGTAAAGTTTCGCTGAATGACTCACTAAAAAACGATTAAATAGCTATTGGTATGTTCTAG
>CAWVSL010000043.1:0-23632 GCA_963933115.1 uncultured Colwellia sp.
GCTTTATTTGAACTCCCGTTTTTTATGCAAAGGATAAGGTATTAGCTCAGTCTAGTAATAAAACTACAGGTGTTATTCTCTTTAGTTGAAAACTGAGTATTTGTACAGTACTTGTGGACAGTTGTATGATTAGATGTCAGGATAACCTTATGTATTGCTAGCGCAAATTTAATCTATTCAATAATTGGTAGCCTATGAATTTCTCACTCGATGATAATTTGTTTTTAACACTTATCCTAATAACAAGTTTACTAAGTTTAGTTTTATTTGTTGTTTTAATTGCTTGGCTAAAAGTGAATGAATTAATTAAAAACCAACAGAAACACGTGTCTATGCAAGAAGTGATGTTGTCTAAATATACATTGGCAACCGAGATGAATGATAAATATCAACTCCACCAACAACAACAAGATACCTTAAATCATCAACATATTGCTCAGCAGCAAAGTGAATTAAGAACCTATTTTGAACAACAAATGGCCGATTTACGTATTAAATTACTCAGACAAATGAGTGAACAAAAAGATAACCTCACTGAAAGTTTAAATAAAGCAACACAAGCTAACCGAGAAGAGTTAAGTCAGTCTTTATTAGCTAATGCTGAGCAGTTGTCTAAGCGCATGAATGAGTTAACCGCAACAACTAAGCAAGAGTTGACTGAAATTAGTAAGCAAGTAGAGCAGCGATTAGCTGAAGGGTTTGATAAAACAACTAAAACTTTTACTGATATTTTAAAACGCTTGGCACTGATTGATGATGCGCAGAAAAAAATAACGGAGCTTTCTACTAATGTGGTAAGTTTACAAGAGGTATTAGCGGATAAACGTTCTCGTGGCGCTTTTGGTGAGGTACAGCTCAATGCTTTAATCAGAAATGTACTACCCGAACAAAGTTTTTCGCTTCAGCACACCTTATCAAATGGAAAAATTGCTGACTGTATTTTATTTCTACCTTCCCCCACCGGCAATGTCGTTATTGACTCAAAGTTCCCACTAGAGAGTTATCGTAAAATGGCTGATAACCAGTTAGGGAACCATGACAGAAAAACGGCTGAACGCCAATTTAAAGTAGATATTAAGAAACATATTAATGATATCAGTGATAAGTATTTAATCGATAATGAGACTGCTGATGGTGCGGTAATGTTTATTCCTGCTGAAGCTATTTTTGCTGAAATTCATGCGCATCATAGTGATTTAGTTGATTACGCTAACAAAAAACGTGTTTGGTTAACGTCACCAACCACTCTTATGGCTATTTTAACTACTGCTCGTTCAGTATTAAAAGATGAGGCAACACGCAAACAAATTCATATTATTCAAGCCCATTTATCCGAACTAGCGGTTGATTTTGATCGTTTTAAATCACGATTTGCTAATCTAGCTAAACATATAGATCAAGCGGCGACAGACGTTAAACAAATCCACACCTCAGCGGATAAAATTACTAACCGATTTGAAAAAATAGAACAAGTAGACTTGGTTGAAGAAAAACAAGAAATAAAAAAA
Source organism: uncultured Colwellia sp. (assembly GCA_963933115.1). GTDB lineage: Bacteria > Pseudomonadota > Gammaproteobacteria > Enterobacterales > Alteromonadaceae > JALJPB01. The sequence continues at coordinate 1,509 of CAWVSL010000043.1, forward strand.
CCAACAGAGGAGGTTGCTGATATTGACCGCACAAATGATAATTCAGTTAGCCTTGTAAATTAGCTTTGAGGATAAACTTTACCTAGAATTAAAAAATGTCCTAAACAGAACCAGCCATAACGACTGGTTTAATAATAGTTTAAGTTAGAAAGATCTAAGTCAAAAATGCAATGTTGATAAAGACAATAACTAAAAGGATAGGGCATACATAGCGTAAATAATTAGCAACGTACGTTAACCATCTATCACTATCTAAATGTGCTTTATCACTAAGTTTATTACCCCTTTTCCATATCCAGCCGATAACAATAAAGTAAAACAAACACATTAATGGCTGCATTATAGTGGTTAACACCATAATGACTAAGCTAAACAAGACATCAAAAAATGCGACTAATGTCATACTAGCGATCAATATAATTCCTGATATTAACCACGTTGCTTTAGAACGTGACATGGCTTTATCTTCAACTAGATAGGCCACAGGCACTTCGGTTGTTGAAATGGTTGAGGTTAGTGCAGCAATCGATAATAAAGAGAAAAAGCTAAATGAAACAACTAACCCGATATTGCCCATCGACTGAAATAACGAGGGTAATATTTGAAAAATCAGCTGGCCTTCACCAATTAGCTTATTATCAATAAATACTTGCTGTCCCGCATGTTGGGCAACGAAAAGTGCTGGGATAATTAACAAGCCAGCCATGAAAGCTATAAAAGTATCAAGGGCGGCAATTGATATAACCAACTTACCTATATCTTTATCTTTTTTCATGTAAGAGCCATAAACCATCATGCCGCCTACGCCGATAGATAGAGAGAAAAATGCTTGCCCCATGGCTGAAAGAATTAATTTGGGTTCAGTAATTTGATTAAAGTCAGGGATCAAATAAAGTGCTAACCCTTCCGATGCCCCTTCTTGTTGTAGAATGTAAATTATTAATCCGACCAACATGACTAATAATACAGGCATTAACCGTGCGGACCATTTTTCAATACCTGCATGAACACCTTGATGAATAATAAGCGCGCCAAGGATAATGAAAATAGGGGTGAAAACAACATTTCTTAAAGTACTTGAGGTCGATAACCAGTTTGCGATATCAATAAAACCAAAGAGTTCTGTAACTGCTGCCAGTGCATGGGAAAGCATCCAACCAGCAACTATGGTATAAAAACTTAACATCATCATAGCGCCAATTAGCCCAATGATACCTGCTGTACGACCAACCCTTGGAATACTTTCTTTACACGCTTGAGCTAAAGCGCCTACTGGATTTTTTTGTGCTTGATTACCGATATATATTTCAGCGTATAGTGCGGGTAAAGCTAATAAGAGCATGACCAATAAATAAACGACTAAAAATGCGCCTCCACCATTATTTGCCGCTTGAGTTGGGAATCCCCAAATGTTGCCTAAACCAATAGCAGAACCTGCTGCGGCTAAGACAAAACCGATACGGGAATGAAAAGAATCTCTTTGAATTGACATATATTGTAAGGTTACTGTTTTTATTTACTTTTGATTTTACCTAGTTAGGCACTGTTAAGAAAGTTTTTAAAAATTTAATATAACTCAACATTGCCAGTTTACCTTTTAATTATTGTGATTTAACCCCATATAGCTTCGAAGAGATGAACAATAAGTTAGTGAGAGAGTCAACTATGTCGAAGTATCAACGTATTCCAGTAGGCACATATCAACCAAAGTTAACTTTTTTTGGGTGTGACAAGACCGAGCAATCAGCCGTTATTTTAGGACATCACCCTATGAATGCTCTTGGTGAAGTGTTAATGACTTATCCTTATACTTATCAAGGGTTAAGTTAATTATGGCAACACTTATTTATCGCGCTCAACGGCGCTTAAAAAAAATTGATAGTAGTAAAATATTTCAAGGCGCCGTAATTGTTGTTATTTTATTATCTGCATTATTAATTGGTGTTAAAACACATAACTTACCTGAAAACGTTATCTCATTATTAACTTTTTTTGATCATGCAATAACGGTATTTTTTGTTATTGAAATCACGATTCGCTTTTTAGCTTATCGTAACAAAAAAGAATTTATCAAAAGTGGCTGGAACATTTTTGATTTAGTCATTGTTATAGGCAGTTTGATTCCTGCAGGCGGAACGGGTGTATTACTAGCAAGGCTTCTTCGTGTGTTTCGAGTTTTACGTTTAGTATCAATGGTGCCTGAATTACGTATTTTAATTAATGCTTTGCTTAAGTCGATTCCTCGTATGGGCTACATTGTCTTACTGATGTTTGTTATTTTTTATATTTATGCGGCTATCGGTAGCATGATATTTGATCAAATTAATGAGGTTTTATGGGGGGATGTTTCTATCGCAATGTTAACCCTTTTTAGAGTGGCGACTTTTGAAGATTGGACCGACGTGATGTATGAGACTATGGCGGTGTATCCGATGAGTTGGATTTATTATCTAAGCTTTATTTTTTTAACGGCGTTTATTTTTTTGAATATGATGGTTGGTACGGTGTTGGAAGTCATGGGTCAAGAGCATGAAAACTACCGAGCATCGCTTCATGGAGAAACGTCTGATGGTGGCGAACATGCTAGTCGAGCACAAATTGATAAACTAGAAGCTGAACTTGTTGAAATTAAAATGCTACTTTTAAAACAAGCCGAAAAAACAGTATGAAAACTCATTATTAATAAATAATCTATACAATAGTAAAATAGAGAGAGTCTACTATGTCAATAAGAGCGAAGTTATTTTAATTAAAGACCAATAAAAAAAGGGAACACTTAAGACGAAAAATATGTGATTTAAGTGATTAGCTTGGTTGTAATTATAACAACACGTGCTTTTGGATTAATAAATAGCTAAAGGGAGACTAGTTAGCTACGCATTTATTTTATTAGCATAAATTTTGTTGACACTATTTCATTGAAATGAGGATAATAGCTTTTTAGTTACCCTCGGTAAAAACCTTAAATATGCGCCTCGATAAATTCATCTGTAAAAGTACCGAACTGACCCGTAATGAAGCAAAAGGCTTACTAAAAAAAGGTGAGGTAAGAGTTAACGGTGAAATTATAAAAAATCCTGCAACCCAAGTGCATGAAAATAATACCATTACAGTAGATGGTATTGCGCTTCAAGCACGGACATCACGCTACATTATGATGAATAAACCCCTTGATACTATTTGTTCAAATGTCGATGAAAACTATCCTTCTTTATTACATTTAATCTATGTTGATAAAGCTTTTGACTTGCACATTGCTGGTCGGCTAGATGTTGATACCACAGGATTAGTATTAATTACCGATGATGGACGCTGGTCACATAATATTATTTCTCCAAAAAAGCTTTGTAAAAAAACTTATCGCGTTTCATTAAGAGACCCACTAGATAATGATATTATTGAACACTTTAAAAGAGGCGTGCAACTTCAAGGAGAAACTTCATTAACACAACCAGCTGAATTAATATTAGTCAGTGAATGTAACGATAAAAAAGAAGTTTTATTAACGATTACCGAAGGGAAATATCATCAAGTTAAACGGATGTTTGCTGCCGTATATAATAAGGTGGTTGGTTTGCATCGAGAACAGATTGGTGACATTGTTTTACCTAGTAATTTAGTACTCGGCCAATGGCGATATTTAACTGAAGAAGAAGTGAACTCAGTTACATAGTTTACTCTATTATAACATTGCAAAGCCCAATAAATTGTCACTTGGTGATAATCATTAATGCTAAAAGCAATCGAACACTAAACCTCACTTAAGCATAAGGATAACCAATACTATTTATGTTATTACCAGTTAATAATCACGCCTTATCAATTCTTAAAAACACCTTTGGTTATGATGACTTTAGAGGTCAGCAAGCTGATATTATTAGCCAAGTCATTGCTGGTGAAGATGTCTTAGTGTTAATGCCAACCGGTGGTGGGAAATCATTATGTTACCAAATACCAGCGCTAGTTCGCCAAGGTGTTGGTGTGGTGATCTCACCCTTAATTGCGTTAATGCAGAACCAAGTGGATGCTTTAGCTCAGTTAGGACTTAATGCTCGTTTTCTTAATTCAACGTTAACGAGTGCACAAGTCGTTGATATTGAGCAGCAGCTTCTAAAGGGGCATATAGATATGCTTTATATTGCCCCTGAACGATTAATTCAGTCTCGAACATTATCATTATTTTCAAAATTAAAGATTTCACTATTTGCTATTGATGAAGCTCACTGTGTATCACAATGGGGCCATGACTTTCGTAGTGATTATTTACATCTGGATTTACTTGCTAAGCAGTTTCCTAGCGTGCCGAGAATGGCCTTAACAGCGACAGCTAATGAGCAAACAAAACAAGAGATTATTTCTCGTTTACAACTCGAAAAGGCTAAGAAATATGTTTCTGGTTTTGACCGCCCTAATATTCAATATCGTATTAGTCATAAAGACAATGTAAAAAAACAATTACTGAACTTTATTAAACACTGTCATGAAAATGATAGTGGTATTATTTATTGTTTATCACGTAAGCGAGTTGAGAGCTTTGCAGACTATTTATCTCAGCAAGGTTTTACAGCCTTGCCCTATCACGCTGGCCTATCACCCGATATAAGAGAGCTTCATCAAAAACGTTTTTTACGTGAAGACAATATTATTATTGTTGCCACTATTGCTTTTGGTATGGGTATAGACAAACCTGATGTTAGGTTTGTTGCTCATATTGACTTACCTAAATCGATAGAAGCTTATTACCAAGAAACGGGTAGGGCAGGTCGAGATGGTTTACCTTCTACTGCCTGGATGATTTATGGTCTGCAGGATGTTGTTTTTCTGAAAAAAATGATGCAAGAGTCACAAGGTGATCAGCAATTTAAACAGGCTGAACGTAATAAATTAGATGCTATTTTAGGAATGTGTGAAGTCACAAGCTGTAGACGTAAAGTGTTACTCAATTATTTTAACGAACAAGCTAGTGGACATTGTGGTAATTGTGATAATTGCCTTAATCCAGTTGAAACATGGGACGGTGCTGTTGCCGCTCAAAAAGCATTGTCGACTGTTTACCGAAGTGAACAGCGTTTTGGTGTTATTCACCTTATTGATATTTTAGTGGGTGCAAATACTCAGAAAATCAAACAGTTTGGTCATCAAAACCTATCTACTTTTGGTATCGGAAAAGAGCTTAATGCCAATACATGGCGAAGTGTCTTTCGTCAATTGGTCGTGAGGGGTTATTTATCTGTTGATGTCGATAATTATGGCGCATTAAAACTTTGTGATAGTTGCCGGCCGTTGTTAAATGGTCAACAAGGATTAGAACTTCGTAAAGATGTTAGCCAAGCCATTGCATTAGGAAAAACTAAAGCTAAAAAACAAAAGGTAGCTATTGAAGAGTTTGATATGCCACTGTGGATAAAACTTAAAACATGCCGTAAACGTTTAGCTGATGAGAACAATGTGCCTGCATTTGTAGTCTTTAGTGACGCAACTTTGCAAGAAATGCTAACTCGTCAACCCCAAAATAAACAACAAATGCTAGCAATCTCGGGTGTTGGCATAACTAAGTTTGAACGCTTCGGTATACACTTCTTAAATGTTCTGACTTTTAGCCCTTAAAGTTAGATTCAGATATTTATTGTTTTTATTGATTTTTTGAGAGATAGGTCTAGATTTAAAGTATAAAAATTAAATTTACTTGGCTTTAGTTTGGTTTGGTTTGGTTTGGTAATTAAAACTGCTTTATTTTGAAATAGTTTTAATTAAATTTGACTTACTACGAAGATATTAGTAAAACATACCTCGGCAATATTTTATAGTCATTTTAAGGCGTTTTGTTTAAGTAATAATCAAAAAAGACCATAAACACATCTTTTCTACAAAATGTAATTAAGATTTTAGATGATATTTTTTATTTATTACTTATTTTATTACTTATTTAGTTACTACTCTTTTATTTTGAGGGTAATAATTAAGCTGTCTTTTAACGTCACGTCTTGACAGACTGTCTGTCATTTGGGAATATTGCTTAGATTCATTTTAGATAAATATAAATATAAAATTAAACAAGTAACAATTTGTACAAATTGCGGTAACAATTTTATTTGTTATCAAAGTTAAACAGAATATGGTTGGGAACTATGTCGAAAGTAAACAAAAAAAGCCTTATCGCCTCTGCGATCGTTGGCGCACTTGCATTAGCAGGTAGCAATATTGCTGCAGCTGATGCTCTTACTGATCTTCAAAACGCTGAAGGTAAAATATTTAAAGATGCTGCCAAATCACAAAAGAAAATTGACAGCATCTACGAGCAAACAATCGATTTGCTTGGTGAATATCGAAATGTTGTTGATGAAGGTGAAGTTTTAAAGGGTTATAACGATCATGTTCAACGCATGGTTAATAGCCAAAAAGAAAACATTGCTTCTCTACAGGAACAAATTAACGGTATTGATAAAGTCAAACAAGGTGTAGTGCCTTTGATGTACAAAATGATCGATACTTTGGAAACATTTGTTGAACTTGATGTACCGATGAACCTTGAACGTCGTCAAGACCGTGTCGAAGGTTTACGTGCGGTAATGGATGATTCTAACGTTACAACATCTGAACAGTTTCGTTTAGTACTTGAAGCTTATGAGATTGAAGCAGGCTACGGTAATATTTTTGATGCTTATCAAGGTGAACTTGATTTAGGCGATCGTACTATCACTGCTGACTTCGTTCATATGGGCCGTGTTGCTCTAATGGCACAGTCATTAGATTTCAAAAACGCTTGGGTGTGGAACAACAATACACGTTCTTGGGATGAATTAGGCGAAGAATACTTCAAGCCTATAAGAGACTCAATTGCTATGGCACGTAAACAGTTGCCAATGGATTTAACTAAATTACCAGTATTTGCAGCAGGAGCAAAATAATGAAAAAACTTATTAATTTTGTAATGCTTGCCGTGTCTTTGACAGCAGGTTATGTTGCAACAACAAGCGCTAATCAATTAGATGACCTATTAATACAGGTTAAAGCTGACCGTGTATCTGAAGCTAAACTTGATAAAAAACGTGAAGCTGAATTTAAAGCGGCCCGTTCTGATAAGCAAGTTTTGTTAAACAAAGCTAAAAAAGAGCTAGCTAACCAAAACGCACGTAATAAACGTTTGACTAAAGAATATTCAGCAAATGAAATTACGTTAGCACAAAAAGAAGTTGAACTAAATACCGCTCAAGGTACATTAGGTCAAATGTTCGGTGTGAGTCGTGGCGCTGCTGCAGATGCTTATGGTTCAATTGTAACATCAATTGTAAGTGCTGAATTTCCTGGTCGTGGTGAAGTTCTTAGCCAAATTGCTAATTCTAAAAAAATTCCATCTTTGGAAAATTTAGAAGAATTGTGGTTCGCCCTTCAAACTGAAATGACTGAATCAGGTAAAGTGTCACAATTTACAGCTGATGTTAACCAGTTAGACGGTTCAACTAGTTCTGAAACTATTACTCGTATCGGTACTTTTAACTTAATCTATGAAGGTGGTTATTTAAACTTTAACGATGGTTTAGGTTTGGTTCAGCCCCTGGCTAAACAACCGGCTAGCCATATTAAGAGTTCTGCTACAGATTTCTTTAACACATCTTCAGGTTACTCTGCTTTATACGTAGATCCATCACGTGGCGGTATCTTAGCGTTAGAAACGCGTAAGAAAACTGTTATGGAATTCTACTATCAAGGTAAAGAAGTTGGTTACGTAATTACTGTACTATTAATCATCGGTTTCTTAATTGCCCTTGAACGTATGATTGTTCTTTCTAGCATGCAATCAAAAATGAAAGCACAACAGAAAAACATTACTACGCCTAACATCAACAATCCTTTAGGTCGTTTGTTACAGGTTTATCAAGAGAATAAAACTGTTGATGCTGAGACATTAGAGTTGAAACTTGATGAAGCTATTTTACGTGAGTCTCCTGTAGTTGACCGTGGTATAAACCTTATTAAGATGTTTGCTGCTATGGCACCTCTACTTGGTTTATTAGGTACGGTTGTTGGTATGATTATGACCTTCCAAACGATTACTTTGTTTGGTACAGGCGACCCGAAAATTATGGCTGGTAATATTTCATTAGCACTTGTTACAACTGCTCTTGGTCTAATTGCTGCTTTACCATTAATTTTAGTACACAGTATTGTTTCATCTAAAGCAAAATCTGTTCTTCATAAATTAGATGAACAAAGTGTTGGCCTTATCGCTGCATTAGCAGAGAAGGAGTCTAAATAATGTTAGCCCTGATAGAAGTTTGGGAATCTGTCAGGAGTTTTCTAGCTACCGGCGGTGATGTTTTATACTTTGTCGCTATAGCTCTCTTTTTGATGTGGATGTTAATGGTTGAGCGTTATTACTTCCTTAACAAAGAATATCCTTCAATACGAGAAGACATAGTCTCTCGTTGGGATGCTCGTGAAGATACTACTTCATGGTATGCACATCGAATCAGGGAAACTTGGATTTCCGAAGCAAACGAAATGCTTGAAAAAAACATGCTCACAATTAGAACGTTAGTGGCAATGTGTCCACTGATTGGTCTATTAGGTACAGTAACCGGTATGATTGGAGTATTTGAAGTCATGGCCGAACAGGGTACAGGTAACCCTCGCTTGATGGCCGCTGGCATATCAATGGCGACGATACCTACAATGGCTGGCATGGTTGCCGCATTGTCCGGAGTGTTTTTTAGTTCAAGACTAGACGCTAAAGTTAAAGTAGCAAAGGCTAAACTGGTTGACAGTTTACCTCATCACTAGAGAGAAATTCGAATGGCACGTAAACGTATTCGTGAAGACGAAGAAGCAATGATTGATATGACGCCGATGTTAGATATCGTATTCATTATGTTGATATTCTTCATTGTAACTACCTCTTTTGTAAAAGAAGCTGGTATAGAAGTAAATAAACCAAAGGCTGCTAATCAAACTAAACAGAAAAGTGCTAATATCTTTGTTGCTGTTAAAGATACGGGTGATATTTGGTTAGATAAGCGACGTGTTGACATTGAGCTTGTTGGTTCAACAATTGAAAAATTGTTAGCAGAACAACCTACTGATGTTGTAATTATCCAAGCTGACAAATCCGCTAAACACGGTGACGTTGTTGCTGTTATGGATGCGATAAAGGAAGCAAGTAGCAATCTTAGAATATCTATTGCTGCAGCGAAGGGGTAGTTTATGGTGCGCTTTTTAGTATCAGTACTACTTGGGGCGACGGTAACTTTTGCATTATTTTCATTTATGGCCTTTCTAGTTTCTAGCGGAGACAGAAGACAGGAAGACCAATTAGAAAATATAATCGTAGAAGTTAACACTACGCCGCCTAAATCGTCGGTTGAGACTCGTCAACGTGTTCCGCCACCGCCACCGCCGCCGCCAAAAGCGCCGCCGAAAGCACAGGCTCCTGAGCCTGAAGCGAATAACAACAACACGGGTATATCGTTTAATTTACCAGGTGTTCAGTTAGCTGGCGCTTCAAGTGGTCTTTCAGCTCCAGGTGCAGGTTTTGGACGTGACGGTGAAGCAACACCAATAGTGCGTATCGAACCTAAGTATCCTATACAGGCTGCAAGAGACGGAAAAGAAGGTTGGGTTAAATTATCGTTTTCTATCAATGAAATTGGTGGTGTTGAGGACGTTGATGTAATTGAAGCACAACCTAAACGTGTTTTTGATAAAGAAGCTAAACGTGCACTACGTAAGTGGAAATATAAGCCTAATGTCGTTGATGGTAAACCACAAAAACAGACGGGTCTTACGGTGCAGCTAGACTTTAAAATGGCTGGCAGTGGAGGAGGTAAATAATGATGAATAAATTAATAACTTCCTTAGTTCTCGCTTTTTCTATAGTTGTTGTGCAGCTACCTATGTCTTCTACTGTAGAAGCTGCAGATGATCAGAAAAAAGATAAGCGTAAAACCCAACTTGCTAGTCCTAGTGTCGGTAAGAAAGTAGTAAGAGCATTTGACGCTTACACTGAAGACGATATTGATGGTGCTCTAGTTATCCTAAAAGATATTTCTACGAGTAAAGTTTTTGATAAAGCTTATGTGACTCGCTTTATTGCCGTGATGTATGCACAAAAAGGTGATGAAGTTCAGTCTATTAAGTATTTAAAAGAAGCTATAGAACCCGATATATTAAATGCAAGAGAGCAAGGTGAGGCAATTAAGCTATTAGCTGATTTGCAAATGCAAACTAAAGATTTTACAGGTGCATTAGCAAACTATCAAAAGTGGATGGATTTCACTGGTGAAGAAGATGCTAATACTTATGTTAAAATTACCCAGGCTTATTATGAGTCAGGTATTTTAGATAAGATGATAGAACCTGCTAATAAAGCTATTGCTCTTTATGGTGATAAGCAAAACCAGAACCCTTATATCTTAAAAGTCACATCATACTATGAACGTAAAATGTATAATGAGGCTGTTGGTGTATTAGAAACGGTTGTGCAAATTTACCCTGATAAGAAGCAGTGGTGGACGCAATTAGGTATGTTCTACTTATTAGTAGAAGATTACACTAAAGGTGTGCAAACTTTAGATTTAGCTTATAAGCAAGGGTTTCTTGAAAAAGAGTCTCAGATTAAAACTTTAGCAAGTTTATATTCTCAAAGTGAAGCGCCTTACAAAGCGGCTACATTATTAGAGAAAAATATTGCTTCAGGGATAGTTAAGCGTGATGATAAAAACTTATCTATTATCGCTAATGCTTGGCATGCAGCTCAGCATATTGATAAAGCGGCTAAATACTATGGCGAACTTGCAAAAATGACTGGTGAAGCCAGACATTACCGCAAACAAGGCATGTTACTTAAGCAGGATGAGCAATTTTCAGCAGCGATTGTTGCCTTTGATAAATCATTAGAACTTGGTGTTAAGGGTTCTGGTAAAATTTATCAAAGTATTGCAGAGTCATATTTTTATCTAGGTAAATATAAAAATGCTTACGCAGCTATTAAGAAAGCCATGAAAGATCCTAAGGCACGCAGAGGTGCAAGGGGTTGGGTTAACTTTATTAAAGATACTGCTCAGCGTAAAAAAGTAGCTATCTAGTTTTATCGTTATTTATAATATAAAAAACCAGCTTTTTAGCTGGTTTTTTTATGCCATAAAGTGTCAAAATTTAGTCTAAGTAATCGTGCTATATAAACTATTAAGATATGGATTTAGCGCGTTACGTTAAGCGCTTTATACCTTTGTCTGGCTGGTGTCAGTTTGAAAGGTAAGCCGTATTGATTATTAATGATGCTTGGAGTTACTTGGTGATAGTTTGTCAGTGATATGGAAATTTAAGTATGTTCATTGACTTTAGTGAGTTTCAAAGGGCATCCATTAATTATAATGGATGGTCAGCGACCAAGATTATTTTACATACTGCCTTCTTTTATTATGTCTATTATCTCTTTACTTGTTTTTAACGTTCGAATAGAGGAAAAAAGTTCATCTGCTTCAGAATATTGAATTTTAAGATAACGTAACCACTGTTTTATTCTGTTAGGGTAGTATTTATTCTTATCGCCATAAACTTCTTGTTTTGCATACTTAAGCAATAAGTCGTTTATATCTTTCCAGTTTAGTGGCTTTGCATTTAGCTTTAATACGTGAGACAAATTGGGAATGGCTAAAGCTCCTCTACCCACCATAACATCTGAACAATTTGAAAGTGCTTTGCATTTGTTATAATCATCTAACGTCCAAATTTCACCGTTTGCGATCACAGGTATATTAATCTTTTCTTTTATTTTACCTATCCAGTCCCAATGAGCTGGTGGTTTGTACCCTTCGAGCTTAGTTCTTGCGTGAACCGTTAATTGGTTAGCGCCTGCTGACTCAACAGCATGAGCAACATCCAAAGCAAGTGATTTATCTTCGTAACCTAAGCGTATTTTTGCAGAGACAATATTTTCATTTGGGACCGCATCTCTTACTGATTTTATTATTTTATAAATTGTTTCAGGCTCTTTTAATAAGACGGCCCCGCCTTTACTTTTATTGACAGTAGGTGATGGGCAGCCAAAATTTAAGTCGATACCTTGTGAGCCTAATTCAATTGCTCTTAGTGCATTTACCGCCATATAATCGGGATCTTGGCCAAGCAGTTGAACTCTTACTGGCGTTCCTGACCTTGTTTTACCCTCAGATTTTAGTTCTGGGCAGTTACGATGAAATACCTTATCGGGCAGAAGTTGATCGACAATACGTATAAACTCAGTGACGCAAAGATCATAATCGCCAATATCTGTAAGAATATTCCTCATCATGTGGTCTAAAACACCATCCATTGGAGCCAATACAATACGCATCTAATTCATCTCTTTTAAATATAGTTTTATTATAATATGCTTTAAAGTTGTTGACTTTAAAAGAAGTCTAACCAAATTGACTATTAACACTTATCAGGTCTCTGGTGGTATAGTGAACTAGTTTTGTTAACAAAATTTTCTAATTTGCTATTATCGCTTATATAGAGCTAATATGATCCTAATTATGGAAAATTTATCTTTTTTAAAAGAGATTTTTTCTTTAATTATTAACTTAAATACTCGTTAGCTGGAGTATATAAAACTAATGACAATTTTATATCACTATCTGAAATTAATTTTATGACTTGATGGTCTTATCTAACAATAATAAAACTATAGATGTTCTATCTAAACAATATAAAGGAAAACAATATGAGTCTTATAAAACAAACGAGCATCGCATTACTATCAAGTGTATTAGCGTTGTCAGTATTTATTGCGGCACCTGCAAAAGCCAATACTAACCCTTTCGCAAGTCAAGAGTTGATGACTATTGTTACTCCGGACGGTCACGGTGCCCATAAGTGCGGCGAAGGAAAAGCAAAAGGCGCTCATAAGTGTGGTGAAGGCAAAGCTAAAACTGCTGCTAAATGTGGTGAAGGAAAAACAAAAGGCGCTCATAAATGCGGTGAAGGCAAAGCTAAAATTGCGGCTAAATGTGGTCAAGGTAAATGTGGCGAAGGAAAAGCAAAAGGCGCTCATAAATGCGGTGAAGGCAAAGCAAAAGATAAAAAGTGTGGCGGTTAGTCGCTAGCTGTTACTCAAGTCAACATATATTTACAAAACGGAGTGACTTCCGTTTTTTTATTTTTATTTCTACAGATCAATAATTGACTAGCCTCTAGTACTCTTATATCCTCACTTTGCATCATTTCATTAACATTTAGTCTGTCACTTCAAACCACCGATGAATTAATGTTCACCAGCAACGGCTTTATAAATCAATAGTCCAAATTTTAGGTCAAGTTGATACCAGTTTTTTTATACGTACTATTTATTAATGATAAAAAATACAATTGATATAAAAATAATAATTTAAGGAAATTCTATGTTCAAACGTAATCAAGGTAAGGTTGCCTTTCCCTTCTTGGCGATTAGCATTACATTAACGTTAACTGGCTGTCTTCAAAATAAAGTTCAAGATGCGAAAGTCACCATTAATTCTGATCCATACCCAAGTACCTATCAACCTTTGCCTCAACAAAGTACATTAATTCGAAATGCCACGGTATTAACAGGTACGGGCCAAAGAATAGACAATGCCGACGTGTTATTTATTGAGGGTAAAATTCAAAATATTGGTAATAATCTTTTTGCAGAAGATGCGATTGAGATTGATGGTAGTGGTAAATGGTTAACTCCGGGGATTATCGATGTCCATTCACATTTGGGTGTTTACCCAAGCCCTAGTGTTGAGTCTCATTCTGATGGTAATGAAATGACCTCTCCTAATACTTCAGAGGTATGGGCTGAGCACAGTGTTTGGCCGCAAGACCCCGGATTTCAAAAGGCACGCGCTGGAGGCATTACTACGCTACAAATACTGCCGGGTTCAGCAAATCTTTTTGGTGGTAGAGGCGTTACCTTAAGAAATATACCCAGTCATACCACACAAGGGATGAAATTCCCCGAAGCTCCTTATGGGTTAAAAATGGCTTGTGGTGAGAATCCCAAACGTGTCTATGGTTCAAAAGAGGTTGCTCCGTCAACTCGAATGGGTAATGTTGCTGGTTATCGAAGTGCTTGGGCACAAGCGACTGAATACAAAAGAGCTTGGGATAAATACAATGCAGATTATGCACTAGGGGGAAATCCTAAAGTGCCTAAGCGTAATTTAACCAATGATACGCTAAAGGGCGTGCTTGACGGTGATATTTTAATTCATAATCACTGCTACAAAGCGGAAGAAATGGCGGTAATGATAGATGTTGGTAAAGAGTTTAACTATAAGTCGGGCACCTTCCATCATGGTATAGAAGCTTATAAAATAGCTGATATATTAGCTGCAAATGGTAATTGTGTTGCTATGTGGCCAGACTGGTGGGGTTTTAAAATGGAAGCATACGATATGGTACAAGAAAACGTGGCAATTGTTGACGCGATTAAAAATTCATGCGCCGTTGTCCACTCAGACTCAAGTACCACTATTCAACGGTTAAACCAAGAAGCGGGTAAAGTAATGTTTCGTGCCAATGAAAATGGCTTTGATTTGAAAGAGCAAGACGCCATTCGCTGGATTACCTTAAATGCAGCAAAGTCATTAGGCCTTGATGATAAAACGGGTAGTTTAGAAGTGGGTAAAAAAGCAGACATTGTTTTATGGGATCAAAACCCATTCAGTGTTTACTCTCATGCGGAACAAGTGTTTATTGATGGTGCAAAAGTTTATGACCGTTATGATGAAAATTATCAAGCAATGAGTGACTTCATGCTAGGACAACATACTCTTGAGCAAGGAAAATAAGATGAAATCAATTATACATACTTCGCTAATGAAGCCTCTGATCTTAACGTTGACCGCTGTTTTTACTTTAACCATACCTTTTGTTAATGCAAATACTTTAGCAATAACCAATGCGACTATCCATACGGTAACCGAGCAGGGGGTAATTACTAATGGCACCGTTATCATTGAAGAGGGAATAATTACTGCCATATTGTCATCCAATGAAAGTAAAAAGATAAAAGCCGATAAAATTATTGATGCTAACGGCAAAATTTTAACACCTGGCTTAATAGGCTCAATGAATCAACTAGGCTTAGTTGAAGTTAGTGCCGTTTCAAGAACACGTGATGCGGCTGATAAAAAAGCAGATATGACATTTGATGCCAGCCTTGCTTTTAATCCTAAATCCACCGTGATCCCCTATAGCCGTAAAGGGGGGATAACTCGCAATATTGTATCTCCGTCGGGTGGTGAAGGTATATTTAAAGGCCATGCTTTTGTTGTTGATCTCTCTACCAGTTTTGACAGCGTCATAACTAACAATAGTGGAGTCGTTGTCGACTTAGGGGCTAAAAATAAAGGTTCCAGAGCTTTTGACTTACAAACTTTGGCAAATAAGTTCGACGATGCTGAAAAAAAATTAGCAAAGTCTAAGCTAAATACTTTAAATTTAAAAAGTAAAGCTAAAAAAGATAAAATCAAAAAAGAGGACGAACCACAACGTGATGAAAAAGTTATCAACGACTTGTTAGCCGGTAATAAACCTTTAGTGGTTTATGCTGACCGCGCAACCGATTTATTAGCATTGATTAAATTAAAAAAACGTTATAACTTAAAATTGATATTAGTAGGTGCTGCTGATGCAGAACTAGTGAGTGAACAATTGGCCAAAGAAAATGTACCGGTAATTCTTAATGCGCTACGTAACCTCCCTAGTAGTTTTGACTCCTTACATGCTTCCTTAAGTAGTGCGGCTAATTTAACCGCCGCAGGGGTAAAAGTTATATTATCAGTCGATGATACGCATAATATTTATCAGTTACGTTACAGTGCAGGAAATGCCGTCTCAAATGGTTTGTCAAAAGCAGACGCCCTAGCGACGATTACTGCTAATGTTGCTGATAGCTTTTCACTCAATGCCGGTAGAATTGCCACTGGTTACGCTGCTGACTTAGTCCTATGGAGCGCAGACCCGTTTGAACTGAGTACTCGGGTTGACAAAATATGGATTGGCGGTCAAGAAGTCTCTACCTTAAGCCGTCAGGATGCATTACGAGACCGATATACTACAGAGAGTAAAATGCCTAGAGCTTATACAAAATAAGGTTCACTGAGTACCAATGGCCTTTAAAATACCACTGAGATATCTCAGTGGTATTTTATTTTATAGCATATGAATAAACAAACCGTGGATACAATAACGTATTATTTTTAAAGCCTACCTTAAAATAAAAATTACTAGGGGTATAGGTTCCACCCAAGTCATTATTTCTTTATCATAGGAAATGATGTTGTCGTATAAAAAGAGAAAAACATGTGTCAAAGGCTAGTGGCGAATCAGTTTGGTTCGGTCAAAAAGATTAATTTAACAGAAAATATAACCGGCTTAGAAATTGATCATCAATATTGTAAGGCTAAAATAAGCCTTTATGGTGGGCAAGTATTGGCATGGCAACCCACTGGCCAAAAGCCAGTACTCTGGTTGAGTGATGCTAACCAATATCAAGTAGGGAAAGCGATTAGAGGAGGTATTCCTCTCTGTTGGCCATGGTTTGGTGCTCACCCTAGCGATCCAAAGAATCATTCAGGTAATCATGGTTTTGCACGTCAACAAATGTGGCAAATAGACACAGTTGATCTTTTAGAGCAACATGTAGTGGTATCGCTGAAATGGCAAGGAGAAAACATGCATGCGTTATTTCCATTAGCCTGTCAGTTAAAACAAACCTTGGTTTTTGGTAAAGATTTTAGCCAACAATTACTAATGAGCAACACCAGTGATAAAGATATTGATTACACTGCAGCACTGCATAGTTACATTCAGGTGAGCAACCCTCAAGAAATAAATATTGTCGAATTATCTACACTTGAATTTGATGACAAATTAACCGCTGAACGTCGCAAACCTGAAGTGTTTATTAATGGAATGGGCCCAGTCGACCGTGTTTATCATCTGCTAGCTGAGCAAAGCCAAACAATGCAGATACAAGATAGCCGATGGCAGCGAACCATTGAAATTACCAGTGATAATTGTCAACAGTGGGTATTTTGGAATCCAGGTAAACTGGGCGCTGAAACGATGAGTGATGTTCATGAGAATGGCGAGAATGAGTTTGTTTGTTTGGAGCCCGCCAATACTGAACCACAAAAACTAGCTGCTAATAGCTCGGTATTAATTGGTCAAACAATAAAGGTGTTTTAAAAATATTATAAAGATTTTCTAATTATTGAATACCGATCCCCTGGCGTTTCGCTTAACTGAGACTAGAGAAACCGCTTGTTTTTATACTAAATTTCTTACTGATATTTTTTCAACGGCGTAATAATCTCAGGTAGTGGAATATCCCATAACTCACATGGAATATTATCAGCCAACTGGCAATCATGGGCCAGTCCAATAGGGTAAGGTTTAGCAGTAATTTGACCCTGAAAATGATATTTTTGATACCAAGTAGCTAATGTTCTATCATAAAAGCCACCACCCATTCCTAAACGTCCGCCAGTCCTGTCAAAGGCAACTAATGGCGTGCATATTACATCTATCTGATTAACATGCCGTACATGTCTCACATCAAGTTTGGGCTCTAAAATACCGTACTTGTTTTTCACCATAACTGACGATTGATGGTAATTAATAAACAGTAAATTACCCGGACTAAAGGGATGGATAACGGGTAAATAAATACGCTTACCTTGTTGCCAGCACCAGTGAATAAAATTAGCAGGGTCAAGTTCCCCATCATTGGCTAAATAAAGCGCAATATGCTGAGCTGGACGTATTTTTGAGTGACTGGAAAGTTGCTCTGTCAATTTTAGCGAGGCGATGAGTTGTTCCTCCATCGTCAACACGTTGCGTCGTTGCCGAATCTCCTGCCTTAACTCATTTCTAGCATTCATATTTACTCTCATCTAGATATTATTTATTCACTATAAAAAAAGCTGAAAGATACCTTTCAGCTTTTTAATATGAGACACACTAATAGCGCATTAATTTATATTAATTATGCGTTTTAGAGATACCTTCATGTGTAGCCGTTACTGAAATTTCTTCATCTAGCTTTTCTTCTAAGTTATTAACCTGACCACCTTCTGCACCATGCATCCATGAGACTAGTTTACCTGCAGAAAGGTAGATGATTAGACCTGTTATTAAGGCGCCAACACCAACTCCCATAAAGATATTTGCGGCATTGTTAACCATTTCTTCACCTTCACCAACAAACGAGCCAATAAACGCGGCTAAGAAGTTAGATAGGGCAGTAAAGAAGAACCAAATACCCATTAATAATGAGGTGAATTTAAGCGGTGCTAATTTGGTTACCATTGATAAACCAATGGGTGATAAACATAATTCACCTAAGGTATGAAATAGGTAAGCAAAAACCAAGAACAACATGCTTACTTTAACTGCAACATCGCCACCTTGCACCATGGTAGCCCATAACATAACGAAGAAACCTAAAGCTAAAAATAACATCGCCAAAGCAAACTTTTTCGGTGAAGTCGGTTCATTTGATCCCATCTTAACCCAAATAGAGGCAACAAAAGGCGCTAATATGATGATGAACATAGCGTTTAATGATTGAAATGATGAGGCAGCAATTTCAAAGCCAAAAAGTGTACGGTCGGTAAAGTCAGAAGCGTAAATGGTAAATAAACCACCCGCTTGCTCAAAACCAGCCCAGAAAATTACTGAGAACATACTCATAATCAAGATGACTTTCATCCGATCGATATCTTGAGAAGTTAATGGTGCATGCGCTTTTTGATCACCTTTAGTACGTTTAGCTGACGGTTCGACGCCTATATCCCCTAAATATTTATTCGCCAAGGTCAGTTGTAATGTTAAACCAATCAACATACCACAGCCGGCTAAAATAAAACCGTAGTGCCAGTTAACAGTCTCACCAAGGACACCAACAGTAATAGGCGCTAAAAAGGCACCGAGGTTTATACCCATATAGAAAATAGTGAAGGCACCATCACGGCGATGATCACCGTCTTCGTATAAATCACCAACTAAACTAGAAACATTCGCTTTAAATAAACCATTACCAATAATGATTAAAGCTAAACCGATATAAAATACTGTTTCTTCCATGCCGACAATCATCGACTTTGGGATACCGAGGGTAAAGTAACCCAAAGAAAAAACAAGGCCACCCCAGATAATCGCTTTACGTTGGCCAATAAAGTTATCAGCGAGCCAACCACCAATTACTGGCGTTAGATAAACAGCCATGGTGAAAAAACCATATAGCCTTAGCGCTTCTTGATTGGTCCAGCCAAAACCACCATCTTGTGTAGAAGCAATTAGATAAAGTACCAACAATGCTCTCATGCCATAATAGCCAAAACGTTCCCACATCTCGGTGCCAAACAAGAGAAAAAGCCCTTTAGGGTGGCCAAAAAGCGTACCCGCGTTAGGTGTAGTCATATTATTATTATCCTGTCTAAAAATTGTTTATATGTAATATACGAGTGGAGTTATACCTTTGCTGATGATTAAAGGCAAGTACCCGTGAATTAGTCGCTTGAAAAACATACTGAATTTCTTGCGAAATGTAAGTTGTTTGGCTAAACATATACTGATAAGATTTCGAAATTATTGATTATGCGTAAGATAATAGAGTTTACGCATTATACTTAGACAATAATTAAGTTATTTTATACTGCATAACTTAAGGTGAAATATAATATCAGATTATACTGTTTTTCTACTACTTGACTCTAAGTGAACCCATAACTTAACTTTGTGGATAAACGTCACCTCAATTTTGTTCTTCGATCTATAATTACAAAGGAATATATATGTCACTTTCTTTAGACAACATAAACATTGGGATAATTGGCCTAGGCTATGTTGGCCTTCCTCTCGCAGTGGAGTTTGGTAAAAAATACCCAACGTTAGGGTTTGACATCAATAAAAAGCGTATTGAAGACCTGAAGCAAGGTCATGACTTTACTTTAGAAGTATCGAGGGGCGAATTAGCAGAGTCAGCTTTTATTAACTATTCATTTGAGGTTGAGGCACTGCAAAGATGCAATGTTTATATTGTCACCGTACCCACACCCATTGATGAACATAAACAACCTGACTTGACACCATTAATCAAAGCCAGTCAAATGTTAGCTCAAGTGATTTCAAAAGGTGATGTCATTATTTATGAGTCTACGGTTTACCCTGGAGCAACTGAAGATGTTTGTATTCCTGAAATAGAGCATTATTCCAATCTGAAATTCAATGAAGATTTTTTTGCTGGTTATAGCCCTGAGCGAATAAACCCTGGTGATAAAGAGCATAGAGTCACCAATATATTAAAAGTCACTTCAGGGTCAACCGCTGCAATTGCTGACTTTGTTGACAGTTTATACAACTCCATTATCACCGCAGGCACCTATAAAGCGTCTTCTATTCAAGTTGCTGAAGCAGCAAAGGTCATTGAGAATACCCAAAGAGATTTAAATATTGCATTAATCAACGAGTTGGCCGTTATTTTCAATAAGCTGAACATTGATACTGAAGAAGTATTAAAAGCGGCAGGCACAAAGTGGAACTTTTTACCCTTTCGTCCTGGATTAGTCGGCGGCCACTGCATAGGTGTTGACCCTTACTATTTAACCCATAAAGCACAATCTATCGGCTATAACCCAGAAGTTATCTTGGCAGGTAGAAGAATAAACGATGGCATGGCTGCCTATGTAGTGACTCAGTTAACCAAAACTATGATTAAACGTAAATTACAGATTAATGGTGCCAATGTCCTAGTAATGGGCTTAACCTTTAAAGAAGATTGTCCAGATGTGCGCAATACCAAAATTGTTGATATTTTAACTGAATTAAAAGAATACAATATTAATGTCGATGTTTACGACCCTTGGGTTGCCCCAGAAGATGCAAAAAATGAATACGATATCGATCTCATTGAAGCACCTAAACAACAATATTACGATGCAATAATATTCGCAGTAGCTCATCATCAATTCAAAGCGATGAGTAACAATGATATTTTAGCATTAACTAAAAATGAACATATAATATACGACCTAAAATATATGTTAGACCCAGAATTAGCTGATATTCGTTTATAAAAAATATTTTTATATTTTTCAATGGATTTAAAGAGAATAGGAATAGAATATGTCACGTTATAACCAGATAAAAGCGCAATTAACCCAGTCACCTAAAACATGGTTAATTACTGGCTGTGCAGGTTTTATTGGTTCTAACTTACTAGAGCAACTGTTAAAGCTAAACCAGAAAGTGACGGGCCTAGATAACTTTGCTACAGGTCATCAACACAATTTAGATGAAGTTAAATCACAAGTGAGTGAGCTGCAGTGGCACAATTTTAACTTTATTCAAGGTGATATTCGTAATAGTGAGGACTGCAATAAAGCGGTAGTCAATGTTGATTATATCCTTCATCAAGCGGCACTTGGCTCAGTTCCTCGCTCAATTGCCGATCCTATTTTAACAAATTCAGCTAACATCACCGGCTTTTTAAACATGTTAGTCGCGGCTAAGTCAGCTAAAGTAAAAACCTTTGTTTTTGCCGCATCCAGCTCAACCTATGGTGACCATCCCGCATTGCCTAAAGTTGAAGATATTATTGGCAAACCCTTATCGCCTTATGCAGTCACTAAATATGTCAATGAATTATATGCTGATGTTTTTAATAAAACCTATGGACTAAATTCAATAGGCCTTAGATATTTCAATGTTTTTGGTAAAAGACAAGATCCCGAAGGTGCATATGCAGCGGTTATTCCTAAGTGGACCGCTGCGATGATTAATAATCAAGAAGTCTTAATAAACGGTGACGGTGAAACTAGTCGAGACTTTTGTTTTATAGAAAACGCCGTACAAGCCAATATTTTAGCGGCAACTGCTGAAGAAAAAGGCCTAAACCAAATTTATAATGTAGCTCTTGGCGATAGAACTACTCTAAACACGTTATTTAAGAGTTTACAAAGTGCATTAAATATTAACAATGTTGAATATAACAAACCTCCAGTTTACCAACCATTCAGAGCAGGGGATGTTAGGCATTCACAAGCCGATATTAGCAAGGTTAAAGAGCTCTTAGGTTTTGAACCTGAATACCGAATTCAGCAGGGAATAGA
>CAWVSL010000044.1:0-22618 GCA_963933115.1 uncultured Colwellia sp.
TAGGTATGATCTGAACTATTTGTTACTAACTAACTAGTTATATGGATTTAGCTACAGTTAATTCTGTTTTAATTTTAATTTTTTTTTATTATAAAACAATACTTTCTATGACAACTCCAAGTTTAGTGGTAATACCCATTAACATTCGAAGGTGAATATGATTGCCCAATTTAAAGTTAATTATACCGGCTTTACCATTTGCATTATTATCGCAATGTCGGCAAGTCTATTAGCAAGCCGTTACGATGCTCCTGTAATGTTATTTGCCTTGTTATTAGGCTTATCAATGCATTTTTTATATGAGTCACCACGCCAACAACAGGGTATTGATTTCTGTTCAAAATCTTTACTTCGTATTGCGGTAGGTCTCCTGGGCGTGCGTATTTCAGTCTCAGATATTGTGTCATTAGGATTTACTGCGCCCCTCATTATTATCCTTGCAATGGCGCTCACCATTTTTTTT
The DNA here is from genome assembly GCA_963933115.1 of uncultured Colwellia sp. Lineage (GTDB taxonomy): Bacteria > Pseudomonadota > Gammaproteobacteria > Enterobacterales > Alteromonadaceae > JALJPB01. The sequence continues at coordinate 464 of CAWVSL010000044.1, forward strand.
GGCGTATTAATGGCTAAAGCATTAGGGTTATCACGATCTTTTGGTCTTCTTACTGGTGGTGCTGTTGCTGTTTGTGGTGTTTCTGCCGCAGCAGCTATTAGTACTGTACTACCTAAAAAGGATTATCAAGAAAAGTATTTTGCTTTAACCGTAATAGGTATAACTACGCTCAGTACTTTAGCTATGATTACTTATCCTTTGATTGCAGCAATGCTTGGCTTACCTGATAAGTTAGCGGGCGTATTTATTGGTGGGTCTATTCATGATGTTGCACAAGTTGTTGGTGCCGGTTATTCAATTTCACCTGAGGCTGGCGACATTGCTACTTACATCAAGCTATTAAGAGTAGCGCTATTATTACCTATTGTGGCGATTATATTTTTTAGTTTTAAAGGTCAGACTAATAAAAAAGAGAATCAAGGAATAAAAACCAAACTAACAACATACGTGCCTAGTTTTTTAATGGTGTTCTTTGTCTTAGCCTTGTTTAATAACTTAGGTTGGATACCTCAAATATTAGTACAAATAATAGAATCGTTATCTAACGGGTTATTGGTTGTCGCTATTGTTGCCATTGGTTTAAGAACCTCATTAAAAGAAATTGCTTCAGTGGGTTGGCGACCTATATTTTTATTAACCTCTGAGACGATATTTTTTGCAACACTGATTATTTTAGGTATTGTGTTTATTATTTAAGTGGCTGTTCAATAAAAAGACACCATAATTTTTTTATAAAATATATGTCAGATAACCACCATCATAGCGAATACGTTTAAGAAGGTTTTTTTGAATGTTAATATTTTTAAGGAAAGTAGGGACCCAAAAATCACTCTGATTTAAATATCTATGACTTTCTTCGTGTTTAGCTATTCTATAAAAAGGTATTGGTAACTTGTCATTGGAAACAATATCAATATTGACACTGTTATTTAGATAATCCAGCTATGCTAGAATGGCATAACTGGATATTAGATAGTTATTCGTTAGTAATTATTTAGTTACTGTCGATAGCTTACGGTTAACAAATATTGTGCGGGTTGACCAATATAGTTAGTTGCGCTGGTGTAGTCTTTATCAAGTAAATTATTGATTTTAATTCCTGCCGTCCATGCTGAATTAATGTGATAAGAAGCACTTACATCGACTAAGGTGTAACTCTCTAGCGTAATGGTTCCAGGCCATTGAGTATCTTCGCGTTCACCTTGATAATTGACGCTTGCAAGCACACTTAAACTTTGCCACTGACGAGATAATTGATAGCGAGCAGAGTTTTTAGAACGACGAATAAGTGGCTGATGAGTCGTGATATTAACCGCATCTAAATAACCAAGCTGTAGCTCATGGTTGACATTAAAAAACTCACCAGAGAAGTTTAACTCTAGGCCTCTTATCTCGGCTTCGGCAATATTGGTTGGCGTGTATTTATAGTTTTCATCCACATCCCATTCAATTAAGTTATCTATCTCCGTTTGATAAATACTCAACTCGGTTTCAATATCTGCAAAAGAGGTTTTAAATAACACTTCGACACTGGTTGATGTTTCAGGTGTCAACTCAGCATTACCATAAGAATAGGCATCGGTAGGATAATATAAATCATTAAAGCTTGGCGCTTTAAAGCCGCTACCCACATTGAAACTTACCAGAGTATTAGCAGAGAATCGCTGACCTACACTGACGTTATAGGTAACCTTGTTATCAACATCTTCGATGTTATCATACCGAATTGAGCCTTCAATGAATTGTGAGTCATTGTCAAAGTTTAAGTGGGTAAATGCCGCGTAAAGGTTACGTTCATTTTGATTGTAAGCGTTTAAGGTATTAACTTTTTCCTTTGTTAAGTCAATACCGGTATTTGAGGAAAGTACTGATGATATTTGATAACTACCTAGCCAACTTGCTTGCAGTCTATTGGTTTCAAAAAAGCTCCCCTCTTTTTCCAAAATGCTTTTACCAAAAGTGATTGACTCATTTTTTTGTGAGCCTAAGCGAAACTCTTGGTACCAGTTTTTGGTCTTTTGTTGAGCGGTAAGTTGCCATTGCTTTGACTCAAAGGCACTTTCATCATCAGCACCAAAACTACTGTCATACTCGCTATTTCCTTGGTCGTATCTTGCCAACCAACTAACTTTCCACTGCTTATTTATGTTTTGATAGCCAATGAGTGAAATATTCTCTTGATTGTAACCGTCACTATCAGGCTCTGCTGGTTCAAAAACATCATAGCCATCAGAAGCTTTAGCCGCTAGGGTAATAGTAGTTCCACCATGACCATGAGCAAATGCTGTGCTTAAGCTCGCTTGCTTTTGATTTTGATTGCCATAAGCAAGATCAACAGATATTTCACCCGCGTCTAATTGACGGGTAAATATTTGAATAACACCACCTATCGCATCTGAACCCCATATAGACGCTTTGGGGCCTTTAATAACTTCCACTCGCTCTATTTGAGCAAGTGACAAATTGGCAAACTCGACTTGACCTAGCGTAGCTGAACTAATGCGTTGGCCATCAATAAGTACTAAGGTGTGGCCAGCATTTGTACCTCGAGTAAATACTGAAGTGGTTTGTCCTGCCCCACCATTTTGACTCATTTGGAAGCCAGTAATAGTGTTTAATAACTCAGCTAAAGATGAAACGGGTAATTGCTCAATATCTTCGCGACTAATCACAGCAAAACTACTTAAAATCTCTGTACTGTTCTTTGGTGAACGTGTTGCTGTAACGATAATAACTTCATCGACTTCAGCCACTTTTTTTTCAAGGGTTCTGGCTTCAGTCGATGAATTTGCATAACTTAACGAACTGGCAAATGCGCTAGTAAGACTTAACGCGATTAACGATTTTTTCATGGTATCCTCAAGTAAACACCCACCGTATTTACTGTGATTATATTAATTTCAGGCCGGTCTCCGGACTTAAACCTTTCGATTCTTACCGTTGCGGGGGCAGTACAGGATTTGCCATTATTAAATAATAACTACGCACCTGTTTCCCGTTTAACTTGTTGAATCATCCTTGAACAACAAACACCTAAAATAATTTATTTGCTCTATTTATAATGAGTGATAGAGCACTAATGAATTGGTAATTATTATTAAAACCTTTTAAATCGTAATTACCAACGAGTTACTGTTAAAGTAATTGTCTAGCGTGATCAATAGCCAAACAAAGCTTAGTTAATTCTTGAAGACTTCGCGGTGTCATCCGGTGAAGGGCATCTGAATTGGGTTGAATAATCTGTCCCTTTGTTACTGCTGGAATAATAGGCCAATCTTGCCAATTAAAGCCTTCTTTTGCCATGTGGTTAATCGACATGGGTTGAATAATAAGGTCGACAGGTGTTTGTAAAACTTGCTCAATATTTATTTGAGGGTAAGGCGTAGCCACCTGTTCAAAAGGATTGTTTGCTTGGCAAATATTTAAGTGCTGTTGAGGCCAGCTCCCTTTGGCAATGGTCGTTAGTGGTCTTGACCATAACTCGTAAAACACGGTGATTTTTACTTTATTTTGATATGATTTCTTAAGTTCAGCTAATGTTGTTAACATTGTCTTTGAGAGTTCTTTAGCTTGCTGATAATGACCACTGAGTTGGCCAAACTGAAGTATTTCATTGGCAATATCATCAAAGGTTTTAGGCTCAGAATAAACAATAGTAAAACCAAGTTGAGATAAACGATTAAGATCGTCACTTGGGTTACCACTTCGCCAGGCGATAATAAGATCAGGTTGGAGCTCAATAACACGTTCGATCTGTAGCTTCGCGTGATTACCAATGCGGGGAATTAATTTGGCTTGTTCTGGGTAATCAGCAAAGTCAGTGGTACCTATTATCTGATTACCTGCACCAATGTCATACAGTATTTCAACAATATGCGGTGCAAGTGCAATAATCCTTGGCTTGATGTGCTTATCACCAGTTAAAGTTGTCGGCTCATTAGCTTGTTCATCTGCTTGAACAGATAGATGAACAAGTATTAAAATTACTGACAAAGCGTTAACGAATTTACGCATTACCAGTCGATGCCTTTTTGTGCTTTGACCCCTGAGTCAAAAGCATGCTTGACTGACTGCACTTCACTTACCGTATCGGCCAATTCGATGAGTGAGCGATGACATGAGCGTCCAGTAATAATAACATGCTGCATTGCAGGACGATTTTTGAGTGCACTGATCACTTCATCTAAATCGATATATTTATAACTGACCATATAAGTGATTTCATCGAGTAATAATACCGCTACACTTTCATCGGTTAGTAAGCGCTTAGTTTCTTGCCACACTTTTTGTGCTGCAGCAATATCTTTCTCTTTATCTTGAGTATTCCAAGTAAATCCAGTATTCATCACGTGAAACTCTACACCGGCATTGGCCAGTAATTCACGTTCACCACAAGCCCAAGAACCTTTAATGTATTGCACAACTGCCGCTTTTAAACCATGACCAACTGCACGAGCGATAGTACCAAAACCCGAGGTCGACTTACCCTTGCCATTACCGGTTATGACTATTAGCAGGCCACGCTCATCTTGAGCCGATTCTATTTCCGCATCAACACGCTCTTTTGTTTTTTGCATACGTTCTTTGTGATTTTTTTGTTTTTGATCTGTCATTAAATTCTCCGTATAACCCATTAAATTGAGCTGTTTGTTATGTTGTTATTTTGTTTTTGACTTTTAGCATTATCCCGATAAAGAAAATGCTACCGATGGCGGAGGTAATTATGCCTAATGGTAATTCGGCACTTTCTAATGCTGATCTGGCACCAACGTCAACCCAAACTAAAAAGCTGCCGCCCACAAGTGCTGAACCTATGATTAATGGCAGGGTGGTTACCCCGATAAATTGCCTAACAATATGGGGGATCATTAAACCCACAAAACCAATGCCACCACAGTAAGCGACAACAGTAGCGGTTATCGCCGCACATATAGCTAACATTAATAACCTCAGTTTATTAACATTAACACCCAGACTGCTGGCACTTTCATCACCTAATAATAAGGCATCAATTTGCCGGTGGTAAGCAACAATAACCAACAAGCTGATGAGTAAAATACTGCCGATGACATAAAAGTTGCTCATCTCCACACGAGCTAAACTGCCCATTAACCAGAAGAGTACTCTATTAGTGGCAAACGGTTCGCCCAAATAGAGTAAAAATTGACTAATAGCCGTTAGCATGAAAGAAACAGCAATACCTGTTAGTAATAATTGTTCATGGTTTTTTAATGCAGTAGAGATAAACACTACAATCAATACTGAGAATAGTGCGCCGATAAATGCAGCTAAAGGGAGTGCGACAGTGAGTTGATTAGAAAGGGTTATTGTGGCAATTGTTGCCCCCAGTGCTGCACCCGATACTATGCCAAAGATATAAGGATCAGCCAGTGGATTTCTGGTGGTATTTTGTAATATGGCCCCAGCTATGGCCAACCCCATACCTGCGACTATCCCTACTAAAATACGAGGAATACGAACCTCCCAGATAATCATCTGATGAATTGGGCTAACGCACTTACCAATAACACATTGGGTTATATCAGTTATTGAAATTTTTGCAGGCCCAAAGGTTAGTGCTAATGCGCCACTTAAGATGAGTAGAATGGTCAAAATAAAAAAGGTTAAATTATATTTTTTCATTTAACCAAACTCATATCTTTATTTGTTATTAGGGGATCTTTCAGGTAAAAAAACACTCTAGGACTTTGTGTTATCGGGTCTAAGTCTTGATGGCAGTAGAGGCCAAAAACGCCTGTTAATACTTGTGATGTGAGCACTTTTTTGGGTACGTCATTACTGATGAGTTTTCCTTGATTAAGTAATAATAGCCTGTCGCAGTATTGTGCGGCTAAATTAAGGTCATGGACTGTCATTATGACTGTAATACCAAGTGAGTTGACCAGTTGAAGAATTTGATGCTGATAATAGACATCTAAATGATTTGTTGGCTCATCAAGGATTAATATTTCAGCTTTTTGAACTAAAGCCCGAGCAATCAATACCCTTTGTTGTTCACCACCGGACAGTAAATGGTAAGTTGAATTGATTGATGACATTAAGCCTACTTTTTCTAAAGCCAATTCAATTTGATGACGATCATAATCATTATCTAAGCTAAACAAGCCTTTATGGGGTAAAAGGCCCATGCGGACAACATCAAATACTGATAATGCAAATATTGGTGTGGCTTTTTGAGTCACCACAGCAAATGATTTAGCTATCTGCTGTGCATTGTAATGGAAAAGCTTTTTGTTTTTAAAATAGACATCACCAGAAAAATCATTTTGTTGGTTCAATAAACAGCGTAATAAACTTGTTTTTCCCGCACCATTGGGACCAATAACACCTAATATTTGTCCTTTATTTACGGTAAAAGAGAGTTGCTGTAAAATCATTTTATCTTTCACTTGCCACGATAAGTCAACCACTTGAATTAAGGGTTGTTGGGCAATTGATGATGACATTGTTTAACCTCAATCATGAGGCGGGTGGTCAGACAGGAAGAAAATCACATCATTTTACTAAATATAACTTTGATGTGATTACTTTTGTGTGATCCCGCACGGTGTTAAATTATATATCGTTAAGGCAAGTATCTGACTTGTAACTATTTGATTTTTTTTATCAACAAAATTACTTACAGTTGCGGGTACAGTTGTGGACTTTAACCACATTATCTTGCTTGTTTTATCTATAAAAGAGTCTGAGATAAAACACCTTAAATTAAGAACAGCGCAAGTGTACGTGCAGTTGGCTAAATTTACAAGCCTTTAGGCGTTTAGATGGCTAAATAGTTTGGGTGTATCAGTCAACGCCAGTAATAAATTTAATGAGACTGATATTAATTCATTTAAAAAAGGGAGCGGAAGCTCCCTCTAAATAATTTACAATCTTAACTGTTTATCACCAAATTTTTACACGCTTCTCAGGGGCAATATACATAGCATCACCTTCGTTTACGTCAAATGCTTCGTAGAATTCATTCATATTAGACAATGAACCTAAAGCGCGGAACTCGCCAGGAGAGTGAGAGTCGGTAGCTACACGGTTACGCATTGATTTTTCAACGATTTTAGAACGCCAAATTTGTGCATAACCGATAAAAAAGCGTTGGTCACCGGTTAGACCATCAATAATTGGCGCTGTTTCACCATTGAGTGAAGCTTTATAAGCTTTGTAAGCAATAGTGACCCCTGATAAATCACCAATGTTCTCACCTAAGGTTAATTCACCATTAACAAATAAGTCATCAAATACTTGGTAGTTGGCATATTGTGCAACAAGGGCGTCAGTTCGTTCTTTAAACTGAGCAAGATCTTGCTCTGTCCACCAGTTACGTAGATTACCTTTAGCGTCATATTTACTGCCTTGGTCATCAAATCCGTGACCCATTTCATGACCTATTACCGCACCTATTCCCCCATAGTTAACTGCATCATCAGCTTTCATATTAAAAAAGGGTGCTTGTAAAATAGCCGCAGGGAAAACAATTTCGTTTACCGTTGGGTTGTAATAAGCATTAACGGTTTGAGGTGTCATTCCCCATTCCCATTTACGAATAGGCCCTCCTAATTTAGCGATTTCTTTTTGGCTAGCGACTTGACGAGCATTCATTAAGTTACCGATTAAATCATCAGACTTTATCGATAATGCTGAGTAATCTTCCCATCTGTCTGGATAACCAATTTTAGGGGTGAAAGCCGCAAGTTTTACATGAGCCGCTTTTTTAGTCTCTGCAGACATCCATTCAAGATCATCTATACTTGCGCCATAAGCGTTACGCAAGTTTTCAACAAGGTTACTCATGCGAGATTTAGCTTCAGGGATAAAATGACGGGCAACATACAATTTACCAATAACTTCACCTAAATTAGCATTAACAACACCAACACCCCGTTTCCATTGTGGTCGTTGCTCTTTAAGCCCACTAAGTTGTTTGGAGAAGAAATTAAAATTTTCATCGTCTAAATCTGTGGTTAAGTAACTAGAAAAACTGGTGAGGGTTTGAAAGGTTAAATATTGTTTCCACACATCTAAAGAAGTCTTGTCAAATATTTCACCAAAACCTTCAATAAAGTCAGGTTGATTAATGATAATATCTTTTTGTTCCTCTACACCTTCAGCTTTTAAGAAGGCTTGCCAATCAAATTTATCTGTAATGCTCGCTAAATTAGTGGTTTGAAATTTATTATAACGTTTTTCACTGTCTCGAGTTTGAACGCGTGTCCAATGATAGCCGGCAAGGCTGGTCTCAAGTGCCATAATGTTTTTAGCCGCAATTTTAGTCTCTTTCAAACCAGCGATATTGAATATTTTTTCAATATGAGCAACATAGCCTTCACGGATTTTTACAAATCGTTCAGCCTCATTGAGGTAGTAGTCACGGTCTGGCAAGCTTAATCCACTTTGCCAAATATGAGTGGCATAGCGAGAAGAGTTTTTAGCATCGATACTAATATAAAGTGCCAGAGGGCTGCTGATACCAAGACTTGAGTGGCTGCCAAAAAAACGCGCTAATTCTTTTTTGTTTTTAATAGTATTAATGCTATCAAAAATATTTTGGATAGGCGTTATGCCAGCCGTATTTCTTTTTCCAGTGTTCATATATGATCGAAAAAGGTCAGCAACTTTTTGCTCATCTGTACCTTTTTTAAGATGTTGTGCTGCGGCAAGTTCTTCAATAATAGCTTTGACATCATCATCAGCTTTATCACGTAAATCGTAAAATGATCCTATAGCTGTCTTGTCATTAGGGATGTCATTGTTGTTCATCCATCCACCATTTATATGGCGATAAAAATTATCTTGGGCACGAATATTAGTGTCCATATTGGTTTTTTCAATACCTGAGACTAAAGCTACCTTTGGACTACTGGTAACTGCTGCCTGATTTATAGCGGTTTCGTTATTATCGTTACAACCGGCAACAAATAATAAAGATGAGCATACTGCGCTTGTGATTAATGCTTTCATTGTTAGACAATTATCCGGTTTATTATAATTATTGTTGGTTGATATTAAAGTTTTATAAAGAAAAATGCTAGAGAGAAAAAATCTCATTACACGTTAAGCTATTTGACTTGTATCAATTTAGTTACAGCAATATTTAGAAATCAATAATATTTGGCTTAGCAAATAGCTTAGAAATTAGCTTTTAACACACTGATTTTAATAAAGATAAAAACACTTTACATAATGCAGTATTAATTTTTAAGGCTGACTCTTAGAAAGGTTAAAGTGTTTTTCTATGGGGTATCGCCACATTTGAGAAGATAATTCCAGCAACTAATGACATAAAAATAAGAAATGTTTGTGAGCCAACAACAGAGGTAGTCAACATATCTTGACCTGATACAAAGCTATTAAGTCCAATATAAACTTTACTACCAGGGACTAGTACTACTAAGCCAAGCAAACGGACAATACTAGAGGGTAAGTTCATCAGCCGAGAAAATAAATTACTGTAGAGACCAAGAGCAAAAGCACCAACAAAAGCACCCAGGGCAATACCTAAGTAACCCCCCGCCCATATACTGACTGAATAAGAAATATAACCGGCAATAATGCCCCAAGGTGCATCTTTTAATCTAGCTTTAAACAATATCACTAAGCTAATAGATAAAATGGTAACAGCGGCCCATGCGGTCCATATTGGTGTGGTTTCTGGTGGTGAAAATTTAACGGTACCCCATAATAAATCACCTAATGCCATACCAAGTACCGCACCAAAATAGAGTTTAAATAACACCATTACGCCATCCATTATTCTTGCCGTCCCTGACATTAAATGTCGAGCAGCTAGTTCTGATAGACCAACGGTTAAAGATAATCCGGGAATAAAGGCAATAATACTGGATAAAATAACCATCGACATATTAATGGTAGGGTCAAATAACGAAATCACTGAGACTAATAGCGCTGAAGATAAAGCGGCAAAAGGTTCTAAAATTTCTGATATTCTGCGTGATTTTGTTGCCCACACGACTAAGCCATAAACCACCAAACCTAGTAAAGTTGACCAGAGTACGTCATTCCAACTTGTGCGCATTAACATTGAAAAAGCACCACTCGAGGCGCCAAAAGCAAAAAATGTTAACCAAAAGCCATAAGGCGGAGGTTTATTATTAATCTCATCTAACCGGTCGATCGCTTCTTCTAAAGTGCGTTCTCCTGAAATGAGTTCGTCGACAAGCTCGTCAATCCTTGCTAAAGAGCCTAAATCGATTTCACCCGGCGTTACTCTAACTAAATGATTATATTGTTGGTCGTCTTCATCATCACTGAGGATAAACGTCAGTGATGTCGGGGCAATAATAAAAGAAGCACGAAGCTGTAAAAAATGAGCAATACTGAGTAAGTTATCTTCTAAACGGTATGCTGTGGTACCTAATTTATGCAAGGCTTTACCAAGACGTATGATAAATTTACGTTTTATATAAAAATCATCAGATAGTGGCATCGGTATTTGTCTTTCAAAATTAGCTTATGTTAAGCTATGTTAATTGATTTTTATCAATTGTTGTAACGATTTTTATTGTAAATAAAATCATAGAATAAGGATGACTGATGACATTGTTATATATTTTAGTAGCTGTTTTTGTTGGCATTGTACTAATGGTGGTTATTGGCGAAAAGTTTGGTAAAAAAATGACAGAAGATGATCAAACCAAATATTCCAAAATACTACCTATTTTAGTTTTTATATTGATTATTGGCGCCATTATCAGAGCGTTGTTTTAGGCCTTCGACTTAACAATTAGTTGCTGATGAAGTGCTCTTCTAATAGAGCCAATACATCATTAACTGTTAAGTCATTTAAATTAAGTTCAGATAACAGCCTAATATCATCAACTAATGTGCTACCAATACCTATACCTACCAGGTCAGGTTGATGGTCTAAAATAAGTAAAACAACGCGTATTTTACTATCAATATTATCGACGGTCACCGCATCAGCAGGGATACCCTTAGCGCGTAATACCTTATCCATTAAGCCTAAAGAAGTATGATGGTTGGGGTGTTTTGCTATAAAGGCGTCATCTGCCATTGCCGTTATTTCATAGAGGCTTTTGGTGGTAGCTTTCATTAATTTCCTTTCTGCTCAATGGTAAATGTTTGGTCTAGTGTGACATGGCCTAAAGCGTTATAACTGCGGTCAGCGATGAATGTTTTCCCATTGATATCTTGAGTGATAATAGTCGTTGTTCGGGTGCCATACTTGGGAGAGACAATAAAGATAGCGCTTAAAAATTTTTCCCACTGTCTTGAAACTCCGGTATCAGGTAGCTGCGCGCTTTGTGCTTGTTCAGTATTTTTCATTAAATCAAATAATTGTTCGATATCTAGTGTGTTATTTTGACTGTTACTATTTTTAGATGAACTATCTATCAGTGATGATAACCTCTGCTGTCCCAATGCCATTTTAGGCCAAATATCATCTAATGGTCCATTACAAAGACTGTGAACCCCCTTAGGTAATTGACGGGCTTTTTTATTGACGCTATCAAAAGAGTAAAGTTTATTGAGTTGACCATAGACAAGATTATAACCATTGTAGTCATCAGTGCTCTCATGCAATAAGGTGCTCATGTTTTCATCAGTTTGAGTTAACGCTTGTATCACCAAATGGCCACGAGATTTTTTATTAGGGTCAAATTGTGTAACTTGCCTAAAATTTGTTAACGCAGAAAACCGGCCACTTGCGGTTAAACCTAGCCAAGAGCCACCCGCAGTTAAATCTTTACCCGCTAAAATTTCTGGCGTTAACCAGTGATGCATCGCTTTGGTTGGGCGCTGATGAAATTCATCACGATTAGCACAAATGATAACTGGATATTGGGGATGCTGTTCTAAGGCAAAAAACAAAATACACATAATAAAGTGAGTTTAAAAGGTTAAATAATGATTAAGGTATAACTTATGGTAACTCTTTCTTTATTGGATGGGTAACCTCAGGTAAAATTTAAACCACTAATTAATAGTGGTTCATAAGTAAAATAATACAAAAGGATTAATATGTTTGCATTACCCTCAATAAACCTCAAAGGTAAAGTGTCAGCAGACGAGTGGCAAACTCGGGTTGAGCTTGCTGCTTGTTATCGTTTATTTGTCATGCATGGTTGGGATGACTTAATTCATACCCACATATCTGCCCGTATTCCTAACTCTGACCATTTATTGATTAATGCGTTCGGTTTAAGTTTTGATGAAATTACCGCTTCGAATTTAGTTAAAATTGATATTGATGGCACTGTGGTTGACCCAGATTGCCCATTTACCATCAATCCTGCCGGCTTTACTATTCACAGTGCTGTGCATGAAGCCCGTCATGACGAGCAATGTGCTCTCCATGTTCACACTAACGAGATAATCGCTATTGCCAGTCTCGAAGAAGGGCTATTACCACTGAGTCAGTATTCAATGTTCGCCCTTGCCTCAATGAGTTATCATGATTATGAAGGCTTAGCGGTCAATCATGAAGAAAAATTAAGGTTACAAAATAATTTGGGTAATGCCAATTTTATGTTGCTAAGAAATCATGGTGCGATGACGATGGGAAGAACGATAGGTGACGCGTTTATGCATATGTATGATTTAGTGCGTGCTTGTCAGGTGCAACTGCAAGTAATGTCGACCGGTATGAAACCGATTTATGTTGACCAAAGCATAGTTGATGGCATAAAAGCGCAAGCTAACATTGTCCATTCTGGCTTGACGGGGGGCCAAAAAGCTTGGCCAGCAATGATGCGTAGGGTTTACCGAGCATATCCTGACTTTGCCAATTAGCTTGATTGGCCTTGGTATTATTAACATTAAAAAAACAATTGACTATAACGTGTCACATTTTAGGAAAATAAATGAAAATTACCCATGTAGAAATTTTTGATATTGAATGCCCTAAACGTCCAGGCTGGAATCCAATTTTTGTTAGAGTTCATACCGATGAAGGTATCAGTGGCGTTGGTGAAGCAGGTCTTGCTTACGATTGGGGACACAGTGCTGCCGCGGCAATGATAAAAGAGATTACTGAAGCGGTATTAATTGGTTTTAATCCGTTTAATACCGAATTGTTATGGTCAAGAATGCTCAGAGAAAGCTTTTGGGGCTTAGGCGGCGGTCCTGTACTTTATTCAGCAATGAGCGCTATTGATACGGCTCTTTGGGACATTAAAGGCAAGGCTTTAGGCGTCCCTGTTTATCAATTACTTGGTGGTAAGGTCAATGATAAATTACGGACTTATGCCAGCCAGTTACAATTTGACTGGGATACGACAATTACCAAACTTATTGAACCTGAAGCATATGCACAAGCGGCGTTAAAGGCTGTGGCAGAAGGCTTTGATGCGGTAAAAGTTGATCCTATTGTTTATAACCAAGATGGCAGTTCTTCTTTTGATCGCACTAAGTTATTCACCAAACCTCAAATGCGTTTATTTGGCAATAGATTACGCGCTATACGTGACGCAGTAGGGGATGACGTTGATATTATTTTTGAGTCTCATTCATTAATGGGCGCAGCATCAGCGATTCAAATGGGCCGTATTGTCGAAGAAGTCGGTTGTATGATGTATGAAGAACCGGTTAATTATCTTAATGCGGCGGTGCATAAAAAAGTTGCTGATAACGTCAATGTCCCTATTGCTGGTGGTGAACGCTTGTATCATCGTTGGGATGTTCGTCCTTACTTTGAGGATCAAAGTATTGATGTTTTACAGCCTGATGTTGGTTTGTGTGGGGGTTTTACTGAATCTAAAAAAGTTTGTGATTATGCCGATGTTTACGATATTCGCATCCAAGCGCACGTTTGTGGTGGCCCGGTCGCAACTGCCGCCTCATTACATTTAGAAACGGCTATTCCTAATTTTTTAATTCATGAGCATCATACCTATGCAACCAAAGATTGGAACCGCGAACTGTGTTTGCAAGACCCACAACCTGTTGATGGTTTTTTCCAAGTCACTGAAGTCCCAGGACTGGGTATTGAATTAAATGATGCCGTGGTTAAGCGCTCGCCACATATTACTGTTAAATAACTTGAGTAATAGTTAGCGGATGAAATTTATTAAATATGCAGTAATAATAATTATTGTTTTGGTGAGTACGACGGTAATAGTTGGCTGTGCTTTGCAGACCGACATTCCAGCATTTAATAAGTCATCACAATATGTTGGTGGCGTCTTTAATAACGCTCCAGCACCAGCGCCAAATACCACCACCTTTTTTGGCTTTATTCAACGCTATTTATTGGAGGCTAAAATTGATGCTGAGCCAGCTCAACCAATCCCGCTAAAATCTATTAGCTATCAAGAGATAATCAACCTTGCTGATGATACTCCGGCTATTTATCGCTTAGGCCATTCTAGTCTGCTACTAAAGATAGCGGGCAAGATAATTCTTATTGACCCGATGTTTTCTCAGCGTGCATCACCATTTAGTTTTATCGGGCCGAAACGTTTTCATCCCGTGCCACTCAATATTAACGAATTTGCTGAGATAGATGCGGTGATTATTTCCCATGACCACTATGACCACTTAGACAAAGACACTATCACCAAGCTACGTAACAATACAAAGCAGTTTTTTGTGCCGTTAGGCGTGGGTGAGTATTTGGTTAAATGGGGCGTCGAAAAAGATAAAGTGAATGAGTTAGATTGGTGGCAGAGTGTTGACTTTAATAACATAAAGTTTACCGCAACTCCTGCGCAACATTTTTCTGGTAGAGGCTTATCCGATCGCAACAAAACTTTGTGGGCGTCTTGGGTTATCACTACAGCGACTCATAATATTTTTTACAGCGGCGATGGTGGCTATTTTGATGGTTTTAAAAAAATAGGTGCAGCACTAGGACCATTTAATTTAGCCATTTTAGAAAGTGGAGCCTATGACAAAAATTGGCCGTCAGTCCATATGATGCCAGAGCAAACTATTCAGGCACATAAAGATCTTAATGCCGATGTGTTATTACCGGTGCACAACAGTACTTTCGATTTAGCCTTTCATCCCTGGTATGATCCTTTAGCCAAGTTGTCAGTATTGGCACTAGAACAAGAAATTAAATTGGCGGCCCCAATTATAGGGGAGCAGTATTTACTTGACGGCAATGCCATTAATACGCGCTGGTGGGAATTTAACTAGTTACGGTTTTATCATTTCTTGGTAAATCCTTTTGCGTACCAGCAGCGGAAATAATATTGTACGAATCGATTAACGTGGAAGCAAAATTGACTACCATCCGCTTGATGTATTTATAGACCGTTATTTAGTCCGCCTAAAATTGAACCTTAACTATATTTGGTGCTTAATATTTTTAATTTGATCGTTTGAATAAAAAATAATTATTAGGAGTAGCTAGGTAGGGCTAAAAAGTTAATCGATACCAATATGCGGCGTTAGCACTCGTCAGCGCCATTAGTTGATCGGATGTAAAGTTAAGACTTGAATACGTTTGCCAGAGACTATTATAACTTTGATTAAATAACGTTAACGGGAAATTACTAGCAAGCATGACTCTTTTATCACCAAAAGTGTCAATACAGTTACCGATGACTTTTTCTAAAAAGTCAATCGTATAGTCTTTGTTTTCCATCTCCCAACCTGAACATTTAATTGCACATTGCTCAAATTGACTGAGTGTGTTGATAGCGGCTTGCCAATTAAGCCAAGTAGCCTCTTTGGATTTATTATCACCGCTATTTTTGCTTTCGGGGAGAGCAGGAGGCCAACCAGCATGATCAATAATAACGGTTAATGTTGGGATGTTTTTTAATAGGTTAACAAGTAAATTAAGTGAGGTTTTATCCGCTATAGCCATTTGTAAATCAAAACTAAGTCGCTTTGTTGCCAAGTAGTTTAAATTATACTGAATATCTTCGCTTTGCAGTATTTCTTCGGCTTGTTCATCTAAAATATGGCGGCAGCCAACCACACTCTGATAATGTAATAACTGATCAACTTGTTTAATAAAATCGTTTTTATTAAGCGTTAAGTCAATTGCGGCAACTGACTTAAAGGGTAATTGGCATTGAGACTCCAACCACGCAATTTCTCGCCAAGGCTTTTTATTATCAAACCCGGCTTCGATATGAATAAAACCACCCAGTTCAAAAGGTGGATTGACTGTTAAGTGTTGTTCATTAAAATTTTGGCAAATAATCTTTTTATTAGGCCAAAAAGGTGTGTTTTCTTCTTTTAGCCAATGATAATCACCCTGAACCAGATCAAAAAGGTGAAGGTGGGCATCAATCAGTGGATAGTTCATTGGGCGGTATAGCCGCCATCAATAACTTGCAAACTACCGGTAATAAATTTGGCTTTATCACTGGCAAGAAACAAGACTAATTCCGCGACTTCCTCCGGTTGCCCTAATCGGCCTAAAGGTTGAAGGTTTGCTTCTTCTTGATGAATCTTGTTTTTATCAGCACCTGATTTTTGACAGTAGTCATCGATTGCCTGATGGTACAACGGTGTTTCAATTGTGCCAGGACAAACCGCATTAGCTCGAATATTAAATTGAGCATAATCAAGCGCAGTAGTTTTTGCCATGGAGGCGAGAGCGGTCTTACTTAAGTTGTAAGCAAAAGAGTTTTGCTTGCCAATAATTGCTTGGTCAGACGAGATCAAAATGATCGCGCCTTGTTTGTTGGCTTTCATATTGGGCAGTACCGCTTTAATCGCAGCAAATGCGCCTTTGACATTAATACTAAAGACCTTGTCTAGATCTTGCTCACTGGTGTTTTCAATGTTAGCAGAATGATGAATACCGGCATTAGACACTAATACATCAATAGTATGCGTTTTAGTAATTTCACTGATGATATTATTAACTTCTTCAAGGTCAGTGATATCACATTGACAAAAGTCACCGTATTCACTGTGTTGTAAATCAAGGTTAAACACTTGATAGTCATTTTTTAAAAATAACTGCACTATGCTAAGACCTATGCCTGAACTTCCGCCGGTAACGATACATGTTTTTTTCATTAAGTTATCTTAAAAAATTCAATTCATTAATAGAGTAAAGTATTACACCATAAAGGAAACTTAGCCGCTATGTCTTTCGGTTTAAAGCCAAAAATCTGTAATGGGAGTTACTAGAGCGGTCAACAAAAATTGAGTTGTTGAGCTGATTTAATGAGCTCAACATTTCAGCCTCTTAAATGCCAAATAAAAGGCTTTATATTATCTATTCATGCGCTTAACTACCGGTCTTTCCTGTTTTTTCTATAGAGGGACTAAAACTGACAGTATTAGGAAATCATCGCAACAATAGCGACCAAATTTGACTTATACCATTTCTATTCAGTAAATCACTGACCTTTTGATTAAATTAATCTATAATCCGCTGATAAATATAAGTACTCTTGAAAGTAAGGGGCTTTTAATCATTTTGAGGTTGTTTCATGAAAGTATGTGGTGTTGAATTAAAAGGTAACGATGCGATTATTTGTATTATGACAAAGGAAAATAATTTGTATGACGTGCCACAAACTCGCGTACAAAAAATATCATTGGTCAATGCTAGCGATGCTGAAGAAGTGAGGCACTTTCAATTTACATTTGCTAAGTTAATGGAAGACTACCAAGTTGATACGGTTGTTATCAAAGGTCGCGCACTAAAAGGTAAATTTTCCGGTGGTCCAGTCGGCTTTAAACTCGAAGGCGCAATACAATTGATTTCTCCATTAAAGGTTGAAATTCTTGCTGGTAATTTTATTAAAAAAGCGCTGACGCGTAGCCAAATTGATATTGATTTTAGAGATACGGGCTTAAAACAATACCAAGAACCTGCTTTTGAAACTGTTTTTGCTTACCTCGAAAGTCAGTGAAAATAGGCGGTTTTGAGCTGATATCCTAGATATCGGCTCAATAACTCGATATTACATTCCCCATATAATTCAAAGTTATCCTGTTGAAAATTCACACCTATTGTTGCTTCTCAACAAAAGGTTTTTACTAATCTCACCTTAACAATCTAGATTTATCGATACTATTTGGATTTTTTACTGAAATTTATACTTTTAAAAACTCTCAGAACATGTTTAAATCACAAGATACTAACAAGTCAGACCACCTACCAGTTGGTTGTGCCAATTTAAAGAGAGAATCCGATGCCTGAATACAAAGCCCCCTTACGAGATATGAAATTTGTGATGCAAGAGTTACTCGATTGTGAATCGCATTATCAAAAATTAGGTTATGAAGATGCTAGTTTAGAAATGGTTGATGCGATTATTGCTGAAGCAAGTAAGTTTACAGAACAGGTTATCGCACCATTAAATCAAATTGGTGATCAACAAGGTTGTACTTGGACTAATGGTGAGGTGAAAACACCTGACGGTTTTAAAGACGCTTATCAACAGTATGTCGAAGGTGGTTGGCCAACGCTCTCACAAGGAATAGATTTTGGTGGTCAAGGTTTGCCTTATTCACTTAATGCGGCTATTGGTGAGTTTATGTCGGCGGGCAATCACAGCTTTGCCATGTATCCAGGTTTAAGCCACGGTGCTTTAGCAACAATTGAAGCACATGGCAGTGAAACGCAAAAACAAATGTTTATGCCCAAGTTGGTTGAAGGTGTATGGACAGGTACTATGTGTTTAACAGAGCCCCATTGTGGTACTGATTTAGGGATGCTACGAACTAAAGCTGAACCCAATGACGATGGTAGTTATTCCATTACGGGTACCAAGATATTTATATCTGCAGGTGAGCATGATTTATCGGACAATATTATTCATATCGTTATTGCGAGAACTCCGGGCGCACCAGAGGGCAATAAAGGTATTTCATTATTTATTGTGCCTAAGTTTAATGTCACTGATGATGGCAATGTTGCTGATAGAAATACGCTCAGCTGTGGCTCGATTGAACATAAAATGGGTATTAATGCGAATGCTACCTGTGTGATTAATTTTGATAGCGCTAAAGCTTATTTAATTGGTACTGAAAATCGGGGTTTACACTGTATGTTTACCTTTATGAATGCTGCTCGTTTAGGTGTTGCTAATGAAGGTGTTGCTGCTGCAGATGCTTCTTTTCAAGGCGCACTCGCTTATGCAAAGGATCGTTTACAAATGCGATCACTATCGGGCGTTAAAAACCCTAAAGGGCCAGCGGACGCTATTATTGTTCACCCTGATGTACGGCGTATGCTGTTAACACAAAAGTCGATTGCTGAAGGTGGTAGAGCGTTAATTGGTTATTTATCACAGTTGGTTGATATCACTCATGTAGAAAATGATGAAGCTATAAAAGCTGATGCTGAAGCTAAATTGGCATTATTAACGCCTATTGCTAAAGCATTTTTAACTGAAATTGGCTTAGAATGTACTAGCCACGGTATTCAAATACTTGGCGGTCATGGTTTTATTAAAGAATGGGGTATGGAACAACTGATGCGTGATACTAAAATCAGTTGTATCTATGAAGGAACAACCGGTATTCAAGCACTCGATTTATTAGCCCGTAAAATTTTAGGGTCTCAGGGCGAAATATTGAAACCTTTTGCCGGTGAAGTTGCTACATTTTGTCAAAATAATATGGCTAATGAAGCCATGGCAGAATTTATTACGCCAATTATGACCTTTGCAGGGCAATGGCAAAAGATGACGCAAAGTATTGGCGCTAAGGCGATGAAAAATCCTGATGAAATTGGCGCGGCTTCAGTTGATTACCTAATGTATTCGGGTTATGTCACTCTGGCCTATTTTTGGGCTAAAATGGCCAAAGTTGCTCAAGATAAGTTAGCCGCTGGCGATGATGACAAAGATTTTTATCAAGCAAAAATCAAAACAGCTCGCTTTTACTTCCAACGAATTTTGCCTCGAGCTCATGGCCATGTCAGTTGTTTAGAAAATGGCGCGGACTCTATGATGGACTTAGATGCAGAGCACTTTATTTTTTAATGGGAAAGTGACTTAACTGTAAAATGGCAGGGTAACAAAAAGTATACTTTTTCAATCTTGTCTCATTTGAATTAATTCATAAAAAAACAGAACGTGATCGTTCTGTTTTTTTGTATTCATTAATGGTGTTTGGCGAGTAAAATATTCGCTATTTCAGTATCGCCATTATGTTAGGTCCGCTAGTTTTGTCCTAGTCATAATGGCTTAGCTGATGAAGAAACCGATACTATTTTTCAGCACCCAGCTTGATCGCCAGCTCTGCACGCAACTCGGTATTTTCACTAGAACCCCAACCTTTTAAATGCTGTTCAAGCAGTTGGGTCAACATTTCAATATGGGCAGGTTCTGCGTTGAGGGCACTAATATATTCATACCGTTCGCCGCCCGCTTCGAGGAAATATTCACGATTTTCCTCACCAATTTCTTCAATGGTTTCTAGACAATCAGCAGAAAAACCAGGGCAGACCAGCTGTACTGACTTAACACCTTCTTTGGGTAACGCCATTAAGGTCTTATCTGTGTAGGGTTGAAGCCACTCCTCGCGACCAAAGCGAGATTGAAAGCTAACTAAGTACTCACTTTTTTCTAAGCCTAGATTTTCGGCTAATAATCGTGAGGTCTTATGACATTCACAATGATAGGGGTCACCATTAAGTAAGTAGCGTTTAGGAATACCGTGATAGGTAAAAATTAACTTGTCTGCTCTACCATGGGTTTGCCAATGTGCTCTAATTTTGTCTGCAACCGCCTCAATATAGGCAGGGAAGTCGTGATAGTGGTTAATAAACCGTAATTCGGGGATCAAGCGTTGCTTGGCTAAGCTTGTTGCTACCGCATCAAAAGTTGACGCTGTGGTAGATGCACAATATTGGGGGTAAAGGGGTAAAACCACTAATTTTCTAACACCTTGATCTAACATTTTACTAATGACCGAGTCCACTGAAGGGTTGCCATAACGCATGGCACATTCTAGTACTAGGTCTTCACCGTATTGCTCCTGAAGTTTAGTTCTCAGAGCGTCAGCTTGATCCTGAGTATGAAACATTAAGGGAGACCCACGCTCGGTCCAAACGGTGCTATACGCTTTGGCTGAACGTCTAGGACGAATATTGAGGATGACAAAATTGAGGATCATCCACCAAATGAGTCGGGGTACTTCAACGACTCTAGGATCAGACAAGAATTCTTTCAAGTAGCGCTTTAATTCAGTTTTTTTAGGGGCATCAGGGGTGCCTAAATTGGTAATCAACACACCAATCTTGTCTTGTTGCTTATGGGTAAAGCTTGAGCTGTTTTTATATTTCATAAATCTCTTAATCGGCTAAAGGACAGTAACTAAATATGACAGTTATTGAATTTTGAACTAAGCCGCTAACGAAAACAAGTTATACCGAGTATTAGCCGTATTTTTAGTCTTATTTTTAATTTTTATTTTCTCTAGTGCACTTTAGTTTTTTGGGTTACTAGGAGTCATGACTTTTAACGCAGGCCTATTAAGTAATAACATGAGGTGAGTAATCTATGGACAGAAACTTAAGGCTTGGTGAACCAAATAAAACGGTACAAACTGATTGTATTAGCGGGAGGGATATCTTAGTTAACTAAATTGTATACCATAGAAGAGGTAAACCACATAAATGCCAAATGAGTTATTATCGTAAACTTAGTAACTGGAACAAGGGTTTTAATCGACGCAGTCAACTTATTGATATTGTCATTTAAGCGAAAGCATTATTCTATCATGTAATACTTTCTCGTTATTTAACAGGTTAGACCCTATTGAGTTTGATTTTACTCACTTTTTAACATCGTCGAGTTTAAGCCTTATGCTATCGTATTATAATAAATTAAAAATATTTACAATGGCCACTAGAACAAAAAATCCTATTACTACCATGACTATCTCGACTAACAACTTTATCTGCTTTGATTTAGCTACTCTTGACATATACTTTTCCAAAAAATTAACTTATAAAATTTATAGCTGAATACCTATAAATTCCAATTATTTTTACTTTTATTTTATCTATATTATATAGCTATGAAAATCTCGAAAATAGTTGTACATACCATGTAACACTCCAAAGTTTACTATGGCGACTAAAACGAAATGCCGATTATCAAAACGACGATATTGATTAACAAATTAACCTGCTTTTTTTAGTGGTTTATTGTATGCAGTATTAAAAATAATACATATAAAATAAGTACTTACATCCATTGTGGCATATATGCTTTATATTTATAA
>CAWVSL010000045.1:0-21218 GCA_963933115.1 uncultured Colwellia sp.
TAATACTAAAAAAGGTCGCTTACGCGGCCTTTTTTGATCTAAAGGGAAAGTTTAGTAGCCTATTTGCTCCATTATTTAGCCACCAAGTTTTTTTGAAAATTCTGATTAAAATGGTAGGGAAATATTTAAATCCAAGGCATGTAAGTTCACGGTATTAGTTGCACTTAGTTGACCACGTTTGTAACGTAATTGAACCGGAAATTCGTTCATATTAAAACTTAGTCCGAGTAAGAGAAACGGGTCCTTATCTTTGGCACTTGCTTTTGTGCTAGCTTTAATGGATTTATTGAGTGAGCCTTCAGCTAGTGCATCAATCTGCCAACGACTGGTCCCAATACCAATTTCCACCCTCAATTCTTTTAATAACTGATAATGAAGAGAGAGACCTAAGTCAGTTTGTTTAATTTTTGATGTTACTTTAGCTTCTACAGGCACCCCTTTTCGATCTCCTTTAAAATCCCCTTCAATAATATAGCGAGTATGGTCGGCTTGAAAGCCTAAAGTGAAATTTGTGGTGACTGGATACAAGTACTGATAACCGAAACTAAAAAAGGTGCTAGTGGCAGGTCCACTAATATTGGCAGAAACAAAAGACGCATCTTCATTAGGTGAATAACCGGCACCATAGCTTGTAAATACCGTACCAAATTGCTGCGTTTGTAAGCTCAGCATGATGCCAGCGCCACCGGTACGAAACGAAGCGCGCTTGTCCAATATTTTTAGCCGTTCTGCCGCTTCGCTATAATTTAATATCAATTTAAGCTCAACATCAACCTCAGGCATCAAGGTGTTTTCACTACCAACTGCCGGCACAGCGGCCAGTGCTAGGGTTAAGTAGTATAAAGCACGGATGTTAAGCAAAGGGCTACCCATTATTGACCAATTTGAAAGATAACATTGAGCTCTGTCACTTCAGTATTATCATTATTAACCATGGGAAGATCAGTAATCACTTTAACATGGAATTGTCCCGGCCTTAGCAGCGAAGACGGAGATAAAAAGTCGACTTTATTTAAAGCGGATAGTATTTTTAAATCTAAGCTTGAAGGGTAATTTACGCCGCCACTAGAGACACTTAACATATCAGCGTCTAGATTATCAATTTCTAGGTCAACTCGAGTACCACCACTTGTTTCGTAAAATGCAGAGACGGTTTGTATCGGCAGGGTAATACTGGCATTAACACCGTCGGATTGCCACTCAGCATTCAGTTCAAGATATATTCGTCGCTCACCTTCACTTTTAACATTGTCTTCGCCATCTAATAGGTAAATTTCAATTTTAGCGGAGCCAACGCCTACCGGTAAACTGGCTAAGTCAAAACTCAGTATTGGGGTGTTAAAATCACCACTCGTTGTGGCATTGGCCATGTTTTGTTGATTAAGCGGCGTAGTGCGTAAATCAATACTCATTGCTCCGCTAGATGCAGAAACAGCTACAGTATTCGAATTATAAGACTGCGTCACGGGGTTATAATCCGTTAACCGAACAGAAGTCCCCCCTAACTTAAAGGCATTAGCACCAGAGGGTATAAATAGTAGTGGCTGACTAAGCGCATATTGTCTTGTATTATCCTTGAGAAAAATAGGGGTAAGAATTCGCACTTCATGCTCACTTCCATTGATTAGGTTTTGTGCGGTTAGGTTAATGGTTGCCTTATCACGAAGGTCAGACCATTCTATTTCTGTAGCGAGTGGGACAGCACTATTACCATTCCAAACATCAAAGTCGGGCAGCAAATAGGCTGATAACGACTGGCCAAAGTCAATCTCAATTTCCTGTTGACCAGACTCGATAATAGTTACATTTGTCAACGACAACGCCGTCAGGGGCTTTAACGATGTGGTTCCTGCTATAATACTCGCTTCGCCTGCGCCATTAACTGCGGACGAATAACCAATCGCTGGCGCTCCGGTTGAATAAAATTCATCGAGATCAGCAACCGCTTGATAGTACTGATGGTCAGTCGTGTCTTTAAAGAAAACTCTGACATCACTGCCAGTAATAACGATTGCTTGAACACCAGGGTATGCATTGCCACTACCATTTGGATATACCGCCCCGTCGTCGTATCGTGTACTTCTAAATGTCTCTAAGTCGGTAGTAACAACCTGGTAATCCTCAAATTTATGACACTTTGACAATTGGGTGTCATATTGATAAACACAAAAACCCTCCTGTTCGGGTTCTGGTGAGGCCCATTTGAGACCAGCATCTTGTATTCGCGTACCCGACTCAATTGTTGGCCTTGCTGAATCATTTCGCCAATTTTCTATAGTTTGTGCGGTAATAGTCAGTTGGCGTTTCTCTTCACTAGCAGCCTTTTGAACGCTGTAATCGAGAATTAAATCACCGGCAAATGAGGCATTAAGGGAAAAAAACCACTGATCACCATCTATTTGTAAGAGCCCTCTATCATTAGTTAACGTGATCTCTCTACTACCTTGTGTGAATTCCTGGTTTTGGGCCACGCCATCGATAGAGATAATCGGTGTATTGGCCGCAAAATTTTTCATGTAGGCAATATGTCGTTCAGAGAAGGCGATAATGGAGTAACCAATATCGGTGCCGGTTCCACTTCCTTTACGCCAGTTATAATTAGATTGAGCAACGCCATCACTCAGGGCTAAAACAATGTCGCCATCAACACTTTCAAAGCGATTATCAATACCCGCATAATCTATTAGACCAAACAACCTAGTGCCAGTGATATCGGTATACGGAACACCTTGAACTAAAGCGGGCTGAAGCTCTAAGGTTTGACCATTAAAAGATCCGCCATAAATCCAGTGTAAATCGGAGCCTAGCTTGACTGTTTGAGACCAGATATTCTCTGCATCCACTGTTTTTACTCGACTAAGATCATTAGCGTCGTAAATGGCAAGGCGTGGATTACCGGGTGCAGCACTGTCAGAATAATTAACAGGTTGCTCGCCTACTGCAAAATAGTCGTCTGTAAGCCAATAAACCCCAATAACAAAACGGTCGTCATCAATCGGTATTGGGATTAGTTCACCCATCGGATTTAAGAACCAAGCAATGGTTGAATTTGTTCCCCCCGATACCCCTTCCGGTAATATTCTATTCCAATTAAAGCCCTTTAGCACGGCCGCACCATCGGTTCTAAAAGCGATACCTGAGCGGGCGAAATCCGTTTGTAAGCCACCACCCAGTAATTTAGGTTCAATATCGCCATCTTCCTTACTTAAGATACAGCTAAACGACATATCTTCGAGCACAACTCGATAAACTGAGCATATTTCCTCATCAAGTTCGGGTATCGCTCTCTGGATATGTGCACTGGTTAGCAGATATAAAAATTGACCATCGGGTGTAATGTTTGCCTCGGCAATAAATGTGGTCTCTGAAGATAAAACGGCCCCTAGTTCAATAGCGCCATCGTCGTTCCTAGCAATAATATTGGACAGGGCTTCAAAGCTTGTTTTAGCTCTAGCTTTTGGTAGATAAAAATTTGAGGGTAATAACGCTTTACTGATTTTTAACTGCTTAGGCGCAGCAGGAGATGAGGAAACATTATTAGTGTCGAGAGCACCACTTAAACTTAGCGATTGAGTCTCAGCGAGACTCACCCGCAAGGCTTTAAATAATGAGGAATCATAAGGAAAAACGTCATCCCTATCCAATATGCCATCTCCGTCGGTATCAACTACATTCCCTGAGTCTAATGGAAACTCATCATTAGCATCAATGACGCCGTCATTGTCATCGTCAGGGTCAGTATTGTTACCAATACCATCGCCATCGGTGTCGGTTATTTCTGTCGCGTCAAATGGGAAGTCATCTAATCTATTGCTGACACCATCATTGTCGCTATCGGGATCGGTATTGTTACCAGCGCCATCGCCATCAGTATCGGTTGTCTCAGTAGCGTCATTTGGAAAGCTGTCTGCATTATTGCCTACACCATCGCCATCAGTATCGGTTGTCTCAGTAGCGTCATTTGGAAAGCTGTCTGCATTATCGCCTACACCATCAGCATCGGTATCGGTTGTTTCAGTCGCGTCATTTGGAAAGTCGTCTGTGTTATCGCCAACACTATCAGCATCAGTATCGGTTGTCTCAGTCGCGTCATTTGGAAAGTCGTCTGTGTTATCGCCAACACCATCAGCATCAGTATCGGTTGTCTCAGTTGCATCATTTGGAAAGTCGTCTAGGCTATCGAAAACGCCATCCCCATCACTATCAGCCTCTAACGCGACAGTAACAGTCGATGTCACATCATTAGCCTCGTTACCAGCTATATCAGAAGCACTAAACGTGACCGTTGTAATACCTAAAGGAAAAATATTAGGTGCATTATTATTTACCGTAACTATGCTATCAACGTTATCTGAGGCTGAACCTGCCACTAAAAATGCTGCTATAGCATCATCAGATGCGGCAATACCATAAGTATCAGTGGCGATAACGTTAATAGCATTTGGGGGAGTAATAATAGGTGGCGTAGTATCTGCAACACTTATTGGTTTAGTAGGAGATGAACTACCGCCACCACAACCCATTAAAACAATGCTAAATGCAAGATAAATTAACTTAATATTCATACCATGTCCTTTTGACAGTCTAGTTAAACCGCTGTTATTATTATTAATTAATCCAAAAATTTACTATTGAAATTAGAAGTTGTCAATGACAAGTGTATATTTAACAACTAAATTTCTGTATATTTTTTTCAGCGAACAGACCTGATTTCTACTTAAAACCTCTGCAGTCACTTGAGGATAACGGCAACTTATTTGATGAAGTAATTCAATAATTAATCTTGAACCCAGCTGTAACAATTAAATTAAAAGCGCTATGGGCTAAAAGATAAAAGTGAAAAATAACAAGCAAAAGCGATTAGTTATAACTTGAATTGATAATATGAACTGAGTGTAAAAAGCAATAATATAGCTCCCCAATTTAATCGAATAAAAAATGACGATAAAAAGTCCTTGAGTAAACCCTGATGCTGAGTATAATAGCGCCTCACTTCTAGAGTATCTCTTAATTCCCAAACAACTAAGAAACACTCGGTAAGTGTAAGTAAAGATTGAGTAGCTTTATGTTATTTCAGTTAAGATAGGGGTGTAGTTCCAATTGGTAGAACAGCGGTCTCCAAAACCGACGGTTGGGAGTTCGAATCTCTCCACCCCTGCCACATTTCAAGTAAAGTGCGTTGTTGTGCACTTTATTACACAGTTTGCCTCTTAACATAGAGGTTATTGTTTTTTAGATTAGACGAGCAATTACAGGTTATAATTATGAATGCAAGTACAGAAGAGCAACCAAGTGGTTCTTTAGATACATTAAAGTGGGGGATTATTTTCCTTTGTTTAGCAGGCGCAGTTGCTGGCAATTATGTATTTGGTGAAGAATCAGTTTTATTAAGAGCAGTTGGCGTTGTTGTGGCTGTACTTATTGCAGGCTTAGTGGCAATGCAAACGGTAAAAGGTCGTACTGCGGTTATATTTGCCAAAGAAGCTCGAACAGAAGTGCGTAAAGTCGTTTGGCCAACACGCCAAGAAGCAATTCAAACTACCGGTATCGTATTATTTGTGACGTTATTGATGTCCATTCTTCTTTACTTTCTTGACTCTATATTATTTTGGGTCGTTGGTTTAGTTACTGGTTTACAGGTGTAATATGACTGATAATAATACAAATGAAGAAAACACTGAAGAAACAACAGAAGAAGTTGTTATTAATACCAACCCAAAACTAAGATGGTATGTTGTTCAAGCATTTTCGGGTTATGAAGCAAGAGTACAAAAAACCTTAATCGAACATATAGAGATTCAGGGTTTGGAAAGTATGTTTGGCCAAATTTTAGTGCCAACTGAAGAAATTGTTGAGATGCGTGCCGGACAAAAACGTAAAAGTTCACGCAAATTCTTTCCTGGTTATGTGCTAGTACAAATGGAAATGGATGTCGAAGCTTGGCATTTAGTTAAAAGTGTACCTCGCGTGCTTGGTTTTATTGGTGGAACAAAAGAGCGTCCCGCACCTATTACTCAGGTAGAAGCCGATCGTATTTTACAACGCTTAGTAGATACTGATAAGCCGAAACCTAAAACCTTGTTTGAACCAGGAGAAGTGGTACGTGTTGTTGACGGTCCTTTTGCTGACTTTAATGGTGTTGTTGAAGAGCTAGATTACGATAAAAACCGAATTAAGGTTTCTGTACTTATTTTTGGTCGCTCTACGCCAGTTGATTTAGAATTTGGTCAGGTAGAGAAAGGTTAATTGCAAAGCTACGAGCTCCAAGTCATTAACTAAATTAAAGGTCGCAATGCGACCTTTTTTGTTTCAGTAAGAAAAAATACTTGAAAGATCTTAGTTGATTAATATATAATCCGCTGCCGCTTTTTATTAGTACAACGGCTGTTGACTGAATAAAAAGCAACTTGGTGTTGTTATATATGACACTTTTAGTAAATCTAGGGGAGCTAAGGCCGTAAGGTTTAGCGTTTGCACCCATTGAAAAGGTATTGAGAAATGGCTAAGAAAGTCCAAGCTTTAATCAAGCTACAAGTAGCTGCTGGTGCAGCTAACCCGTCACCACCAGTTGGTCCTGCATTAGGTCAACATGGTGTTAACATCATGGAATTTTGTAAAGCGTTTAACGCAAAAACAGATTCTTTAGAAAAAGGCGCTCCAGTTCCAGTAGTTATTACTGTATATAGTGATCGTTCTTTTACATTCGAAACAAAAACACCACCTGCTTCTTACTTATTGAAAAAAGCAGCTGGTATCAAAAGCGGCTCTGGTCGTCCTAACACTGAAAAAGTGGGTACTGTAACTACAGCTCAACTTGAAGAAATTGTTAAGACAAAAGAATCTGATCTTACTGCCAGTTCTCTTGAAGCTGCAGTGCGTACCATTGCGGGCAGTGCCCGTTCAATGGGTTTAGTGGTAGAGGACTAATCAATGGCTAAATTATCAAAACGCACTCGTCTTGTTCGTGAAAAAGTAGACGTATTAAAAGAATATGAAATCAGTGAAGCTATCGATCTTTTAAAAGAATTAGCGACTGCTAAATTCCGTGAAAGTGTCGATGTTGCTGTAAATCTTGGTATTGATGCACGTAAATCTGATCAAAACGTTCGTGGTGCAACTGTACTACCTAACGGTACTGGTCGTGACGTACGTGTTGCTGTATTTACACAAGGCGCTAATGCTGAAAAAGCAAAAGAAGCTGGTGCAGATATTGTCGGTATGGAAGATTTAGCAGAGTTAGTTAAGAAAGGCGAAATGAACTTTGACGTTGTAATCGCTTCTCCTGACGCTATGCGTGTTGTTGGTCAACTAGGTCAAATCTTAGGCCCACGTGGTTTAATGCCTAACCCTAAAGTTGGTACAGTAACTCCTGACGTAGCTGGCGCTGTTAAAAACGCTAAGTCTGGTCAGATTCGCTACCGCAATGATAAAAACGGTATCATCCATACTACTATTGGTAAGGCTGATTTCGAAAATGATCAATTACAAGAAAACCTTGAAGCATTATTGGAAGCTTTGAAAAAAGCAAAACCAGCAAATGCTAAAGGCGCTTTCATCAAGAAAATTTCACTTTCAACGACTATGGGTGCCGGCTTAGCCGTGAACCAATCTAGTTTGAAAGACGCTTAATTTATTATTATAAATTAGTGTGAATTCTTGAGAAGCGTTTCCTGTAAAGCCCATACAAAAGTAAGAGCTTTACAGTGGCAAAATTATAATTTATAATTTTGCCCCTTAAATTTTGGTAGGAGCTGTGCTGCTATATTAATGGTTTTTTTTCGAAGAACGGTTAATAAGCATAGCCCCCGTCCAAGACCGTAGGAGTAGTTATTGGATAGGTTAACCTTCTGGTTTACTGATGAAAATAAAGACTTAATATTTCCTACGTAGATGGTGATTACCCAGATATTTTTCCTTAAATTCTGGTCCTCGCCGTAACGGCTTGAAGTATTTTATGCTTCAAGGATTGTAAACACCGGATTTTCCGGTTGAACCAGGAGTTAAAGCCAATGGCTATCAATCTTGATGACAAAAAAGCAATTGTTGCTGAAGTTCAAGAAGCTGCTAGTGGCGCTCAGTCAGTTGTAATCGCGGATGCCCGTGGTGTAACAGTTGAAGCTATTACTGCATTGCGTAAGCAAGCACGTGAAAATGGAGTATGGATGAAGGTTGTCCGTAACACATTAGCGCGTCGTGCAGTAGAAGGTACTGAATTTGAATGTGTTGCTGACGTATTCAAAGGTCCTTCATTAGTTGCTTTCTCAACTGACCACCCAGGTGCTGCTGCACGTATATTTACAGACTTCGCTAAATCTAACGAAGCCTTTGAATTGAAAGCAGCTGCATTTGAAGGTAACGCTGTAGACGTAAACATGTTAGCTAAGCTACCAACTTACGACGAAGCGATTTCACGTTTAATGAGCGCAATGAAAGAAGCATCTGCAGGCAAATTGGTCCGCACGATTGCTGCAGTACGCGATCAGAAAGAACAAGAAGCTGCATAAGTTATTTAAGCATTTTGCTTATAACCAAGTTTTTTGTATTTGTAGTTATTTCAAACAGGACTTTATTACTTAATAAGAAAGGTAAATAAAGACTGTTTATAAAAAAATAGGAAATTATAGTATGTCTATTTCTAAAGACGATATCTTAAACGCAGTTGCTGAAATGTCAGTAATGGACGTTGTTGCTTTAATCGAAGCAATGGAAGAAAAATTTGGTGTTTCTGCTTCTGCTGCTGTTGCAGCTGCTGGACCTGCTGAAGCTGCTGAAGAACAAACTGAATTTGATGTTGTAATGACTAGCTTCGGTGAGAAGAAAGTTGCAGTAATCAAAGCAGTTCGTGCAGCTACAGGCTTAGGTCTTAAAGAAGCTAAAGACTTAGTTGAGTCGGCTCCTAAAGCGATCAAAGAAGGCGTTGATAAAGCTGAAGCAGAAGAACTTAAGAAAACTCTTGAAGAAGCTGGTGCTTCTGTTGAGATCAAATAATCTATTTAACCATAGATTATTAGCCTGAAAAGGCATTGGCTGGTGATTTTAACGTCACCAGCCTTTTTGCGCTAAATAAAATGATATTTTAAAGCAAAATAGTGCAATATTTGATGTTTAGACGTAAATGTCATAGCAATACCCTGTTTGTATATTCAAATGTATAAGTAATTATACTTTGAATATTACTTACAGATTCGGCCAAAACCAGCAAGCTGAGGAACCCCATGGCTTACTCATACTTTGAGAAGAAGCGAATTAGAAAGGACTTTGGTAAAAGTACACAAGTAATGGATTATCCATTCTTGTTGTCCATCCAACTCGAATCTTTCCGCAAGTTTATTGATATCGATCCAACTGGTGAAACAGGTTTAGAAGCCGCGTTTCGTTCTATTTTCCCAATTAAAGCCTATTCTGGAGCATCAGAATTACAATATGTAGGCTATCGTTTAGGTGAGCCTTTATTTGACGTCAAAGAATGTCAAATACGTGGTGTAACATATTCGGCCCCATTGCGCGTTAAGTTGCGTTTGGTTGTTTATGATAAAGAAGCACCCGCAGGTACTGTAAAAGATATCAAAGAACAAGAAGTGTACATGGGTGAAATCCCGCTAATGACAGATAATGGTACATTTGTTATTAATGGTACTGAGCGTGTAATCGTCTCTCAATTACATCGTTCTCCTGGCGTATTCTTTGATCACGATAAAGGTAAAACACATTCTTCAGGTAAAGTGTTATATAACGCACGTGTTATTCCTTACCGTGGTTCATGGTTAGATTTTGAATTTGACCCTAAAGACAATTTATTTGTTCGTATTGACCGTCGTCGTAAATTACCTGCGTCGATCATCTTACGAGCATTAGAGCTTTCTACAGAAGAAATTTTAGACATTTTCTACGATACAACTGACTTTGAAATCAAAGGCGAAAAGTTGATCATGGATTTAGTGCCTGAACGACTTCGTGGCGAAACTGCTACCTTTGACATTACCCTCAAAAATGGTGATGTATTGGTTGAGCAAGGTCGTCGTATAACAGCTCGTCATATCAAAGCTTTATCTAAAGCGAAGATGGCAAAATTAGAAGTCCCTGCTGAATATATTGTTGATAAAGTTTTATCTAAAGCTTATATCGATGAATCAACAGGCGAAGTGATTGCTGAAGCTAATGCATTAATAACATTAGAGTTATTAGCAGAGCTAAGTCAAGCTGGTCACAAAGTATTATCTACTTTATATATGAACGAATTTGATGTTGGTTCATATATGTCTGACACCATGCGTGTTGATAACTCTACTAACAAGCTTGAAGCTTTAGTTGAGATCTATCGCATGATGCGTCCAGGTGAGCCACCAACGAAGGATGCTGCTGAAGGATTGTTTAATAACTTATTCTTCTCACTAGAGCGTTATGACTTATCGACTGTTGGTCGTATGAAGTTTAACCGTCGTGTCGGCAACAGTGACGATATTGGTAATGGTATCTTATCTAAAGACGATATCATTGCCGTAATGAGAACGTTAATTGGCATTCGTGATGGTAAAGGCGAAGTTGATGACATCGATCATTTAGGTAACCGTCGTATTCGTTCTGTTGGTGAAATGGCAGAAAACCAATTCCGTGTTGGTTTAGTGCGTGTTGAGCGTGCAGTTCGCGAACGTTTAAGTCTTGGTGACTTAGATGCGATTATGCCTCAAGATTTAATCAACGCTAAACCTATATCTGCTGCTGTTAAAGAATTTTTTGGTTCTTCACAGTTATCACAGTTTATGGATCAGAATAATCCGTTATCTGAAGTTACGCACAAACGTCGTATTTCAGCATTAGGCCCCGGTGGTTTAACGCGTGAACGTGCAGGCTTTGAAGTGCGCGATGTACATCCGACCCATTATGGTCGTGTATGTCCAATCGAAACACCAGAAGGACCGAACATTGGTCTAATCAACTCACTTTCTTGTTATGCAAGAACGAATGATTATGGTTTCTTAGAAACACCATATCGTCGTGTGGTTGATGGCTTAGTGACTGATGATATTGATTATTTATCAGCGATAGAAGAAGGTACTTTTGTTATTGCACAATCTAGTGCAAAAACTGATGGTAACAAAAAATTAAGTGAAGACTTAGTTGATTGTCGTCATAGAAACGAGTTTACGTTGATGTCTGCTGATAGTGTTCAGTACATGGATGTATCTCCACAACAAATTGTATCTGTGGCTGCGTCACTTATTCCATTCCTAGAGCACGATGATGCTAACAGAGCGCTAATGGGCTCAAACATGCAACGTCAAGCGGTACCAACCCTTGTTGTTGATAAGCCGCTTGTTGGCACCGGGATGGAAAAAGTAGTTGCCGTAGACTCAGGTGTAACAGCTGTTGCTAAACGTGGTGGTGTTGTTACTTTTGTTGATTCTTCACGTATCGTAGTTAAAGTTAATGAAAATGAGATGCATGCTGGTGAAGCCGGTATCGATATTTATAACTTAACTAAATATACCCGTTCAAACCAAAATACATGTATCAACCAACGTCCAGTATGTCGTATGGGTGAACCGGTTGTCCGTGGTGATGTTTTAGCCGATGGTCCTTCAACGGATATGGGCGAATTAGCCCTTGGTCAAAACATGCGTATCGCATTTATGCCTTGGAATGGTTATAACTTTGAGGATTCAATATTATTCTCAGAGCGTGTAGCGATTGATGATCGTTTTACTACTATTCATATTCAAGAGTTAACCTGTATCGCTCGTGATACAAAGTTAGGCTCTGAAGAAATTACGGCAGATATTCCAAACGTAGGTGAGTCCGCTTTATCTAAGTTAGATGAAGCCGGTGTTGTTTATATTGGTGCTGAAGTAAATGGCGGCGATATCTTAGTTGGTAAAGTTACTCCTAAGGGCGAAACCCAACTTACACCAGAAGAAAAACTCCTACGTGCGATTTTTGGTGAGAAAGCAGCTGATGTTAAAGACAGCTCTTTACGTGTACCAAATTCAGTTAAAGGTACTATCATCGACGTTCAAATCTTTACTCGCGATGGCGTAGAAAAAGATAACCGTGCCGTTGAGATCGAAGAAATACAATTGAAAGAAGTTAAGAAAGATCTTGGCGATGAATTCAGTATTCTTGAAGATGGTATATACGCTCGTGCAAGAAAGCTATTGTTAGAAGCTGGCTTGAATGAAGCTGAACTTACCAATATATCACGCGCAAACTGGTTAGTTCAAAACTTGTCTGACGAAGGTCAACAAGGTGAACTTGAACAAATTGCCGAGCAATATGACAATATTAAAGCTGATTACGATAAAAAGTATGAAATTAAGCGTCGCAAGATCACTCAAGGTGATGATTTAGCGCCGGGTGTACTTAAAATTGTTAAAGTTTATTTAGCGATTAAACGTCGTATTCAGCCAGGCGATAAAATGGCGGGTCGTCATGGTAACAAGGGTGTTATTTCAAACGTAGTACCTGTTGAAGATATGCCATACGATGAGCACGGTATACCAGTTGACGTGGTTCTTAACCCGTTAGGTGTTCCATCACGGATGAACATTGGTCAGATATTAGAAACACATCTAGGTATGGCTGCCCGTGGTATCGGTGAAAAAATTAAACGTATGCTTGAAGCACAAGAGAAAATCACTAAGTTGCGTAGCTTCTTACAAGAGGTTTACGACTCAGGGACATCTCGTCAAGAAGTTGATATTTCAACTTTCTCCGATGATGAAGTGATGCGCTTAGCTAATAACTTACGTGCCGGATTACCAATTGCAACACCAGTATTTGATGGTGCAGTTGAACAAGAAATCCGCGACTTATTCAAATTAGCTGATATGCCTGAAAGTGGTCAATTTATATTAACTGACGGTCGTACAGGTCGTGAATTTGAACGTCCAGTAACGGTTGGTTACATGTATATGTTAAAACTGAATCACTTAGTTGATGACAAAATGCATGCACGTTCAACCGGTTCATACTCATTAGTTACACAACAGCCACTTGGCGGTAAAGCGCAATTTGGTGGTCAACGTTTCGGTGAGATGGAAGTATGGGCTCTAGAAGCATATGGCGCGGCGTACACGTTGCAAGAAATGCTAACCGTTAAGTCGGATGATGTTGCTGGTCGTACTAAGATGTATAAAAACTTAGTTGACGGCGATCATCGTATGGATCCAGGAATTCCTGAATCATTCAACGTATTGTTGAAAGAAATTCGCTCGTTAGGTATTAACATCGAATTAGATCAGGATTAATTGAAATTATCTAAAGTCACAATTTAGGCTTTAGATAACTCTTTAATTCATAATGCTGACAAGTCAGTACATGGAGAGAACGGTTCAATGGTTCTCTCCCGTATTTAACTCCGACAGGAGAAGAGTGTGAAAGATTTACTTAAGTTTCTTAAGCAACAAAATCAAACAGAAGAATTCGATGGTATTCGCATTGGATTAGCATCACCAGATTTGATCCGTTCATGGTCATTTGGTGAAGTAAAAAAACCTGAAACGATTAATTACCGTACGTTCAAGCCTGAGCGTGATGGTTTGTTTTGTGCGCGTATTTTTGGTCCAGTAAAAGATTACGAATGTCTTTGTGGCAAATACAAACGCTTAAAACACCGTGGTGTTATTTGTGAAAAATGTGGTGTAGAAGTTACTTTAACTAAAGTTCGTCGTGACCGTATGGGTCATATCGAATTAGCAAGCCCTGTGGCTCACATTTGGTTTTTAAAATCATTACCATCACGTATTGGTTTACTTCTTGATATGACCTTGCGTGATATCGAGCGAGTGCTTTATTTTGAATCGTATGTCGTTACTGAGCCAGGCCTGACTACACTAGAAAAAAGCCAAATTCTAACAGAAGAAGAGTATCTTGATGCGTTAGAAGAGCACGGTGATGAATTTGATGCACTTATGGGTGCAGAAGCGGTTTTAGCTTTATTACAACAAATTGATTTAGAAGGTGAAGTTGCGCAAATGCGTGAAGAGCTTCCTGAAATCGGTAGTGAAACTAAACGTAAAAAAATCACTAAGCGTTTAAAATTGATGGAAGCATTTGCCGCTTCAGGTAACAAACCTGAGTGGATGATTTTAAATGTTTTACCAATCTTACCACCAGATTTACGTCCATTAGTGCCATTAGATGGCGGTCGTTTTGCGACGTCTGATCTGAACGATTTATACCGTCGTGTAATTAACCGTAACAACCGTTTAAAACGCCTTTTAGACTTAGTTGCTCCGGATATTATCGTACGTAACGAAAAACGTATGTTACAAGAGTCTGTTGATGCACTTCTTGATAACGGTCGTCGTGGTCGTGCCATTACGGGTTCTAACAAACGTCCATTAAAATCTCTTGCCGATATGATTAAAGGTAAGCAAGGTCGTTTCCGTCAGAATTTACTAGGTAAACGTGTAGATTACTCTGGTCGTTCTGTAATTACCGTTGGTCCAACACTACGTTTACATCAATGTGGTTTACCGAAAAAAATGGCGCTAGAGTTATTCAAGCCATTTATTTATGGAAAATTAGAAGCTCGTGGTCTAGCGACTACGATTAAAGCAGCTAAAAAGTTAGTTGAACGTGAAGGCGCTGAAGTTTGGGATGTACTTGATGAAGTCATTCGTGAACATCCAGTAATGCTTAACCGTGCACCAACACTTCATAGATTGGGTATCCAAGCGTTTGAACCAGTATTGATTGAAGGTAAAGCTATCCACCTTCATCCGCTAGTTTGTGCGGCATACAATGCCGATTTCGATGGGGATCAAATGGCGGTACACGTACCGTTGACTATCGAAGCACAAATGGAAGCACGTACGTTGATGATGTCAACTAACAACGTACTATCACCAGCAAACGGTGAGCCAATTATCGTACCATCGCAAGATGTTGTCTTAGGTCTTTACTACTTAACACGTGATTGTGTTAACGGTAAAGGTGAAGGCATGGTATTTACTGACGTTAAAGAAGCTGAAAAAGCTTATCGTACGGGCGCAGCTGAATTACATGCTCGCGTTAAAATCCGTATCACTGAGCTTATTATTAGCGAAGACGGCAGCGAAACTGAAATTACTACGTTAAAAGATACGACTATTGGTCGTGCTTTAATGTGGCAAGTATGTCCACAAGGCATGCCTTTTGAAATTATCGATCAAAAATTAACGAAGAAAGCAATTTCTAACTTAATCAACCATTGTTACCGTAAACTTGGTTTGAAGAAAACAGTAATTTTTGCCGATCACATCATGTATACCGGTTTCCACTACGCGATGATCGCGGGTGCATCTGTTTGTTTAGATGACATGGTTATTCCTGATGCTAAGTACACTATCATCGAAGAATCTGAAGAAGAAGTTTCTGAAATTCAGGAACAATTCGAGCAAGGTTTAGTTACCAAAGGTGAGAAATACAACAAGGTTATTGATATTTGGTCATCTGCCAACGAGAAAATCTCTGCAGCGATGATGGATAACCTTAAAGTTGAGACCGTTATCAATAAAGCGGGTGAAGAAGAGCAACAAGAGTCGTTTAACTCTATCTACATGATGGCGGATTCTGGTGCACGTGGTAGTGCAGCTCAGATTCGTCAGTTAGCGGGTATGCGTGGCTTGATGGCTAAACCAGATGGTTCAATCATCGAAACACCAATAACAGCTAACTTCCGTGAAGGTTTAAGTGTACTACAATACTTTATCTCTACTCACGGTGCGCGTAAAGGTCTTGCCGATACGGCACTTAAAACAGCTAACTCAGGTTACTTAACTCGACGATTAGTTGATGTTGCACAAGATTTAGTGGTAACAGAAGTAGACTGTGGCACTGAAGATGGCTTAATGATGACCCCGCTCATTGAAGGTGGAGATGTTGTTGAACCGTTAAGAGAGCGAGTACTTGGTCGTGTTGTTGCTGATGATGTGATGATCCCTGGTACTACAGAAGTATTACTACCTCGTAACACCTTAATTGATGAAAAACTTTGTGATGTCATTGAAGATAATTCAGTAGATCAAATCAAAGTACGCTCAATTATCACCTGTTCAACTGACTTTGGTATTTGTGCACACTGTTATGGTCGTGATTTGGCCCGTGGTCATATGATTAACCAAGGTGAAGCGATTGGTGTTGTTGCTGCTCAATCAATTGGTGAGCCAGGTACACAGTTAACTATGCGTACGTTCCACATCGGTGGCGCAGCATCTCGTGCTTCTGCTGAAAACAGTGTTCAAGTTAAAAATAACGGTACGATGAAGTTACAAAATGCAAAATATGTAACTAACTCATCTAAGCACTTAGTCATCACCTCTCGTTCATCAGAAATTACAGTTATTGATGAGCTAGGTCGTGAGAAAGAACGTTATAAAGTACCTTACGGTTCTGTGCTTTCTAAGAAAGATGGTGGTGTTCTTAAGTCTGGTGAAACTATTGCTAATTGGGATCCGCATACGCATCCTATTATTACAGAAGTTGCCGGTAAAGTTCAGTTCTCTGATTTAGTTGATGGTGTGACTATGGTACGCCAAACAGATGATCTAACGGGCTTATCAAGTATCATTATTACTGATGCCGCACAACGTAATGCCACGGGTAAAGAAATGCGCCCAGCATTAAAACTAGTTGATGCTAAAGGTAATGAAGTCATGATTGCGGGTACTGAAATTCCTGCATTATACTACTTACCAGGTAACGCAATTGTTAACCTAGAAGATGGTGCCGACGTAAACATTGGTGATGCACTTGCTCGTATACCACAAGCAAGCTCTAAAACCCGTGATATTACTGGTGGTCTTCCTCGTGTTGCTGATTTATTTGAAGCACGTAAACCTAAACTTCCAGCGATTCTTGCTGAGAAAACTGGTGTTGTTGCTTTTGGTAAAGAGACTAAAGGTAAAGTTCGTTTATTAATCACTCAACCTAGTGGTGAAGTATACGAAGAGATGATCCCTAAAACGCGCTTATTAAACGTTTATGAAGGTGAGCAAGTTCTAATCGGTGAAGTAATCGCCGATGGTCCTGAGTCGCCACATGATATCTTGCGTTTACGTGGTGTATCACCTGTTGCCAATTACATTGTGAACGAAGTACAAGAAGTCTATCGTTTACAAGGTGTAAAAATTAATGATAAGCATATTGAGGTCATTGTTCGTCAAATGATTCGCAAGTGTTTAATCCTTAAAGGTGGCGACAGTGATTTCCTTAAAGGTGAAATAGTTGAAGTTGCTCGTGTAAATATCGGCAACCGTGAACTTGAAGCTGAAGGTAAGGAACCTGCAGAATATGAAATGCAAATGATGGGTATCACTAAGGCCTCATTAGCAACCGAATCATTTATATCTGCTGCATCTTTCCAAGAAACTACACGTGTGCTTACAGAAGCCGCTGTAGCTGGTAAGAAAGATGGCTTACGTGGTCTGAAAGAAAACGTAATTGTTGGCCGATTAATTCCTGCAGGTACGGGTTATTCATACCATCAGGAACGGGCACGTAAACGCGCTGCTGGTCGTGAAGTTGAAGTGAAAGTTTCAGCGGATGATGCGGAAAAAGCATTAGCTGATGCGCTAAATTCAGACTTAATGTCTGGTGCTGGTGAGTAGACGGTATAGATTCTATATGTCCCAGTCATAAATAGCTGGGTACAATAGACTTAAAGCCAATGATTAATTATTTAATCATTGGCTTTTTTATTGGCACATTAATGAAAAATATTGGAGCTTTGGCCCTACCAGACTTGACAGACCAAAGCTTGACCAGTAGAATGCCGCGACCTAATATTCTAGCCTAGTTGGCTTTGAACGTTAGGTAGCGGTTTTCGCGTTTACAAGCGTGTAGATTCTCCCATTGATTGGAATTTACACAAACTTAACTAATTTGGAGCTATTTAATGGCAACTATTAACCAATTAGTACGTAAACCTCGCGTTAGACAAGTCACTAAAAGTAACGTTCCAGCGTTACAAGCTTGTCCACAACGT
This sequence comes from uncultured Colwellia sp., assembly GCA_963933115.1. GTDB lineage: Bacteria > Pseudomonadota > Gammaproteobacteria > Enterobacterales > Alteromonadaceae > JALJPB01. The sequence continues at coordinate 17,966 of CAWVSL010000045.1, forward strand.
CGTGGCGTATGTACTCGTGTGTATACAACTACACCAAAGAAACCTAACTCTGCACTTCGTAAAGTTGCTCGTGTTCGTTTAACTAACGGCTTCGAAGTTACATCTTACATCGGTGGTGAAGGTCATAACTTACAAGAACATAGCGTGATTTTAATCCGCGGTGGTCGTGTTAAAGATTTACCAGGTGTGCGTTATCACACCGTTCGTGGCGCACTAGATTGTTCTGGTGTAAGCGATAGAAGACAAGGCCGTTCTAAATACGGTGCTAAACGACCTAAGTCTTAGCAGTTTCATTTCTTCTTAAAGAAATAAAGCTACGTTAAGTAAGGCCAAATTAAAAATTTTTATAATTTACATATTTTGGGTTAAACCTGAATAGTACGGAGAATTGAGATGCCAAGAAGACGCGTCGTTGGGCAACGTAAAATATTGCCAGATCCTAAGTTCCATAATGAACTTTTAGCAAAATTCATCAACATTTTAATGGTTGATGGTAAGAAATCTACTGCCGAAAAAATTGTTTACGGTGCATTAGACATTTTAGTTGAGAAATCTGAAAAAGATCATTTAGAGGTGTTTGAAACAGCTTTAGATAATATCCGTCCACAAGTCGAAGTTAAGTCTCGTCGTGTTGGTGGTTCTACTTATCAGGTTCCAGTTGAAGTTCGTCCGGTACGTCGTAATGCTCTAGCCATGCGTTGGTTAGTTGAAGCAGCTCGTAAACGTGGTGAAAAATCAATGGCTCAGCGCTTAGCTAACGAAATGTTAGATGCAGCTGACAGCAAAGGTAGTGCGGTTAAGAAACGTGAAGACGTTCACCGTATGGCTGACGCTAACAAAGCATTCGCTCACTACCGCTGGTAGAAAGAGGATTGCTCTGATGGCCTTTTTTTGGATTAATAGTTGGTATATTAGTCATCGAAAGGTCGTTAAAGTTTTATATACTCTGAGAAATAATCTCAGTTTGAGGATGTAATTGTGGCTCGTATCACCCCTATAGAGCGTTACCGAAATATCGGTATTTGTGCGCACGTAGATGCTGGTAAAACGACAACAACAGAAAGAGTACTTTTTTATACCGGTCTTTCACATAAGATTGGTGAAGTTCATGATGGCGCAGCCACTATGGACTGGATGGAACAAGAACAAGAGCGAGGTATTACTATTACTTCTGCGGCTACTACTTGTTTCTGGAAAGGTATGGAAGGGCAATTTGCTGATCACCGGATCAATATTATTGATACCCCAGGTCATGTTGACTTTACCATTGAAGTAGAACGTTCTTTACGTGTACTTGATGGTGCTGTCTTAGTACTTTGTGCTTCTTCTGGTGTACAACCACAAACAGAAACTGTATGGCGTCAAATGGAAAAATATTCCGTTCCCCGTATAGTTTTTGTGAATAAAATGGATCGTACAGGCGCTGATTTTTTAGCGGTTGTTGAGCAATTATCTACTCGTTTAGGTGCTAATGCTGTGCCAATCCATTTAGCGATTGGTGCTGAAGAAGAATTTGCAGGTGTTGTTGACTTAATTAAAATGAAAGCCATTAACTGGAACGAAAGTGACCAGGGCATGAGTTTTACTTATGAAGACATTCCTGCTGATATGCAAGATTTAGCGAACGAGTGGCGCGAAAATCTTATTTCTGAAGCAGCTGAAGTCTCTGAAGTAATAATGGATAAGTACCTTGAAGGTGCTGCTATATCCGAACAAGAAATAAAAACAGCACTACGAACACGTACACTAAACAATGAAATCATCCTTTGTACTTGTGGCTCAGCTTTCAAGAATAAAGGTGTTCAAGCGGTACTTGATGCTGTTGTAGACTTTTTACCTTCGCCAACAGAAGTTGTTGCGATTAAGGGTATTAAGGATGATAAAAACGAGACTGAAGACTGTCGTCAAGCCGACGATAATGCACCTTTTTCTGCATTAGCGTTTAAGGTTGCGACTGACCCATTTGTTGGGACTTTAACTTTCTTTCGTGTCTACTCTGGTGTAGTAAAAACTGGTGACAGTATTTACAATCCAGTAAAGGGTAAAAAAGAACGTTTTGGTCGCATTGTACAAATGCATGCAAATGATCGTGAAGAGATTAAAGAAGTACGTGCCGGTGATATTGCTGCCGCTATTGGTTTAAAAGAAGTAACCACTGGCGATACACTATGTGATGCAAATCATGTAATCACTTTAGAACGTATGGAATTTCCTGAACCGGTTATTTCAGTTGCTGTAGAGCCAAGAACTTTAGCTGCCCAAGACAAGATGTCAGGTGCTCTAGGGAAACTTGCAGCAGAAGACCCTTCATTTCGTGTTATGACGGATGAAGAGTCAGGTCAAACCATTATCTCAGGTATGGGTGAGTTACATCTTGAGGTTTTAGTTGAGCGTATGCGACGTGAGTTTAACGTTGACTGTAACGTAGGTAAGCCTCAAGTTGCTTATCGCGAAACTATACGCTCAACCGTGGAAGTTGAAGGTAAGTTTGTTCGTCAATCAGGCGGCAAAGGTCAATTTGGTCATGTTTGGTTGAAGATGGAACCTTTGGAAGCAGGAAACGGATTTGAATTTGTTAACGAAATTGTTGGTGGCAGTGTTCCAAAAGAATACATCCCAGCAATTGAAAAGGGCTGTAGAGAGCAGATGGATAGCGGTGTTTTAGCTGGTTTTCCATTATTAGACATTAAAGTCACTCTTTATGATGGGTCTTTTCATGACGTTGACTCAAATGAAATGGCGTTTAAGGTTGCTGCTTCGATTGGCTTTAGAAAAGGGGCGTTAGAAGCGTCACCTGTTATACTCGAGCCAATGATGAAAGTTGAAGTAACTACGCCAGAAGAAAACATGGGTGATGTTGTCGGTGATTTGAATCGCCGTCGCGGCATGATTGATGGCATGGACGAAGGTCCTGCAGGTTCTAAGATAGTAAATGCAACAGTACCTCTATCTGAAATGTTTGGTTATGCTACGGCTTTACGTAGTGCTACTCAAGGTCGTGCATCTTATTCAATGGAGTTTCTAAAGTACAATGAAGCGCCAAAGAAAGTTGCAGAGACTATAATGCAAATACATTAGGCGGGACTTATTATCTCATTAAAGATAATAAGCGCGTCTTGCCCCGTCAAGTTGACCGGGCTTTTAATAAATTAAAGGTAATTTAAGATGGCTAAAGCTAAATTTGAACGTTTAAAACCGCATGTCAATGTTGGTACAATCGGTCACGTAGATCACGGTAAAACAACGTTAACAG
>CAWVSL010000046.1:0-19816 GCA_963933115.1 uncultured Colwellia sp.
ACTGACAAATAAATGAAGTTGCTTTGCGTCTCTGGCCGGTAATCGATACTTATGTGACACCGAAAAAATGAGCATTATCTATCACTGAATACCCATGGGTTTTTGTATTAATAACACTTTTGTTAATTATATTTTTTGTCATCGATTAGACTTTATAAGTTTTGAATGTATTGATGTATTGATTTTGTTACATAAAATTTTATAAATTATTCATGAAATTGATGAATAAAAGTTACAAGTTTCATAATATGTCGACATAACAATAAAGGGAACAATAATGAAAATAAAATGTTTAGCGGCTTTGATAGCCGCCAGTTTTACTCTATCGGCTTGTTTAGTAACGCCAACCAAGGAAAATTCAACGTCACCAGTCACTTCTATTCAGAAAAACTCGAACAAAGTGTTTAGTCAAAATTATGTCTTTAAAGAGTTACCCAATGGCTTGCGAGTCTTAATTGTACAAACGGATTATCCTGATCTTGTTTCTGTACAAATCCCTGTATCTGTGGGCTCTCGTGATGAAGATGAAGCTGGGAGAACAGGCTTTGCCCATTTTTTTGAACATATGATGTTTAAGGGATCAGAAAAGTTTCCCCAAGATATTTACTCAGACTTATTTAAAAATGCAGGTGTTGATAATGGTGCCTACACAACCAATGATTACACTAATTACCATTTAGACTTTTCTAAGGAACACTTGGATAAAGTACTAGAAATTCAAGCGGATCACTTTAAAAACCTTAGCTACAGCGATGCACAATTTAAAACCGAAGCACTAACGGTAAAGGGAGAATACCTAAAAAACAATGCTAGTCCAACGCGTAAATTACTCGCTGCTGTTCGTAATAAAGCCTTCGATACGCATACTTATAAACATACCACGATGGGATTTTTTGAAGATGTGGAAGCAATGCCTGAACAAATTGCTTATGGTGAAAAATTCTTTCAGCAGTTTTATAAACCGGAATATGTTTCTTTAGTAATTGTTGGTGATGTTGAGCCACAAGCAACCATGACTATGGTTGAAAAGCATTGGGGTACTTGGAAAAAAGGTGGATTTGTCAACAAGATTACCCAAGAGCCAAAACAAAAGATGGCGAAATATGTTCATGAAAAATTTGAGGGCTTACCGGGCCATTGGTTATTAGTGTCGTATAAAGGTGCTAATTGGCAACCGAAGAAAAAAGATCGCGCGGCGTTAGATTTAATTTCAGAGTTATACTTTTCAAATAACTCAGCGTTATATCAAGAGTTAGTGGTAGACAAGCAGTTGGCGAGCCAGATGTTTAACTACAATCCAGAAACAAAAGATGCTGGTTTACGTCATGTATTCATTAAGGTTAACGAAGAAAAAGACTTAGCAACAGTCCGAGATGCTATTAATCGAACCTATGTTCAAGCACGTACTGAGTTAGTTTCAACTGATAAACTCGACAATTTAAAATCGAACTTAAGATATAGTTTTGTCAACGGGTTAGATTCTTCTGAGTCTATTGCTTCAACACTGGCGAGCTATATGCACTTTGACCGAGACCCTGAAACTATCAATCATCTTTATAATAGCTTCAATAATATTTCTGCTGAAGATATGCAACGCATCGCCAATAAATACTTTATTGATGAAAACCGTACAACCGTCACATTATCTGAATTAGATAAAGTGACTAATTTTGAGCAAGAAGTTAACTTAAATGCAGCGGTTGCAAAAATAGAACTGAAAAAGTCACAGTCGAGCACAACAAAATTTTCGGTATTAGATAAAACTAATGACTCGCCATTAATTGATGTTAACTTTTTATTTTATACGGGTGCTGCAGCAGATCCCGCAGGTAAAAAAGGTGTAGCAGCATTAACTGCACGTATTTTAAGTCAAGGTGGTTCAGAGACACGTACCTATAAAGAAATTCAAGAGGGTTTATATCCATTAGCAGGTCAGTTTTCGTCTCAACTTGACAAAGAAATGATGTCATTTACTGGTCGTGTGCATAAAGACAATGCTGATCAATGGTACCAACTCATTAGTGATCAATTACTCAATCCTGGCTGGCGCGAAGATGATTTTAAACGTCTGAAAAAAGAATTGATTGACGGCATTGAATCAGGACTTAAATCTTCTAATGATGAAGAGCTTGGCAAAGAAGTACTCTATAGCAAGCTTTATCAAGGTCACTCTTACCAACATTTTAATAGTGGTGACTTATCTGATTTAGCCGCTATTACCATTGAAGACCTTAAAGCTTTCTATAGCGCCCAACTCACTCAAGCCAAGTTACATCTAGGTATAACGGGGGCTATGCCAAGTAATTTGAAAACCCAGTTAATTACTGATTTAGCGTCATTGCCAGTAGGTGATGAAAAGCGTTTAATTATCGACAAGGCACCGGTATTAAAAGGTCATCACGCAACTATTGTTGAAAAGAGTGCACAATCAACAGCCGTTTCTTTTGGTTTTCCAATCGATACTATCCGTAATGATAAAGATTGGGCGGCACTGTGGTTAGTGCGATCGTATTTTGGTGAGCACAGAAGTTCAAACAGTTATCTGTATAAACAAATACGCCAGGCTCGTGGTATGAACTACGGCGACTATTCATACATTGAATACTTCCCTCGTGGTATGTTCAAAACCAAACCTGACGCTAATTTAGGTCGTTCTAGTCAAATATTTCAAGTTTGGTTACGCCCATTACGTTCAAATAACGATGCGCATTTTGCAACACGGGCAGCGGTGTATGAGTTGGACAAATTAATTGCCGATGGTATGAGCGAAAAAAACTTCCAAGCAACGCGTAATTACCTTACCAATTATGCGCCGCAATTAGTGGCTAGTCAGGATCAACAATTGGGCTACGCACTTGATAGTGAGTTTTATCAAACTGACGAATTTGTAAAGTATGTACGTAAACAGTTTGCTCAATTATCTTTAGCCGATGTCAATAGAGTGATTAAAGAAAATTTACAAACCGATGATATTCAGTATGTCTTTATTTCAGCTGATGGTGAAGATATGAAAAAGCGTTTGCTGTCTGAGCAATTGTCGCCATTGACCTATAATTCAGAGAAACCAGCCGAATTGCTAGCCACTGATAAAATTATCGAAAGCTATAAACTAACACTAGCGGTTAAAAATATTGAATTGATTGCGGTTGATTCAGTGTTTAAATAATTGACGTTGATTAATGAAAACACCACGGCTTCCGTGGTGTTTTTTTATATTGGTGTGGAATAGACAGTTGATCTGTTTTAAGTATTGTTCAATGTGCTTAAATAGTTAATATTAGCTCATGCTTAGCCTTAAATAAAACTGTAACGAGGGCATAAAAGGATGACTTAACTAGTCTTTTTTTCACTAACCGTATTAGGTTTTATATCTACACTTGGCGCGGACATCTCTAATTTATTCATCGCCCATCCAATTAGGTGTTTTATCCGTTGACCAACTGAGTGGCCACTTACATAGGCACAAGTCACCATTACTAAGGTAACAACCGATGCAAACAAAACGCCGAAGGCTAACGAGATCACCATAGGGATTAAAAACTGGGCTTGGGCGCTACGCTCAAACAAAATAGGTAATAAACCAGCAAAGGTAGTTAAGGAAGTTAGTACGATAGGACGAAAACGGTCAGTACTTGCATTTAAAACTGATTCAAAGGCATTGTACCCCTAATCGCTGTTTGAACAGTTACTCCCGTTTTAGGAGTTTCAGCTAGTAGATCTTGATTAGGTTTAGGTGTTGGTTTAGATGCCATAATCGATGCCATAGCAGCACCGCCAATAACTAGAATAATAAGCGGTTGTCTTATTTTCCTCCAAATACTCACAATCATCTCCTTTTGTGAATTAATTCCATATATAACTAAATATAGTTTATACCTTAATTACTACCAATTACTCCTATGGCAAAGTTGTTACAAGGATGACGTATTTAATTAATAGATGTTGGGAAGTGGATATATATTAAAGGTTTTTTGCGTGTTTAGTATGTCTTAATATAACAAGAAAATAACCAAGGGTACCTAACTGTTCGCTGCGTTAAACATTGTTATTTAGACAATTTTTGATACAAGATAGTCACTACTTTATCGTAAGCTAAGGCAATATAGCGACAAAGTAGAAAATCATAGAATAATCATTATTGCTTTATGTGAGTATCTAAAGCGATTAGCTAGAAGTTAGGCTCCCGATAACTGGTACCTGTGGTAGGTGAAAATAGTGTTTGATATATGCTTGTCGCGTATTCATCGGTCATGCCCGCAACATAATCAGCAATCACTCTTTGATGATTATGTTGGTTATCCTTTGCTTTTTGCCAACGTGAAGCGGTGTTACTTGGTAATAAACGCAGGGGATCAGATGACAGGGCTTCAAATATTTCCATGACAATTTGTTGGCCACGATATTCAATACGCTGGATACCTGTTTGTTTGATAACAAATAGATAAACAAAGTCTTTGAATATTTGTAACGCTTGTGCTTTTTCTTTGGGTAAACGGGCATTGTATTTTAGTAAGGGTTCGGTAAAGTCATGACCATCTAATTCGTTGCCATCAATTATTTCAATCGCGGTTATTAGGTAATTAACTAAACCACCAATGGCTTCTTTTTGCTTAAAGTGCTGCTGACAAAAAAGTTTATCGGTTAACGTTTTACTGTAATCTTGTAACCAAGCATCATCAATTGTTAAAAGCTTTTTAATAACATGGGTGTCAAAGTCATTACGATTGACAATACTTGTAACAATCGCATCCTCTAAATCATGTATACCGTAAGCAATATCATCAGCCAACTCCATAATGGAACAATCAAGGGACTTGAAAATCGTCTTATGATGTGAGTCAGTATTGACTTTTATTTGTTGAAATTTTTCTTTATCACTAGCCGATAGTGGTGCAAGTACCCAGTCTAATAATGCCAGATCATCACTATAAATGCCTTTAGGTGGATGCCAGTCACCTGCTTTTAATTGTCGATGATTATCCGGAACGTTAACCGCTTGCTGATTAGTTAATTGTTCAATGGTTTGAGGGTATTTGAGTAAACCTAATAATGACCGTCGCGTTAGATTCATTCCTGCATTTTCGCTAAAGGGGTCTAAGTGCGCAACAATTCTAAAAGTTTGCCCATTTCCTTCAAAACCACCATGATTGCGCATCATAAAATGTAACGCAATTTCACCACCATGACCAAACGGTGGGTGACCAATATCATGTGCGAGGCAAATTGATTCAATTAATGTATCGTCGTCAGGAAACAATTGACGACATAATGCGGCGTACTTTGATCTTAATTGAGCAATGATACCCGAGCCAATTTGAGCTGCTTCAAGAGAGTGAGTTAGGCGGGTACGGTAAAAGTCACTCTGACCACTGCCCATCACTTGAGTTTTAGATTGAAGTCGCCTAAATGAAGCAGAATGTAATATCCGTGCCCGGTCTCGCTGAAAAGGGCTGCGGTGATCTTGTTGACGTTTAGTAACACTTGCTTGTTTTCGCTCTACCCACATTTTGTTCATAACATTCCTGCATCACTAGTGTTTAAATCAAGGTCTTAAATAAAAACTACTTTATCTCTAACAATATACATTACTTGAATACTGGTTTTGCGCAATAGATAGAATTAATCAATCTAGGTTGTGGCGATAAAAATAGCCCGTTGTGGCGCAGGGTAGCCTTCAATAGTTTTTGTTGGATCCTTGGGGTCGATAAAGTCTTTTAATGACTCAGTATCTATCCAATCGGTTTTTCGCTGTTCGTCAAGGGCGGTAATATCGGTGTTAACCATCCGAATGTTTTTAAAACCACAACGTTCAAGCCAAGCACACATAGCTAAAGCGCTAGGTAAAAACCAAACATTCCGCATTTTTGCATAACGCTCACCGGGCACAAGTACCGTATTTTCATCACCATCAACAATTAAGGTTTCTAAGACTAACTCGCCACCTTGAACTAATTGAGCTTTTAACTGATAAAGAAAGTCGATAGGTGAGCGCCTATGGTATAAAACGCCCATAGCAAATACCGTGTCAAAGGCTTTTAATTGAGGCAGTTGTTCGACACCCAAAGGTAATAAGTGGACATTGTCATCATTAATAAAATGTTGAATAGCATTAAATTGCATTAAAAAGAGCTGCGTGGGGTCAATACCAACAACAAATTTAGCACCAGCACCGCGCATTCGCCATAAATGATAACCGCTGCCACAGCCTATATCTAAAACGTATTTGCCTGTTAAGTCACTAATATGAGGGAGTAAGCGGTCCCATTTAAAGTCACTTCGCCATTCGGTATCAATGTGCAAGCCGTGTATATGGTAAGGGCCTTTTCGCCATGGTTTGAATTTTCTCAATAGATTGTCTAATCGTTTATACTCACCTTGGCTAATAACACCTGTTTCAACATCGAGACTACTGCCAACAGAGACACTGTTAGTTAGTTCAACCGGGGAGTCGTTTTTGGGCTCAGGCAGGGCATCGAGTGTTTTTTGCCAATGTTTATACTCACCATGTAAGTTATTGCTATACCAGTCACTTAATTGTGCAGGCAGTATATTAAGCCAGTGACTTAAACGATTGCTGGCTATTTTTTGGTAGAATTTATTAAATGAAGTCATGTGTTTATTAATATTATTACGCTTTAATAGCGATAAGTGAAAAGAAGTTAAAACATTGAAACCAAGGGCTTACATGTGAAAATCCGGCAGTGGCTAACCGTTGTTGGTGAACCTCTAGCGTATCGGTGCGCATTACATTTTCAAGGGCTGTCCGTTTTTGCGCAATTTCAAGTTCGCTATAGCCGTTCGCGCGTTTAAAGTTATGATGTAAGTCGGTTAGTAAGTTACGGCAAACCTCATCACTGTCTGATATTTTTTCAGAAATAACCAATAAGCCACCGGGATTTAAACCTTTCGATATTTTATTAAGTAAACTTTGTCGCTGTTCAGGTTCAATAAATTGTAACGTAAAGTTGAGCACTACCATTGAAGCGTTTTCAATAACGATGTCTTGCATATTCCCTTCGATAATTTGCACCGGGGTTTGACCCTTATATGCATTTATATGCATTTTACAACGTTCAACCATTGCTGAAGAATTATCAATACCGATAAGTTGACAGTTTTTAGCTGTAATACCTTGGCGCATCGCTAATGTTGCCGCTCCTAATGAACAGCCTAAATCATAAACATTGGAATGGTCGGTAACAAAACGTTCACTTAAACGGCCGATGGTTTCGATGATAGTATTATAACCAGGTACTGAACGGCTAATCATATCAGGAAATACTTCAACGACTTGAGCATCAAAAGTAAAGTCTTTTACTTGGCTTTGTTTATTTGAAAAAATGACATCAGTTTTAGATGGAGACATGAATAAATTTCTTGTTAAGAGTCGGAATAAATTTTATAACTGCTATTTTAACTGAAATATTAACTAAGGGAAACTGATGTTCACAGGTGACATTAGATGTGATTGCTTTATAATGACGACATTTTTATTCTATCAACAAAAGTGGCGCATTATGCTCGGCTTTTTTAGATGGGAACTTTTAGTGACACTTTCAGGAAAAATACATGCGTAGTCTTTATTGTGGTGAGGTTAATGAATCTCATATTGGTCAAGAAGTAACTCTTTGTGGTTGGGTAAATAAACGTCGTGATTTAGGGGCAGTGATCTTTTTAGATCTCCGTGATCGTGAAGGCTTAGTGCAAGTTGTTTATGATCCAGACTTACCCGAAGTTTTAGCCACAGCAAATAGCTTGCGTAATGAGTTTTGTGTGCAGCTCAAAGGTATTGTTCGTGCTCGTCCCGAAGGACAAGTAAATAAGAAAATGGCAACCGGTGCTATTGAAGTTCTAGGTTTAGAACTGACCATCTTGAACAAATCTGCGCCTTTGCCGCTTGACCCGAACCAAACTAATTCTGAAGAGCAGCGTTTAAAATATCGCTACCTTGATTTACGCCGTCCTGAAATGACCGAACGCATGCGTTTTCGTGCAAAAGTGACCTCTAAAGTTCGGTCGTCATTAGAAGGCCAAGGCTTTATTGATATTGAAACCCCTATTCTTACCGCAGCAACTCCAGAAGGTGCTCGTGATTATTTAGTGCCAAGTCGCACACATAAAGGCAGTTTTTTTGCACTGCCTCAATCACCACAATTATATAAACAATTGTTAATGATGTCTGGAATGGAGCGTTATTATCAAATCGTAAAATGTTTCCGTGATGAAGATTTACGTGCTGACAGGCAACCAGAATTTACTCAAATCGATATTGAAACCTCGTTCATGAGCAGTGATCAAGTGATGGCGGTTGCTGAAACAATGATTGTTAACTTATTTAAAGAGTTGATGGACGTTGATTTAGGTTCTTTCCCACGTATGACTTACCTTGAAGCCATGACTCGTTTTGGATCTGATAAACCCGATCTTCGTAATCCATTAGAGATTGTGGATGTTGCTGATATTTTAAAAAATGTTGAGTTTAAAGTTTTTTCAGGTCCAGCAAATGATGAACAAGGTCGTGTTGCTGTTATTTGTGTTCCTGGTGGCGCAGCTAAGTTTTCACGTAAAGGTATTGATGAACTAACTAAGTTTGTCGGTATTTACGGCGCTAAAGGCATGCCATGGATGAAAGTCAATGACATAGCTGCAGCGTTGGCTACAGGCATAGAGGGATTACAATCTCCAGTATTGAAATTCTTATCGAAAGAGGAAGTCACCGCTATTTTAACCCGTACCAATGCTCAAACGGGTGATGTCATTTTCTTTGGTTCAGATACTTATAATGTGGTTACTGAATCATTGGGTGCGCTTCGCCTTAAAATAGGTGAGGAGTTAGATTTACTTAAAGGTGATTGGAAACCATTATGGGTCGTTGATTTTCCAATGTTTGAAGAAATTGATGGTCATATGCATGCGTTGCATCACCCGTTTACCGCACCAACAAACTTAACCGCCGAGCAATTAGAGGCTAAGCCTATTGGTGCATTATCAAATGCTTACGATATGGTATTAAATGGTTGTGAATTAGGTGGTGGCTCTGTTCGTATTCATAACCAAGATATGCAAGCAGCAGTATTTAGAATCTTAGGCATTAGTGATGAAGAAGCCCAAGAAAAATTTGGCTTCTTATTAGAAGCACTTCAATACGGCGCACCACCGCATGCGGGTTTAGCTTTTGGTCTGGACCGTTTGGTGATGTTAATGACAGGGTCGAGTTCTATTCGAGATGTAATGGCATTTCCTAAAACCACTACTGCGGCTTGTCCACTAACGAATGCACCCGGTAAGGCAAACCCTGCACAATTACTTGAGTTAGCGATTGCTTGTCTTCCTAAAGAAGAAAAGTCAGCAGAATAAAAAGGTGATAAGGAAAGCTTAAGGATTATTTAAGTAAATTTTCTATCCGTTAATGCAGTTAAAACAAATGTTTTGGCTGCATTTTTATTTTTAAGCTATGAATTAAGACCACTTCCTTTTATCCTTAACTTAGTATTTTAAAATGACAGAGAAAATATGACTATCATTCTCGGTATAGACCCCGGCTCACGTTTAACAGGTTATGGCGTGATTAAACAAGAAGGCAGAAAGTTTACCTACCTTGGCAGTGGCTGTATTAAGGCGATGGGCTCAGATAAAGACCCAGCCAGTAAAGTCTTAGGTTCGCGCCTACAAACAATTTTTGCCGGTGTATCAGAACTTATTATTCAATTTAAACCGGATCTCTTTGCCATTGAACAAGTTTTTATGGCAAAAAATCCAGATTCGGCACTTAAACTTGGACAAGCCAGGGGGGCAGCAATTGTTGCGGCTACTAATTCCGGGCTATTAATCGCTGAATATTCTGCAAGGCAAATAAAACAATCGGTTGTTGGCACCGGTGCAGCGGATAAAAGTCAAGTACAGCATATGGTAAAGTCTATTTTAAAGTTACCAGCCAATCCGCAAGAAGATGCAGCAGATGCACTAGCGGTAGCACTTTGTCACGGTCATAGTCATGAATATTTAGCAAAGATGTCAGGTCAAGCATCTAAAATTGTCAGAGGAAGATTAAGGTAATTAAAAGAAATTACTCACAATGATTGATTAGCAACTTTCAAGCGATAGCTTTTTCTTTACTGTATAAATATCTAGTGCTATTGTTGCGATATAGGATAATAATAAAGGTTCATCGATGTGATTGGTCGTTTACGTGGAATATTGTTAGAAAAAATAGCACCAGAGATATTAATAGAATGTTCAGGTGTTGGCTATGAAGTCACTATGCCGATGACCAGTATTTATGCACTTCCAGAAGTTAATCAAGAAGCGATTGTCTATACTCACTTTGTTGTTCGTGAAGATGCTCAACTCCTGTATGGTTTTGCTAATAAAATTGAGCGCAAACTGTTTAGGATTTTATTAAAAGTCAATGGTGTTGGACCCAAGTTGGGTTTGGCTATCTTATCAGGAATGTCAGCAGACCAATTTGTTAGCTGTGTGATACATAATGATTTAGCGACTATCGTAAAAATTCCAGGTGTGGGTAAAAAAACAGCTGAGCGTTTATTAATTGAAATCAGGGATCGATTAAAAGACTGGCAAAGTGATAACTCTTCGTTAATGGTGGGTGATTTGCCGGTGGTAGCCCATCATGAATTAAAGGTGATTAATGATGAAAAAGGTGACGCAATCAATGCATTGATTTCACTAGGCTATTCGCAAGGCCAAGCTGATAAAGCTGTTAGGTCAGTGTATAATAGTGAAATGAAAAGTGAAGATATTATTCGTTTTTCCTTAAAGTCTATGCTTTAAGGGCGCGTTTTAGGGTGAAGGAAAAGTAATGATAGAAGCAGATCGGTTAATACAACCAATAGAAACCATCGAAGATGAACCTGTTGATAGGGCTATACGTCCCAAGTTATTGGCTGATTATACCGGACAAAGCCATGTTAAAGCGCAAATGGAAATATTTATTCCAGCCGCTAAAAAACGTAATGAGCCCCTTGACCATTTACTTATTTTTGGTCCTCCAGGCCTAGGCAAAACTACCTTAGCTAATATTGTTGCTAATGAAATGGGGGTAAGTATTCGAACCACTTCAGGTCCTGTGCTTGAAAAAGCAGGAGACTTAGCTGCTTTACTGACAAATTTAGAAGAAAATGATGTTTTGTTTATAGATGAAATTCATCGCTTGAGCCCCATTGTTGAAGAGATTCTTTATCCGGCAATGGAAGACTACCAATTAGATATTATGATAGGTGAGGGGCCAGCGGCCCGTTCAATAAAACTTGATTTACCTGCCTTCACTTTAATTGGCGCAACAACTCGTGCTGGTGCGTTAACATCACCGTTAAGAGACCGTTTTGGCATTGTTCAACGCTTAGAGTTTTACAATGTGACCGACCTTACCCAAATCATTACGCGCTCAGCGCATTTTCTTAATTTAACCATAGACCATCAAGGGGCCTTAGAAGTTGCAAAACGCTCGCGTGGTACTCCCAGAATTGCTAATCGATTACTGAGACGCGTTAGAGACTATGCTGACGTAAAAACCGAGGGTATTGTCAATCAAGATACTGCTGAGAAAGCACTAAATATGTTAGAAGTTGATAGCGAAGGCTTTGATATCATGGACCGTAAACTACTCAGTGCTATTATTGATAAATTTATGGGTGGCCCGGTAGGTTTAGACAATGTCGCTGCAGCTATTGGTGAAGAACGAGAAACCATTGAAGATGTTATTGAACCTTTTCTGATTCAACAGGGTTTCTTGCAACGCACACCTCGAGGTCGTATTGCAACAGACCGGGCTTATCAGCATTTTGGCCTAAAAAAAGAAAGTTAATATTACTCTAAATTGAGAAGTGATATTTATTGTAGGTAAAAAAAAACCCGTAAACTAAGTACGGGTCAACTAATCAAGTTGTTAAAAGGAAGTTGTATATTTCAGTGAGTTTCGGGAAGAAACACATGTCTGCTAATTCAAAAAAATTACTGAACATTATTTTACTAATCAAGTAACCATTAGTGAAAACGATTGATTTACTTCGTTAGTTCAGAAACAAATTTTATAATAAACGACCATATCAAAAGTGACAAACTAATAAAATTAATAGCTATTCATTACTTTTTCTAATGAATATTTTTTTATCGATTTTAATTGTAATTCTCGTTATTAAGTATCAGTGAAATCTAGCATTAATAGTAGCTTTATAGAAAAAATTTCTAATGGTTAATCTTTGAGTCTAATGAAACGTTGAGCGCTTTATTCTAAAATAAGAAAGTTGTAGTAATAATTAACTTTTAAGTTAGTTATTTACAATTTTATCTTAATAAATTGCCATAATCCCTTGTGATACCGATACTTTATCTATTAATATACATCACTTAATTAATCAACTTAAAACTACTCGTATAACTCTTATGCCTGCAACATACCATAATTATCAAATTCGCGTTTTTTATGAAGATACTGATGCTGGGGGTATTGTTTATTATGCCAACTATTTAAAATTTTTTGAACGCGGTCGAACTGAGTGGTTAAGAGCACTGGGTATAAATCAGTCAATTCTCTTAGAACAAAACATAGGTTTTGTGGTCTCAAAGGTTGAAATGGATAATATTGCCTCGGCAAAGCTGGATGATTTACTTAATGTCAATACAGAGATATTGCATTTGAAAGCAGCGAGTCTTGTTTTTGCTCAGAAAATCACCAATCAAAAGCAACAATTGTTAGCGAGTTTAATCGTTCGTGTTGCCTGTATTAGGTCTCGTGAGGCTAAGCCTTGTGGTATTCCCAAAGCTATATTAGGAGTGTTTAAAAGTGTCAGCTGAATTTTCGGTTTTTGATTTAGTATTACATGCCAGTTTATTGGTTAAGTTCGTCATGCTGATTCTGTTAGGTTTTTCAGTTACTTGTTGGACTATGATTTTTCAACGGCAGAAAGCTATTAAAGCTGCTCAGCAGCAATTAAAGTCTTTTGAGGATAAATTTTGGAGTGGGGCTGATTTAAGCAAGTTATACATCGAAGTCTCTGCTCAAAGCAATATTACCGGTATTGAAAGCCTATTTATTGCCGGTTTTAAAGAATTTGCAAAATTAAGAAAGTCAAATATGAATACCCCACAAGCCGTTGTCGATGGTACTCACCGTGCTATGCGTGTTTCACTCTCCAGAGAAGTCGACGAATTAGAAATACATTTAACCTTTATGGCAACTGTTGGCTCCATTAGCCCGTATATTGGTTTGTTTGGAACTGTGTGGGGTATTATGAACTCATTCATTGGACTTGGCGCTGTTCAACAGGCAACCTTAGCTTCTGTTGCTCCAGGTATTGCTGAGGCTTTAATTGCCACCGCTATGGGACTTTTTGCGGCAATTCCTGCAGTGATGGCGTTTAACCGTTTTAGTCACCATGTTGAAAAGCTTGAAAATAGTTATATTAATTTTATTGATGAGTTTTCAAGTATCTTACAGCGCCAATCAGCTGCTGAACAAAAATAGCTTGGCCTTTGAGTTAGATATTAAGTTAGGCAATACAGGAGCTGAGGAATTCAAATGTATACTCGCGTTAAACGAAAGAAAGTTGCAGAAATAAATGTGGTACCTTATATCGATGTGATGTTGGTACTATTAATTATTTTTATGGTAACGGCTCCCCTAGTAACACAAGGTGTTAAAGTTGATTTACCTAAAGCAGACGCAAAAGCGTTAGATAAAGACTCTAAACCGCCACTAGTCGCTTCGGTTGACTCAGAGGGTAATTATTATTTAGCCGTTGGTACGAGTAAAAATGATGCGATGTCAGCTAATGAAGTTGCTGTTTTAGTTAAGGCTCATTTAGAAGTTGAGCCTAATACGCCTGTAGTCGTTAATGCCGATGGTGCAGTATCTTATGATGCTGTTATTCAATTAATGGTCTTGCTTCAACAAAAAGCGGGTGTGCCATCAGTGGGTTTAATGACCGATATGCCGGAGAAGTAACAGGTGAATACAAAACATAAACCACTAATTTTAAGTATTGGTTTACATCTTGGTTTGATTGTAGTCTTGGTAATGGGCGACTATACCTCAACGCCAAAACCTATCCCTGTGGTCTCGCAAGTAACCCCGATAGAGGCGGTGATCGTTGATCAAGCAAAAGTAGCTAGCCAAGTTAAAAAGTTAAAAAAACAAAAAGCAGATGCTGCCGCAGCAGAGAAAAAAAGACAACGTGATGCTGATGATCGTCTAGCAGATGCCAAAAGAAAGCGGCTAAAAGAAGAAGCGAAAATTAAAAAATTAGAAGGCCAACGTCAACAGAAATTAAAAGAGAAGCGTAAAGCTGATGCAGATGCTAAAACATCAAAAGCCAAAGCAGTAGCGGCTGAAAAATCAAGAAAGCAAATGTTAGCTAAGCAAAAAAAAGCGGATGATGTTGCGGCAGCGATAAAAGCTAAGCGGATAAAATCTGAGTTAGCAGCTGAGAAAAGAGCACTAAAAAAAGCGGAAGACAAACGTAAGAAAGAAGTTGCAGACAAAAAGCGTAAAGAGAAAAAAGAAAGAGAGCGGGCAGAACAAGATAAGCTGTTAGAAGAACAGTTAGCAGCAGAAATGGCAAAACGTCAACAAGCTCGTCGTCAACAGCAAATGTCTGAAATAAAACGTTTTGAATCGTTAATTAAGCAAACTATTCAGCGTAATTTAATAACAGATCGCAGTTCAATGACAGGTAAGTCTTGTAAATTAACCATAAGTCTTGCAACATCAGGTTTTGTGACCAACGTTGTTATTGGTCAAGGAGATCGGGTTGTTTGTGATGCGGCACAAAAAGCAATTTATAAAGCAGGCACCTTACCGGTATCAAAAGATCCTGAAGTGTTTAATGAAATGCGAAAAATTAGTATGACTGTGATCCCTGAGTTTTAAATGGTATTTATATCGTTTTAAAACTCAGTAATAACGATTAAAATCACATGTTAATAAATATTAAAATAATAAATTTAGAAGTGTATCAATGAAATTTAAACGTCGACTAACTTTTTTCCTCACAATTGTCTCTCTTGCTTCAACTCATGCCATGGCGGCATTAGAAATTGTTATCACCGGTGGCGTTGATAGCGCCAGACCTATTGCGGTTCTGCCATTTGAATGGACCGGAACGGGGACTAAGCCAGATAATATTTCCAGCGTCATTAGTGCTGATTTATTACGCAGCGGTAAGTTCAGGCCTATATCGTCAATCAATTATCCTCAAACACCTTCTAACGATAAAGATGTTGATTATGCTGCATGGGCTGGAAGCGGTGTTGAAGCTATTGTGGTCGGTGAAATTAAAGAGTCTTCCATTGGCCGTTATCAAGTCAATTATCAATTAATTGATATTATTAGAGGGCAGGTCACCGGTGGCCAAACACAAATGTTAAGTAATGGTGAATTAGTAAAGACGAGTGACCATATATTAGATGAAAGTACGGTAGATATTGCTGACAATCAATTTCGACGTTACGGACATCGGATTAGTAACGTCGTTTATGAAAAGTTAACCGGCACTCGTGGCGCTTTTTTAACTAAAATTGCTTATGTTGTTGTGCGAGACCAAGGAGAGTTTCCCTATCAATTGGTGATTTCAGATTATGATGGTTTTAATGAACATGTCTTACTTAGTTCAAAAGAGCCTATAATGTCACCCTCTTGGCACCCTAATGGTGAAATGCTCGCTTACGTGAGCTTTGAAAATAATCAGCAGCAAATTTATAGTATTGATATATATACTGGACAGCGTCAATTACTGAGTAGCTACAAAGGAATAAATAGTGCACCACGTTGGTCACCAAAGGGTAAGTATTTGGCGTTAGTGTTATCCAAAGATGGTAATCCTGAACTTTACACTATGGACGTCACCACAAAAAAACTCAGACGAATTACCCGCCATAGAGCCATTGATACAGAGCCAAGTTGGAGTCCAGATGGAGGTTCTTTAGTATTTAGTTCAGAACGGGGTGGAAAACCGCAGCTATATCGCGTAAATTTACTCAATGGTAAAGTTAGACGACTTACTTTTGATGGTGAAATGAACCTAGGAGGTTCTATTACACCAGATGGCCGTCAATTGGTGATGGTAAACAGAACACGAGGACGCTACCATATAGCTAAGCAAGAGGTAGACTCAAGTTTATTTCAAGTACTGACTAAAGATACCCGGTTAGATGAATCGCCAAGTATTGCGCCAAACGGTGGCATGATTATTTACAGTACTCTGTATAATAATCGCAATGTATTGAGCTTAGTCTCTGTTGATGGCAGATTTAAAGCAAGATTACCGGCTGTAGATGGTCAGGTTAAATCACCTGCTTGGTCGCCATTTTTATAGTGGAATATAGTTTTAAATCATTTTGAATAACAAGATTACTTTACAAAATAATAATTAATTTACTTCATAAAAGGAAAATGAAATGCGCTTAAACAAAATAGTTAAATCTTTAGCTCTAGCTTTACCAATCGTCATTCTTTCAGCTTGTAGTTCTAATTCATCTGATAGTGATGAACAGACAAAAGTTGAAACAAATGCTGCTATGGTTGCAGAGCAACAAGCTAAAAATGAAGCAGAGCGTGTGAAAGTTGCAGCAATGCAAAAAGAAGCTGATATCGAAGAGCAAAATCGTCAAGAGTTAGAGAGAATTCGTGCTGAACACATTGTTTATTTTGACTTCGATGTTTCTAGTGTCAGTAGCGACTCTTCTGAATTGTTAGATGCACATGCAAAATTTTTGAATGCTAATACCGGCGTCAATGTCCTCGTTGAAGGTCATGCCGATGAGCGTGGTACGCCAGAGTACAACATAGCTTTAGGTGAACGTCGCGCAAAAGCGATTGTTACTTATTTCCAAAATATGGGTGTATCAGCGGCACAAATCACTATGGTGAGTTATGGCGAAGAAAAACCGATGGTGAAAGATCGCAGCGAAGCAGCTTTTTCTAAAAACCGTCGTGCTGTTTTAGTATACTAATCAGGAATACCAATGAAACTGAATAAAGTTTTATTAGGGGTTAGTTTAGTTGCTAGTACTTTTTATGTACTAGCAACTGAGCCTGTACCCGTTTATGATTTGAACTCGACTGCAGTAAATACGATTGACCAGCCAAAAGAAATAAGTGATTTAACTCTTAAGCTCAAAGCTCGAAACAGGGCGCAAGTTAACTTGCAAAAGCAAGTTGATGAACTTCAGTCTGAAGTGAATGCACTACGTGGTGTTACAGAGCTTCATGAACATAAATTAAATCAGATGTCAGAACGTCAACGAGAACTCTACCAAGAGATCGAACGACGGGTTAGTAATGCGTTACAAGCATCACAAATAAGTTCTTCAGTTAATGTTCAAGCCAATAGCGATAATCAGGTGAATTACAGTAATAATCTTACTGAAAATGAAGCCTATGATCACGCTGTTAATTTGGTACTTAAAGATAAACTTTATGAACAAGCTATCCCTGCATTTAAGCAGTTTAATCAAAAATTTCCCCAATCAACTTATGCAGCAAATGCTCATTACTGGTTAGGGCAACTATTATTTAACAAGGCTGAATATTCATTAGCAGCATCAGAATTTATGATCGTTGTGAATCAATTCAACGATTCTAGCAAAAGAGCAGATGCTTTGTTGAAATTAGCGATGGTTAATCAAAAACAAGATAAAAATACGGCAGCGATAACTTTATATCGCCAATTGATTAAAGAATATCCTAATTCAACAGCTGCTCAACTAGCACAACCACGTTTAAACAATTTGACGGAATAATTAGGAAATTCGTTTTTTTGTGTTTTTTTTTGCTTATAAACTTAGCGCTTTGCTTCCTTTTTGTACGAACAGTAAAAAAAGAACGAAAAACTGAATTTTATAGTTGCACTTAAAAAAATTATGAGTATTATATGCGGCGCGTTCAAGGGAGCATGTTGAACGATATTTCGGCCGTTAGCTCAGCTGGTAGAGCAGTTGGCTTTTAACCAATTTGTCGAAGGTTCAAATCCTTCACGGCCGACCACTTTTTATTTAGTTAAATAAAGTAAAAAGTAAAAAGTAAAATGTTAGACGTATACTTTGTAAATAAAATATTGAATCGGCCGTTAGCTCAGCTGGTAGAGCAGTTGGCTTTTAACCAATTTGTCGAAGGTTCAAATCCTTCACGGCCGACCACTTCAATAAAATTATTTCAACTTATATTAAATGAAGAAACTAGAAACGGCCGTTAGCTCAGCTGGTAGAGCAGTTGGCTTTTAACCAATTTGTCGAAGGTTCAAATCCTTCACGGCCGACCACTTCTAGTTCAATTTATTCAGTTATACTTTTAGTATCATTAAATAAATTTGATTTTGATTGTTCACCTCTTAATTAACTCCGTTATATAATAACCTTAAGCTTAAAATAGCTATATTTCATTTGAAATATAACATTGAAGCTGATGACTCATCCCTAGCAATTAAAGCATATGGCTTTATCACTTTAACTTCCTTTCTGTTTGCCTTATAATTAGCTTGTTAAATTAGAGCTAAAATAGTAGAGATTATTAATGAGCCAATCCAATACAGCCGTTGAATTTGATTTTCAGTACCCTGAAAAATCAGCACCTTTAAATAGTGATGAACGAGCGGAATACAAAGCAAGAATAAAACAATTGCTTAAAGAGAAAAACGCTGTACTTGTTGCTCATTATTATACCGATCCAGAAATACAAGCACTAGCTGAAGAAACTGGAGGTTGTGTTGCCGACTCGCTTGAAATGGCACGTTTTGGTGCACAGCATCCTGCTGATACTTTAATCGTTGCTGGTGTTAAGTTCATGGGTGAAACCGCTAAGATATTAACCCCAGAAAAAACTGTACTAATGCCTGAATTAGAAGCTACATGTTCCTTAGATTTAGGCTGTCCTATCAAAGAGTTTTCCGCCTTTTGTGATCAACATCCAGATCATACTGTTGTTGTTTATGCCAATACCTCAGCTGCAGTTAAAGCCAGAGCTGATTGGGTAGTTACTTCAAGTATCGCTTTAGAGATTGTTGAAATGCTTGAAAGTGAAGGTAAACCCATTATTTGGGCACCAGACCGTCATTTAGGTGCTTATATCGAGAAAGAAACGGGTGCAGAAATGCTAATGTGGCAGGGCGCCTGTATTGTTCATGACGAGTTCAAAGCTAAAGCTTTGCGAGATCTCAAAGTGAAATTCCCTGATGCAGGTGTCCTGGTTCATCCTGAATCACCAGCGGATGTAATTGAGCTAGCTGACGCAGTAGGCTCAACTAGCCAACTAATAAAAGCTAGTCAAGATATGTCTAATCAGCATTTTATTGTTGCCACTGATCAAGGCATATTTTATAAAATGGAGCAAGCCAGTCCCAATAAAACTTTTATTGCGGCACCAACAGGCGGTAATGGCGCTACCTGTCGAAGTTGTGCAAACTGCCCATGGATGGCAATGAATGGTTTAAAGTCCATTGTAGCTGCATTAGAAAGCTCTGTAGGGCGAGAAATAGAAGTAGATCCATCTGTAGCTGAAAAAGCATTGATTCCGCTAAATAGAATGCTTGATTTCGCTGCTGAGCATAAGTTAACAGTTAAGGGTAATGCTTAGTTTAAAGTGATTTAGTACTTAAATTTCATATATTGCTCAAATAATAGACTGATATGATATTTATTCGATTAAACACTAAAATTAGCCTTGCACCTGCAATGCTTTTTTTTTACCATAGCGCAGCTTAAAGCTATCAAATTGGTGACGTGTCTGAGTGGCTTAAGGAGCTCGCCTGGAAAGCGAGTAAAGGGCAACCTTTCGAGAGTTCGAATCTCTCCGTCACCGCCACTT
>CAWVSL010000047.1:0-19731 GCA_963933115.1 uncultured Colwellia sp.
AAAAACAAAAACAAAAACAAAAACACAATTAATTGAAATAGCTATGGCAAATTGAAAATAGGCATCCCCTCTACTATGGTTAATTTACCATAGGAGAGGTCTGCTTTTTATGACCACTAAAAATAATGAATGATTTTCGAGGTCTGATTAGCTGATATGTCTGAACAAAAATTATCAACATTCGAGCGGTATTTATCACTCTGGGTGGTGCTTTGTATTGCTGGGGGTATTTCTTTAGGAAAAATAGCTCCAACTGTTGCAACAACCTTGAATGAACTTTCTGTTTACCAAGTATCTATTCCGATAGCCGTGGGTTTATTTTTCATGATGTATCCCATCATGGTTAAAATAGACTTTGCCCAAGTGCTTAAATCAGCAAAAACACCTAAACCGGTTATCTTGACGCTCTTTATAAATTGGGCGATTAAACCCTTTAGTATGTTTGCTATATCTTATTTCTTTTTGGGATATTTATTTCGAGATTTTTTACCAGGGACAGAAATATTGGTTAATGGCGAGGAAGTCGAGTTATGGCGAAGTTATATTGCGGGGACTATTTTACTTGGTATTGCTCCATGTACGGCGATGGTTTTAATGTGGGGGCATTTATCTGGTGGAAATGATGGTTTAACATTAATTATGGTGGCAATTAATTCACTGATGATGTTGTTACTTTATGGACCGCTGGGTGGATTACTATTAAACGTCAATGCGATGCCAGTACCTTGGCAGACTATGGTGCTTTAGGTCTCTATTTATGTGGCAATGCCATTGATTGCTGGGTATTTTTCAAGAAAACTCATTATTAAATACAAGGGTATGGAGTGGTTTAATACTCAGTTCCTTCATTATTTAACACCCGTTAGCATTACGGCGCTATTATTTACCTTAGTGCTACTCTTTTCGTTTAAGGGGGAGGTTATTGTTTCAAATCCGTTAACCATTTTATGGATAGCCATTCCACTACTGTTACAAACAGTTTTTATCTTTGCTTTAGGATATTTTTTATTATCTCGATGGTTTAAGCTCTCTTATCAAGACGCTGCGCCAGTTTCACTCATAGGCGCTTCTAATCATTTTGAAGTGGCAATTGCTACCGCTGTTATCCTTTTTGGTTTATCTTCTGGCGCAGCATTAGCGACCGTTGTTGGTGTTTTAATTGAAGTCCCCCTCATGCTAATGTTGGTTTATTTCTGCAAGCGAACAAAGTATTTGTTTACAAGTAGCCCGTAAAAACAGTCTGACAATGACCATTAACTTCGATATTTGGCAGCTGTAGCTAGGTCATATGATAGCTAGGGTCTTAGTATAATAATCACTGCCACAATAAATTAACAGTGATTGTTATGCGTTAAATCGCTTGATCCAACGCATAAATAAGCTAACTACTGCGGGTGTTTATTATATTAATGAGATAAAAAAGCTCATTTCTAAAGCTTTTTCATTCAAACTTTTAAAACGCCCTGATGCCCCGCCATGGCCGGCATCCATATCTGTTTTAAAGACGAGTACGTTATCATCCGTTTTAAATTCTCGCAGTTTTGCTACCCATTTCATGGGCTCAAAGTATTGTACTTGCGAGTCATGTAAACCTGTGGTGACTAAAATATTTGGGTAATCCTGCTGGCTAATATTATCAATGGGAGAGTAAGATAAAATAGTTTGGTAAGCCTGCTCTTCATTTGGGTTACCCCATTCATCGTATTCATTGGTGGTCAATGGAATGGTTTCATCTAACATGGTCGTTAACACATCTAAAAATGGCACATGGGCACCAATACCTAGATATAACTCAGGGGCTTGATTAACTACAGCACCCATTAATAAACCGCCCGCGCTGCCACCAGAGGCGAATATTTTATCTTTAGCCCCATAACCTTGTTTAATCAGTGCTTTGGTGACATCAATAAAGTCATTAAAGGTATTTTGTTTGAGTTGTTTCTTACCACTTTCATACCAGTCTCTGCCAAGCATTTCTGAACCACGGATATGAGCAATAACATAAACAAACCCTCGGTCGAGTAAACTTAATGTTTGGCTAGAAAAATTGGGGTCTATGGTAATTCCGTAGGCGCCATAGCCATATTGTAATAGTGGGTTAGTCCCATCTTTTTTAAAGCAATCGCTACGATAAACAATCGATACCGGTACTTTTACACCATCACGAGCATCAATAAATAATCGTTCAGATTGGTAATTTTCTTTATTAAAATCACCCAATACTTTCTGTTGTTTAAGGAGCTTTCGCTCCCCAGTTGCTAAGTCAAATTCATAGAGTGAACCTGGAGTCGTCAAACTTGAATAATAAAGTCTAGCGGTGGTACTTTCGGGTTCTGGGTTATCACCAAGGCAGCAAAAATAGCAGGGATCGTCAAAAGCTAATGGGTATTGTTTTCCAGTGCTAACACCTTGTGAATTAGTATCTAAGGTATGAACAATAAAGCGTATTTGTCCTTGCTCTCGTTCAGTCACCACCAGAAAGTGGTGAAAGAGTTCGATACCTTCTAATAAGATACTTTCTCGATGTGGTATGACTTCTTTCCAGCTATTTATATCACTGATTTTTTCTGCGGTTGCGGTCATTAAACGAAAGTTTTTTGCTTGGTAATTAGTGACAATATAAAAATTGTCACCCATTTTATCCGCATGATATTCGTGTTGTTCTAAAAAGGGTAGTAACTCGATAAATTCGCCATCAGGTTCGTCAGCACTCAATACTAAATTATGCGTTGCCTCTGTTGCGTGCAAACAAATATAGATAAGTGAGTCATCACGGCTTTTATCTAGGCTCATATAAAAGCTGTGGTCGTCTTCTTGATAGACTAAAACATCATCAACTTGTGATGTACCTAATTTATGACGATATACTTGTGTTCCCAGTAATGTGTCTAAGTCCTTTTTAACATAAAACACCGTTTCATTATCATTTGCCCAAACAATTTGACCTTCAGTTTCAACTAAAATATCTGGTAAATAAGACGACTTAGTCTCTTTTGACGAAGAAAGATCTTTAAAAATTATTGTGTAGATTCGTCGGCTATCAGTATCTTCAGAAAGTGATAGAATCTTATCATTAGGACTAAGTGATAAATCACCCAAATCATAAAATTCATGGGGTTGTGCCCGTTCATTGACATCTAGTAATAAGGTTTTGTTTTCGCCTGAAAAGCTAGTGGCACGATAGTAGCGAGAGTGCTCTTGCTCACCGCTTATTTCACTGTGATACCAATATTTGCCATCTTTTTCGGGGACGGTATTATCATCTTTTACTATACGCGCTTTTAGTTCATTGAAGAGTAAGGTTTGTAGCGGTTTTTGCTCTGCTAGCATTTCATCAGCGTAGTGATTCTCTGCTTCAAGGTGTGCCAATATAGTTTTATCTTTACGTTCGTCATCTCGCATCCAATAATAATTATCAATGCGTTGGTGGTTATGTATCTGCATTTTATGTGGCATTTTATTAGCTATTGGCGCAGGGATATTTTTTTTTCGCATGGTTGACGATTGTGGCACTAAGTGCTCCTAGTTTAGATAAATAAAAATAAAGCTCGACCAGTAATGTTACTAAGCTTTTTTAACTGAAGTCATTTTAGGTTAAATTAAAATATTAAACACCCCATTATTTTGACTAATAATTTATCGGGTCTTTAATATTTGATGATAAAATGAACAAGGTCAGTTTATTATTTTAATACTGATGTGTCCTATTACTCGTAACCTATTAATAAATTATACATTTTAAAAAAATCAATCGAAACTCCTCTATTAAAATTCAACGCTGAAACACCCATCTAATGAGTCATTAATGATAACTTGCGAGCTTAATACTTGCCTCAACGCAAGTTTTTTAGGGTAGGTCGAACCAAAAAAAGAACGTCATAATCGTGTTGTAGCCATCAAAAACAAGGCATTAAAAATAGTTTATTTTTAAGCAGTCTCTTGTGCTTTAATTAACATCAAAAGTAGGGCGTTGGTACCGATCTTTTATTGTACATTGTGCTGTTAAAGTGTAGAATGCAAATAATAGTGATTCTCATTAACATTTTAAGATACAGTTTATGACCTTAGCAGATTTAACTAGAAACCAAAAAGCCCACATTAGCGTACTACCTAATGATTTAGATTTAGCTTCACGTCTTTTAGAGCAGGGTTTTGCCGTTCGTACTGAAATATCATTGGCTCATAAAGCTCCTTGGAATGGACCTCTTGCTTTTCGTCTTCACAATACTAAAGTGACTATCCAGCCTAAAATTGCACAACAAATCACAGTGATACTTGCTTAATGGCAAGTTGTGACGATTCAAATGCTCCAGAGACTAGCGAAAAAAAAAGCATAAAAAATCCTCATTATGCCTTAGTTGGTTTTGCCAATTCAGGTAAAAGTACGTTATTTAATTTATTTCCGGGTGATAAACAAACGGTCGGTAATTGGGCTGGCGTTACTGTAAGCGCCAAACAAAAATCAATTCAGTTAGTTGAAGGTTCTGCCACACTAACGGACTTACCCGGGTTAAGTTCTTTAACGGCTCATGATAACCAAGGCCAAGACTTAACCATTAGTCAAAATTTTCTTCAGCAAAGATCCTTTGATTTATTAATTAACCTTGTTGATGCCACACAATTATCAAGACAGCTTTATCTAACTACTCAGTTACTTGAATTGGGTATACCTATGATAGTCGTCATTAATAAAGTTGATCGTAAAGAAGCTTTAGATATTAATGTTCAACAACTGTCGAAAGAATTGGGTTGTCCCGTCATTGAAATCAGTGCACAAAATCAAACGTCACTTGATAAAATTTATCCACTTTTAGCAACAAGGCTTCCACCAAATGGTGATTGTGCTCAGCAAAGTTGCTTGTGTTTACCGCAAAAAAATCAACTTTCAGCTTTAAAAGAGTGCAAAGAAACACCAACTAACAAAGAGCAAGCATTAGATAGGCACCAATTTGTCCATGACGTTATCGCCAAAGTTAGTAAATCAAAAACAGCGAATATAAGCTTTACCGATAAAATTGACGAGTTTGTTTTGCATCCTGTTATCGGTATTCCCATCTTTTTATCGATGATGTATTTATTGTTTATGTTCGCTATTAATGTTGGTAGCGCGTTTATTGATTTTTTTGATATTTTATCCGGTAGCCTCTTTGTCGAATACCCCTTGCACTTTCTTGCCCCATTAAACTTGCCTCAGTGGTTACTGACTATTGTTGAGGGGATTGGTAGCGGTATGCAAACTGTTGCTACCTTTATTCCTATTATTGCTTGTTTATTTATTGGTTTATCTGTTTTAGAAAATAGTGGTTATTTAGCCAGAGCCGCTTTTGTTGTTGATACAGTTATGCAACGAATAGGTTTGCCAGGCAAAGCGTTTGTTCCACTTATCGTTGGCTTTGGTTGTACCGTTCCTGCGGTAATGTCTGCCCGTGTCTTAGACAGTGAACGAGAGCGTATTACTACCGTGATGATGGCACCCTTTATGTCGTGTGGTGCGCGGTTGCCAGTCTATGCTTTATTTGCTGCTGCTTTTTTTCCTGAAAATGGTCAAAACTTAGTTTTTTTACTCTATCTTATTGGTATTGCTGCCGCGATATTTACCGGATTTTTATTAAAGAAAACGACATTGCCGGGAACTAGCTCACTAAATATTATGGAGTTGCCGTTATATGAATTGCCAAAACTGTCCTATATCAGTGTACGTGTCTGGCAACGGACCAAAGGCTTTGTGTTAGGCGCAGGTAAAACGATTGTCATTGTTGTTTGTTTACTTAACTTCCTTAATTCTATTGACTTAAACGGTGATTTTGGTAATAAAGACAGTGAAAATTCAATTTTAAGTCAAAGTGCAAAAGTAGTGATGCCTTTATTAGCTCCTATGGGGGTAAAAGAAGAAAATTGGCAAGCCGGTGTGGGTATAATTACTGGAATTTTTGCTAAAGAAGTCTTGGTTGCAACCTTTAATAGCCTTTATTCTCCTCAGGCTAATGAACAAGGTGCTGAACCTTCATTAAGTAACAGCTGGGGTGAAGCTGTTGCGAGTATTAAAGAGAACTTATTAGGTATTAAAGCCGAAGACCCTTTAAGTATCGACGTTGGTGATTTAAGCGATTTGGCTGTCGTAGCTCAAGAACAGGGCGTCGAAATAACCACCTATCAGATTATGCAAACTGCGTTTGCCGGACAACTTGGTGCCTTCAGTTATCTACTCTTTATTCTTCTTTACACCCCTTGTATAGCAGCGATGGGCGCAATTAAAAATGAAGTGGGTACCAAGTGGGCTGGTTTTGCCGCTATCTGGAGCTTTACCTTAGCCTATCTTGCGGCAACCTTATGCTATCAAATTGGAAATTTTTCAAATAATCCCTTATACGCCAGTTTTTGTATTGTTGCTGTTTTTATTACCTTTGGAAGTATATATTTCTGGCTGAAATACCAAGGCAGTAAAATACTGACCATTCCCATTTCGGTTAAGTACTCTTAGTCAACATCTTCAACATAAAGCATACACAGCTGTGTATGCTTATAATTATTATGCCCTGATATATAAGTATTTATTAGCTCATAAGTAATAATTTATTACATAAATAGACCATGTTATAAGATTTTATATGCAATATATGGATAACTGTTTTACTCACTTTGAGTCTTCAATAAAAAAAGTTTGCTTACCGCAAAAGTTTACCTTTCCCTTTTATTACCAACCCCACCCTTTATCTTTATTGGCGGTTAAAGAGCTGCAATCTTACCTTGAAAATCAAACTGATTGGCAACATGATTTTGGCCTTGTTGATAGTAATATTTCAGCAAGTGGTAAGATGTTTGGTGTATTAGTTGTTCAAAACCCTGCCGGTGATATTGGCTATTTATCCGCTTTTTCTGGCACGCTTGCTAAAAAGAACATTATCGATAAATTTGTTCCTCCGGTATTTGATACGCTTGCTAAAGACAGCTTTTTTCTTATCGGCCAACGTGAAATTAATCAAATAACCCATGAACTTGTCTGCTTAAAAAGTAATACGCAAATTTTAGTGTTATCAGAATCGCTCACTTTATTAACCCGTGATAAAGAGAGTGATATTTTAGCCCATCGTAATGTGATGATTGAAGGCCGAAAGCAGCGAAAGTTAAAACGTGAAACAGCACAAAACCTCTCAGAGAAAAGTATTGTCGATGATCATAAATTTTTGCAACTTAACAACTTGCTGAGCAAAGAAAGTATTAAAGAAAAAAATCAATTAAGAGATTTGAAACTGTATTGGCAGGAAAAAATTGATGTAATTGCACAGCAACTTAAACAGTTTACTGATGCAATTGAACAGCTGACACAGCAACGAAAAAGTTTATCTAATGCTTTGCAAAATAAATTATTTAATCACTATCGCTTTTTAAATATTAGTGGTGAAGAAAAAACATTAAACAACATTTTTAACGAATTGCCTGATAGAACACCGCCAGCAGGATCAGGTGATTGTGCCGCCCCTAAGTTACTGCAATATGCTTTTAATCATAATTTTAAACCTATCGCCATGGCTGAATTTTGGTGGGGCGTAGCACCTAAGTCTGAAATACGACAGCATAAAAATTTCTATGGCTCATGCCAAGGTAAATGTCAGCCTATTTTAGGTCATATGCTTGATGGTCTTGATGTCGACGAAAATCCACTATTGATTAACCCTTCGCTGGGTAAGTCTTTAGACATCGTTTATCAAGATAGTGCACTGTTGATTATTAATAAACCGAGTGAGTTTTTATCAGTCCCAGGAAAGAATATTAAAGACAGCGTCTACTCTCGAATTAAAACACAGTTTCCAGAAGCGACAGGGCCATTAATTGTTCATCGCTTAGACATGTCGACCTCAGGGTTAATGGTCATTGCGTTAACTAAGAGAGCCCATAAAAATCTTCAGCAGCAGTTTATTGCTAGGACAGTAGCAAAACGTTATGTTGCCTTAATTGATGGCGAATTAATAGCTGATGCCGGTACCATTCGTTTACCGCTACGTGTCGATTTAAATGATAGACCACGACAGGTTGTTTGTTATGACTATGGTAAAAATGCTGAAACATCGTGGCAAGTCATTGATAGAATTGAAGTTACAAACCAAGATAAAACAGCTAAATTCACCCGGTTACATTTATACCCTAAAACAGGCCGTACCCATCAACTTCGGATGCATTGTGCCCATATTGATGGTTTACATCGGCCAATAGTTGGTGATGATCTTTATGGTAAAAGAGCCAAGCGTTTACATTTACATGCAGCTTATTTGGCTTTTTTGCATCCACTAACCAAAGAAAAAATGGTTTTTGAAGTTGCTGAAGAATTTTAGCGGCTAAATAACCTAAAAAATCACAAGGTTAACATTTTCTGTGTCGCCGCTATTAAATGATGTTTAGTGTTTTTTTCAACCGAGGCATGACCAGAGGCTTCACTAACTACTAATGTCGAACCAGAGAGTTGCTGATGTAATAGCCAAGCATTATCAAATGGGCAGACTATATCGTAACGGCCATGCACAATAGTTGTTGGTATATCCTGAATTTTATCGCAATTATCTAGAATTTGATTATCCGTTAAAAAGCAATTATTGACCATAAAGTGGGCTTCATGGCGGGCAAGTGTCCATGCAGACTCATCATCGGTTGCGGCATCAACAAAGGCTTGGTTGGGGAGCAGGGTGCAACAGCGAATTTCCCAGACACTCCAAGCTTTGGCAACTTTCATCGCCAGCTTTTTATCTTCCCCTACCATGATATTATACGCGCCTTCTACACCTCCATCTTTTTGATTATCAGGCAATGCTGATAAATACTCTTGCCAGTAATCTGGATAGAGTCGTGTTGCACCACCACCTGAAAATGTCCAGTTGGTATCAATACCTCGAGCAAGAAAAATACCACGTAATACTAAGCTTTTAACTTTAGCGGCATGAGCTTGAGCATAAACCAATGAAAGAGTAGAGCCCCATGAGCCACCAAAGACATGCCAGTCGGTAATATTGAGCGTTTGTCGAATCTTTTCAATATCATTAACTAAAAGAGATGTTTCATTATTTTCTATGCAGCCATGTGGCAATGAACGTCCACATCCTCGTTGATCAAATAAAATAATATGATATTTTTGAGGATCAAAAAAACGGCGATCATTTTTAGAACAGCCTCCGCCTGGACCACCATGAATAAATAATACTGGTTGGCCGTCAGGGTTACCGCATTGTTCAATATAAATCTGGTGCTGGTGATCAACACTGAGTAAGAAATTGTTAAAGGGGATTATCTCAGGGTAAAACTCATGCATGGCTTGCTCAATAGTCGGTATTATTATTGATGGATATTGAGATGAGATTGTTAAATAGTCAAGATAAACATGCGGGCGGGCAGTCATTTGACTTGAGCGTTAGACAGTGGCTTGTAAACCATTAAATAAGTTGTAAAAGTGGTAATCTGATTTATACCGTAAATAACCGCTGATCTGAATCACTAATCAATACATCGCTATTAGGGTCATTGTCTATGATTGATCACCAAAGACATTAATTTGGCAATAACGGTGGATGATCTATTATAGGCAAAGACAATTTCACGCATTAATTTCAAGCCTTCAATTTCACGGAAAACAATGTCTGATTTATTCAATACTTCGGGATGTGCGGGAACCAGTGCGCAACCTAAGCCAGCATGAACAAGACCAAGAGCGTAATCGATAGTTTGTATTTTTGCCCTTATATCGACAGTAAAACCAGCGAGGTTTAAGGTGTCAGTTAAAATGTTCCAAGCGGTACAAGGGTTGCGGTGAATAAAGGGAAGACCATCAAGGTCGGCTAAGGTGATATTTTCTTTTAATGACAATACGTGATTATAGGGTAGGGCAAGTTTATAATCTTCTTGCCATAGCGAGATAAAGAGTTCTTTATCAGCTAATTCTTCTTTGATAATAATCCGAGCATCACATGTTTCAGTCGGTGATACTAATGTCAATTCCATCTGATCTTGGGAGGCGGTGAAGTCTTTTAATAAGACGCTCATTCGCTCAACACCTAGCCCTTTAGTGACGCCTAAATAAAAAGGCTGTTTAACGCTTTGATCGGTAAATAAAGTTTTTATTGCATCAGCTTGGCCAAGTAGTTGTTTAGCTAAGGGATATAAACGTTCACCGGTATCACTTGGTTTTACGCCTCGGGCATGTCGAATAAATAATTGTCTTGTTAGGGTTTGTTCAAGCTGTGATATGGCCGACGAAATTGACGGCTGAGCAACAAAGCATAACTTTGCTGCAGCACTGAAACTTTGCTGCTCATAGACAGTGACAAAATATTTTAGACTGCGTAAATCCACGAATAATTAGGCTCTAAGGTTAATAATTATTCGATTATAATATCTGTTATAGTTAAAAGCTATGGCTAGTAAAGAAAATTGGTATTTTAACTCTGGCTAGGTTTTTTATATTATCTTATCAATAATAAAATACTCTTTGATATTTTTTAATAAATTAAGGTGCTCAACATGTCAAAAAAAAACGGTCCTAGCTTTAATTGGCAAGATCCATTATCACTTGATTCCTTATTGACTGAAGAGGAACGTATGATACGCGATAGTGCGCATCAATATTGCCAAGAGAAGTTAATGCCGCGGATTTTAGAAGCTAATCGCCATGAAAAGTTTGATGTTGAGATCATGAAAGAATTAGGCGCTTTAGGTCTATTAGGTGCAACGATTCCGGAAAAATATGGCTGTGCAGGTGTTAACTATGTCGTTTATGGCTTAGTCGCACGAGAAGTTGAACGTGTTGACAGTGGCTATCGAAGTGCGATGAGTGTGCAATCATCATTAGTGATGCATCCTATCTACGCTTATGGCAGTGAAGAGCAACGGATGAAATACCTACCGAAGTTAGCGACCGGTGAATATATCGGTTGTTTTGGTTTAACTGAACCTAACTCAGGTTCAGACCCTGCGAGTATGCTAACCAAAGCGACAGTAGTTGACGGTGGTTACCGCTTAACAGGGACCAAAATGTGGATCACCAACTCACCTATTGCTGATGTTTTTGTTGTCTGGGGTAAGCTCGAAGGAGTGATCCGCGGTTTTATTCTTGATAAGGGCATGCCAGGATTAACTGCCCCTAAAATTGAAGGGAAATTTTCGCTCCGTGCGTCAATAACGGGCGAAATTGTTATGGATAATGTTTTTGTACCCAGTGACAACATGCTGCCAAATGTTAAAGGTTTATCAGGGCCATTTGGCTGTCTAAATAAGGCACGTTACGGTATTGCGTGGGGAGCATTAGGTGCGGCAGAATTTTGCTGGCATGCCGCTCGTCAATATACTTTAGACCGTGAGCAATTTGGCAGACCCCTTGCTGCTACTCAGTTGATTCAAAAAAAATTAGCCGATATGCAGACTGAAATTACCACTGGACTATTTTCATGTTTACAAGTTGGTCGTTTAATGGATGCCGGCACTTTAGCGCCAGAAGCTATATCATTAATCAAACGTAACTCTTGTGGTAAAGCGCTTGATATAGCTCGAACTGCTCGTGATATGCATGGTGGTAATGGCATCAGTGATGAATTCCATGTTATCCGCCATGTGATGAATTTAGAAGCGGTAAATACTTATGAAGGCACTCACGATGTTCATGCCTTGATTTTAGGTCGAGCACAAACAGGTATTCAAGCTTTTTACTAAATTTTTACCAACTAAAAAGTTCTCTTATTCAGTAAGGATTTTAGCAAAGATCAATCAATTCGACTCTAAATCCCCCTTAATAAAATTTGGGGGATAACGTTATTAATCGTAATTTTGCCTTGTGGAGTTTTCATGATAGATCGTAATAAACTGGTTAGAGACAATTTTATCAATGCAGTTAATACTGAGACCTTGCCAACATCAGTTATTACTCTCACACCCAGTGATGTTGGTTTGTCTCATACTGATGTTATTGATTTATTTGAAACTCAAGTGATCAGTCGCCACCTTGATTTACAATCACGTATTATGCAGAAAAAAGGACAAAGTTTTTATACCATTGGTAGTTCAGGGCATGAGGGTAATGCTGCTTACGCTAAAGCTTTTAGACCAACGGATATGGCATTTTTACATTATCGCAGTGGTGCATTTATGATCCAACGCAGCAAACAAGTGCCGGGTCAAACACCGATTTACGATATGTTGCTCTCTTTTGCTGCTTCAACAGGGGATCCGATCTCAGGTGGTCGTCATAAAGTTCTGGGTTCAAAAACGTTAAATATTCCGCCGCAAACCAGTACTATTGCTTCCCATTTACCTAAAGCGATGGGTGCTGCCTTTAGTGTGCAGTTAGTTAAAAGATTAGCGCTTAGTGATGAGTTATCGCTAAATATGCCAGACGACAGTTTAATTGTTTGCAATTTTGGTGATGCTTCTTCTAATCATTCAACGACACAAGGCGCTTTAAATGCATCCGCTTGGGCCGCTTATCAATCTATTCCTATGCCAATTGTTTATATCTGTGAAGATAATGGTATTGGTATTTCAACCGCTACACCCGAGGGCTGGATTGCGGCTAATTATAAAGATCGCTCGGGGTTAAACTACCTTTATTGCGATGGTTTAAATTTGCTTGATACTTATCAAAAAGCTAAGCAAGCAGAAAAAATTGCTCGTGAGCAAGGAAAACCCGTATTTTTGCACATGAGAACAGTACGGATTTTAGGCCATGCAGGCTCAGATACTGAATTTGTTTATCGTGAAATGAAAGATATTGAAGCTACCGAATTTAATGACCCACTACTTCATAGTGCACGAATATTATTAGAAAATAATATTTTAACTAAAGAAGATATCGTTAAAATTTACCAAGAAGTTGAACAGCAAATTGCCCAAGTTGCAGAGGCAGTCGTTACCAAGGCTAAACTGAAAAATGCTGAAGAGGTCATGGCGAGCATTAACCCACCATTTTTGCCCGAAGCCATCAGCCGGCGATACCATCAGGTAGTGAGTGAAGAACAACGCAAAGCACTCTTTGCTCATGAAACCCATAACCTTAATAAAAAACAACATTGTGCCAAATTACTCAATTGGGCATTGATGGATTTAATGGCTGAGAATGAAAACATCGTGATGTGTGGTGAAGATATTGCTCAAAAAGGCGGCGTTTATAATATTACTACCAAATTAAGTCAGCGATTTGGTAAAAATCGAGTAATTAATACCTTACTCGATGAGCAATCTATTTTAGGTTTAGCTATCGGTATGGCGCACAATGGTTTATTACCCATACCAGAAATTCAATTCTTAGCTTATGCTCACAATGCTGAAGATCAAATTCGGGGTGAAGCCGCCACCTTACCCTTTTTTTCGAATGGTCAATTTAGCAATGCGATGGTTATTCGTATTGCCGGCTTAGCTTATCAAAAAGGCTTCGGTGGCCATTTTCATAATGATAACTCTTTTGCGGTATTTCGTGATATTCCTGGACTTATCATGGCATGTCCATCAAATGGTGCCGATGCAGTGGCTATGATGCGAACCAGTGTCAAACTGGCAAGGGAACAACAACGCTTAGTCATTTTTTTAGAACCCATCGCATTATACATGACCAAAGATTTACATGATGAAGGTGATGGGTTGTGGACATCAAATTACTTGATCCCCGCTGATGATAATGTTGACTCGACTATGGTGATTAAGACCTTTGGTAAGGGAAAAGACCTTTGTATTATCTCTTACGGCAATGGCTATTATTTGTCACGCCAAGCTGAAAAAATCCTTAATGAGCAAGGAATAAAGTGCCGAATCATTGATCTGTGCTGGTTAGCACCGTTAGATGCAAAAGGCATTATTGAACAAGCGTTGCAATGCCAACACATCTTGATTGTTGATGAGTGCCGTCAAACAGGCTCTATTAGTGAAGCATTGGTGACTTTATTAGTGGAAGCACAAGCAGATAGTAATGAGAAGAAGATAGAGGTTAAACGCATTACGGCTAAAGACAGTTTTATTCCATTAGGTGCTGCGGCCTACCATGTATTGCCCTCAACACAAGTGATTGTTGATACGGCAAAAGCTTTAGTTCATAAGGACAATCAATAATGACTAAGGCTAATGCTATTATTCGTTTAACTAGTAAAAAAAAACAAAGAGCGGTAGTCATTTGTCCTGGTCGTGGTACTTATAATAAAGAAGAACTTGGTTACTTACAGCGGTTGCATAGCGATAAATTATCACTGATTCAGGGGATAGACGATTTTAGACACCAACAGGATCAAGTCACTGTTACCGAGCTAGATGCAATGAAACAATATAGCATGCGTTTACATACCGCGGGTGAAAATGCTTCTGCGCTTATTTATGGCTGTGCTATGGGGGATTTTCAGGCGATAGATAAAGATAAATACGACATTGTTGCGGTAACGGGTAACTCCATGGGCTGGTACATAGCACTCGCTGTTGCTGGGGTTTTAAATCCAAAAGCGGCCATTAAGCTTATTAATACTATGGGTTCGATGATGACTGATGGCATTGTCGGTGGTCAAATGATTTACCCAATTATTGATGAACATTGGTGCATTGATAGCCAACGAGTTGACAAGATAAAACTGTGCTTAGTTGAAGTAAATCAACAGGCTGGTTGTGAGGTTCATATTTCTATAAAACTTGGTGGCTATATTGTATTTGGTGGTAATAAAACCGGATTAAAAGTATTGGAACAGCGACTACCTTTAGTACAAGAGCGATATCCTATGCACTTGTTTAATCATGCGGCTTTTCATACCCCGTTGCTAAATGATACAGCTATCAAAGCGCAATCGTTATTGGCACCTAACTTATTTAATAAAGCCAACATCCCACTAATTGATGGCTCAGGAAAGGTTTGGCAACCTTATAGTACTGATATTGACGCCTTGTATGATTATACCTTAGGCAGACAAGTGGTTGAACCGTATGATTTTACTAAAGCTATTGAAGTGGCAGTGAAAGAATATGCACCCGATAAGTTGATTATTTTGGGGCCAGGTTCTACTTTGGGGAGTGCTGTTGGACAAAGTCTGATCCAGCAGCAATGGTTAGAAATGAGTAATAAAAGTGACTTTATTGATTTACAAAAAAAGACCCCTTTTATTCTTGCTATGGGTTTAGCTCCGCAACGTAAATTGGTCGTGTAACCCATACGTTTTATTGTCAGGTTTGCAATGATTGAAAAAAACGTTCTGATCTTGGTCAATCATATTTTTCACAAAAAAAAGTAGATGTTTAAAGGGGTTTTTTCATTTATAGATGTATCAGGATTTTTCAATAATTTACTATAAATTAGCACTTAGCTAGCCATTAGATTAAACTACAGTAGAAGATCCAACAAACCTGTGTAAACATCTTGAGTAACATATGAATGTCGATAAAAAACAACAAGAATCTAATCTAATTCAAGTATTTAAAAAATTATTAAAAGAACAGTGTTACGGTTCTCAAGGACAACTTGCTGATGCATTAGCTGAGCAAGGTTTTGACAAGATGTCTCAAGCAAAAATATCGCGATTATTAGCGAAATTAGGCGCGGTAAAAACACGTAATACCAATAATCAAATTGTTTATATATTTCCTGATGAATTGGCTATTCCACGATCAAAACAGTCTATTGAGTCAGTAGTTTCAGGTATTAAGCACAATGGTATGCAGATTATTCTAAAAACAGGTATTGGTGGCGCACCCTTAATTTCTCGTATGCTTGATAGCTTAGGAGAGCCAGTAGGTATTCTTGGTACCCTTGCTGGAGACGATACTATTTTTATCGCGCCGACGGATATAGACCGTATTGATGAAATAACCCAGTCTATTAGAGACTTGTTAGGCATTAAAAAAGATTAATTTTTATCCTTTTATTTTTTTGCATATCGGCGCTTTTTATAAGGCGCTTTTTTATTGCCAGTAGTTAAGCCTTTTAGTTGAGTAGGCAAGTGCTCGCTAGCAATTTTAATAACATTATGTAAGGTCTCTACTAGCGGAGTCATGAAATTTTGATAGCTGCTTTTTTTTTCACTAATCGCATTTAACGTTGCTTCCCATTGTGCTGTCATATCTGGTTTTGTAGCAATATCAGGTAGTGCAGCAATAAGTCCTTTACCAACGTCTGTTGCTTGAATTTGTTTACCTTTACGTATTAAAAAACCACGATTAAAGAGTAAATCTATGATACCAGCCCTTGTGGCCTCTGTACCTAAGCCATCAGTATC
Source organism: uncultured Colwellia sp. (assembly GCA_963933115.1). GTDB lineage: Bacteria > Pseudomonadota > Gammaproteobacteria > Enterobacterales > Alteromonadaceae > JALJPB01. Next base: position 16,212 of record CAWVSL010000047.1, read on the forward strand.
TTTTAATATTTTTTTTATCTCTTTGTCACTAACAAATCGCCCAATACCGGTCATGGCAGACAGTAAACTTGCATCGGTAAAGTACTGAGGTGCTTGAGTAATTTTTTCTATCAGTTCTCCGTGTTGGCAATGTAAATTATCTTCCTTTTCAAGCTTTGGCAGCAATTGTTCGTTAAGTACGTAGTCACTATTGGTAACATTATTGATGTTTTTTTCAAGTTTGGATTTTTGATTACCGCTATTACCGCTGTTAAATAAAATCTTCCAACCAATACTCACTGGACTTTTAGCATTTGCTTTAAATAATCCATTGGCGATTTCAATCTCAATAGTGGTTTGATGATAAAGGTAAGGGGGATAAAACTGAGCTAAATATTGGCGAACAATCAGTTGATAAACATTACTTTCAAAAGGGTTGAGATTTATATTTTCGGATGACTTTTCGGTTGGAATAATGGCGTGATGAGCAGTCACTTTTTTATCATTCCAGGCTTTACTTTTAATTTTGCTATCAGCCCCTTTGGCTGCAGTAGCTATGCTTGAGCTACTAGATGCTAACATCTTGATAATATTAGGTGCCTGTTTGAAATGCGCGTTAGGTAAAAATCGACAATCACTACGAGGATAAGTGATCAATTGATATTTTTCATACAGTGACTGACAAACATCTAGTACTAACTTTGCGTTCATTGAAAATCGCTTGGCGGCATCTATTTGAAGTGACGATAAACTATAAGGTAACGGAGCAGGTTGTTGTTTTTGTTCATATTTCGCCTCGTTTACTTTCGCAGGTTGATTATAAATTCGACTGACCACATTTTCAGCAAGACTTTTTACTAAAATTCTCCCTTCATCATCCATATAAGGTTGGCATTGTTCACTAGGCTGCCATTTTGCGATGAAGGTTTCATTATTACTTGTTTGAAGGTGTGCATGAACTTGATAAAAAGGTGTCGATTTAAAATTATCTATATCTAGTCCACGTTGAACAACTAAGCCAAGAAGAGGAGTTTGCACTCTGCCGACGGATAAAACACCGTGAAAACCTACTTTCTGTCCCTGTATTGTGTAAGCTCGGGTTAAGTTAATGCCATAAAGCCAATCTGCTCTTGAGCGGGCGAGTGCTGATATTGATAAAGGCATAAAATCACTATTCGCCTTTAGATTTTGTAATGCACGTTTGACTGCTGGGATATTTAAATCACTGATCAACAAGCGTTGAATATTGGTTTTTTTAGTTTTACTGACGTTGAGAAAATCGATAACTTCGTCTACAAGTAATTGCCCCTCACGGTCAGGGTCACCTGCATGAACAATCTCATCAGCTTGTTTGACTAATTTTTTTATTATGGCCAACTGACCTTTAGTTTTACTTTTTGCCTGTAATTGCCATTGTTGAGGTAAAATAGGTAGGTGATCAAATTGCCATTTTTTATATTTTTCATCATATGCCTCAGGCTGAGCTTGCTCAAGGATATGACCTATACACCAAGTCACTTTATCGCCATTAGATAATTCAATATAGCCTTGCTGATTTTTTTGAGGTTTAGGAAAGGCTGCGGCAATAGCTCGGCCTAAACTTGGTTTTTCAGCTATGTATAATTTCATTATTGATATAAGTTAAGTGATGTATTTAAGATAATATATTTTAACTGTTGTTTTGTACAGCTATGATGTTGTCTCAATATGATTAAGGTTTTATCTATTCGATATGCTTTTACACAGTTATTGTATGTAAGTATTCTAATCTAAAAGGTAAATTGTAATAATAGCGTTATTGCTCTACAAGTGTTTTCTTTGCTGTTTAAGTTATCGGTAATAAATTTCCTAAGTTAAATTCAGATATTTACTCGATCTTTGTTGATAAAAAGCCAGTGAAACACAACCGGGTATACTATTTTTAATAGGGCCATGTTCAGCTCTACAAGAGGTGAACATGCGATTGCTGCATTTGCAAAAGACTGATGAATATTCAATTGCTATTAGTTTAGGTCGTGTTTATTAATTTAATATTTTTGAATATAAAAGGGGAAATGATGACAGTAAAAAAAATAATGACTAAAACTATTGTTAGTATTGAGATGAATGACTCATTGGCAGTAGTTAAACATATTTTTGATAACTCTGCCTTTCATCACCTATTAGTTATTGAGGCAGGTTTGATTGCTGGCGTTATTTCCGATAGAGATTTACTTAAGGCGTTAAGTCCTAATATTGGTAAAGCGGCTGAATCTGTCAAAGATGCAGCGACACTGAATAAAAAGGCCCACCAAATTATGTCTCGAAATGTCATTAGTCTCCTGCCTAATGCTAGTATTTATCACGCAATATCAATATTTAACCAATATAATATATCTTGTATCCCTATTGTTGATATTGAAGGCAAACCTGTTGGTATTCTCAGTTGGCGTGATATTTTTAAATTGCTTGAAGCAAGGCGGAAATTACTACCATCATCGAAGTGATTACTTATCATCTCCAGTTTATCATTTCTAAGGGAGTAATTTTTAAATGACTAATCTAATATCACTGAGCGTTTTAAATATTCATCAGGGGTAATCGATAAACGTTAAAATAAGACAATAAATTACCTTTCATATATTGCTTTGTCTGAAGTTCTAATCGCCTAAATATAAATTTTATACAGGGACTCATACTTCTGTTACAATAGCGTAATTAAATTTAGATTAAGTGTTTTAAGTATGCGTATAAAATTAATAGCTGACATTGAAAAGAAATTTGAACATGGTTGTTCAGCCGGAGAAGAGTTTGAAGCGGTATTAATTCACCCTCGCTCGACTACTGTAGAGTTTATTACTGATGCTGATAAAGCACTAAGAGCTTTTAGTTATGAATATGAAGTTATTGAATCTGTTGAATTAGATTAATTTCAAGCTAAGTATCTCAGTACAGTAATTTTTATATTTTAATAAACCACTAATATATTTATATTGTTATTTTTTAAGTAGCAGTATAAATATATTAGTGGTTTTTACTTTTATTAGCTTAATATTGATCAGATTAATGGGGTTTTTCACCAAAGTCCCTAGTGTTTAGTTAACATCAATACTAAGTGCTCAAAAACGAGCACTTAGTATTTTTTATGCTAAATGTTATCTTCCAACATAAACTTTAATGACCTCATCTGAAAAATCATCTTTTATTGATAATGAAGCGATATCCTTGATTGTCACACTAGTATCAATATTTTTATTTTTAGGATACGTATACTTATCTAAGTAATTTGCGACATTATTAGCGTTGTATTTACTGGCAAAATTCATCATAAACATATCATTACACTTTACTTTGTTCGCGATGAGTCTAGCGTTTGGTCTAGCTCGGTTAAATATGGGGAAATTTCTAATCTTTTGTTTTAATTTTATTGTCTCATCGCTACCTGCCAAAACACATAGCTTTGTTTCACGAGAATTATCTTTAGCAATAAACTTATAGGTTACTGCTTGTGCACTTGACACCATTAGAATTGATGATATTGATGCAGCTACTAGAGTTAATG
>CAWVSL010000048.1:0-18563 GCA_963933115.1 uncultured Colwellia sp.
TTAATGTCAGGAGATTATTCGTTACGTGCGTTTACTTACTCGTTAATTCGGAAAATATTGCTTTTGTCATTTCAGCTAAATTTTCTGCTGACAACTCAATTTCTAAGCCTCGCTTACCCCCGCTGACAAAAATTGTATCAAATAACTGACTAGTACTATCGATAATTGTTATTAAGGGCTTCTTTTGACCTAATGGGCTAACACCACCAAGTACATAGCCCGTACTTGACTCAACCCGCTTTTCCTCAGCCATTTTTACCTTTTTAGTCTTTAACGCTTTTGCCATTAATTTTAAATTAAGTTGATATTCCACAGGGATAATAGCGACCGCTAATTGATCATTATTATTGATAATAGTACTAACAACCAATGTTTTAAAAACTCGTTTAGCATCTACTTTGAGTTTCTCCGCGGCTTCTAAACCAAAAGAGCGAACATTAACATCATGACAATAATGATGAAGTTCAAAGGGGATTTTTTTCTTTTTAGCTTGTTTTACTGCTGGCGTCATTGATTGCTCATTATATAATCATTTAGTTAGTCACATCATAAGCTTAATTTGCTTTAATTCTAAATCCTACTTTTAATGTTACTTGAAAATGAGCTACTTTGTCATTAATGATATGTCCTCGAGTATCAACTACTTCAAACCAATTCATATTTTTAACAGTAATCGAACATTCCGAAATAGCGTTGTTTATCGCCTCCTCAATACTATTGGGTGATGTACCAACAAGCTCAATTTTTTTATAGGTGTGATGATTAGTCATGATTTATATCCTAAAAATAGTTTATATTAAGTTCTTTAAAGATAGTTCAGCTGTTACTTTTAACCAGTAAATCAATATAAAAATATTGATTATTCAGTTAGAATACTTATAAAAATATCAAAGGCTTTTAATCGTTAATATGCGAATTCTTCATACATCTGACTGGCATCTTGGGCAACACTTTTATGGCAAAAGCCGAGCATCGGAACATCAGCAATTTTTAACTTGGTTATTATCACAAGTTCAGGTGATGAAAATTGAATGTGTGATTGTTGCTGGTGATATCTTTGATACCGGGACACCGCCAAGTTATGCTCGAGAAATGTATTTTGATTTTATCGTTAATATGCATAAAATAAAGTGTCAGCTAATTGTTTTAGCAGGTAATCATGATTCAGTTGCCATGCTTGGTGAATCAAAAAAAATATTAAGTAGCTTATCAACTCGTGTTATTCCTAATGCTACGGCTAATTTCGATGTAAATGATGATAGTGAAGTGATTAATGAACAAGTTTTTTATATCAGAGACCAACACAATGAACCCCAAGCCGTAATTTGTGCAATCCCATTTCTCCGCCCGCGTGATATTTTAAAAAGCCAAGCAGGTAAGTCTGCTAACGATAAAAGTCAATCGCTTCAACAGGCAATTAAAGAACATTATAACCAGCTTTACCAACACGCTAAAAAACTGTCAATAATTAAAGGTATTAAAACATTGCCAATTATTGCCACTGGGCATTTAACAACGGTTGGTGTAACTATTAGTGAATCGGTAAGGGATATTTATATTGGCACGTTAGAAGCCTTTCCTGCCAATGCATTTCCAAACGCTGATTATATCGCTTTAGGCCATATCCACAGGGCTCAAAAAGTGGCTAAGACAGAACATATCCGCTATTGTGGTTCACCAATACCGCTAAGTTTTGATGAAGCTAAGCAAGCAAAGAAAGTTCTGGTTGTTGACTTTATTCTAGATAAACTCGATACAGTGACTGAAATTCAGATTCCCTCTTTTCAGCCTATGATGATGGTAAAAACCACACTTAATGATTTGTCTGAGCTTGTGACTGAGCAAGTCAATCAGCTTGAAGAGTTTAAAGGTTGTCAGAAAGTATGGCTTGATATTGAAATTGACAGTAGTGAATATTTACGAGACCTAAACAGCAGGATTGAACAGTTGGTTAGTGATTTACCTGTCGAAATTTTATTAGTTAGGCGCAGTAAAAAATCTCGACTATCAATGCCAAACAACCAAAAAAAAATCACCTTGAACGAACTTTCTTTAGCAGATGTTTTTAATACTCGTCTTGACCAAGAGACTTGGCAAACAAATGATGAGAAAGCACTGAGAGGTCGTTTAATTATCCTATTCCAACAAGCGATATCAGAAGTTAAATCCTTAGACCATAAACATACCGAAGAACAAGTAAAGCCTGAGGTTGAACGATGAAAATATTAAGTTTAAGGTTTGAAAATATAAACGCTTTAAAAGGTGCGTGGAAGATTGATTTTACCCAATCACCTTTTGATAGTTCAGGGGTATTTGCGATAACAGGTCCTACAGGCGCAGGAAAAACGACAATTTTAGATGCTATTTGTTTAGCTCTTTATCATCAAACCCCTAGGCTCAATATATCAGATAAACAAAATCAATTGATGACGCGTCATACCTCTAATTGTTTAGCTGAAGTTGAATTTGAAGTTAAGGGTCAAGCTTATCGGGCTTTTTGGAGTCAACGACGAGCTAAGAATAAATCTGACGGTAATTTACAAAAACCCTTCGCTGAGTTGGCTATAATTAATAACGATGGTGATGATCAAATTATTGCCACTAAAGTGTCACAAGTGCGAAACGACATAGCTAGGATAACGGGCTTAGATTTTTCTCGATTTACTAAATCTATGATGTTGTCGCAAGGACAATTTGCTGCATTTTTAAATGCTCCAGCTAATGAGCGAGCCGAATTACTCGAAGAATTGACGGGTAGTGAGATATATGGTCTGGTCTCACAACAAGTTTTTGAAAATCACAAACAAGGTCACCATCAATTAAAGTTATTGCAAGCACAAAGTCAAGGCGCTAATTTATTATCAGCAGAGCAAGTTAGTGAGTTCGAACGCGAATTAGAAGAGATTAAAATACAGCAAGTTGGTCATGAGCAGTTACAGCAAAATTGGCAGAATGTATATCTATGGCAATGTAAACTTATTGAAAAGCAACAACTACTTGAAGAAGCACTATCTCATTTGAAATTAGCCGAGTTTCAAGAGTTTGAAGCTAAAGATGAGCTGATTAAACTTGAGTTGTCAGAGCCAGCTGAGAACCTTCGGTCATCTTTTAAACACTATCAACTGCTACTAAAACATTGCCAGTTACAGCAACAAAGTACTGAGCAAATTGCTAAAAATTTCCAACAAAATGAGCAGCTCAATAAAACTCTAGTGGTAAAGTTTGCTAAATTGACCGAAGAGCTGTTAATCAAAGAGCAAGCTTTTGTCATAACTGAAACACTTATTGTTGAAAAAATCATGCCTCTTGATAGTGATATTAGCTATCAAAACCAGGCAATTAATGAATTAAAAGTTGAACAAGAAAATATTGAAATTAAGGTTGCTGATTTAACTAAAAAAAAGGAGAGTTTAGTACTAGAAAACACTCAACATAGTAATGAATTACTGGCAATAAATGAATTTATACAGCAGCATAAATATGTTGAAGATTTATCAGGGAAATTACTACTATGGCAAAATCAATACCAAGGAATTGTTCAAGAAGGTGAATTAATTGCCGATTTTGATAGCCAATTATTGGCTTTGGATTATGATCAGAAAAAACTAGTAACTGAACATGAAGAACAATTAGTAAAATGCAGTTATAACGAACAAGCAGTTGTCCAATTATCAACCAGGGTAAAAAATAACCAAGACGCTAAAATAACTTTGTTTAACCAACAACCGCAGTTAAATGAATCGACTTTACAAGCTCATGTGCAAAACTTACAAAGTAGCCAGTCGATATCAAGTCAAATAGTGTTTAATGCTCAACGATTTGCCTTGTTAGTTAATGAAACAACTCAAAACCTAAAACAAATCACCCTTATCGAACAAAAATTAATCAAGATAGCGGCTGATCTAGAACAATGTCGCAGTCAGTATCGAAATGAAAAAAGCCAAGTTGATGATCTTGAATTAATCATTAGTCAGCATCAATCTATCATGGCACTTAATCAATATAGAGAAGATTTAGAAGCAGGGCAGTCTTGTCCCTTATGTGGTTCGACTGTTCATCCGGCCATCAATAAATACCAACAAGCTACTGTATTTCCTCATCAAGAGCGATTACTTATCCACAAAGCTAAGTTGGCCGAGTTAGAAGACTACGGTAATGAAACTAAAGCATTAGTCGCAAGTTTAACGGCTCAAAAAGGGTCAATTAATACTAACGAAGATAAAAATCAAGAAGAACAACGGCAATTAAAATGCTTTTGGCAGGATAACCAGCAATCAACACTATTAAATTGTAGCCTAGCTGATTTAACCATAATTGAACAGTGGGCAGCGGAAACAGCATTACAGTACCAAACATTATTAACTTTTTCAGACTCGCTGCTTAGTATTAATAAGCAAGTTATTGATAATCAGCAACAATTGTCGCGAGCTGAAAAACTACAATTGGTTGAAATAAATCAAGCTGATTTGTTAAACAAGGATCTAATAACAGTCAGTAAACTAATTACAGAGAAAAAAAATATACTGGCGTTAAAAACTGCAGCACAGACTAATGACTGGAAAGAGTTATCTCTTAATATCAACGCTTTATTTTTGGGAACTGATGGTAGTCATTTTAGTCGAGATAATTTTGAAGTCTGGTGGCAAGAGCAGCATAAGCTAGTTGGACGTTATCAACATGGATTACAGCAGCAAAGTCTGGAACAAGAAATTGTTAATCAAACGGTTCAAAAAATAGCGTTACTAAAAAATGAGTCTGACTTAGCTATTAACAAGTATCAACTTTTAACAACCAAACTAGATGAATTAGTAAAGAATTACTTAAATTTGCTAACACAACGTAAAGTGTTATTTGCTGACCAAGATGTAAAACAAGTTCGTCAGCAAATATTAACATCAAAACAACAAGCCGCATCAGTTTTAGCTGTTGAACAAAATAAATTAAATGAACAAACACAAGTGCTTAAAAGTCTGCAGGGGCAGCTTCAGGAGAGTCAAACACAACTTCTTCAATTGAATAGACAACAAAGTCAAACCGTTGAGAGTTGGATCAAGCTGTTAGATGAAAGTGTCTTTACTGATGAACAACACTTTAAAAGTGCTTTATTACCTATTGAACAACGTGATAGCTTAAAAAAATTACAACAGAAAATATCAAATAATAAGCAACAAAGTATAGCGGTACATCAACAGAGTCAAAAACAAGTGACGTTGTTATTGACAGAAAAGTCTCAATTAGATGTTGATTTGGTAGAAAAACCTTTTAATGAGTTAAGCCAAGAGATAGACAAGCACCAAGAAATGAATAAGAAATTACAATTAAAAGAAGGGGAAATTAGTCAGATACTTAAGAATAATAATCAAGCACTCGAAAAGCAAAAATCACTTAATGAGGAAGTTGAACAACAACAATTTATTGTTGATGACCTATCACACTTAAGCTCATTGATAGGGTCTGCTCAAGGTGATAAATTCAGAAAATTTGCTCAAAGTTTAACATTAGCGCATTTAGTTTATTTAGCTAACCAACAGTTATTAAGATTACATGCTCGTTATCAACTACAATGCCAACCAAGTGATACTTTATCACTTGAAGTACTCGATACTTGGCAAGCTGATACGGTAAGAGATACCAAAACACTTTCAGGTGGTGAGAGCTTTTTAGTCAGTTTAGCATTAGCATTGGCGTTATCTGATCTGGTTAGTGCTAAAACAAGTATTGATTCATTATTTTTAGATGAAGGTTTTGGTACGCTTGATAATGAAACGTTGGAGATAGCACTCGATGCTTTGGATAACCTTAATGCCAGTGGAAAAATGATTGGTGTCATTAGTCATGTCGAAACACTAAAAGAGCGTATTTCCGTACAAATAAAAGTTAAAAAATATAGTGGTTTAGGGGTAAGTTGTTTGGATAAACAATTTGAATTCTCTTGTGAATAATATAAATAAAAAAGGATAAAAATTGAGTCAATTCATTAACTTTGCAAATGGGATTCTTTGGAACCATGTACTTATTTATGTTTTAGTACTTGGTGGCTTATGGTTCAGTTTTCGCCTTAAATTACTACAGTTTCGTCATTTTACTCACATGTTTCAATTAATGAAAAGTAGTAATACTGCTGATAAATCTGGTATTTCTTCTTTTCAAGCACTAATGACAAGCTTGGCTGCTCGAGTTGGCACCGGTAATTTAGCGGGTGTTGCAATTGCTATCTCACTTGGGGGCCCCGGTGCTATATTTTGGATGTGGGTAATTGCATTGCTTGGTATGGCCACTGGCTATAGTGAAAGTTTACTGGGTCAGTTATATAAAGTTCGCGACAGTAATGGCGAGTTCAGAGGCGGACCTGCCTATTACATCAAAATGGGTTTAAATAAACCTTGGATAGCCGTTTTGTTTTCAATTTGTTTATTCATTGGTTATGGATTTGTTTTTAGCTCTGTACAAGCTAATACCATGGCTGATGCTCTCAACAATACCTACCAGATAAGTCCAATGGTATCAGGCGTTGTCATTGTGTTGGTTGCTCTACCAATTGTTTTAGGGGGTGTTAGGACTGTTGCTAAAGTGTCGAGCCTATTAGTGCCAGTAATGGGGCTTACTTATTTATTAATTGCCTTAGTTATTTGTTTGATAAACATAGATAAGATTCCTGGCATATTTGCGCTAATTATTAATTCAGCCTTTGGTTTACAAGAAGCTGGTGGTGGCGCTATTGGTGCTGCAATTATTAACGGCATTAAACGAGGACTTTACTCAAATGAAGCTGGTTCTGGCACTGTACCTCATGCCGCAGCTTGTGCATCACCCAATCCACATCATCCAGCGGTTCAAGGTTATGTTCAAATGCTAGGGGTCTTTATTGATACTATTGTGATCTGTAGCGCTACTGCGGTGATGATTTTACTTGTTTTAGGGCCAGAAACAAAGGCTCTAAATGGTATTAGGTTAACTCAGTTTGCCATGGCTGAACATGTTGGCAACTGGGGAGCTCACTTTGTCTCTATTGCTATTTGTTTGTTTTCTTTTACTTCGATTATTGCTAATTATGTTTACGCTGAAAATAATTTACATTACTTTAAGTTAGACAATAAAGCGGGTCGTTGGGGATTCACTTTTATTTTCCTATCTTTTACATTCTGGGGAACAGTGGCGGCCTTGCCAGACGTTTGGGCACTTGCTGACTTATCTTTAGGGTTAATGACACTGATAAACGTCGGTGTTATTTTGGCGTTGACTCCTACCATAGTTGCGGTAACAAAAGATTATAATCGTCAACGCAATGCAAAATCAGTGATTAAATTTGTTGATGATAAAACCATTAAGATTCAAGGACAGTTAGAAAAAGGGATGTGGCAAAAGCCTAACTAGCTAAGTCTTTAATAATTGGACAGTATGCTATTACCTCATCTACCCCTTTGTCATTGGGTTGAACAAGCTTTACATTAAATTGCCAAAGATAATGTAAATGCTTGAGTACTTCAGCGCTTGAGTCGCCAAGAGGGATATTTTGATGAGGTATATGCCTTAATGTTAATGTTCTATCGCCACGAATATTGGCATTGATAATCTGAATGTTTGTTTCAAGGTTACTTAAATTATATTGACTAGAGAGGGTTTCTCTAATTTTTTTATAGCCTACTTCATTATGAATAGCTGCAATCTCGACATAATCATTTTTTTCATCATCATGAATATGAAAAAATTTAAAGTCTCTCATTAGTTTTGGCGATAGATACTGGCTAATAAAACTCTCATCTTTAAAGTTCTCCATAGCAAAGTGTAAAGTGTCTAACCAATTACTACCGGCAATGGTAGGAAACCACTGTTTATCCTCTTCTGTTGGCTGCTCACAAATTCTTCTAATATCGATAAACATATTAAAACCTAAGGCATAAGGATTTATACCTGAGTAATAGTCACTGTTGTAACTGGGTTGTGCAATGACACTGGTATGGCTATGTAAAAACTCAAGCATAAATTTTTCAGTGACTAAACCTTCATCATATAAATGATTAATAATGGTGTAATGCCAAAAACATGCCCAACCTTCATTCATAACTTGGGTTTGCTTTTGAGGATAAAAGTACTGTGAAGTTTTTCTCACTATTCTAACAATTTCTCTTTGCCAAGGTTTTAATAAAGGAGCATTTTTTTCAATAAAGTAAAGAATATTTTCTTGGGGCTCACTAGGAAAGGAGCTGCTTTTTTGTTTTTGTTGTTCACTCTCTGATGGGATTGTTCGCCAAAGAGTATTGATTTGTGATTGTATATATCGCTCTCTCTCTGCTTGACGTTTGAGTTCTTCATCTAGGGATATTTTTTGTGGCCGTTTATAACGATCGACACCGTGATTCATTAACGCATGGCAGGCGTCTAATGTCGCTTCAACATCTGAAATGCCGTATTTTTCTTCACATACTGCAATATAGTTTTTAGCAAAAAGCTGATAATCAATTATAGATTCAGCATCTGTCCATGTTTTGAAGAGATAATTACCTTTAAAAAACGAATTATGACCATAACATGCGTGTGCTATGACTAGCGCCTGCATAGTCATAGTGTTCTCTTCCATTAAGTAGGATATACAAGGATTTGAATTGATGACAATTTCATAAGCCAAACCCATATGACCTCGTTTATAGGTTTGTTCTGTTTGGATGAATTTTTTACCAAAAGTCCAATGATTATAACCAATAGGCATTCCGATACTTGCATAAGCATCCATCATTTGTTCGGTAGTAATAACTTCAATCTGATTTGCATATGTGTCTAAACGATAATGTTCAGCTACGCGGGCAATTTCTTTTTGATATAAGGATAACTTATCAAAAGTCCAATCTGAATTATCATCAAGTGGTTTATTTATAGTCATATCATTCCCTTTTCGATTTATGCTATGCGTTGTGTAGTTTCGTCAATTGCTTTTTAAATAACTCTCGAAATACTGGGTAAATATCATCGACTGTTTTTATATGACGCATAGCAAAATGCGCCTGCTTTTCTTCAATTTCTTGGTAATTTTTCCAAAGTGACTGATGAGCTCTTTGGGTGATCTCAATGTAGCTAAAATAGCGTGCTTTAGGTAAAATTTTCTCGTTAAGAATTTTTTGACAATAGGGCGAATCATCTGCCCAATTATCGCCATCAGATGCTTGAGCGCCATAAATATTCCAATTCGTGTTATAGCGTTCATCAACAATTTTAGCCATTAACTCTAAAGCGCTTGAGGCAATCGTTCCTCCAGTCTCTTGAGAATAAAAAAATTCCTGTTCATCAACTTCTTTGGCTTGGGTATGATGTCTGATATAAACAACATCAATAGTTTTGTATGTCCGAGTTAAAAATAAATACAATAAGATATAAAATCTTTTGGCAATTTCTTTTGTCGCTTGATCCATTGAACCTGAAACATCCATTAAACAAAACATTACCGCTTGTGAAGTCGGTATAGCTTGTCTGGAAAAACTTCTAAATTTCATATCAAAGGTATCAATGAAGGGAATATGAGCAATTCTTTCCTTGAGTAAGTCAATCTTAGTTATAAGATCGTTTATTTCAATAATGTGATCATGTTTATCATTCTTTAAAACAGCTAAGGTCTCTTTAGCCGCCTTTAATTCTTTTCTTTTCGATGATGTCATGGCAATTCTTCGAGCAATAGAGCCCTGCAACGATTTTACTATATCGATATTGGCGGGCACACCCTCAGTACAAAAACCAGACCGTACAGATTTATATTCAACCAATTTATTCAGTTGGTTTTTTTCTAGATTCGGTAATTCTAAATCCTCAAACAATAAATTGAGATACTCTTCTTTAGAAATTGAAAATGCAAAGTCATCATTGCCTTCACCTGAGTCACTGGCATCGCCTTCTCCAATGCCTTGACTTTGTTGGCCTTTAGGCTTGTTAATTCGGTCACCGGTACTAAATTGATCATTTCCGGGGTGAACTTTGTTCTTAATTCCTCCTTTGCCTTGATGAAAAACTGGTTCGCTCAGATCTTTCCTTGGAATGATGATGTTTTCGCCGGTATCAACATCTGTTACCCCACGGTCATTGATGGCATCTGAGACAGATTTTTTAATTTGACTTTTATAGCGCCTGATAAAACGTTGACGATTTACTGTACTTTTGTTTTTACTATTCAGGCGTCGGTCAATAAAATTTGCCATAAAGTTTCCTCACTTCAATAACGAGTTTTTTACGAGGATTTTCTTACGCGTAAGTACCATTCTGATAACAATCTCACCTGTTTTTGGGTGTAACCTTTACTCATCATTCGGTCAACAAAATCATCATGTTTTTGCTGATCATCAGACGATGTTTTAGCATTAAAAGATATCACGGGTAATAAGTCTTCAGTATTTGAGAACATTTTTTTCTCAATAACTGTGCGTAACTTTTCATAACTTGTCCATGCTGGATTCTTACCATTATTATGAGCTTTAGCCCTTAAAACAAAATTCACAATTTCATGGCGAAAATCTTTAGGGTTACTGATACCAGCAGGCTTTTCAATTTTTTCTAGTTCATTATTAAGCGCTTCTCTGTCAAATAATTGTCCTGTTTCGGCATCGCGATACTCTTGATCTTGTATCCAAAAGTCAGCATAACTGACATACCGGTCAAAGATGTTTTGTCCATATTCTGAATAAGACTCTAAATAAGCGGTTTGAATTTCTTTACCAATAAATTCTATATATTGTGGAGTTAAATAGCCTTTGATAAATTCAAGATAACGTTCAGCCGTTCCTTTTGGTAGTTGCTCACGTTCAATTTGCTGTTCTAAAATACAAAATAAATGCACTGGATTTGCAGCTACTTCTAAGTGATCAAAATTAAACACTCGAGACAAAATTTTAAAGGCAAATCGTGTTGATAGCCCTGACATACCCTCATCCACACCTGCATAATCTCTATATTCTTGATAAGATTTTGCTTTAGGGTCAGTGTCCTTTAAACTCTCACCATCATAGACTCGCATTTTTGAATAAACACTGGAATTTTCTGGGTTAATAATTCTGGAGAGTACTGAGAATTGCGCAAGTATTTCCAAAGTATCGGGTGCACAGTGCGCATTACTTAATTCACTATGTTCAAGCAGTTTATTATAAATTTTAACCTCTTCAGAGACACGCATGCAATAAGGTACTTTGACGATGTAAACGCGATCTAAAAATGCTTCGTTGTTTTTGTTATTTTTAAAAGTTTTCCACTCAGACTCATTTGAATGAGCCAACAATATCCCTTTAAATGGTAAGGCAGACAGTCCTTCTGTCGGATTATAGTTACCTTCTTGAGTTGCGGTAAGTAAAGGGTGTAAAACTTTAATAGGGGCTTTGAACATTTCAACAAACTCCATTAACCCTTGGTTGGCTCGACAAAGAGCTCCAGAATAGCTATAAGCATCAGGATCATTTTGTGCGAAATGTTCAAGTTGTCTGATATCAACTTTACCAACAAGCGATGAGATATCTTGATTGTTATCATCACCGGGCTCTGTTTTTGCGATGGCAACTTGGTCAAGAATAGAAGGATAAATCTTAATCACTTTAAATTTAGAGATGTCACCTTTAAATTCATGTAATCGTTTAGCTGTCCATGGTGAAATTATATTATTAAGGTAGCGAAGAGGGATTTTATATTCTTTCTGTAAAATTTTACCATCCTCATTACCGTCAAATAAACAAAAGGGATGATCATTGACTGGGCTTGGTTTTCCATTGGCGCTGAGAATATAAATAGGCTCTTGTTGCATTAATGCTTTGAGTTTTTCAGCTAAAGAAGACTTTCCACCACCAACAGGGCCCAGTAAATATAGGATCTGTTTCTGCTCTTCTAGGCCTTGAGAAGCGTGGGTTAAATAAGCAACTATCTGTTCAATGGCCTCCTCCATACCATAAAAATCTTTAAATGCAGGATATTTGGCCAATACTCTATTGGAAAATATTCGACTTAATGTGGGTTCGTTGGAAGTATCAACCATTTCTGGTTTGCCTATCGCCTTTAATAAGCGTTCAGCAGCACTGGCATAGGCAAATTTATCGGTTCGACATATATCTAAGAATTCTTGTAGGCTAAACTCTTCTTGTTGTGCTTGTTCGTAACGTGATTGGTAATGTTGGAAAATACTCATAATTGCCCCCAAAAAGATATTAATTGCTACTTGTCCAATGAAGGCCGAAGATACGGCTTCCTACTATTAAGACTAGTTGTTTTAATAAAACTTGCTAGAAATTTTAGTGTAAGAATGAAATTAGTTTTGGTTCTATTGAACTGAGTAAAAATGTGAAGGTATATGAAATTTATTTATTAAATGAATAAACATAGTTTTTTAGGACTTAATTCATTATTTTTCTGGGCAGCAGAGCGAATATCCAACTTGTGATTTAATGGAATTATATGATGGGTATACGACAGCATTTATCGATAAAGGCTCTTCGGCATAAATAAAAGTATCATAGGTTAGCGAATAACTTTTGCTTTATTTTTTGGAACGGGGAATGTTGTTCAATAAATTTATAATATCGCTAAAGTACTTTAGTAAATAAAGTAGTTGGTTTATATATAAATAAATGAATTTATTGAGTTTGTAATAAAATAAATAAATATGACCCACATTACACCATCGGATTAGATAGCTAAAATAAGCTTTTTTAATAACTAGACTCAGTCAAAAATGATAAAAAAAACGAGCTATAGAGCTCGTTTTAAAATTAAAGTTTATCAGCTAAACGGATTAAGCAAAGTTTGCGTTAGCAAAATCCCAGTTTGCTAAAGCCCAAAATGCTTCCATGTATTTAGGACGTAAATTGCGGTAATCAATATAATAAGCATGTTCCCACAAATCAACGGTGATAAGTGGAGTAACACTATCATCAGTTAATGGTGTGGCTGCATTTGAAGTATTGACTATTGCTAAGCTACCGTCAGCATTTTTAACTAACCAAGTCCAGCTAGAGCCAAAGTTGTTTATCGCACTATCAACAAACTTAGCTTGGAATTCGGCAAATGAGCCAAAAGTGGCAACAATAGCATCAGCTAATGCGCCCGTTGGTTCACCGCCACCGTTAGGGCTTAAGCTATTCCAATAAAAAGTATGGTTCCATACTTGCGCTGCATTATTAAAAACACCAGCTGAAGATGTTTTAACTATATCTTCTAATGATTTACCGTCAAACTCTGTACCTTCAATTAAACCGTTAAGTTTAACAACGTAAGTATTGTGATGTTTGCCATAATGAAACTCTAAAGTCTCAGCTGAGATATGTGGTGCTAAAGCATCTTTTGCATAAGGTAGAGCTGGTAATTCAATCGCCATTTTTTTCTCCTAGATATATATAAAATATATTATTGTCTAAAAAACAAAGAAAGGGTTTTTTTTTCTGTAAAACCCAGTAAAATACTCAAGTATTATTTAGTTTGCATAGTCTACCCAAAACAGATGGTTTACTATAGTTTTTTTTAAGGAAAGTTAGTTTTAACTTATATTTTTTTAATTTTTCGTTAGTGTTTGTTGAATTATTTAAAATAGACTCAATGTATATAGTTTAACTAATTCAATAAGCATTAAATTTAGAGGTTACCATGGATACAATTGAACGAATTAAAGAGCAAATCAGTGAAAACTCAATATTATTATATATGAAAGGTTCACCAAAATTACCAAATTGTGGTTTCTCATCTCAGGCATCACAAGCTTTGATGTCCTGTGGCGAAAAATTTGCTTATGTTGATATTTTATTGAATCCAGATATCCGTTCTGAATTACCTAAATATGCTGATTGGCCAACATTCCCTCAACTATGGGTCGGTGGTGAATTAGTTGGTGGTTGTGATATTATTTTAGAAATGTTTCAACAAGGCGAGTTGCAAACGTTAATCAAAGCAGCCGTTGAAAAATCTGAAGAAAGTTCTCCAGAATAATAAAGCTTTATTATTTTGGAACAGTAAAACTCGTCAGGTATATTGACGGGTTTATAAAAATTATTATAAATAATAAATAAATGGAGTATAGAATGAGTGTATTAGTTGGTCGTCCAGCACCAGATTTTACTGCAGCAGCAGTTCTGGGTAGTGGTGAAATTGTTGATGGTTTTTCATTAAGCGAAGCAATTAAAGGTAAAAAAGCTGTAGTGTTTTTCTACCCATTAGATTTTACTTTTGTATGTCCATCTGAGCTTTTAGCTTTTGATCACCGTATGGATGAATTTAAAAACCGTGGTGTTGAAGTAATTGGTGTCTCTATTGATTCTCAATTCTCACATAATGCATGGCGTAATACTCCTATTAATGAAGGTGGTATTGGTCCAGTTCAATATACTTTAGTTGCTGATGTTAAACATACTATTTGTCAAGCCTACGGTGTTGAGCATCCTGATGCGGGTGTTGCATTTCGTGGTTCATTTCTAATTGATGAAGAAGGTAATGTTCGTCACCAAGTTGTTAATGACTTACCACTTGGTCGTGATGTTGATGAAATGTTACGTATGGTTGACGCTTTACAGTTCCACCAAGACCACGGTGAAGTCTGTCCTGCAGGCTGGAATAAAGGTGATAAAGGTATGACAGAGTCGCCTGAAGGCGTAGCGGCATATTTAGCGGATAATGCAGACAAGTTATAAGTTACCCTTATAATAAAAAAAACCTTACTTTTACGTAAGGTTTTTTTATGTCACCACATTAATAGTTTCAAGAAGAGCTAAGCAGGATGAGCAAAACGACAAATGGTACTATTGCGTTATTCTAGTGATAAAATGTGAATATAACACAGTAATGTTTACTATGATTTGAATCGTTATTGGCTATTGTCATCTGCATTGTCATCTGCATTTTCAATAATTAACGGCCAACCACCCATTTCTTGCCATTTATTAACAATAAAGCAAAATAATTCAGCCGTTCTTTCGGTATCGTATAAAGCGGAATGTGCTTCACTGTGGTTAAATTCAATATTGGCAGCACTACAGGCTTTAGCTAATACTGTTTGGCCTAAAGCAAGCCCTGACAATGTTGTGGTATCAAAACTAACAAAAGCATGAAAAGGGCTGCGTTTTATTGCACAGCGAGTAGTCGCAGCATTTAGAAAACCCAAGTCAAAAGAAGCATTATGAGCCACAATTATCGCTCGCTGACAATCAGCTGCTTTCATTTTTTTCCTCACAAGTTTAAATAAACCAGTTAAGGCTTCTTTTTCACTTACTGCACCACGAAGAGGATTTGTGGGATCAATACCCGTAAATTCTAGAGCGGCCGGCTCTAAATTAGCGCCTTCAAAAGGGTCTATATTAAATTGAATGGTTTCATCAATTGCAATCAACCCAGTGATTTCATCGATAGTCAGAACCGAGGCAGCTAATTCAAGAAGGGCATCAGTTTGAGCATTAAAACCAGCTGTTTCAACGTCAATAACAACGGGGAAATAACCTCTAAATCTTTGTGAGAGTAATGACTTCTGTTCACTTTTATTTAGTTTAGGTGTCGAGGAATCTGTTTTATCTGGATTGTCTACCATATTACTCTAATATCAGTCGTTCATTTGCAATGAATAGATTATCTCAGAAAAGGGATTTTATACCAATAACAAACGGCATTTTAATGTGTTAATTTTCCCTTTCAGTAACTAAAGTTAATATATAATCGGTCGATAACCTTGATGCCACTTATAAAATATAATCATTAAGTTATCTATGAAGCAATTTTTTACTCTTATCATTCTGTTGTTATTTGTTACGCAAACACTGGCTGGTATTCGACAGTACAATGCCAATATTAATAATTCTCAGTGGCACTTATCTAACGATTCACGGCTAAAATGTACTTTGGCACATCAAATACCCAATTACGGTCAAGCTCGTTTTTACAGCCGTGCTAGCCGTAAGTTAAACATGGAGTTTGAACTTGACATGTTACTATTACCAGACAATTACTCTTTAGCTGAAGTGCGTTCTCTTCCACCTAAATGGCGCCCAGGTATTAGTGGCCGTAGACTCACCAATATGAAGTTACATAGACAATTTTCTCCTAGCTTACCCAAAAAAGTTGCATGGACTATGTTAAGTGAATTAGAGCAGGGGATGAATCCTACCTTTTATTACAATGATTGGCATAATGAACAAGATAAAATATCAGTTGGATTATCAACAGTACAATTTAAAAAGGCTTATCGAGAATTTGTTGGTTGTGTAGGTAACCTTTTAAACTATAACCTCGATGATATCGCTTACACCGTGTTAAATTTTCAGTTTGGTAGTGAGAAATTGACTAAATCATCGGAGAAGCGTATGTCGATGATTTCAGACTATCTTAAATTAGACCCTGAATTAGAGTTAGTACTAATAGATTCATATACCGATAGTTACGGTGTCCGCTCGACAAATCAACAAATTTCAGAAAAAAGAGCGAAAAATATTCGAGAGTACTTTACTCAACATGGTATCGATCCTACCCG
Organism: uncultured Colwellia sp.; assembly: GCA_963933115.1. Lineage (GTDB taxonomy): Bacteria > Pseudomonadota > Gammaproteobacteria > Enterobacterales > Alteromonadaceae > JALJPB01. Next base: position 16,460 of record CAWVSL010000048.1, read on the forward strand.
AATTGAAGCAAAAGGTTATGGTGAAAAAAGGCATGTTGCTTCTAACAATACTGAGTTAGGTAGAGGGCATAACCGAAGAGTTGTTATTCAAATGGAAAAACCGTAAGTTAAAATGTACATCAATAAATAGATAACCTTAAATTAATAGTTGTATAGGCCTGCCGATTAGCAGTAATCTACAGGCCTTATTTTTTTAGGAAATTTATCTATGAAAACCATTACTCAATTAGTAATGCTTGTTGTTTTTTTATTAGGACTGTCAGCTCAACCGCTATGGGCTAGAGCATCACTAGACCAAGGCGATGCTTACACTTATGCAAATTATCATCAAGTTAGAGTTAAACACGTTTATTTAGACCTGAGTGTTGATTTCTCTAGTAAGTCATTAAATGGTTTTGCAGAATTATCGTTAAACTGGCTTAGCGATTCGTTAGAACCTATTATTCTAGATACTCGAGACCTTATCATCCACCGTGTTATTGTCCAAAAACCTTCTGGTGATTGGCAAAAGGTTAAGTTTTCATTAGCAAAAAGAGATGATGTCTTAGGTGCTAAATTAACGATTAACTCGCCATTTAAGACCGAAAAAATAAGGGTCTATTATAATTCAACAGAAAAGGCATCAGGCTTGCAGTGGTTAAATCCTGAACAAACCGCCGGTAAAAAGCAGCCCTTCATGTTTAGCCAGAATCAGGCAATTCACGCTCGTTCATGGATCCCTATTCAAGATACGCCAAGTGTTAGAGTAACTTATAATGCTAGAATTAAAACAGATAAAAATTTACTAGCGGTAATGAGTGCCAATAACAGTCCTGATACAAAACGTGATGGCGATTATTATTTCTCAATGCCACAAGCGATACCTGCTTATTTAATTGCTATTGGTGTTGGTGACTTAGAATTTAAGGCGATGAGTCATCAAACAGGTGTCTATGCTGAAGCTGATATTTTAGAAGCAGCTGCGGCTGAATTTGATGATACTCAAGCGATGATTGATGCTTCTGAAAAATTATATGGCGCATATCGTTGGGGACGTTACGATCTATTGATTTTGCCGCCTAGCTTCCCGTTTGGTGGTATGGAAAATCCTCGTTTGTCCTTCATTACACCGACAGTTATCGCCGGTGATAAAAGCCTCGTCAATTTAATCGCCCATGAGCTTGCCCATTCTTGGTCTGGAAATTTAGTCACAAATGCAACTTGGAGAGACTTATGGTTAAACGAGGGCTTTACTAGCTACGTTGAGAATCGGATTATGGAGGAAGTTTTTGGTCGTGACAGAGCTATTATGGAGCAAGCGCTAGACGCACAAAATCTAAATACTGAAATAATAGAATTGGACAAGGGTGATACCCGACTTTTCATAGATTTAAAGGGAAGAGACCCCGATGACGCATTTTCTGGTGTGCCTTACACCAAAGGGCAATTGTTTCTTATTTATTTAGAAACAAAATTTGGACGTCAGAAATTTGATCAATTTGTTTTAGATTATTTTAACCAATATGCTTTTGAAAGCATAACAACAAGTGACTTTATTATTTATTTAAATAAAGAACTTATTAATAAATATCCTGGTGTTGTTAATGCTGAAGAAATAAATGAGTGGGTTTACCAATCAGGTTTACCTGTTACCACACCAAAACCACAATCAAATGCATTTACTTTAATAGATGAGCATATTAATAACTGGTTAATTAATGAATTATCATTAAAGCAATTGCCAACTATTCAATGGACATTACATGAATGGCTTCACTTTATTAACAACCTACCACAAAACTTATCATTAGATAAAATGACTGATTTAGATAGAAATTATCAGTTAACTGTTAGCCAAAATGCAGAAATAGCTCATGCATGGTACTTATTATCAATAAGAGCGGGTTATGATGTTATTTTACCTAATCTAGATAAATATTTAACGGGTATTGGTCGACGAAAACTTATCGTACCACTTTATAAACAGTTAAATGAAACGCCTAAAAATAGAGCTTGGGCTGTGGAAGTTTATAAAAAAGCCCGTCCTGGGTACCATGGCCTTGCACAGGGTACAATTGATGATATTTTTTATAAAAAATAATTGTAACGTCTAATAAAAATAAAA
>CAWVSL010000049.1:0-18272 GCA_963933115.1 uncultured Colwellia sp.
CCTAAAAATGTTGAATTTATTGATGAGTTACCGAAGTCTAGTGTTGGAAAAATCCTCAGACGAGAATTAAAGTAAAGGGACTCTAAATTTTAGGCCAGCTTATCAACCAAGGTGTTTGAAGCTTTTTAAGGTGATTTATTGTGGCACTTTCTAAGTAATGCTCACCATTACTTGGCGGTAATCGATAGGAATAGTTTTTACCACCGAGTAAAAAATTTAAAGCATAAGCATGTAAGTAACCTCGATCTTGGCAGCACTTGCCGTAATAACGTTCATCACCAAGAATAGGGGCACCTATGCTACTTAATGCAACTCTAATTTGATGAGACTTACCAGAATGGGGTTTGATAAGATATAAACGTTTACCCTCAGATAAAGCATAAGAAAAAAATTGACTAATGGCAGGGTTATTATGACTTCGGACTAGTTTCCAAGATCCCCTCCTGCCTTTTTCCATATCGCCTTTTATTAAACCCTGCTTTTTTTTTGGTTTTTTATCACTAATGGCGAGGTAATACTTCTCAACACGTTGTTGACTAAATAATTTTTGAAATTGTTGTGCTGTTGTTAAATTCCTAGCAAAAAGGAGTAAACCCGAGGTCATTTTATCCAAACGATGAACTGGGTACAGCTTATCATTGCTTGTTTGCTTGAAAAATTGGCTTACTAAATTAAATAATCCCTGTCCCAGGTTATCTTCATCATGAAAATTTATACCTGAGGCTTTGTTGACTACAATAAAGTTGTCTTGAATATCGATAATGTCAAAATATGACTTATGCTCACTCATGCCTAAAAACTTAATCCAATTAAAGTATAAAGAACTAGAGTCACTATACCACCAAATAAAGCATAAGGTAGTTGGGTATTAACATGTTCAAAGTGATCACAACCACTGGCAATTGATGCAACTATGGTGGTATCAGAAATAGGGGAAGCATGATCACCAAAGATACCGCCACCAAGTACTGAAGCGACTAAAAAATGAATGGGCAAACCACTTTCTAATGCGATGGGTACGGCAATAGGCACCAGTATTGCCCATGTTCCCCAAGACGTGCCTGTAGCAAAAGCCATAATTGCTGCCGCAATAAATAAGATAGGGGCCATTAGAAATAAGGGCACCTCAACATTCATTAGCTGACTCACATAAATACCGGTACCAAGTTCTTTGATTGCTCCTCCAAAGGCAAATGAAATAACTAAAATACTCACAGGAGCAATCATGGTTTTTATCCCCGATATGGCGACTAAAAAAATTTGTTTACTAGTAAGTAGTCGATAATACAAAATCATTGCTATTAACATAAACAATGCGCTTGTTATTGCCCAAAAGACAGAAAATGAGCCCGAGCCTCTGCGAATATCACCATCGCCTGTGATAAATAATAAAAGTAATGAGATGGCTAATAAGCTAATGAGTGGTAGCCACATGACACGGGCTTGAGCCACCTTTTCGACATTTGGTTCAGTTTTTATATTTATATAGGTTCCTGCTCTTTTCATTGGACCATAAACTTTACCCGAATAAGCGGTATAGTAAGCTAATGTTACTGCAATAATGGCATAAAAATTATAGCCAACAGTACCCATTAAAATACCCACAGGGTCTTTAAAGTTAAACTCGTCTAAAAGTCCTAATATATAAGCTCCCCAGCCATTAATTAGGAATAAAATACTAATAGGTGCACATGTTGAATCTAACAAATAAGCCAGTCGAGCTCGGCTTAACTTATGTTTATCGAATAGCTGCTGGCTGGCCATACCACCAGTGAACATACTTAAATTGGTATCAGTAAAAATACTGGTACCAATTATGGTTGGTAACATACTCGCATGACGCTTATTTTTAACGAGTTTTAATTCACTCAAGTGCTGAATAAAGCCGTTCACTGCGCCCGATTGAGTCATCAACTTTACCAGTGCACCAATTAACAAGCTAAAAGTGATGATATAAATATTACCCAACGAATTGAAAACGCCAAAAAGCTCATTGATACTGCCAATAAATCCATCAATAGGTTGCCAATGGGCTATCATAATGTGACAAAGTAATAAGCCCGCAAGTAAGGCGAAAAAAGCATTTTTTTGCCAAATGGCAATCGTAATAGCAATCAAAGGTGGGAGTAAGGTAATTACACTGTCTTGCATCTGGGACTTCTTTTATTGTTTTTATTTATTATTTATATTGTCATATTATGTAATGACATAAACGTTAAAGACTGATTCGTTAACTTTAACTGAAATTACTGCTTTTAGAAACTGCGAATGTGAGGATGCGGCTATTTTAATAAAAGTTTTGATCAGTATAAAAACCAACATATTTAGTCATATCCTAATGCTGTCGAGTCTTCTTATTGGTTTTACCTAAAACCGTAACATTAGGTTATAATTCTGTTAATAAAAGAATTTAACGACATAGTAACATCACGATAACTGATATCACTTGGTTAGAAAAATACTTTAGAAAAGTTAAAGGTATATAAGTTAAAAAAGTTAACGTTAGTTACTAAATAAAAGTTATTATTTTAAATGAGTTATGGTGCAGGCAATAGTTTCTCCGGTGGAGAGACATTAGTTTAGTTTAGTGGTGGCTCAAGTGCTAAAATAGCCTACTATTTGCGCCTTAGCGTTACGGTTAAGATAATCAAAGAAATAAAGCATACACATTAGACTTCAATGAAGTTGAGGTGAGTGTTATCTGTCAAGTTAACCCGTAAAATCAAGCGTTAACATTTAAATGTCTTAATAATGTGTCACCGTGTATTTAAACTTTTTAGTAAAATAATAATCGGCTAATTAAACGATTGTCATTAGTGACGTTTAACTTGTGAACAAATAATTAAAAGCCTTTGATTTATAGATTGTTGAGTTAGAATTACTTTAATAGACCTAATTCTGTTTTAGTTTGGTTATTCCCGAGGTTTGTTATTGTTAATCGTGGGTATTGGTTTGTTATTAAGTATTGAATTTTCAATATATACCCTCAAATAGGGAGTAACTATTTGTGGTCTGTGTTTTATAGGAGTTATTTTGACTTTATCTTTAAAAGATTACCTTCGTGAATTAAATAAAGCTGATGATTTTAGCAAAATATTAGAATTTGGCCGAGGTATTGAACGTGAGGCATTAAGAGTTTTACCCGGAGGTGGACTGTCTACGTTGCCTCATCGTTATTCTATTGGCTCTGCGTTAACACACCCTAATATCACTACTGATTACTCTGAAACCTTATTAGAATTTATTACTCCTGTGAGTAATAAACCAGAGGAAGCGATATCACAGTTACAAGATATTCAAAAATTTACTATGTCTCAAATTGATGGTGAATTATTGTGGCCTTTTAGCATGCCTTGTTTTGTCAATGACGAAGATAAGGTACAACTGGCTTATTTTGGTGAGTCAAATATTGGTAAAATGAAAACTGTTTATCGTCAGGGCTTAAAAAATCGTTACGGCTCAATGATGCAAGTTATCTCAGGTATTCATTTTAACTTCTCATTTTCAGATGATTTTTGGCGTTCAATTCAAAAAATATCGCAAGATAATAATGATCTTCAAACATTCAAATCCGATGGCTACTTTGCTCTTATTCGTAATTATAAACGCTATTGTTGGTTGATTCCTTATTTATATGGTAGTTCTCCGGTGCTTTGTGGTTCCTTTTTAAGTGGTGCTTCAACCAACAATAGCCCAAGTCAGTTACCTTTTAAAAAATCAGATAATGGTTATATTTATTTAGAACATGCCACATCACTAAGAATGAGTGATTTGGGGTATACCAGTAATGCCCAATCTGAATTAGCCATTTGTTATAACAATTTACCTGGTTATCTTGATGGCGTAGAACAAGCGATGGATTTAACCTCTGATGAATTTAAAAAAATTGGTATTAAAGTTGATAACAAGTATCAGCAATTAAATACCAACGTGCTACAAATTGAAAATGAACTTTATGCTCCTATTCGTCCTAAACGCGTAGCAAAGTCAGGTGAAAAACCGTCAGAAGCTCTTAAAAATAGAGGGGTTGAATATATTGAAGTACGTGCTCTTGATGTTAATCCATTTGTTGATACGGGCATAAGCATTGATCAAGTTTACTTTTTAGATATATTCCTGACCTTTTGTGCCTTAGCCCCAAGTCCTATATTTAATGACCAAGGCCAAGAAGTAAGCGAATTTAATATGGATAGAGTTGTTGTTAGTGGCCGTGACCCTAAGTTACTACTTAATGATAACGGGGTTGATAAATCGTTGCCACAATGGGGTAATGAGCTATTAGATCAATTTATTGACGTGGCAAATTTACTTGATAAAGCTAAGGAGACCACTCGTTATACTCAGTCTGTTGAGCATGAGCGTGCTAAAATTAATAACAGTGAGCTAACCCCATCAGCAAAATTATTGGACTTAGTAGTTAATAAAAATAAGAGTTTAACAACGCTGGCACTTGATTATGCCGCAACGTATAGGGAGTCGTTGTTGACGCAAGACTATCAATTTTTTGATGAGCAATATTTTATAAAAAGTGTTGAAAAGTCTCACCAAGAGCAAGTGAAAATTGAGCAAGCAGATGTTATTTCTTTTGATGCATTTCTAAGTGAATACTTTAATTGATATTAACGCTCAAAAAAAAGCGCGTATACTTGAAACCAAGTAACGCGCACAAAACTTAAAACATAAAACATAAAACATTAAGGGAATACATACCTCACATAGTTAAGAGTCATCTTAAATGGTTTAGTTCATTTTTAATTTGTAAAAATAGCATGAAATTCCCTATTATTAATATTTTAACTGCAAATTTATCATTAATTCAGGCACAATAACTCCAGTTTACTCAAGTTTAAGACCTGCTACATATATGCAATTAAAAAAACACACTCTTATTAGCTGTCTGTTTATTACAGCTTTGTCATCTTGTGCGACACCTCCACCACAAAATCCTGAGAATATTTGTGAAATTTTCAGAGAACATCGTGATTGGTACTCTGCCGCTAAAGATGCAAATAAACGTTGGGGTGTACCTATACATATTCCAATGAGTATGATGTATCAAGAAAGCTCCTTTCGTCATGATGCTATTCCACCAAGAGACTATTTATTAGGCTTTATTCCTTGGGGGCGAGTCAGTAGTGCTTACGGCTATTCTCAAGCTAAAACGATGACATGGGGTGATTATATTAATGAAACGGGTAATTCAGGTGCCGATCGTGATGACTTTGAAGATGCGATCGATTTCATGGGCTGGTTTATTTTTAAAACGAGTAAAATAAATAAAGTGTCGAAATGGGATGCTTATAATCAATACTTGAACTATCACGAAGGCTGGGGTGGCTTTAAAAATAAAAGCTATAAAAAGAAGCCCTGGTTAGTAAAAGTTTCTCGAAAAGTAGACGCTAGAGCTAAAATATATAATAGCCAATTAACAAGCTGTAAAGAAGAATTAAATCATGGTTGGTTATGGCGGTTATTTTTTGGATAAATCTTAAATTGTTTTATTATTAAAGAATAATAAAACAACCACACCTTTGTTTTGTATACAATTTAAATGTATACATTTTGCGTATTGCCTAATAATTAGTCTTGACAAATGCTAGCTTTGAATTGGACTAAAGTAAATTATTTAACTAATAAAGTCTTCGTATATACAATTGAAAAATACTTCACTTTTTTGTGAAATATTGATTGCAAATATTAGGTGCTTTAATCCATTGGTCTTGCTTTTGTTATCCACAGAAATTGTGGAACGTTCTTGTTAACTCATTGCCTGTGAATAACTTTGTGGTTAACTTTAATGATAAAATAGCCAGTAAGCAGGTACTATCAAATAAATAGCTTTATTAACTGATAGTACCTATTGGTTAGATTTCTTCAGATGGGGATTGATAGAAAAATTCAGGCATTACCCTGACGGATTTTATCATATTGTCACTAACTTCAATTATCTCTATTGGGTAACCAGAAATACGAACGCTTAAATTATTTTGAGGGATATCTTCGAGGTATTCAACAATCAAACCATTTAAGGTTTTGGGTCCATCTGCAGGAAGTTCCCATGACATTTCTTTATTAATATCACGAATTGTTGCGCTACCATCAACTAGATAGCTTCCGTCTGGTTGTAAGTGAACTTCCTCACTCGGTGTTGGTGTCATGGTCGTCGTAAAGTCGCCAACAATTTCTTCCAGAATATCTTCCAAAGTGACTAAGCCTTGAATATCACCATACTCATCAACAACTAAGCCTAGACGTTCTTTTGCGGCCTGAAATTTTAATAGCTGAACATTGAGTGGCGTACCTTCAGGAATAAAATACAGTTCACGTACAGCACGTAATAAGGTTGCTTTGGTAAACTGATTTTTTGATAACAATTTTAACGCATCTTTGACATGAATATAACCAACAACATCATCAATGTTATCTCGATACAAGAGAACTCGGGTATGGTAAGAATGTGTTAATTGCTTTTGAATTTTTTTCCAATCGTCATTGACATCAATGCCTACCAATTCACTGCGCGGGATCATGATATCTTCAACACTAACGTTTTCGAGTTCTAAAATACTGACCAGCATATCTTTATCACGACCTGACAATAAAGCTCCCGCTTCATTAACCACAGTTCGTAATTCTTCACTACTTAAACCATGTTGGTCTCTCTGTTCAGCATTAATCCCAATTAACATTAATATGCCATTGGTAATCCAGTTCACAACGATAACCAATGGAAAAAGTAACTTAAGTAAAAACTTGAGTAAAATAGAGCTAGGGAATGCCACTTTTTCGGGGTAAAGGGCAGCAAGCGTTTTAGGTGTAACCTCAGCGAAAATAAGAATAACTAATGTTAATGCAATAGTGGCAATTAAGACCCCCATATCACCAAATAATCGTAAACCAATGATCGTTGCAATAGCTGAAGCAGCAATGTTAACAAGGTTATTACCAATTAAGATTAAACCAATTAATCGGTCAGGGCGAGCTAATAACTTAGCCACACGTTTAGCACCTTTATGATTTTTTTGTTCTAAGTGTCTCAATCGGTATCGATTTAATGACATAAGACCAGTTTCTGAACCTGAAAAATAGGCAGAAATGAAAATGAGTACGGCAAGAATGCCAAACAGCATTTCGGTAGATATGTTGTCCAATAGGGTATCCTAAGTTTTTAAAATAAAGCTAATGTATGACTTTAATCAATTAGCGTTGATCTAAACACTTTATACCTTAAAAAGCAAAGAAGAGAAACTCTAAACCCTTATAATATAAATTCTTTTACAAATCGACTACCGAAATAAGACAACGTTAAAAGTAATGAGGCAATTACCGTTAATACTAATACTTTGTGACCACGCCAACCTTGCTTAAAATGTCCCCATAAAATCAGCATGTAAACCAATAAAGATATTAATGAAAGCACTGTTTTGTGTGCTCTTTCCCTAGCAAAAAAATCATCAAGAAAAATAAAACCACTAAATTGACTTAATAATAAAGATAACGTACCGATACTTAAGATTAAAAATAATTGATTTTCAACCTGCATCAATGGTGGTAAATGACTCACGGCCAGCAAGTTTTTATTTTTTAGTTTGTAATTGATATAGGCTACTTGGAAGGCGTAAAGTGTGGCAATAATTAATACGCAATAGGCAATTAAGGCTAAAGTGATATGCGTCACTAAAAATATTTTTTCAGTACTTAAAGGGATCAGAACATTAGGCGGAATAAAAATCATTAATAACTGCCAAATACCAGCAAAACTATAAACCACAGGCAGTAATAAATTAACTTTATATTTTAATGCAACCAAAGAGACTAGTAAGGTAATAAGTAAACTAACGAGTGAAACAACATTTGGTAAACTAAAGTTTATATTGGCTTGTTGGTATAAATATTGACCATTACTTAAAGTATGAGCAACCATTGCAATACAGCCTAAAGACAATACTAAGACAATATTTGGCCCTTTAGGGTGAAATAACCTCGACAATGTCGCGACTGATGCGAGTATATAACTGACAAAGGCAACGCTAGAACCAATTACTAATAAATCCACAAAGTGCTCCGACACTAATAAATATTCTACTGATTCTATCAGATTGCTAGAGCAACTCCATGATAAATATCAAAGGATTGTTGATAAAAATTTTACCTTATTAATACTTTTCTTATTGGTTTTATCGCTAAAAAGGTAATAAGTAAAGCACAAAACAGGTTAAACCATTGAGGAAGAATGGAATGACTATACTGCATTTGTTCCGAAATATTGATGTCATAATAATTAAGGCAAAAGTCAAGAAAACTACCAAAAGCAATGGCACAAAGTGAAATTCCTAATAAGTAGTGAATAAGCACCTTCGCACCCATCTCGTTTTTAATAACACCAAGAGTTGATATATTCGTTGCGGGGCCAGCCATCATAAAAACTAAAGCCGTTCCCGGCGACAGCCCTGCTAAAATAAATCCGGCAGCAATAGGGGTTGAAGCGGTAGCACAAATGTACATAGGAATCGAAATGACTATCATCATTAACATGGCACCTAAACCACTGCCATAACTTAATAAAAAGTCCTGAGGTAAAAATGTTTTCACTAAGGTTGCAAAGAGTAAACCGATCACTAACCAAATAATGATGTCGTCAATAAGTTGTGTAGCTGCGTATTTAAAACCTTGTAATGTTTTGCTTTGAGTAAATGCCGGTCTATCGTTCACAGAGACACTCTGACTTGAACAACAGCTGACTTTTTTTGTTAGGTCAACGGCTGGCTGTAAGGCTTCTTTATTACAACAAGAAGTCATACTTGAGTCTTTAGGGGACAACTCAGTTTTATCGTTAGTGCCATCTTCCTTTATTAACGAAACCAATAATCCGGTAATAATGGCAGAAGCTATCGCTGTGATTGGTCGGTAGATAGTCATTATCGGGCCTAACATCGCATAAGAAACTGAAATTGAATCAACCCCTGTTTCAGGTGTTGCGACTAAAAAGGCTGCGGTGGCAGGTTTTGACGCACCACTTCGTCTTAACTCTGTCGCTACAGGGATTACACCACAAGAGCAAAGGGGTAAAGGGGCACCGATCAATGCGGCTTTTATAATACTTTTATGACCACCACCAAGATGCTTACTTAATATTTTTGTTGGCACCCAAGCCTTCATAAGACCAGCAATTAATAAACCCAGTAACAACCAAGGGCTTGCTTCAGCACTTAATTCGATAAAATTATTTATTAAATCAGTAAACTTATCCATTAATATTTCTTATGGTTGAATAAACTAAAAATTATAGTGACAGCCTAACAAATTCAATGCTTTTGTTAAAGATTAATAGAATATAAACGTTCAACTTGGAGAGTGTTTTGAATAATAAATCATTCAATTCAGTGCCTAGTTGATATTTTATCCTTTCGCTTATGTGTATGGCAGTTATAATAGAAAAATATTTCGTCAATTTTCGCTTTTTTGAGTACTTTATGTTTGAAAATTTATCCGAGCGTTTAACTAAAACGTTAAAAAACATCAGTGGCCGTGGCCGTTTAACTGAAGACAATATTAAAGAGACTTTGCGTGAAGTGCGCATGGCATTACTTGAAGCCGATGTCGCCTTACCTGTTATTCGTGACTTTATCGGTAAAGTCAAGGAGCGTGCTGTTGGTAGTGATGTATCAAAAAGCTTAACGCCAGGCCAAGTTTTTGTAAAAATTGTTCAATCAGAACTCGAAAGTGCAATGGGAGAACACAACGAAGGTTTGAACCTCAAAGCTATTCCTCCAGCGGTTATCTTAATGGCGGGTTTACAAGGTGCTGGTAAAACGACCTCTGTTGCTAAATTAGCTAAATTTTTAACGGAACGTGAAAAGAAAAAAGTGCTAGTCGTTAGTGTTGATGTTTACCGACCGGCTGCAATTAAACAACTGCAAACGTTAGCTGCTGAAGTCAATGTTGAGTTTTTCGACAGCACTATTGAACAAAAACCTCTTGATATTGCTAATGCGGCAATTGACCATGCGAAGAAAAAATTCTTTGATGTGGTTATTGTTGATACTGCAGGTCGCTTGCATGTTAACGAAAGCATGATGAAAGAGATACAAGAGCTCCATAGTGTCATCAATCCAATAGAAACTTTGTTTACTGTTGATGCCATGACAGGTCAAGATGCGGCAAATACCGCTAAAGCTTTTGATGAGGCGTTACCTTTAACGGGAATCATATTAACTAAAACTGATGGTGATGCTAGGGGTGGTGCTGCGTTATCAATTCGTCATATTACCGGCAAACCGATAAAATTTATGGGTGTTGGTGAAAAAACTGATGCCTTAGAAGCTTTTCATCCAGAACGTATTGCTTCACGAATTCTTGGTATGGGTGATGTGTTATCACTCATCGAAGAAGTTGAGCAAAAAGTTGATAAAGAGCAAGCGGCTAAACTTGCTGCCAAAGTTAAAGGCGGCAAGGGTTTTGATTTAGAAGATTTTCGTGACCAACTTGTACAAATGAAAAGTATGGGTGGCATGACAGGCATGATGAATAAGTTGCCAGGTATGGGCAATATGTCAGAGAAAATCAAAGATCAGATGGATGATAAGGTTACCGTTCAGATGGAAGCCATCATTAATTCTATGACTCCCGGTGAGCGTCAAAAGCCTGAAGTTATAAAAGGTTCAAGAAAACGCAGAATTGCTGCTGGCTCTGGAACACAAATTCAAGATGTGAATAAGTTATTAAAACAGTTTACCCAAATGCAAAAAATGATGAAAAAAATGTCGGGTAAAGGCGGTATGAAGAAAATGATGCGCAGTATGCAAGGCATGATGCCTCCCGGTGGTGGCATGGGTGGCGGAATGTTTGGTCGTTAATACCAAAGAGTATGCTAAACCTATAAAAAAAAGCGCTGTTTAGCGCTTTTTTTATAGGGACATTTATTGGAAATTATTATCAACGTAAATTAATGATTCTAAACACCCCCCCCCACAAAAAAATAATGTTATCACTTGAAATAATTAACAATATTTATTTATATTTCAGTACTGAAAATAGCCATGGTAGAGCATTCATTAAACAATTTACTTTGCTTAAATAAAAATAGTAAAGCTTTGGCCTCTTTAAGTAAGGTATTACTTGCTATTGCATACTAAAAGCGTAAAATACGCGAGCTTTTCTTTCACTGCGGTGAAGGAAGTGTCTGGGAAAATCCGTTTAACAATTAATTATATAGAGGACGATATGGTTACCATTCGTTTAGCTCGTGGCGGCGCAAAAAAGCGTCCATTCTATCAGGTTGTTGTTGCAGATAGCCGTAATTCTCGCGATGGTCGTTTCATCGAGAGAGTTGGTTTCTTCAACCCAACAGCACAAGGTCAAGCTGAAAAATTACGCTTAGACTTAGACCGTATAACCCATTGGGTTGGTCAAGGTGCGACTGTATCTGATCGTGTGGCTAAGTTAGTTAAAGACGCTCAAGTAGCAGCTTAATAACTTAGTAGTTGTAGAAGGAGTATTTAGTGAGCGAAGAAAATAAAATCATCTTAGGTAAAATAGGCGCTGTCTATGGAGTTAAAGGCTGGTTGAAGGTTCATTCATTTACTGGTGAAACTGAAGCAATATTAGACTATTTCCCTTGGTCTTTAAAATTAGGGAACAAAACTCAATCAGTAGAAATTACCGATTGGCGCAAACATAACAAAGGTTTAATTGTTAAAGCTGCTGGTTTAGATGATCGAGATGTTGCGCAAGCATTAGTTGGATCTGAAATATTAGTTAGTGAAGCCGTGCTACCAGAATTACCCGAAGGGGAATTTTATTGGCGCGACTTAATTGGCATGAACGTTGTTACTACCAATGGTTACGACCTTGGTACAGTATCTGAAATGATGGAAACTGGCGCTAACGATATACTGGTTGTAAAAGCTAACCCGAATGATGGTTTTAGTAAAAAAGAGCGGTTAATCCCTTATCTTTTTGAACAAGTTATTATTTCGGTAGATGCAAACACTAAACAAATTTGTGTTGACTGGGAACCAGGTTTTTAATTCGTGACTAGCGATAAATCAAATAAACTTTGGATTGGGGTGATAAGCCTTTTTCCTGAAATGTTTGATGCTATTACCGAATATGGGGTGACAGGCCGAGCGATCCGCAACGGGTTAATTGAGTTTCATAAGTGGAACCCAAGAGACTTTACTAATGATCGACATCGTACCGTTGACGACCGTCCTTATGGTGGTGGTCCGGGGATGTTGATGATGGTTCAACCGTTACGAGATGCTATTGCTGAAGCGCGTAAAGCTGCTAATGCTGATGCTTCTCTAAATGGTGGTGGAAAAGCAAAGGTTATATACTTGTCTCCTCAGGGACGAAAATTGGACCAAGCCGGTGTACGTGAATTAGCACAACATGATCGACTAGTATTTATTGCTGGAAGATATGAAGGCATTGACGAACGATTAATTGAGTCAGATATTGACGAAGAATGGTCGATTGGCGATTACGTTTTAAGTGGTGGGGAACTACCTGCAATGAATGTAATTGATGCCGTAGCGCGTTTTGTGCCAGGTGTATTAGGACATCAACAATCAGCTGAAGAAGACTCGTTTTCTAATGGTTTATTGGATTGTCCACATTACACTAGGCCTGAGATACTTGAAGTTTCTTCTGATGAAGAAAAATCAGTACCTAAAGTGCTACTAAGTGGTAATCATGAACACATAAGGCAATGGCGCCAATTTAAGTCTTTAGAAAGAACATGGGCCAGAAGACCGGAACTTTTAACTGACCTAGCTCTGACTGCGGAGCAGGAAGAAATGCTTAATACCATCAAAAGTGGTAAAGAGCACAAACTTGCTGATTGCCAGTGAACACTAGGAAGAAGGTATTATGAGTAAAATTATTGACATGCTCAATCAAGAGCAATTAAAAACTGACTTACCAGTTTTCGCCCCAGGTGATACGGTAGTTGTTCAAGTTAAAGTAGTGGAAGCGGACAAAGAACGTTTACAAGCGTTTGAAGGCGTTATCATTTCTATTAAAAACCGTGGCTTACATTCTGCTTTCACTGTTCGTAAAATTTCGAATGGTGTAGGTGTTGAGCGTGTATTCCAGACACATAGCCCTATTGTTGACTCTATTTTAGTCAAACGTCGCGGTGATGTACGTCAAGCTAAACTTTATTACCTACGTGAACTTTCTGGTAAGAGAGCGAGAATTAAAGAGAAATTGGCAAAAAGATAATCTCTTTTTAAACCAATTTACTAAAGCAAAACGTATAAAAAAGCCTGAACAAGTAATTGTTCAGGCTTTTTTGATAGTAGTTTTACCTTTTATATTCTTTAATACTGACGTTTATATTACTTATTCATCGAGCTTAAACATCAAACACTTTACCCTTGATGTCTATGCTATTTAATGTACAAGCTGTTAGACACGCTACTAACAGTATTAGAGTGCTAACATTAATATTTTCCGGCTGACATCTAAAGTAATATCACTATGTTCACCAAGTTTGACCATACCATGTTGCTCTAATTTGGCTAGAATGCCATCAATATTGTCTTCTGTTAAACCCACTTCAGATAATCGTATGGGTACATTCATCTGTTGAAAAAAGGCTTCTGTTAAAGCAATGGCTTTATCAATTTTAATCGATTCGTCGTTATCGGTTAACTGCCAAACACGTTCGGCAAATTGCACTAGTTTTTCGCGTTTTTCATTACGTTTAACTTTCATAACCGCAGGCAAAATAATGGACAGTGTTCTGGCGTGGTCAATACCAAATCCGCCCGTTAACTCATGGCCTATCATATGTGTTGACCAATCTTGTGGAACACCTGCACCAATAAGGCCATTTAACGCCATCGTTGCCGACCACATAATATTGGCGCGTACTGCCAAATCATCTTTAGTTTCTGCCTGTAAGGCTTTAGGGCCCTCTTCAATTAATGTTTGCAATAAACCTTCAGCAAAACGGTCCTGTACTTTGCCATTAACACTATAGGTTAGGTATTGCTCCATAACATGAATAAAGGCGTCAATCACCCCGTTACCTATCTGACGGTCAGATAATGACAAGGTCACAGTCGGGTCTAATACCGCAAATTGAGGACAGACTAGCGCACTAGCAAAGGGTAATTTATTACCATCACGAGTGACAACAGAATTGCCATTACTCTCAGAACCAGTAGCTGGCAAAGTTAATACCGCACCAATAGGCAGTGCTTGTCTGACCGGTGCTTGTTTAGCCAAAATGTCCCAAGGGTCTTCACCTTCATACAGAGCAGCTGAGGCAATAAATTTAGCGCCATCGATAACTGAGCCGCCACCAACAGCCAGTAAATAATCGATACCTTGTTGTTTAATAATCGGTTGAGCTTTCATTAACGTTTCATAACTAGGATTGGGTTCTATACCAGAAAACTCAAACCACGTATGCTGAGCTAGTGCACTAACAACTTGATCATAAACACCATTATTCTTAATTGAGCCACCACCATAAACCACTAATACTTTAGCATCAGCGGGGATTTCATTAGTAATTAGGTGGATTTGGTTCTCACCAAAATGAATTTTTGTCGGGTTGTGAAAACTAAAATTTAACAAAGGAAATACCTCAATAATAAAATAAAATTAAGCGTTTAATTGCTTCAGTAACTTCTGTGCGACTAAGGTTGAACTGGCTGGATTTTGTCCTGAAATAATTAATGCGTCTTGAACGGCAAAGGCATGCCAATCATCGACTTTTTGATAGTCACCACCACGTTTAATTAATTCATCTTCAAGTAAGAAAGGAACTATATCGGTTAATTGCACCGCTTCTTCTTCACTGTTAGTGAACCCTGAAACAGCTTTGCCTTTAATTGCGTAATCGCCATTACTATCTTTAACATTTAAGAGGGCAGCAGTCGCATGACATACGGTAGCAACAGGCTTATCAGTGGCTAGGAAACGTTCGATTAACGCGATAGAATCACTATTGTCAGTTAAGTCCCATAATGGACCATGTCCACCTGGATAGAAAACAGCGTCGAATTCATCAGCATTAACGTCAGATAAAACCAGTGTATTAGCAACCAAATTTTGTGCTTCAGTATCCGCATCAAATTTAACAGTGGCTGGCGTTTGAAAATCGTCTAATTTACTATTAGGATCGATAGGCGGTTGACCGCCAAGTGGTGACGCTAATGTTATCTCTAGACCCGCGTCTTTGAAGGTGTAATAGGGTGAAGCAAATTCTTCTATCCAAAAACCTGTTTTTTCACCGGTGTTACCTAAGTCTGCATGTGATGTTAGTACCATTAATATTTTCTTTGTATTCATTGTCGGCCTCTTTTTATCAATTTATTACAAGATATTTTCTATTAAGGTTAAGTTAACATAAAGACGATTATCCTGACAATGCAGATAAAATAATCATCATTGTATCAATTAATGATACAATTATTAGATGATAACCTAGTCGAGTATAGTGTTGGATATTTCATTTGAACAATTAAAAAGTATGGTGGTATTTGCCCAAGTGATTGAGCAGGGCACACTAAGTGGTGCTGCCAGGCGTATTGGACTTTCACGCGCCGTTGTCAGTTATCATATAAAAAAGCTTGAAGCACATTTAGGCATAAAATTACTTAATCGTTCAACCCGAACCATTTCACTCACTGAAGCCGGCAGTGACTATTATCAATATTGTCAGGCTATTGCTGAGCAAGCATCTGCTGCTAATCAGCAGATTGAAAACCTTAAGCACGAACCCGTTGGTTTACTCAAAATAACGTGCCCAGTAAATGTTGGCCTACAAACGATTGTCCCAGCACTAAACGAATTTCGAACAATTTATCCACAAATTGAACTTGATGTTATGTTAACTGATGAGGTCATCAATATAATGAAAGAAGGTATCGATTTAGCTATACGTGGTGCGCCATTGAGTGACTCAGGGCTACAGGCAACTAAATTATCGACATTAACGACTTGTCTTTGTGGCTCACCTTCGTACTTTAAAAAATTTGGTACCCCAAAACACCCCACAGACTTAAATAAACATCAATGGGTAATATATAAGCTTACTTCTGGTACGCTTGAGCTTACTAAGGGGAGTCGTTCGTTTAGTATTGAAATGAAGGGGACCATTAGAACTAATAACGCTGCAGCGAGAACGTCTTTTGTTGAAGGGGGGCACGGTTTAGCTAGAATTCCATACTATGATGCGAAACCAAAAATCGAACAAGGTACGTTAGTCTCTGTGCTTGATGACTACGCGATGAAAGATATTAATGTTTATGGTGTTTTCCCACCTGGTGGCGCAGAGTCTAAAAAATTACGACTACTGATCGATTATTTGAAAGACTATTTTATTAAACCACGACTTTTATGAGCACGGGCATTAATCACCATTAAGAGAAAATTCAAATAGTAACCTTAGTTAATTAGCCTATAATTGTTCTGTGATTTATTAGCTAGATTCAAAAACTTTCGATAAAGACCTTTTTAATCAAGTGAAACAGAAAAAAAAAGCCTGAATAAGTAATTATTCAGGCTTTTTAATGTTAAATAGTTTAATGGTGTTATTTGTCATGTCTTTTTTGAAGCACAGCCATAACTTCAGATAATTCGACGTCTTTATCTTGTAACAGGACTAAGGTGTGGTAAAACAAATCAGCACATTCCCCTAGTAAGTCTTCTTTAGTTTCTGCGACGGCAGCCAATGCAACTTCAACGCCTTCCTCACCTACTTTTTGCGCCATTTTAGTGGTGCCTTCGGCAAATAAACTTGCGGTGTAACTCGTTTCTGGCGATTCATGTCTTTTACTGGCAATGACTTGCTCTAAATGACTTAAAAAGTTTTGTTGACTCAACTTTTGTTCAGGAAAACAAGACTCAGTACCTAAATGACAACTCGGACCAATGGGGCGGCAAGCCATTAATAAACTGTCTTGGTCACAATCAGTGAGTATTTGGCTAACATTTAAAAAGTTTCCTGATGTTTCACCTTTTACCCAAAGTGTTTGTTTTGACCGGCTAAAAAAAGTCGCTTTACCCGAGTCTATTGTTGCCGCTAATGAGGCTTGGTTCATATAACCTTGCATTAATATCGCACCAGTATCTTGGTGTTGAATAATAGCAGGGATTAGGTTATCCATCTTCAACCAAGCTAGTTGGCTGATATTTTCGTTAGTTACTAACATAGTCTGATCTCTATTTTTGGCTCAAAACTTTTATCGGCTAAGTAATTTTTTAGATCAACAATTTCGATAACTTCTTTATGAAAAACACTGGCTGCTAATGCGCCATCAACATCACATTGTTGATAAACCTCTTTAAAGTGGACCATTTCACCTGCGCCACCTGAAGCAATTAGCGGTATATTACAAACAGCCCGTGCTCTTTTTAATTGTTCAATATCATAACCTTGTCGGACACCATCTTGGTTCATACAGTTTAAAACAATTTCACCCGCGCCACGGCGTTGAACTTCTTTTATCCAATCAAAGGTATTCCACGAGGTTTTTTGGGTACGAGTTTCATCACCCGTAAATTGATAAACTTGATATTGATTAGTTTCTTTATCAAAAAAACTGTCAATACCTATTACTATGCACTGTTGGCCAAAAACATCGGCCAAACGGGTGATTAATGAAGGGTCTTGCAGTGCAGGGGAGTTAATACTGATTTTATCAGCACCCATAGTGAGTATTTGTTTGGCATCTGCTTCACTTTTAATACCACCAGCGACACAAAATGGAATGTCAATTACTTCAGCAATACGGCTTACCCAGCTTTTATCAACCACACGGCCATCGGCGCTAGCGGTAATATCATAAAAAACTAGTTCATCAGCACCAGCTTCAGCATAACGCTGGGCCAGTGGCACGATATCACCAATAATTTCATGATTACGAAATTGAATGCCCTTAACGACTTTGCCATCTTTAACATCTAAACAAGGAATTATTCGTTTAGCTAACATCTATCACCTGTTTTGATTAATACTTTTAAAAATAATGTTTTATTTGTAACATTCATTGCGTGTTAATTCTTCTGTTTCAGCACCTGTGTATAGTTATATATACTGGTTTTTTTTAATAATTTATTCGATTCGATATTATGCACGAAGTAAAAAAAATTGTAACGAATGGAATGCTCTAAAGTATAACTTTATTCTTTTTAGTTGAAAGGGCAGGTATATTTATTTTAATAATAAAGAGTGTTTTTACATGTCAAAATAAGGACTTTTATCTTAAACACTTGTTCAAGAAAAAATGAATCAGCAAGCCAAATAATAT
>CAWVSL010000050.1:0-18012 GCA_963933115.1 uncultured Colwellia sp.
TCTGCTTAAATAATTTAAAAAACTGACGGCTAAAATAACTGTGATCATTAAAACCAGTATCATTGGCAATAATGGCAATAGCAAGGTTTGTTTCTATTAATAACCGCCTAGCATTTTCTAGACGTACTTCATTAATAAATTGTTTGGGGGATTTTCCTAAAAACTTTTTAAAGCGCCGCTCTAAGGCACTAATAGATAAATGTGTAATATCCGCGAGTTCTTTTAAAAAAATATTGTGCATATAATTTTTTCGCACATAAGCAACGGGTTCTTTTAAGGCATCCATTCCTGTTAGGGCTAGCGACGTTTTATCTAAATGCCTTGAAATACCATAAGAACCGATAGGTTTAGAGTCCTCATCAAGTAAGGGGCGTTTTGATGTCGTAAACCAAGCGATATCCCCTGTCTTAGTATTATTCATTTCTAAGCGGTTATTAACCACTTCACCATGCATCACTTTTTGATCATCGACACTAAATTGTCTAGCAATATGAGCGGGTGAAAAATCAAAATCACTTAATCCGATGATTTGAGCGAGAGAGGTTACGCCAATATGATCTAAAAAAAATTGGTTTGCATAAACAAAACATCCTTTCTCATCTTTTACCCAAAAAATCATGTCAGGCATAAGATCAAACATACCAATAATTTGTTTAATCCCAAACTGATTAATAAATTTTTCTACATAAACTGATGGCATTAAGAGTCCCTTGAAATTTTGTATACCTTGTATTTAAATACAATGTTATTAAAAGCTTAAGTCCGATAATAACTATCCGAATTATGAAAGTCTTCTGTGTGAGTCGTTAAATTTACAACGCCGATTTCGATACATAAGTAACCGATTTATTCTTAACACTATATAGAAAAATATGATTATAGTAAATATGCATTTTTAGTGGATATTTACCCATCTTCTCATTGTATTTAATTTAATCAGGGATAATTTAAAATCATCCCTGATTTATATCTTACTTAGAGGAAAAATCATTGTGAATCGTCTACCTATTGAATGACAAGTATATATAAAAATAAGCAGTAAGCAGTAAGCAGTAAGTATAACTATAAAAACACTGAGGTATAGCTATCACCGACCTGATACATCTATCGGTTTTACTTTATCTTAAAATAAAAAAATATAACAGGAAGTAACATGACTCACATAAAAAATAAAACTTTTAATAAATCACTCATCGCTAAAAGCATAAGTTTATTGCTTGGCACAACGGTTTTGGCTCCAGCTTTCGCTGCAGAGACAAAAAAAGATGAAGCCGCTGTTGAAGTTATTCAAGTAACAGGTGTTCGGGGCAGTTTATCTCAATCAATGAATATTAAACGTCAATCTTCAGGTGTTGTTGACGCTATTTCTGCGGTAGACATGGGTAAATTCCCAGATACTAACCTTGCAGAGTCTTTACAGCGTATTACTGGTGTATCGATCAACCGCGTAAATGGTGAAGGTTCAGAAGTAACTGTTCGTGGCTTTGGTGGTAACTATAACTTAGTGACATTAAATGGCCGTCAAATGCCAGCAGCCAATGTAGGAACCATCACAGGTAATCCACAAGATAAAGGCGCAGCCGGTACTAGTCGCTCATTTGATTTTTCAAATATAGCTTCAGAAGGTGTGAGTGGTATTGAAGTATATAAAACTGGTCGTGCTGCAGGTGCGTCAGGTGGCATTGGTGCAACAATTAACATTAATACCCTTAAGCCATTAGAACAAAGCGACAATATCGCTTCTGTTGGTATTAAAGCGGTAAAAGATGAAAGTGGTGATGGCATTACTCCTGAAGTCAGTGGTGTTGCTAGTTGGGTAAATGAAGAATCTAATTTTGGTGTTTCATTATTTGGTTCATTCCAAGAACGTGACTCTGGTAGTCGCCATATGAGTACTGAAGTCTATGAATTGCGTCAATATAACGGTGCAGCAGATTTAGACTCTCTTACTAATCCTGGTGCTACTGTAATAAATGAACCTAACATCGGTCAGATACTAGCTATACCAAGTAACATTGGCTTAGGCTCTAACCAAGATAACCGTGAACGTACTAATGCGATGTTAACGGTACAATTTGAGCCAATGGAAGATCTTAGATTTACTTTTGATGCAACTTATGCAAAAAATGAGAAAGAGTCGACCTCACTTATTGATGGTATTTGGTTTGCACGAAATTTTGATACGGTTGAATTTGATGGCAACCCGGTAGTCTCTACACCAGTTAAATTTTCTGAGACCGGTGGCCAAAACAGCGCAGTACAAGGTAAAGATTTCTTCTTTCAAAACCTAGCATTAGCAACAAAAGATGAATTAAAATCTTTTGGTTTTAATGTTGATTATGTTGTGAATGACGCATTAAGTCTTAGTGTTGATCTTGCTTCATCAGAAGCCACTAGTGGTGGTGCAGGCCCTGATGGACTGAACGCTGTTCGTTTCAATATGGCGGGTGCAACAGCGGGTTGGCAAACGGTTGACTTTACTCAAAGTATTCCTGCAGCAAGCATCCAAATTGAAGATACTTTGAAGGGCGGTAACGGTAACGGAATATTTGATAAAGCGGATGTTGGTTCACAAGTAACTCAAACTGATATGTCAAATCAAGAATCAAATGTCGACCAATTTCGTTTTGAAGGTCAATGGCTTGGTGATGAAGTTACTGTTGACTTTGGTCTGGGATATATCTCATCAGAAATGAGACAAACACGTCAAGCATCAACTGATGCTTTAGGTGATTGGGGTGTAAACAATCCTGGTGATATCCCAGAGGGTTTATTCGAAGTAGGCTGTACCAGTTGTTTATTTGAAGACCATGATATATCGGGTGTTCAAGGTGCTGATGCGGCGTCACCAGGTGGTACAACAATACCTTTAGGCAGTGTTTCATTTAGTGGTGACCCAGTTTCGCTTATAAATGCAGTTGGTCCTGCATATGACGTATCTTTAGCTGGTAGAACAATTAATACTGACGATGACAATACCGTTAAAGAAGATATTTTATCTGTCTATGTTCAAGCCGATATGGATTATGACGTAGCTGATATGACATTAAACGTTGTTGCCGGTTTACGTTATGAACAAACTGATGTCACTTCTTCATCAGTTCAATTCATTCCTACTCAAATAATTTGGGAAGCTGATAACGACTTTTTACCGGTACTAGGTTCATCAGTAGATACTATCACTGACAAAAATGACTACTCTAACTTTTTACCGAGTCTTGATTTGACTCTAAATGTGACTGATGAGATTAAAGCCCGTGCGTCTTTTAGTAAAACATTAGCTCGCCCTTCTTATGAGCAAATGTTCCAATCTACCTCAATATCACCGCCACCACGCCTAACATACTTAGGTGGTCAAGCGACAGGTAGTTCAGGTAATGCACAATTAGACCCTCTTGAGTCAACCAACATTGATTTATCTGTTGAGTGGTATTACAACGACTCAAGCGTAGTTTCAATTGGTTACTATAGAAAAGACGTTAAAAACTTTGTCGGTATTGCCCAAAGTGAAAAAACCTTGTTTGGTCTATTAGATGCAACTTCAGGTGCAGCTGGGACAACTTCAGGTGACGCGATAGCAGCATTGGAAGCAGGTGGTTACGATGTTAACGAAGTTAACTTGTTTACTATGTCAGCCGTTTTACAACACCCTGCAGACTTTCCTAATGGCGCAGCAGATTTTCAAGACCCTGTTACAAATCCAAATTTTGAAGGTGAAGTATTTGCTACTTATGATGTTCTTGCCTTAGCTGGAGACCCTGAATTACAATTTCAAGTAACAGGTCCTGTTAATGATAAAAGTGCTGTCATCGATGGCTTTGAATTTGCTTGGCAGCATTTCTTTGGTGAGACTGGTTTTGGTTATCAATTGAACTACACAACTGTCAATGGTGATATTGGTTTTGATAATGGTGGTGCTATCACTGTTGACCAATTTGCATTGGAAGGTTTGAGTGATACCGCCAACGCTGTATTAATTTATGAAAAAGATGAATTTTCAGCACGTATTGCTTATAACTGGCGCGATGAGTTTTTAAGTACGACTAACCGTGGTAAAGGTCCACGTAACCCAGTATATATCGCAGAAACTGAACAGATTGATATTAACGTGAGTTACAGTCCTCTTGAAGATTTAACTGTGAGTTTAGATATTATTAACTTAACTGATCAAGGCCTTCGTAAATTTGGTCGTAGTAGAAACAATGTTTTCTTTGTTCAAGAAGCGGATAGACGTGCTGTCTTAAGTGCTAATTACAAGTTCTAGACATTGCCCTATTTCCTCAGTTAAATAGTTAAACTAAGGAAATTTATACTACCTAAGAGTGAAACATGATGTTAATGTTTCGCTCTTAGTTTTTTTAACTATCACAACTATCTTATGCAAAATAAGACGAAATTTTATAAAAATAACAATAAAGCGAAGTATGCTTATGAATAATGCAATAGTCTTAAATAATGTAGACCACAAAAACATCAAGGTTGATACTCGACCTGAA
The DNA here is from genome assembly GCA_963933115.1 of uncultured Colwellia sp. GTDB lineage: Bacteria > Pseudomonadota > Gammaproteobacteria > Enterobacterales > Alteromonadaceae > JALJPB01. The sequence continues at coordinate 4,497 of CAWVSL010000050.1, forward strand.
GCTAATTTAAATGTCAATCGTGCTTTGGTATACGCTACCGAAATAAGCGAATTACACAAAGAATTCCCACTGGTATTTCACAAAAATCCTGAAACCGGACAAACACAATTACACGCAATATTGGGCTTAAAAAAAGATGAAAACCTCTTTATAGGTGACAATGGGTGGCAAAGTCGATTTGTCCCTGCTTTACTGGCTAGAGGCCCGTTTAGTTTGGGTTATAAAAAAGCCAATCAAGACAACAACGAACAGCAAGACCCAGTCATTTGCATTGATATCGACGATCCTCGTGTCAGCACAGAGCATGGTGAGGATGTTTTTCTTCAATTTGGTGGCGAAGCACCTTATCTAAATTATGTAAAAAAAGCCCTACAAACCATCGATAGTGGTATCGCATTTGATAAAACCCTTTATTCACTTGTTGAATCAATGGACTTATTAGAGCCAGTATCAATTAACATTAAACTCAGTAATGTAGAAGAAATAAACTTTAGCGATTATTATACTGTTAATCAGGAGAAGTTATCAAAATTAACGGGTGATAGTCTTGAGAAATTAAGCCAATATGGCGTACTCAGTTTATTGTATTTTGTTCTGTCATCAATGGGTAATTTTCAAGCCTTAATTGATCTTAAAAATACAAAATCTGCAATGTGTTAATACTTTCTGAATAAGGAAGAGTGAACGTGACTATAGTTAAAAATAATGTACAGATCATGGAAGGAATAACACCTGAGTCAATTCCATTCGATCAACTCTTTTCGCAAAACAAACCGGTTATTTTAAAAGGTTTAGTCAAAGACTGGCCTTTAGTTAAGCTTGGCAAACAATCATCTGCGAAAGTCATGGCAGAGCTCGAGCTTCACAATAATAAAAAACCGATGTTAGTTTATCAAGGCTCTCCTAATATAAAAGCAAGATTTGGCTATAACAAGTCTTGTACTGGTTTTAATTTCACCGCTAAAAAGTCGACTATTCCCGAAGTTTTTGGTGATATTCGTAGTCAATTAACTCAAGATGAACACGATTATTTGTATGTGAACTCACTTAGATTTGATGAGGGATTCCCGGAACTTAGTCAGAGCCATCAGTTAGCTTTTACCCATAGCGAGTTTAATCAAAATCAACCGGTTTCAAAAATTTGGTTGGGAACAGAATCTGTTGCTGCTGCACATTTTGATCAACCCAAAAATATTGCCTGTTGTCTGTTGGGTAAGCGACGTTTCACCTTATTTCCGCCCAATCAAATAGATAACTTATATCCAGGTCCATTAGAACCAACACCTGGTGGCCAGGTAGTTACCCTTACAAATCTTAGTCAACCTGATTTCACCCGTTTCCCTCGGTTAAAAGAGGCATTAGCTAACGCTTATATCGTCGACCTTGAACCAGGTGATGCTCTATATTATCCAAGCATGTGGTGGCATGAAGTAGAGGCATTTGATCGATTCAACGCAATGGTAAATTTTTGGTGGCTAGAAGCAGACCCTTATTTGGGTAACCCAATGGATGTCTTAACACATGCGATGATGAGTCTTAGGGATCGACCGATCAAAGAAAAAGAAGCTTGGAAAGCATTATTCAATTACTACATTTTTAATGATACTGAAAAAGTGCGTGAACATATGCCGCCCGAAAGTCATGGCGCTTTAGCAACGATGACCGAAGATCAAACAAGACGAATACGTGCCATGTTAAGAAACAACCTGAACCGCTAAATATAAGAGATGAAATATACATATGGATGCTAAGATTAAAGTAGTAATAGCAGGGGGAGGAACCGCTGGTTGGCTTTCTGCGTATAGCTTGGTCACCCGTTTAGGTAATGTACTCGATATTACGCTAGTTGAGTCTGACCAGATTGGTACCGTAGGCGTAGGTGAAGCGACCATCCCAACTATGCGAAATTTCCACCGTTTAATTGGTATTGATGAGCAGGAATTTATGGCTGCGACGCAAGCTACCTTTAAATTAGGTATTCAATTCGATAATTGGGGGCAGCAAGGCGATAGCTATTTTCATTCTTTTGGTGAGATTGGTCAACGCTCTTGGATGGCTGAATTTCATGAGTTTTGGATGGAAGCTAAAGCCAATGGTTTTGGTGGGAGTCTGGGCGATTATTGCCTCGAATTAAAGGCCGCGAAAGCCAATAAATTTACAACACAAGTAGGTAAAAAACCGGTTAACTTTGCCTATCACTTAAACGCCACTGCCTATGCGGATTTTTTGCGCACAAAAAGTGAAGCTTCAGGGGTAAAGCGTCAAGAAGGTTTAATAGAGCAGGTACAAAAAGATGACAGCGGAAACATTTCATCACTGATACTGGGCAATGGTGAACAAATATTAGGTGATTTCTTTATTGATTGTACCGGTTTTAGAGGGTTACTCATTGGTGAACACTTAGGTGTTGGTTATGAAGACTGGAGTCACTTTTTAGCTGCAGATAGTGCCATTGCCGTGCAAACAGAAAAAGTTGAAGCTCCGCATCCTTATACGCGAGTTATCGCTCACCCCGCAGGGTGGCAATGGCGTATCCCACTCCAAGGTCGAGTAGGTAATGGCCTAGTCTATAGTAGTAAATTCTTATCGGATGATGAAGCTGAAGCTACATTATTAGCGAACTTAACTGGTAAGCCGATTACCAAACCAAAACAATTGCGATTTACTACGGGCAGACGTGAAAAGTCTTGGCATAAAAACTGTGTCGCTATTGGCCTTGCCAGTAGTTTTTTAGAGCCCTTAGAGTCAACCAGTATCCATATGGTGACTACTGCATTACTTCGACTGATGAAGTTATTTCCTTTTGGTGGCAATACCGCTCTACTCGCAGAGCAATATAATCGCGAAGTTAAATTAGAGGCGGAAACGATTCGTGACTTTATTATTTTGCATTATCACTTAACTGAGAGAGACGACAGCCCGTTCTGGGATCATTACCGAACAATGGAGATACCTGAGTCACTAGCTCATCGAATGGCTATTTTTAAAGAAAATGGTTATGCGTGGCTTGATGATGTTGGGTTATTTAGGGTTGATTCATGGGTGCAAGTCATGATGGGACAAGGCTTAATGCCTGAGCAACATCATAAAGGTAGTCAGGTTATCCCTACAGAAGGCTTAAAAGAACAGATGTCCACTTTAAAAAAGAGAATAGAAAACGCTGTTGCTCAGATGCCTGAGCATGCAGAGTTTATTAAAACATATTGCCCTGCTAATAATAGTTAATTTATCAATAAGTTAAAAAATATGAAAACTAGAATCATTATTGTTGGCGGTGGCACCGCTGGTTGGTTAACGGCGGGAATTATTGCGGCCAAACATTGCGCAAAGGATCCATCGAAACAAGCTACAGCAGAGACTGAAGTTATCCTAGTGGAGTCTCCAGACGTTAAAAATTTAGGCGTCGGCGAAGGTACTTGGCCAACCATGAGGGATACTCTGCGTCAAATAGGCATATCTGAACGCACATTTCTTTCTTGCTGCGATGCGAGTTTTAAACAAGCCTCTAAATTTGTTGGTTGGTCTAAGGGTAGAAATAACCATTATTATCATCCTTTTACCGCACCGTCTGGCTATGGTTCAATTAGTATGGCTGAACATTGGTCCGCGTCAGCTAAAGACATTGACTTTGAAAGCTGGTCTTGTGCACAAGGGGCTATTTGCGATAACAACCTAGCACCCAAATTAACAAAAATGCCTGAATATGCGTTTAGCTTAAATTATGGTTATCATCTCAATGCTGGCAAATTCATCAAATTACTTCACCAGCATTGTATTGACAATCTTGGGGTAAAATATATCCAAGGACATGTAGATCAAGTACTAAATGCTGATAATGGTGATATTGATGAAATTATTTTATCGGATGGAGAACATATAGCAGGAGATTTATTTATTGACTGCAGTGGCTTCACAGCACTATTAATTGGTCAACACTATCAGATCCCATTTAAATCGCAACGCGATGTCTTATTTAACGATACCGCCCTTGCCCTTCAGGTTGAGCATGCTTCAGATGAAGTGCCTATTGGCTCATGTACTGTAGCAACAGCACAGGAAAGCGGTTGGATTTGGGATATATCGCTGCAAAATAGACGAGGAATTGGCCATGTATTCTCTAGTGACTTTACTAGTGAGGCGTCAGCTGAAGAGGCATTATTTAAATATGTTAAAAATGACCCTTTTCTCGCTTCACAGCAATTAACACCTCGAAAAATAAAATTTAATCCTGGTCATAGAGAAACCTTCTGGCACAAAAATTGTGTTGCTATTGGTGTTTCGGCTGGCTTTGTTGAACCATTAGAAGCAACCGCTTTGGTATTGATTGAAAAATCGGCTGAATGGATAAGCCAACAGCTGCCAAGAGATCCTATCGCTATGGCGGTATTAGCGAAAAGGTTTAATCGTCTGACCTTAGACAGATGGCAAGAGATTATTGATTTCCTTAAATTACATTATATCCTATCAAACCGCACAAACACTGAGTACTGGCGAGCACATCAGCAAAAAGAGTCAATTCCCGAGAGTTTACAAGAAGCCTTGCAATTGTGGCGCACACAAGCGCCCGGACTCTATGAAAGTAATCAAAGGTTTGAATTGTTCTCATCAGCAAGTAAGCAGTATGTACTATATGGCATGGGCTTTAATACAGAGCAGAATCTAAATACCCACCTTAGTCAAAAAGAAGCCTCATTAATAAAGCGTATACAAAATGAAAATTTACATACCACTGAGCAATTATTAAATGCATTACCAACAAATCGACAGTTTTTAAATAAAGTATTACAAAAATAAAAATGACGCTTATATTTCAACTCGACTATAGCGTTTTGATGCGCTTGATTTAGAAAGCTCATATTGCCAGTCAAAGTTAAATATTGGTAACTCATTAATATTTAAAGTTTTTTAACGAATAATTGATCTAACAATACCAAAGGTACGTAATAATATATTGATTATATTGATTACATTAGGAATTTAGATGAAGTATTGGTCGTTATTCAGTTTAGTGGTATTACTAAATACATCAGTATTGGCAAACGAAAATAGAGGCGAAGCTAGAGAGCGTATCGAACCAAAAGGGTTCCTCTATGGCTTGGGTATAGCTATTAATCAAGAAATTTATAAAGGTTATAATTATAGTGTTATCCCATTACCGGTAATAGGTTATCGGGGTGATAATTTTCGAGTTATTGGTCCTTTTGTTAGTTATGATGTTTATCAACTGTCAGACTTTGAAATTACCTTACAGGCGTCCCCTCGATTTCAAAGCTTTGACCAATCAGACAGTTATATTTTTGAAAATATGGACGAAAGAAAGTTTTCTATGGATGCTGGACTAGGCCTTTCTTATGAAAAAGATGATTGGAAAATAGGTGTTTCAGCTATGTTTGATGTCTTTAATAGGTCAAATGGTTATGAAGCTAAAGCAAACATTTCTCGTGTATTTCGCCAAGGCCCCTTGTTCTTTGAACCCAGTCTTAGTATCAATTATTTAAACACTAATCATGTGGATTATTACTATGGGGTAAACGTAAATGAAATTAACCAATATACCGCTCCATATGAGGGTAAATCGGCAGTCAATACTACCCTTGGTTTCTCAATAGCCACGCCAATATTTTTAAAGGGTTTTACCCGTCTTTCGATTGATTATACTTGGTATGGCGATACAATTTCCAATAGCCCATTGATTGAAGATCACACCAATATCAGTGCCCGTTTTTTATTCAGCAAATATTTTTAGGCCGCTCGCCTTTTTTATGAAGTCTTTGGGGGTTTTTGCTAATATTCTAAATTATCTGAGCTGACCAGATTTTACCCAATCATAGTTTGGGGTTCAATCAGAGTAGAGACGAGAAGTGCTGATTACCGATACCTAAAATTAAATACTTCGGTCAACCAAACAAGGGTTATTTTTCCAATTGACCAACCAAGTTAGGATATCTTTTGCTGGCATAGGTTTCGCTATTCCATAGCCTTGGGCAATATAGCTCCCCATTGAAAGTAATATTTCTCCGTGCTCAGGCGTCTCAACTCCTTCCGCAACGACCTTTAGATTAAATATTTTTGCTAGTTCTATGATGCCTTGGACAATAGCTTTATCATCTGAAGACGTAAGTACACCTTTGACAAATGATTGATCTATTTTTAAAAAATCTGCTGGTAAACGTCTTAAATAGGTTAACGATGAATAACCGGTACCAAAGTCATCAATTGAAGATAATACCCCTAGCTTATTACACTCCCTAATCACCGTTGAAACTATATCAATATCTTTTAGGGCACTGGTTTCTAAAATTTCAAATTCAAGGCTCCCTGCTTTAAAATTAGGATACCGTGAAAGAATCTCTTTAAGATCACTGACAAATTCATCATGTTGAAGGTGTAAGGGGCTAATGTTCACACTGATAGGGATGTCATATCCTATAGATAATGCATATTGTAATTGCAGCAAAGCCTTGTTAATGACCCACCGCCCCATTTCAATACCTAGGATATCATTTTCAACCACTGGTAAAAACATAGCAGGAGCAAGCAGTCCATTATCAGGATGATCCCAGCGAATTAAGGCTTCAAAGCCAACCACTTCATTAGTTCTAAGATCGACCTTAGGCTGATAATACAGTAAAAACTCATCATCTTTTAAGGCTTGAGCTATTCTTCGTAATTCTTCATTGTGGTGCTTTTCTGCGACGTCTTTTTCTATATCAAAGACATGCCTGTTGTTTATTCCTTTTTGCTTGGCTATATACATGGCATGATCCGCATGCTTTATTAATTCATCTCGGCTAACATTATCCAGTGGATAGCATGTCAGACCTGCACTAGTAGTAATTTTTAATGATTTTTTCTTGACTAAAAGAGTTCCGGAAACTGACTTAAGTAAGCGGGATACGATAGCATCGCTTGCTGAAGGTTTAGAAAGATTGTTGATTATAACTACAAATTCATCTCCGCTAATACGAGATAGAGTGTCGCCTTCTCTAAGTATACGAGTAAATTGACTCACCACTTTTTTTACCAGTCTGTTTCTGAGATTTTCACCATAAGTATCATTTACTTTTTTAAATCCATCTACCTCAATACAAACGATCGCCACATACTTGTTAGTCTGTAAACTTTTTGACAAGGCTTGATCAATCAGATTACCTAATAGTTTTCTGTTTGGTAAGCCTGTTAATGCGTCATAATTTGCTGACAGTGTTAGTGCTGAGTTCGCATCGGCTAAATCAAGATTACTTTTTTCTAACTTTCGTTGATTAGTTTTTTGGTCACTAATATCTTGAAATATACCTGATAGCGTCACAGGTACTCCTTCTTCTAGAGTAACCGTACATGTTGTTCTTACATCTATTTTATTGCCTTTGGTGGTATAAGACTCCAACTCAAGGTCATAGCCTACGCCATGATGAATAGCCTGATGCAAAGCCTCAGAAAGAATATTTTGAGAGTCAGGTAAGTAAGATTCAACTCTAGCATCTACCGAAGGATTAAATTCTTCTGGTGACGTTTCAAGTATAAGGTAAGTCTCATTTGTCCAAAACAATTTTTTTGTTTGTAAATCTAATTGCCATCCGCCAAATCTTCCCAACTGCTGGGCATCCTCCAATAACTGGCTGTTGATAAGTTGCTGCTCATCCTTATCTTTTCGTTTTGTAATCTCTCGGTTTGATCCGATCATACGCTGTGGATTACCTTGTTCATCACTTCCGACTAATTTCCCCAAGACCAACACCCAAATATAATGCCCTGATTTATGCTTAAGTCGAATTTCAATCTCAAAAAAGTCAAGCTCACCGGCATAATGCTTTGTGAGCATATTCTTAGCTTTTATTAAATCTTGGGGATGCAATTTTGCCAACCAGTTACTGATTTTAATTGACTGTAAATCCTCCGCACTATAACCGATGGTCTTTGACCAAGATTCATTAACAGTTAATACCTCTGTTTGAATATCCCATTCCCACATACCGACGCCAGTAGCACTAAAGAAAGCCTCTAGACTCTCTTGTGCACTATCTTGTAAGCTATTAACCTGTTGAGTTAGATTGATCACGTATCCTCACTAATACCTTTATTAATATCAATAATGGTAATTATTACAGTTAGTATCATCCCTGATACATATTCAGGATTGTATATTAATATGAAGTTCTTCGTTTATTTTTTAAATCTCATCGAAAAACTCTCCGAAATGAAAAATAAACTGGTGCTTTTTGATGAGTGGCTGATAGTTGAAGTTTTGTATTCATAAATAGTCCCTTATTAAGTGAGGTATACTTTGAACCGCATATTTTAAAATACCGGCTAAATCGCATTAACCCTAGATAAAACGCATACAAGACACATGTGTTCCGTACTCGGATATACACTACAATAATTTAGAACAAACTAATATGTTTTTTTCGTATTCAAACGTGCAAATTAATATTTACATCGTTTATTACTTATTGTTATATAAACTTATTTAAATATTTTTGAGTATTAAAAGTAAAATAATAACCAGCTCTTTTAACGTTGAAATATGTCAATAAGATGACTATCTGCTCTGTGTTAGTACCTTTAAAGGTTTTCAATTATCCGATTTTTAATAAGAGTAAAAAATTAACGCTATATTATCGCGTTAACCTGCACGCAACTCATTAGCATCGATTGCCTTAGGCGCAGGATAATTTATTCGTCGTCTAATTTTATTTAATATCTAATAAAACTCCCTAGTCCAATAGTGATATTAGTGACACAATTAACTTATATAATATACAAAGTGCTAGGCATATACTGAATTTTATGGATAATAAACTGTTATTTGCAGCCCTACTTATTAAGCAATAACTATGCTAAAAAATATTTCGAATTTACAAGCCACCTTAAATAAATTAGTCACAGATCAACAAGGTATAAATTCAGAAGGTAAAGTAGCTGATTACATTCCTGCGCTTGCCGATGTGCCCCCTAACCTTGTAGGAATTTCCGTAGCAACAATAGATGGTGATGTTACCAGTGCAGGTGACTTCCAAGTTCCTTTTTCAATTCAAAGTATCTCTAAAGTTTTTGGTTTAGTGATGGCCATGAATCGTATAGGCGATGATTTATGGCAACGTGTCAACATGGAGCCTTCGGGTCAACCATTTAACTCCATCATTCAACTTGAGTGGGAAAAAGGGATACCACGCAACCCATTTATTAATGCAGGGGCATTGCTTGTTGCTGATGTATTAACCAGTCATTTCTCAACAAGCAACTTAGCCTTTTTAACCTTTATGCGCTCTTTGGCGGGAGACGAGGATATCCATATTGATAATAGTGTCTATCAATCTGAATTAATTCACGGTAACCGGAATGCAGCAATGGCTTACTTAATGAAAAGTTTCAACAATATTCAAGCAGAAGTCCCAGATGTATTAAGTCATTACTTTACCCAATGTTCAATAGCAATGAGTTGCCAACAACTAGCAACTAGTTTACTGTTTTTAGCAAATAAAGGCATCGACCCCAACACCAGAAATAATATTTGTACGGCTAGAGATGCACATAGAGTTAATGCAATATTATCCACCAGCGGTATGTATGATCAGTCAGGAGAGTTTGCATTTTCTGTAGGTTTACCAGCCAAAAGTGGCGTTGGCGGTGGTGTGGTAGCCATTGTACCTAGCTATGGTGTTATTTGTGCTTGGAGTCCACTATTAAACACCTTTGGAAATTCTATAGTCGGAACAAATCTAGTGGCAGGATTGGCTGAAGAGCTAGGTTTATCTATCTATCATTAATCTTCAACCCATAGCTATTAATTAGTTTAGTATTCGAGTGATAAAATACCGCAGACTCAATTAACTAAAAAAAAAGGACATCAAATGATGTCCCAAAAATTACAAGTTAAGCAGTTAAAAACACTTTGTTTACAGGAATCGGGGTGATTCGAAAACAAAATTATTATATCTATCTGTATGATTGCCGGCAAACGAGATTATTTCACCCAATAAGTGAAATTATTTCATTTATAAATAGAGGGATTAATAAGCAAAATATTTACTCATCGACGCTGAGTACCTTAACTAAAAAAAGACTAAACAACGAAATTTTTAGATGTTGTTTCTTCCTGATCAATAATTTATGCTGAGCTTAAATTTTAAAAACAAGCTTTTACACCTAAAAACTTCACCATATCGGTCTCTATTCTGACCAGAAATAGTAAGGAAATACACATGAAATATTGGTTAATTGTTTCTATTAGCTTGTTATCTAGTTTTGTTTTTGCTGCCCCAAGTCACATCAGTAATGTTAGAGGATATACATTAGATAATAATGGCACGCTAATTTCATTTAGCAACTTAGTGTTTGATGGCGGCAAAGTACTTGCCATCGGAGGAGAAGAACTGAGCAAACATTTTCCAAATGCGACATTAATTAATGGAAAAAATAAGGTCTTATTACCCGGCATGATCGATGCCCATGGTCACGTTATGGGTGTGATGAGTTTAGGTGAAAGTTTGGTGAAAGTGGATTTGCGAGATGTTACTACAGCCAATAAAGCGGCGCTTCAAGTCCTTGATTATGCCAATGCTCATCCAGCGCTAAAGTGGATTACTGGGGGTGGCTGGAATGAAGTATTATGGCCAGACAAAGCATTTCCAAACGCTAAGCAATTAGATGAATATGTACAAGACCGTCCAATTATGTTGTCACGGGTAGATGGACACAGCAGTTGGGTAAATAGTAAGGCCCTTGAAATTGCTGGGATTACCAAAGAAACACTCGATCCCCCTGGTGGCAAAATCATACGAGATTCTAAAGGTAAGCCAACGGGTATATTGATTGATAATGCTATGGATTTAATGTTTGCACATGTACCTAATAACTCTGACGCTTACCTAAAAAGTAAACTTGACGCCGCAGGTCAGCATTTATTATCCGTCGGGATTACTAGCGCGCATGATGCGGGGATCAGTAAAGCAGAATATGACTACTATTTAAAACGGCAAGCTGCAAACACCCTTCCGTTACGTTTTTATCCAATGTTGTGGGCACCAGATCCTGAGTTCACCAAGATGCTAGAAAAAGGGGTGATTGGGGATCAATATGACTTTTTATCTATTCGCAGTGTTAAAGCGATGGCAGATGGAGCATTGGGTAGTCGCGGAGCAGCAATGTTAACGCCTTATAATGATGCTCCAGATAGCAGAGGTCTACTAACGCTTAGCAAAGATAACTACAAACCTTTATTTGATTTAGTCCTTAGTCATGGCTTTCAACTTAATGTCCATGCTATTGGTGACAGAGCAAATCGAATGGTACTAGACCAATTTGAAGACAGCTTTAACCGTATCGGTGGGCAAAAGCTGCGTAATCGTATGGAACACGCTCAGGTAATTTCAATCAAAGATATCCCTCGCTTTATTGGCCTAAACATTATCCCTTCGATGCAACCCACCCATGCGACAAGCGATAAAAACATGGCAGAAACTCGGATTGGTAAAGATCGTTTAAAAGGTGCTTACGCATGGCAGACACTCTTAAAACAAGGTTCTCCTTTGGCCTTTGGCTCAGACTTTCCCGTTGAATTAGCCAACCCGTTTTATGGTTTGCATGCGGCAGTTACTCGTCAAGATAGAGAAAACCAACCTAAAGATGGCTGGTTCCCTGATGAGTCAATGACTATTGAGCAAGCATTTCGTGCCTTTACTATTGATGCTGCCTATTCAGCTCATCAAGAAAAAATATTGGGTGGTCTTACTGTTGGCAAATGGGCTGATTTCATATTGGTCGATCAAGATATCTTTAAAATGGCACCAAAAGATATTTGGCGGACACAAGTATTACAAACTTGGATTGGTGGTGAACAGCGTTTTAAAAAGTGAGGGTTATAACACTGACATACTCAAACGCCCCCCATAAGCAGTTTACTCTGTTTAACCTTAATACCATGAGATGACCTATGAAGAAAAATGACATTGCCTGCCTAGTTAATATATTACCTAAAGAACTCAATCCTATTTCATTAGCGTTTGCAGATCTTCAAACCGCCGGCAATGTCAGTCGATTTCATAGTCAGCTACCAAAGTACACGCCAACGCCACTTGTTAACCTTTTTCAGCTGGCGAGTCATTTAAAGATAAAAAAACTGTTAGTCAAAGATGAAAGTCAGCGCTTTGATTTAAATGCTTTTAAAGTCCTTGGCGCTAGTTACGCTATTGCAAAGTACTTGGTTAAATTATTAGGATTAGCCGAAAGTGAGTTAGCGTTTGATAAAATTATGGCTAACAAAGCTAAATATCAAAATGTCACCTTTGTTACCGCAACAGACGGTAATCACGGCAGAGCTGTCGCTTGGGTCACAAAATTATTCGGATGTAAGTCAGTAGTATACATGCCTAAAGGTTCTACTAAAGCTCGCTTAGAAGCTATTAGTCATCTTGGTGCTCATGCATTAATTACCGAACTCAATTATGACGACACGGTGATTTATGCACAACAACAAGCAGCAGACAATGGTTGGGTCTTACTGCAAGATACCTCCTGGAAAGGCTATGAAGAAGTGCCACAGCATATTATGCAGGGCTATTTTACCCTAGTCACAGAATGCCTTAACCAAGAAAAAGACATGTGGCCAACCCATGTTTTCTTGCAGGCAGGTGTCGGCTCATTTGCTGCCGCTATTGTTGCCTATATGTCGAATTTTACTGACAGACCCACACCTCAATTCATAATCGTCGAACCTCAAGGTGCTCCATGCCTGTTTGAGTCTATAAAACACAACACAGGAGACCCTCTTCGAATTGAAGGTGACTTACCAACAATTATGGCTGGCCTTGCCTGTGGAGAACCTAGTCAGATTGGATGGAACATATTAAAGCATTCTGCCGATGCATTTTTAACCTGCTCTGATGATGTCGCTCGCAGAGGTATGAGATTACTTGGAGACCCAATAGAAGGTGATCAACAAATTGTTTCTGGTGAATCGGGAGCCGTAACACTCGGCGCACTGTTTGAAGTGTCATCCAATAAGCTTTTTCAAAGCATTAAAGAAGACTTAAACCTTACTAGTGACTCTATTGTATTATTATTTTCAACAGAGGGCGATACCGATCCAGAGGTTTATCAGGAGATTGTTTTTCAAAATTAAATTTAACAATTGTTGGACTAATAAATATATAACCGTTAAATACACTAGGAATTAACACAATCAAACGTACTCTTTTCTTGCGCAGATCATTAATTAACCTAGCGATGGAAACTCAAACAGCAAACCCAATTTGGAAATATTAATTTTTACATCAAATATCAATTACTTTACTATGCCAAAACAAAAAACTGATAACAAACAATGAGTTAAATTAAAAAATCTCATTCAACCATTTTCGCATTCCTGAACACCACATTTGCTCGCAATCACGGCGAATTTCAATCCTAATGTTAATGATATTATTAAATAATACAGTGTCTAAATAAATTAACAGCTAAAAAAAAAGGCTATGTGGATACATAGCCTTAATGCTTTACATTTATAATCGTTTTA
>CAWVSL010000051.1:0-16215 GCA_963933115.1 uncultured Colwellia sp.
GTTAAATATAGTTAAATATAGTTGAATAAACTCAAGCCCTGCACTTTACTAAAAGCTTGCTGAGAGGCTTGTAAGGCAATTTTTGACTGTTCAAACTGGGCAATGGCTTGAGCAAAATCTAAGTCTTCTATCGCCGCTTTACCTGAGGCTAGATTAAGCTCGGCATCAAGGTGTCGACTTGATTGACTTTCCAGCAGTTGTAAACGAATACCCGAGTCTACCCGCCTGGAGGTCATATGGGCTGTAGAGGCGTCAAGTTCCTTGAGTATGGCGTTGTAATCCACTTGATGTGACTTATTGTTGGTCGATGCAGAACCTTGGTCCAGCCAAGCAATCGCTTTGTTAAGGGTGTCAAAAATACTAATATCTTGTTGCTCATTAAGGGTAAAACTGTCCCCCGGCAAGGGGTTGCCGCTGAGCGTTATTTCAATGCCGTCAAACGTTAGGGGTTGCCCTGCAACGAAAGGCGTATCAGGAGCGACCGTATCGCCGGCACTATTGGTAATGGTTAATTGAGCGGTAACCGCTTCAAAATCAAAGGTGTATGTATGCGGCACAGGGCTGGCATTGTAGGTGTTTCTGTCAATAATATTGGCACTGGTTAAGGCGGAGCCTGAAGTATTCGTGGTGTAACTAGCGCTAAAATCGCCCAGGGTATTACTGACACGCATAAAAGCGGCATCGCCGGGTTGGTTCGTGGCGATCGTTATATTTTTAGCGACTTGTAATTCTCTAACACCAGAGTCGCCACTGTAAATAACACGGCCGTCAACTTGTTGACTAAAAGGTTGTTGCTTTGTTTGATAACCGGCAAAAATATAATCGCCGTTTTCATTTTGACTGTTCGCTACATCGAGTAATTGGTCAAAACTTTGCCGAGTTTGCTTGGCCAAGGCTTGCCGGTCTTCAGAAGACATGGCTCCGTTATTGGCTTGCAACATATCGTCTTTAATACTGTTTAAAATATTTTCAGCCCCTAAAAAAACAACGTCTTGTCTCTGGTTGTGATTTTCGGCTTGATTAATATTGCGTTTATATTTATCAATATGGGCTAAGTCATCTTTAAAGCCAGCCAAGGTCCCATAAGAAAGCGCATCGTCTTTTGCCGTAAGGACACGCTTACCACTGGTTAAATAGGCTACCTGATCATTAACTTCTGAGCTTTTTTGACTCATTTGAAGGGCGCTTTGTAAATAAAACTGGGCAGTAGAAACTCTCATCATTTAATTCCTGATTGGCTGTTATCTAGCAATGGAAAGTAAGGTATCAAAAAGCGTATTTGCCACTGAAATAATCTGTGACGCTGCCTGGTAAGCCTGTTGATATTTAAGCATGTTGGCTGCCTCCTCATCTAAATTAACACCCGATGTTGACTGATTACGGTTATACGCTTGAACAAATAATGACTGAGCGGTGTCAGCCACTAATTCGGCAGAACTCGCTTTTGAACCAATAACGGCAGTGGTTTTTGCTAAACTTTGACTAAAGGTTTCTTGGTTGCCATTGACAATACCCTGTTGCTCGGTTAATACCATAGCAAGGGCATTAGCAGCGTTACCGACACCAAAAGCGTCACTAATAAAAAATTGCTCTGGCGCGTTGGGTCCACTACCGGAAAGTGAACCGGTTATTTCAATGGTAAAAGCGGGTGTAGCTGAAGAAGGCGGTAAGTCAATACGTTGTAAAGGTGGCGTATAAAGTATTGGATCTGATGTCACCCCTGCACTAGTGTAGGTGTAACTGAATAGGTTGGTAGCTCGGTCTTCTACGACATCAATACGCATTGGCATGGCCTCTCTTGCCGCCATGGGATCGACGATGTCAGTAATCGTGATGCTACCGTTACTGACATTATTCACTGAGGGGGTGATTGCTACCGCACTACTGGCAGCGATGCCTGCCGGGTCTTTAAGAATAACGGCCATATTGGCGGCACTATTTTCAGTGGGTCTAATTAAATACGAGTCGTCATTGTCTGGGGCGCCACTGTCTTCAACAAAGTCAAAACCATAAGCGGTTGCATAGGTCCCTGCACCCGGCTCACCAAGGGTGGTGGTCGATTGGTTAGTCATGTTGGTCATGATGTAATTAGTGCCATTATAACGAATCTCAAAGTCATCTGTTGGCACTTTGGAGACATCGGTAATGTTAATACGAGATTGTAAATTACCGCTATTATCTGACGGGGATAAAACTCTTGCTCGCGCGTTGGCTTGGCTATTGATGTCGGTAAAAAAATGTTCACCTTGCTGAGCTTTTAAGTCCAAGCCATTCGCTTGGGCACTATTTAAGGTTTGAGACACCGTCATCGCTAATCGGTTAATTTCGGTACGTGTCTGCGCTAAGTCTTGATCTCTAAACTGAAATTTTGCCGTCATTGCGCCACCCACCACTAAACCATTGAGCGCAACCGATGAATTTTTACTGACCAAGCGAAGCTCTGTTTGTAATGGATCGGGGTCGCCCGCATCTACGGATAACGTTAACGCGGTAATACCGGCAACTAAGGTATTACCTTGACCAATCATTACGGTCATGATGCCAGCGTCGTCTTCAATGGTGCTGACATTGGTATACTTACCCAGTTCGGTAACCAGCTGGTCTCGTTTATCTAACAGGTCATTGGGTTGACCCGCTAACGATGTATTTCGACTTTGTAATATCGTTTCATTAATTTTAGCCAGTTCTAATGAAATTTCAGAAATTTTACGCGCCATTTGTTCAATTTCGTTGTTAACGGATTTTTCCATACGATCAAAATTTTCAGTTAACGAACTAAAATTACTGGTTAAAACATTGGCTTGGTTTAAGGCGATATTTCGCAGGCCTAAATCACTGGGATTGTCAGCGATACTGTTAACCGCTTGATAAAAGAGTCCCACTGACGTGCCAATCGCTTCACCAGAAAATGCCATGATGTCATTCAGTTGAGTGAGGTCAACATGAAGTGAGTCGGCGTTTGATAAATTGGATTGACTTAATAGCTGTTCTTTATAGGAGAATTGATCATAAATACGGACAATATCTTCGATATAACTGCCCGTGCCAATAAAATTGCCACCCGAAGAAGTGCCCGCAGCCGCATTTTGTTCAGCACGTTGGCGGTTATAGCCTTCGGTATTAACATTAGCAATGTTATTACCCGTGGTGGCAAGTTGTTGCTGTGCGGTTGCTAGCCCACTAATACCTGCTTGGTATAAACTAATTGACATCTCTTAACTCCTAAACCTTTAAACCTTTAAAACTTTATAAACAAACCTTGATAAATAAACCTTTCTCAACAACATGCTAAGAGCCCAGAGCGTTAGGGATTATTTAATAAGCCAGAGACTGTGCGAAGTGTTGCCATAATTTTAGTGGCATAATTGGGGTCGGTCGCATAACCTGCTTTCTGTATCCCATGCAGGAAGTGTTCCACATCACCTGCTTTTTCAAGTGCCGGTTGGTAACGTTCACTTGTTGACAGGAAGTTGATGTAATCCTTGACGCTTTCTTTTAGGTTGTCGTAACGTCTAAAGGGTGCCGATTTTTTAACTAAGGTGCCTTGTTCAAACTCTAAGGTCTCTTTGGTAATTTTTTCGCCTGGCCAGCGACTATCCGCTTTAATATTAAAAAGATTATGTGAACTTTGACCTTGCTCAGATTTAATAATTTTTTGTCCCCAACCGGTCTCTAAAGCCGCTTGAGCAATAACCACTTCAAACGGCACCCCCAGTTGTTGTTCAACCATTTTTGCTGGCCCCGTTAAGGCGGTAACAAAGTCTTTGGGCTGGCTAAACGCTTGTTCGTTTAATTGCCCCGTTAACGCTATGTTAATACCCACAGACTGCTGGTTATTTGGCACTGACGTCTCACTCAAAGCTAATGGCTTGGTTGAGGCCTGCTGATGGCTTGATGACGCTTGACCTTGAGCACCGCTAAGCTGGTTTGCCACCACGAGTGGATTGAAATCGGTTGGTTTGCCCAGTTGATAACTTTTGCTGACCGCTTTTTCGCTAGTTATACCGCTGTCATTTCTCAGTAGACTACTTGGGGTAAAGTTATCGTCGCCGCCAAGTTGACGAACAATGAGTTCAGAAAGACCTAATGAGCCACTGGTTGACAGCTCCATTGCCATTTGTTGATCATGCATTTCACGATACGACTTGCTTGTTTCAGAGTTAAAAGGGCTATCAGACGCTAATACGTCTTGTGCTTTACGCATGCTTTTTAATAGCATTTGCATAAATATCGCTTCGAACTGCTGAGCCGCTTCTTGTAATGCCGCTTTTTTTTGGTCGGCGTTACCGGTTTTAGCATCCTGTCGAATGGTATTTAAGCCATTGAGTTCTAAAAAGTTACGTGATTGAGCTAAGCGATTATCCATAAGTGTTAATGTTGATCATTAAATAACGATCAACTCACCTCTTAATGCACCCGCTTGATCTAAAGCTTCTAAGATCGCCATCACATCACCCGGGCCGGCACCCACTTCGTTAATAGCCCTGACTAAGGTGTCTAGTGTCACGCCTGGATTAAAAATAAACATCCGTGAGTCACCTTCATTAATATTGACTACCGACTGATTGGTTTGAAACGTTTCACCTTGAGCAAAAGCATTCGGCTGAGAAACCGCTTGGCTTTCATTAATTGTTACGGTGATCCCGCCATGGGTGATTGCTGCCGGTAGTAAACGGACATTGGCACCTATGACTATGGTGCCAGTACGTGAGTTAACAATAATTTTCGCGGAAGGCGATGACGGTTCAAATTCAAGATTTTCTAACACCGATAAAAAACTGACCCGGTCGGCAACATCTCTTGGTGCGGTAACTTCTACAGAGGTCGCATCAATCGCCCTTGCAGAGCCTTCGATAAAGTCATTAATGGCATCAGATAAATTTTGTGCGGTGGTAAAGTCAGAGCGACGTAAATTAAAGGTAATATGATCGCCTGAAGCGAATGGCGAGATAACTTCGCGTTCGACAATGGCGCCATTGGCAATACGGCCAACGGTGGGTGTATTAACGACAATTTTAGAGCCATCTAAGCCTTCGGCCCCTAAGCCACTGACAATTAAACTGCCTTGAGCAACCGCATAAGCATTGCCATCGAGGCCCATTAATATCGTTTGAACGAGTGTGCCACCACGTAAATTCTTAGCGCTGCCCATAGAGGAAACTGTTACATCGATGGTTTGACCCGGTTTTGCAAACGCGGGTAACTCGGCATGAACCGCTACGGCGGCAACATTTTTAATTTTAGGTTTTAAATTCTGCGGCATCGTTATGCCAAAGTTACTTAACATCGTTTTAAAACTTTGCTCGGTAAACGGTGACTGTTCACCCGTGCCGGGGAGGCCAACCACTAAGCCATAACCGATTAATTGGTTATTACGGACACCCGCAACATCAGCTAAGTCTTTTATTCGCTGTGCCTGTGCTGAAAATGCTAAACACATCACAAGGATTGTTATTACTGTTTTCATGTTAATACCTATAAATTAAAGGTGACGCTTAAGCAAACACCACCTCTGTATCAGAAAATCTTTGTCGCAAACCCGGTTATAAGGGCCACCAAGCGCTGTTAAAAAACTGCGTTAACCAACCTTGTTCATTAACATCAGCGAAAGAGCCGGTACCGGCATATTGAATGCGCGCATTAGCGACTTTGCTTGAATAAATGGTATTGTTAGCACCAATATCTTTGGAGCGGATAACACCCGTTAAACGAATGTATTCATCGCCATTGTTTAAGGTCATCCATTTTTCACCTCGGATCATTAAATTGCCATTGGCCAAGACTCTCAACACATGAACGGAAATATTACCGGTTAAACTATTGCCTTGATCACCTTTGGACTCGCCTTTAAAGTCTGACTGTTGAGATACGCCAAACTGTATTGAGTCACCATTGAAACTTACCGGGTTACCGCCTAAGCCAATCATGGGGTCGAGTGTGCCACTATTGGCTTTTTTCAATTCGGTTTTTGCATTTTTGTTGGCTTTAGTTTTTTCACTTAAAATCACAGAAATAATATCGCCGACCCGATGTGCCTTTGAGTCTGAGTACATGTTATTAATATAATTAGCTTTAAAAAGTGAGCCTGTTGCGACCATAGACTCGTCTTCTGTCTCAGGTAATATTGGTGCAAAATCGGGATCATTGGGTAATATTTTCGTTGCTTCAATGGTTGCACAACCACCGAGTAAAGCTAAAATAATAATCGCTACTATTGACTGTTTCATCACAAGATCCTCAAAAATTAAAGCTGCTGATTGATATAACTTAACATTTCGTCAACCGCTGAAATGACTTTTGAATTCATTTCATATACCCGCTGGGACTCAATTAAGTTAACGAGTTCTTCGGTAGTATTGACGTTAGAGGTTTCTAACGCGCCTTGCACTAACATGCCATACCCGCCAAGACCTGGAATACCTTCTTGGGGATCTCCGCTGACTGCCGTTTGAATATATAAATTTTGTCCAACGGGTTGTAACCCCGTTGGGTTAACAAAATTAATTAAATTAATTTGACCAATTACCGCATTTTCAGCTTCACCCTGCAAACGAACAGAGACTTCGCCATCTTGTGAAATAGTGATCTGGGTGGCATCTTGTGGAATAGTGATTTGTGGTTCAAGGACGTAACCTGCGCCAGAAGTGACTAAGTTACCTTCGTCATTCATAGCAAATTGACCATTGCGGCTATAAGAAGCGCTACCGTCAGGCATGGTTATTTGAAAGAAGCCTTCACCTTGTATTAATAAATCTAAAGAGTTGTCGGTGGTTAATAAATCGCCCTGACTATGAATTTTTTGGGTAGCCACCACTTTTGTACCGGCACCTAACATTAATCCTGATGGCATTTCAGTGTCTTGAGATGAACGTCCACCGGGCTGGTTAATCGTTTGGTAGAGTAAGTCTTCAAAAACCGCTCGACTTTTTTTATAGCCGATAGTGCTAGCATTGGCCAAGTTATTTGAAATAACCGCAATATCTTTTGTTTGAGCATCTAAGCCCGTTTTACTGATCCACAATGCAGGATTCATATCTTACCTCTGGTTTAAATCTATTGACTTAATTCTTCGTTAAATATATCGGTTAAACTTATGAGTAATCGTTAACAATGACACCGGTGTTAATAAAAAATGCTTATTAGAACGCACGAAGTAATGAAGACGCACTTTTGTCAACTTCTTCAGCAGTTGCCATTAACTTCAATTGCATTTCAAACTGACGCTGCAATGCGATCATGTCGGTCATTTCTGAAATAGCACTGACGTTACTCGACTCAAGTGTGCCACTTTGCATTTTCACGTTAATGTCGGCAATGGCATCAACACCATTTTTTCGTCTAAACAAGCCATCACTGCCCTTCTCCATTAATCGAACATCTGGATTAACAAACTTTATCCGAGCGACTTCATCTTGCTCTGTCACCGGAGCGCCTTCAGGCTGGACCATAATGGTGCCATCATTGGCTATTGATATGTTTTGTACTGGCAGTGGTAAAAAAATAGGGCCCGCGTCGCCAATAACTAATTCACCATCATTGGTTTGTAATCGGCCATCTTCGGTTAAACGTAAATGGCCACTGCGGGTATAAGCTTCTGTGCCATCTGCCGCTTGAACCGCAAACCAACCGTCACCGGCGATGGCGATGTCTAAATCGCGGTCTGTCGTTAATAAGGCACCACTGTCAAAGTTTTGGCCCACACGTTCCGTCATTGAAAAAACCCGTGTTGGCATACCTTCGCCAAATGCTTGCATGGAGCGAGCTTGGGCTAAGTCAGCTTTAAAGCCAGTTGTTTTCGCGTTTGCTAAATTATTGGCAGTCACCGATAAGGCGTGCATATTTTGTTTAGCACCACTCATCGCAATGTAGAGCATCTTATCCATAGTGATTTCCAAAAATAATAATAGTGATAAAGATAAATGCAAAGAAGATGCCAACAACGAATTTAGGGGTTTATCGTATGGCATTTGTCGTTTGGCGTTTGTCGGAAGCGATATAAAAAGCCGCCCGTTAAATGATCTTCATCACTTAACGGGCGGCTTATGATTAGGCTCTATTGATTATCGAATTTGTAAGATGGTTTGGTTCAACTGGTTATCAACTTCAAGCGCTCTTGAATTGGCTTGGAAGTTACGTTGTGCTGAAATTAAATCGATCAGCTCTGCGGTTAAATTAACGTTCGCTTGCTCTAGAGCTGAGGAGTTGATGGTACCAAAAGTGCCGGTACCTCCTTCTCCAGCTAAAGCATCACCTGAGCTAATACTCTCTTTCCAACCGGTACTTCCAACCTGACTTAATCCTTGTTCGTTAGCAAAGCTCACCATAGCAATACGAGCAAGTGGCTCTGAGGTGCCATTGCTGTAAGTTGCTTGCACTAACCCATCGACACCAATATCAATACCGGTTAATCGACCGACCGCTAAACCATTTTGGTTTAAAGCCGTTACTTCAAAGTTAGAGGCAAATTGAGTCGGTTCATTAGGGTTTGGCGCGTTTTCATCTAAGTTAAAATTAACCTTTATAGCTTGAAGCGGCTCGGCACCATTAGATAAAATAGCAGGGCCCAGAGGAGCACTGACGATACCGCCACTGGCTAAACTAGGCTCTTGCGAAATAAAATCACCCGAGGAATTGAATCTTAAGCGAGCACCAGAAACACCATCAGGAGCTAAAGGACCTGAGGTGCCGCCCTTACGGCCAGAAGTGTCCGCATCGCCATCGGGATCATTTATATCAAGAATATTACCATCGACAGCGGTAAACATAAGCCAGTCGTTAGGATTAGTTGCTGGGTCATCTTTAACAAAATAATATGTCATGATGTGACTCTCGCCCAGTGAGTCAAAAACGGTAATTGACGTTGAGTGATTAAACGTCAAAAGATCATCAGGAGAAAAATTCTCTGGAGCACCTTCAATATATGGAGCCCCTGCAGGTAAATTCATCCGAATATCAACTACACTTGTTTGCGTCGGTGCACCCGAAGAGGTTGGAATTAAAATAGGCTCAGAAGTACTTAAACTAACCGATGCTGATGAGCCGTCAGGATTCACTGGAAAACCTAATAGATGACCCCCTTGTGAATTAACAACAAAGTTATCGCTATTGAGTTTAAACTGCCCCGCACGGGTGTATGAAGTTTCTAAGCTGCCAAGCTCAGGTACCGTAGCAAAAAAGCCACTACCAGTAATCGCTAAATCGAGAGCGTTATTGGTAAATTGGATACTTCCTTGGGAAAACTGCTGTGCAACATCTGAGGTTAACACGCCGTCGCCTACTTTTGTTGAGCCGGCCGATAGTAAAGAAGAGGCATAGACATCAACAAACTCTGCCCGTGATTCTTTAAAGCCAACCGTGTTAACGTTTGCAATATTGTTTGACGTAACGTCAAGATCTTTTTGAGCTGCGTTTAATCCGCTCAATGCTATATTAAATGACATAGTGACACCTCATTTTAAAAACTGTTGTAAACTAATTTAGTCAGTGATTAGATATTTATTTATCTGATCATTAACCACTAAAATTAAAACTAACCTTGTGCAACTTCAACTACGTCGCTTAGTGCCATGTTACTGCCACCATTAAGGTTTAAAATAATACTGCCACCTGCACCCGCGAGTGTGACACTTTCTACATTACGATAAGTCATCGCTTGTAATTCAGAGGCTTCGCCATCAACTAAACCGGCAATTCTAAATCGATAAGCCCCTTCAGGTGCTGGTTTGCCGTTCGTTGTTTGACCATCCCAATTAAAAACATAGCCCCCCGCAGGAATATTGCCTACCGGCACAGTTTGAATAATTTCACCGGCGATATTCTCAACGTAAATATTAACATTGCTTGCAGCCTTGTCAGTGACGACTTTACCTTTGACATTATCGCCTTCACCCATACCAAAAACATTGTCATTGACGAGTACGCTTCGACCGACCAGAGATGAAGCTTGCAAGGCTTGACTTGAGGTCATTGAATCAGCAAAACTGCCAAATTTTTTGTTTAATTGCGCCAC
The DNA here is from genome assembly GCA_963933115.1 of uncultured Colwellia sp. Lineage (GTDB taxonomy): Bacteria > Pseudomonadota > Gammaproteobacteria > Enterobacterales > Alteromonadaceae > JALJPB01. Next base: position 10,010 of record CAWVSL010000051.1, read on the forward strand.
ACCATCGGTTGTTGAAAACGCGGTCATTTGCGAAATCATTTCGTTGTTATCAACCGGTTTTGTTGGGTCTTGATTAGCCAGTTCTTGAGTGAGTAAAGCAAAAAAGTCGGCTTGCGTTAACATGCCATTGCTTCCCTTTTCGGTAACCTTGTACTCTTCGTTATTCCAACGAATGCCATCTAAGGGATTAGTACCGTTTACTGTGTCCATTTTATGCTCCTGCCGTTTTTCGCCGACTTTAACTATTGATAACAATTAAGGGATTACTTGCTTGCTACTTTATAGATAACGGTTATTTATTAATTATTTACTGAGTTATTTACCTGTTACTTACCCAGTAAAAGTGTCTTATTCAGCATGTTTTTTGCTGATTCAGCTAACTGCACATTGGTTTGGTATGAACGTGATGCTGAGATCATATTTGTCATTTCTTCAATCACATTGACGTTGGGTTTATAAATATAACCGTCTTTATCTGCCATGGGATGATCAGGTGAATATTCAATATTAAGGGGTTTGTTACTTTCAACAATACCCAAAACATCGACACCTACTGCCGTCTGATCTTGTCCGGCGGCAGCTTTTTGCATAGCAGCGGCAAAAACTGGATGCCTGGCACGATAAGTTTCACCTTGACTGCTACTAACACTGTCAGCATTAGCAATATTACTTGCCGTGGTATTTAAACGCATGGATTGTGCGCTCATCCCCGTTGCTGTTATGTCAAATACATTAAATAGACTCATTATTGTCCCGTCCCAGTAATTGCTTTTTTCATGGCTTTTATTTTGCCCGAAAGAAATTGTACGCTTGCTTGATATTCCATTGAATTATTTAAATACAAGTTTCGTTCCAACTGTACATCAACAGTATTACCATCTCCGGTATCTGCTTGATTTGGAACACGAAAATTCATACCATTATTTGATTCTATACGAACATCGAAATGTTTTTCATGGGTACGTTTCATACCCGACTGTTGGTGTTGAGTGGCTTGGGCCATCGCTTTTTGAAAGTCCATGCCTCTGGCTTTATAACCAGGAGTATCTGCATTGGCAATATTACTGGCAATAATTTCAGCACGTTTTGCACGCACCTCCATACCAATAGGATGTAAACCAAATGCTTTGTCTAAACTGATAGCCATATAAGCCTCTCATCTCACCGTGTTGTTAACTTAGTAACTCACCTATTCAATTTTTATGCCAGATTAGGTGTCAAATTTATGATTGTCTTTAATAGACCTTGCCAGAAGGGGATAAATTATCGAGAAATTTTGATTTCAGGTGATTTTGATTTCAGGTCAGTGGCTCTCAAAGGAGTTAACCTTAGGACGACTTACTCAATGAATGAAGCCGTGGCAAGTTTGCGATGACCAATTGCAGTACCTGACGCCAGAAATGACTTTACCCCGCTATTTTTAACATCGCCTATTATGGTATTTAGGCACAATTCTTGATTGTATAAAAATAACAGTAAACCTTGTGTCTATTTTTTGACACTCAACTTCGTATAAGTCAGCGTAAATTCACTGGCTTTGTTAAAACATAAGTTAACGCCTAGGCGATTATTTACATTTTCATAATAAAAGATCATAACAATATGAGTAACATTCAGGTTTTTCTAATTTTATTAATCTTGTTGACATTACCGGCCTCTTTTATCACTAAAAGCTATGCCGCGACTGTTGAACATAGTTATATCGAAAATTTTGCCAAACAATACCTTAAGGAACAACTCGATACCTCAGCAACAAAAAAGCTGACTATAGACGTCACTAAAATTGATCCCCGGATACAACTCGACAATTGTGAAAGCCACTTTGAAGCGAACATTCCTGAAAATTTTACCGGTAGGAATATCAGTATAAAAATAACCTGTGTTGATGTAGTTCCCTGGTATATTTATTTAACAGCGAAAATTACCACCGTTATTCCTGTCCTTGTCGCCAAAAAATCGATTAATAAGGGTAATTTGTTGGATGCGTCAAATATGAAAATAACTTATCTTGATAGTTACAAAATCAGAGGATCCTTTATCGCGGACATAAGCAAAGTATCGGGTACGAAGGCAAAACGAAGAATTACTAAAAATCGTCTTATTACCCTTAAAAATACCTGTACCGTTTGCAAAGGATCTCATGTCGCCATTATTGCCCAATCAGAGAATTTCACGATAAAGACAAATGGTGAAGCACTAGATAGTGGTAATGTCGGTGAGCAAATTAGTGTCAAAAACAAGCGGAGTGGTAAAGTGATTACCGCCAAAGTAAAAGCTATTAACAAAGTAGTAATTAATTTATAATTATTGTTAAGTTATTTAGCCTCTGGCCGATAACAGGGTAGACTAAAAGTAATTAACTGCCGAAGGAATGCATTATGGCTATAAATATCAATAACTTGAATAGTAACACTCAAGTTAAACACACCTCAGATCAGCACAATGATGTTAAGCAAAAAACAGCACAGGCGAGTACAAATACTGAACAAGTTAAACGTACTCATCAAGATTCAGTCTCTCTTACTCCCCAAGCTAAAGAGCTTAATGAGTTGCAGAAAAAAGTGGGTTCAGAACCCTCTATCAGTCAAAAGAAGATTGACCAATTGCAAAAAGCGATTGCCGCTGGTGACTATAAAATCAATCCTGAAAAGTTAGCGGCAAATATTGCTAATTTTGAGTTTGATCTGCTTTAGTGCTTTCTTTTTGACGCTCGTCGTTTAAATGTTTGCATTAGATAAGCGACCTGATAAACAATAAGAAAAGGGGTTTATTAATGACCAATGTACAAAGCTCAGCACAATTAGTTAATCAGCAGTTAACTCAGTTACAGGCATTAAAATTTTTGCTTGATGAAGAAAAAAACGTTTTACAAAATCACAATCCAGACGATTTGATTGAGCTTACCCGTAAGAAAAATGACTTACTTATCGAAATTAAAGACCTTGACCTTGTTATAGAAAGAAGTGTTGAGTTTGCTCAAGACAAAGCTGCGGGTAAATACCTCACCGAGTTAGATGAAATAAGAGCACTATTAACTCGCTGCCAAGCCATTAATTTGGTTAATGGCCAAATCATTCAGCAGTCTCAACTTGCCGTTGAACGAATGAAGACCAGCTTACTTGAGAGTCATAATAAATCAGCGATTACTTATGATGATAAAGGGAAAACACACGCTGGTTTATCTAGCCTCAATATTAAAGCCTAGCTACTAAAACCTAGGTATTAGAGCCTAAGTAGTAAAGCCTAGTAGTAAAAAGTAAATTTGATAACTAAGCTATCCGCAGCCTTTTGGCCCATAACATAAAACATAAAACATAAAACATAAAAAAATAAGCATATCGCTTACTTTTTATGCCAACGCCCTAGTCAACAATAATCTTTTGCTAGAAAGCTTAATGTAAATACCGGCCACTCGTCCTTAATAATACTTCACAGATTTAATGACTTTGCGATTAAGATTAGCCAAGTAGAGTTGATAGACATTTTCAAAATTTAATTCTAACTCTGTAGTATAAATGTCACCAACAGGGTAACTTTTCACTACGCTTGCTCCGCGGATTAAACCTTGAACAGAAGCGCTAAATTGATTATTTTCCAATAATAAATCTGCAACTGTCATAGTGCTACTTATTTGCTGTCCATGAACTTGTTCGGCAAGCTCGACATAAGCCGCTAGTTTTGAAGCATTGATTGCCATCAACATCCGTTGAGTTTTATTGGCTGACTTTTGCATGCTAATAGGTGCATAACCAATACCAAGAATAATTGGGAATTTTTCAGGGGCAACACGTTGCCACTCAATTTGTTTGTCATAAACGGTAGAGCAACCATTAGTAAAAACTAGGGTAGAGACTACACTCATCGATAACACAATTTTCTTGAGGGTGTTTTTCACTATTGTACTCCGTTTTCTACTTTTTAATCTTAACAGCACGATCATCGTCAGATAACATCACACGATTTCTGATGAGCATACCATTCTTGATTTTAACATGGTTATTGACGTTTTGTTGCTGAGTGTAGTCGTCGCCAATGACCCAAGCAGGAATAAAAGCTTGAGCGGACGCCACAACTACTTTAGATTGAATACCAATCATTCTAGCATTGACTATCACGCCCTCTGCCTGTTCTACCATGGTTCCTGTTACTACGTAGTCAATAATCTGGCGTTCAGGTAACTCTTGCCAATCACGACTAAAAACATAATCCCCTTCTTTAGTGACTCTTATATTGCCCGTTGTTTTAAAGTCAACAATGAGTAAGCCATGGCGTTGTAACTCATGAACAAAACTCTCAGATAATTGATTACCTAGCCAATTTGTTGACTCCAAATCTTTTAAATCAACAAACGAAGCGACTGCGATAGGGCTTTTAGCTTTAATGAAAGCGCTCGTTTTTAACATTTGAACGGCTAGACCTTTAACGACATCGTTTATCGCATGTCTGGGTAATTCAAAACTGTCGATCTCTTCTCCAGCCTGTTGATTTATATTATAAAAATCTTCATTTTCTGTCATTGAGCATGAAGTTAAAGATAATAGTATTGGTAGAATAATCCACTTTTTCATGAAGCAATCCTCAGCTTTGGGGTTTTATTTTATGGTTTTAGGAATGCATATATCACGCCATAAATTTTACTTTAGCGAGAAATTTATTATTAGGCATAAAACATGCATCATTATCGGCAGGGATTAACAGAGAACGACGTTATCTCTATTTATAATAATGTCAGCAGAGAACAAACCCACTTTTTATCAATGGATACCGTTATGTGTATATGGCCTAATTTTTTTTCAACATCTATTAAATACTTTAGCTTAGCTGCCAGTCTATTAATGGTATCGACGACTTCATTTGCACAGCTCTACGAAACTCAAGGGCAAGCAATAGTTGAAGATAATAATATTGACATGGCTCGCACTAAGGCTATGGAAAATGCATTACAAAAGGCGTTGTTAGTTGCTGGTGCTTCAGTGTCGAGTGTTCAACAGGTGGTCAATGGCTTAATGACTCAAAATGAGATAAGTATTAGAGCCAGCGGTAGTGTCAATGCGATTGAGTTAATTGATGAAACATATGCGGATAACCTCGTTACGGTAACGATACGTGCTGATATTTTTCCACAAGAAAAACAATGCTTCTCTGCCGATTTTCGTAAAACATTGCTAATGACTCGAAGTAAGCTATTACACCGAGAACACGCTAGCATTGGTGATATTTATGACCTTGACCAGTCAGTGATTAAGGTTTTAGCCAATAAATTAAAGAGTAAGAGTCAATACATCAATGCCAAATTATTTAATAAAGTCCATACACAGTTTTCACGCTTAAACCAAAGTATTAATATTGAAGGCATTAAAACTCTTTCAACCTCATTGGCGGATCGTACCAATAGTCATTACATTTTTTACTCAGAAATACTTGATCTTTCTTTTAATCGAGCAGCAACGAACAATTGGCAATTTTGGCAATCCGATATTTTTGATCGACAGTTTACTATTGCGATTTATATCTATAACGGCACTAATGGTGAATTGATTTTTGAAAAGCAGTATAAAAACACCGCGCCATGGCAGTTTAATAAGCGCGAAGCCATTGATGTTAACAGCCAAATATTTTGGCAAAGTGACTATGGCCAAATGGTTGACCGTACCTTACATACTTTAGTTAGTGATATTGATAAAAATATGGTTTGTCAGCCCACTCAGGCTAGAATAGTTAAAGTGGCGGGTAATAAAATAACCTTTAATTTAGGTAAACAACATGGCGTAAAAGTGGGTGATGAATTTACCTTATTGCACAAAAACAACTTCACTAGTGATGCGGGTATTTATTACCCTAGCTATAAGGTCAGTCCCTATAAAGTCAAAGTGACTAGCGTTTCAATGCAAAGTGCTAAGGCGGTAACAATAAATTCTGGCTTACTGGGTAATATTCAAATTAATGACTTGGCCGTCCGATACTAAGTCCAATATTAGCGGATTAGCGGTTAATGTCAGTATATTTTGATTAGTCGTTCATTAATCGCAAAAAAAATAGCAGCCGCATACCGTTTTTACACTTTGCATTTATTTTATTTTAGCTATAATGCATAAAATTAATTGTTATGCTTAATCATTATTATAAGTCTTCGTAACTCAGCTGGATAGAGTGCGCCCCTCCTAAGGGCGATGTCGTGGGTTCGAATCCCGCCGAGGACGCCATTT
>CAWVSL010000052.1:0-15638 GCA_963933115.1 uncultured Colwellia sp.
TTAACAAATCTATTTAACAGAGCGAGCTATGCAGAAATGTATAGCTCGCTTTTATCATTTAAGTTGCTAACGTAAACAGGCACCACATATTGGCTTGAGATGAGCTATACGTAAAGTAAAGGTAGAGGTACTAAGGACATTAAATCTCCAAAAAGCAGAGAGACATTTCATAACGCTAATGTGGTATAGGTCACTAAATTAGTTAGATATACATTATTTATTCTAAAAAAAGAGCCTATTTATAAAATAGGCTCTTGGTATTATGCTTAAAAATCACACCTAAAATGTATCGTTCATCATAGAAGTTATGACTTTTCTATGTGTGATATTTTTAACTCACCTACTAGAAGCGATAGTTAAGTCCAAAGGTAACCCTACGATCTGTAAGTCCTTGGTAACACAACATAGCGCCCTCATTAACACAAGATTGAGTAATATCTGACTTGGTTAAGTTAACAGCCTCAATACCCAGGTTTAATTGCTCATTAACATCATAACTAATACTAGCATTAACTTGTCCTCTGTCGTGTGTAACAGCAGGGAAACCTAATGTAGAGTTAAGAGAGGCACCAGCAGCAGTGTCTAAAGTACGGAAAGCGTCACGCCATGTGTAACGTACTCTTGCTGAAATACCATGCTTCTCATAGTATACCGCTACGTTATAAGCAGTTTCAGAAAAATCCATAAGGCCTGTAAGTCTATCAACTGTCACAAACTGACTGTCATCATAAATACCGTTTATCGCATTAAAAATATCTGTACCACGACCTGCAGATGAGTTAGTAGCTGAACCTCCATCAAATTCTTGGATAGTATAGTTAGCTAATATACCAAAACCAGATGCCCAACCTAAATCTTTCTCGAAGCTTGAAAGATCATACTGAAATGACATTTCGATACCCGATTGGGTTGTTTCTGCGGAGTCATTAATAACGGATGAAACATCAACACAAAGGCCAACAGAGTCTGGGTTACCTAATACATTAGGTTGAACCGCAGGATTCCAAAGTCCACCACCTAAACATTCAGGATTTGTTTCACGCAAACCGTTTGCATCAAGGCTAGCACTCTCATTTTGACCAGCAATGATATTAGTACGTGTCTTATGGAAATAACCAATGCTTGCTACCGCTGCTTCTGCAAAATACCATTCAGCTGAAATATCAAATGAGGTTACTTCTTCAGGCTCAAGTCCAGGGTTACCGACTTTTAGAGCTGTATTCTCGTTAGTACCGTATGATACTGAAGAATTTAGGTTACTAAAACCAGGGCGACTTACATCTTTACCCCAACCTAATCGAACAATAAGCTCGTCAGTTACGTCTGCAACCACATTTAAACGAGGTAGCGTAAAGCTATAATCTTCTTTAGTAGTTAGTGGTGTATTAACACCATCGATTACCGTATTACCTAACGCTTCAATATCTGTTGATATATGACGTAAACCGAAGTTACCGCGTATATTTTCAAAATCGAAATTCGCTTGTGCATATATCGCATGGGTATCTTCTTGAATATCAAAAGAGCCTGAAGTTGACGGTGTAAAGTTTGCATAATCTTGCTTACCACCGTGTGCTAGAATGGCTGCTTCTATTATAGCCAATGTACCGTCAGGATCATTATATGCGCGATCTGGGTCTATTATTAAGTAATTACGATGCGCTAGCTCTCTACCATCGGCATCACCAAAAGTATCAGGACCAGGAACAAGGAGATCTCCAAACAACGAACCATTCGGACTATCTACCATTTTACTGAAACCACCAATACGATCTGATATCGCCGTAGTGCTATTTTTCGTTCTATTGAAGCGATAACCAAAATCAACAGAAGTTACAATTGAATCGTCTATAAAATAGGTAAAATCAGTACGGAATGCATCATCAGAGTTTCGGACTGTACCACGATTTAAATCGACCTGATCTAACACTACATTGTTAGGGTTTAGTAAATCTGCAACCGTTGGTGCGAATGGGGAAGCAAAATCTACACCAAATGCAAGTGAGCCACCAGATAAGTCATAAATAAATGGTACACTGTTATCATTACTACTGCCATCAAGTGGAGTAAGTGGGTTAGGGTTAATAAAGTTAAATTGGGTGTTAAACGTTGGCGATAATGTATCCGAGCTTGCCGATGACAATACAACACTTACTAATAAGTCATCACCTTGCCAATCGCCACCAATTCTAAAGACTTCAGTATCTGTTACACGTGCATTGGTATCACTGTTAAAGCGTAAATTTGGATCATCATCATCCACCCCTAAGTTTGGCTGAATTGTTCCTTGGAGGGCTGCTTGTATACTACCTAATTGAACGCCATCAAGTGAGCCAAAATCAATAGTTTCAAATGCAGTAGGTAAATTATGGTTAAGTACACTACTTACACCAGAACCTTGCACACGGGTACTCTCTTGACGAACCTCTTGATCAGTAATAACCGCATCGAAGAAAAATTTCAAATTATCGTTTGGTGCATACTCAAATGAACCAGAAAAATTTTTGGTTTCATATTCAAAATTTTCTAACTCCTGATTAAGGAATTGAATGCCAAGAAAATCAAAAGATTGAGCTATAGGTCTTTTAGTTGCTTGATCTTCTAGCTCACCTTTTCTATATACATCAGCGTTAATATTTTCAACAAGGCTACCGTCACGATCAACACGAGGACGGTGTGAAGTGGCTTCTTGCTTTGTAATACTTCCACTTATAACAACACCAAATTCACCCCCTGATTCGAGTTCCCACTTATTTCCGTATGCGCCTGATATTCTTGGCTGAGTACCATCTTCTGTTAGGCTGCTATCTTCACCTTGAATACGTATAGAACCTAACATTTCATCTAATTCAAGAGGACGAATAGTTCGTAAATTAATAGTACCGCCTACAGAGCCTTCGACAGTTTTAGCCTCTGGTGCTTTAGTCACTTCTACACCCGCAATAATTGCAGCTGAAACGTCTGTGAAATTGATCCCATTTCGTCCACCGCCAGAACCTACAGTTGAGGCACCGTTAATTTCAACACGGTTTGAGCCAGTCCCACGAATCTGTACGCCAGAACCGATACCCGCTGTTCTGGTAATCTGAATCCCTGTAACATTTTCAAGAACCTCTGCAAGGTTTTGATCAGGTAACTTACCAATATCTATTGCGTTAATGATTTCAACTAGGTTACTTGCATCACGTTTTTCTGCAAGAGCAGTGGCAAGAGAACTTCTTATCCCAGTTACTTCTATTACTTCAACTGTTTGTTCTATTGCTGAAGTATTTTGTTCTTCAGCAGCAAAAGTTGGAATAGAAAGTAGAGCTGTTAAAGCTGCACCGTATACTGGTAGTTTTTGTTTACTATGAATTATTTCGCTAATAGCATTAAATTTCATGTTATCTCCCGACACTTTTATATGTTTTTTATTATTTTGGTCATACCAAAAAGTTGTTTTAGTTTTGTTTTTCAATTACATTTATAGATTAAATATTAACCAAGCACAACTAGTATTTTTAATTACACATTGATTTTGGTATTACCATTTAACTGTATATTAATGATTTATTGGTTTTTGGTTATAACTTATTTTTATGAATTTTTATTTTAGTGTATAAATTGTCTGTATTAGCTACAGGGGCATTTAAACTTATTTAATTGGCAAGGTATAATCAAATTATGGGTAGCTAACATGTATTTAAATTAACTAATGTTAGCGAGAAAAAATAATTTTGCTCAGAGCTTGCGCAAAATTTCATGGACTTCGGCTTTGTGAAGTCTTGAATACCTAGCTAAATAACATCAGTATTACTAATCTACTTCTATCGTTTAAAGCTTTATTAGTGTGAAGGCATATTTATGAATTGAGAATATTAAAAAAATAGTGTGGTAGGGAGCTACTTTTAATCCTTGTTTGGCTGATTAATGAATAAATGATTAACAAAAAGGTGTGTAATTAAATTATTAAATTATTAATGTATTAAGTATCTATTTGAAAATTGTTTAGGCTAATTATTGAAAGCCATATCAAAAGTCATGGCTAACTAGCTGCCGCATCTTAAAATAAACTAAAGTTCTTATCGATTAATAGGGGGCTGAGCTTCAAGCATTAGTCTGTTTGTTAGCTATAAAATATTGGTAAGATTTGTTATTTAGCCTAGTGTCAGTAACCTCTTTAAATACTTTAAACTATTTTTTTAGCGTTTTATTGAATACATATCCCTTTTTTCACTACTCTCTCTTTTAATTTTTTCCAATTCTCTAGCTTCTTCTGCATCGAATAATGTATTAAGTAAGCGATGAAAATGTTCCTGCATTGCAATTCTAGATTTCGTAGAGTCACCCAATTTCAAGGCGTTATAAATAGCCCTATGTTCAGCGATTGTTTTTGCATTATCTTTACTGCAAACACTGTCATAATCTTGGATTATTTCCATTGATGAAGCTCTTAAATCCCACAAGTTTTCAACTACGCTTTTCATCGCTTCATTACAGGTGGATTTGGCAATGATTTTATGAAAAGCTTTATCAGCAGCTTGCATATTTTTGCCTTCTTCCATATCAATAAGCGTTTGATTTAAATTAATTAGCTCTTCTTCTGATATATTAGTGGCGGCTAATGCAGCGACTTCACCTTCTATTAAAGCACGGGCTTGAGTTACCTCAAAAGCATTGATCTTTTGTGATGCTGTTCTAGATTTTTGACAAGTTAAAACGTATATACCTGAGCTGGTTTTAACTTCTACCTTTCCTCTGACCTCTAAAGCGATAATCGCTTCACGGATTGTTGGCCGACTTACCTTGTAATCAGCCGCTAGCTCTCTTTCTGGTGGTAGCCGACTACCTACAGGAAATTTTCCAGAATTTATAGATGCTTCAATTAATTCGACTATGCTCCAGAAAAGTCTTTTTGCTGCCATTTTACTTCACCTTATTAAACTTTACTGACCATAATAATTATTTATAAAATAACAAAAGTTTTAAACAATTATATATTAGGGTTTAAATTTATCATACCAATATAGTGATTGTTATTACAATATTGGTATAAATATAAATATAAATAAATTGTCAAACTACTTTAATCATCAGTATATTAAAGTAGTTTTTATTGACTAATTACACCGCCTATCAACAAACACGATAAATTTATTAAAAATAAATCATAGTATAAAAACAAAGTAATATAAGACCTCATGATGATTGGTAATACCAAAACTAGTTTTTTATTAGGGATATTTATTGTATTTGGTTACCTTTTACTCTATAAAGTGAACAATAATATTAGTTTTTAATAATATTTGGTATTACCAAAGGTGATGGCGTATACGTATGTGTTGCGAGATTAACTGCGGCACTTTATGGACTAGGTGATAAATTTGTCGTGAAATAACAAGATAATAAAGAGATGAAGGTTTATGCTTTTTAATGGCTAATGAAACTTCATAAATTGAATAGAAATTAAAATACCGTGCGCTATTTGTGAGTGAGCAGTCATTCAAAGTTTAGTTAGCATTACCAAAATATTTAGGAGTTAATTATGTCAAAGCCAACTATTGGTTTTATTGGTTTAGGCCTTATGGGCGGAAATATGGTTGAAAACCTACAAAGACGTGGTTTTCATGTCAATGTAATGGATTTAAGTAAAGAAGCGGTTGTTCGCGTACTTGCTCGAGGTAATGCGACTGAAGTTTCTTCAGGAAAAGAACTTGCTGAAAAAAGTGATATCGTTATGCTTGCCCTCACTACTTCAAAAGTTGTTGAGTTAATCGTTTACGGTGATAACGGTGTTTTAGCGGGTATAAAAGACGGTTCAGTATTAATCGATTTTGGTACATCTATTCCTGCTTCTACACGTAAAATTGGTGCTGATCTTGCTGCTAAAGGTGCTGGTATGATAGATGCTCCTTTGGGGCGAACTCCGGCGCACGCTAAAGAAGGTTTATTAAATATAATGGCTGCGGGTGATATTGATACTTTTAATAAAGTTAAACCTGTACTTGATGAACAAGGTGAAAATGTATTCCATCTAGGCGCACTTGGTGCAGGCCACACCACTAAGCTTATTAATAACTTCATTGGTATGACAACAGTTACGGCCATGTCACAAGCGTTTGCTGTTGCAAAAGCTGCTGGTGTTGACGGGCAACAATTATTTGACATTATGTCAGCAGGACCATCTAACTCACCATTCATGCAATTTTGTAAATTCTATGCAGTAGACGGTGAAGAAAAATTAGGCTTCTCAGTTGCCAATGCAAATAAAGATTTAGGCTATTTCAATGAGATGGTTAAAGACTTAGGTACTGAGTCTTTAATTGCTCAAGGTACTTCAGCTAACCTTCAAGCTGCTGTAGATGCTGGACTTGGCCAAAATGATGTACCAGTAATTTTTGACTACTTTACTAATTTAGAGAAGTAGTGCTGAGAACTTCGTACGAATTTCGCATGTCCTGATTGTGATGTATTAATAAAATAATATAGAGTTTTTCACTTTTAGGGTTTTCTCTAACATAGAGTTTTGAAAGCCTGAGCTTTTTGTATAAAGATAATGAGAATAAAATGGTTTACGGTATGAAAATAAAACAACTTGCAGTAGCGTTATTCTCTTTAATGCTAATAACTGAACTTTGCGCTAAAGATTATTTAGTTGATACACCTAAAGCCTATGAAAAAGCAGTTAAAAACTTAACTGCTGGCGATACTCTTAAACTTGCCAACGGCATATGGAAAAATTTTGAAGTTGTGTTTACGGGGCAAGGTACTAAAGAACAGCCTATTAAGTTAACCGCAGAAACTAAAGGAAAGGTAATTCTTTCCGGTCAGTCCAACTTGCGCTTAGCAGGTGAATACTTAGAAGTGTCTGGCTTAGTTTTTAAAAATGGTTACACACCAACACGTTCAGTTATCTCATACCAAGTTAATAAGAAAGAGTTTGCAAATAACAGCCGAGTAACTGAAGTTGTTATTGATGAATATAGTAACCCAGACCGCTTCGAACCCGATTACTGGGTCGCTTTATACGGTAAGAATAACCGTTTTGACCATAGCTATTTAGCCGGTAAACGCAATAAAGGCGTTACTATGGCGGTACGTTTGTCAAAAAAAACTGACCAAGAAAATAATCATAGAATTGATCATAACTACTTCGGCCCTCGCCCGGTATTTGGTTCTAATGGTGGTGAAACCCTTAGAATAGGTACAAGTCATTTTTCATTGTTTGATTCATTAACCGTTGTTGAGAATAACTATTTCGATCGCTGTAATGGTGAAGTCGAAATAGTTTCTGTTAAATCAGGTAAAAACATCCTTAGAAATAATACATTCTTTGAATCTCAAGGGACGTTAACGTTAAGGCATGGCAATGGTAATGTAGTTGAAAATAATGTTTTCTTTGGTAATGGGGTTGATCATACCGGTGGTATTCGTGTAATTAACCGTAATCAAATTATCCGTAATAATTACCTCGAAGGATTAACGGGTTATAGATTTGGTAGTGGTTTTACGGTAATGAACGGTGTGCCCAATTCATCTATTAATCGTTATCACCAAGTGGTCAATGCAAGCATTGATAACAACAGTTTTATCAATGTTGAACATATTCATTTAGCGGCGGGAAGCGATCAAGAGCGCTCCGCAACACCGAAAAATACCACAATGAGTAATAACATTGTTTACAACGAAAACTTAAAAGATGCTTTTAGCTTATTTGATGATGTTTCAGGTATCAACTTTAATGGAAATGTACGAAACAAAGTGCCAAATGCAAAGATTACAGAGGGTTTTAATAACCAAGAGCTAACATTAGTACGTGCAAAAAACGGTTTGCTTTACCCAGAAGATATTAAAGCGGTTGCAGGCATTGATAGAAGCCTAATGCCAATTAAGAAATCGCAAGTAGGTCCTACTTGGTACGCTAAAATTGAACCGCTGATTGAGTTTAATTCAAAAAAATCCACTGTGATTACTCCTGGTGAAAATAGTATATTTAACGCCATTTTAGTGGCGGAATCGGGTGATAAACTTGTTTTAGCGCCCGGTGCTTATCACGAAACTAAGATACTTAAATTAAATAAGGTTATCAGTTTAGTAGCACAACAGCCGGGTAGTGTTGCTATTACATTTGCACGAGCTACGTTTATTGAAATTGTTAACGACGGTAGTTTGCAGTTGTCAGATTTAGTTATAAGTGGCAAAGAAGCGCCAGACTCTAAAGGTAATGTACTTATTCGCCCATCTAAATGGGGCATGTACAAAAACTACCGTTTAGACATGTCAAACGTCACAATTAAAGATTTAGACATAAACAACAACTTCCATGTGTTTGTTGCAGGAAGTAGAAGTTTGGCAACGTATATTAAAGTAACGGGAAGTACCTTTAAAGACATTAGCGGTGACATTTTTCGTTTAAGTAAAGAAACTGACGATTTAGGTATTTATAATGCGGATTACTTAATTATGGATCAAAATGTTTTTGAAAATGTAGCGGGTGCTTTGGTTGATTTGTATCGTGGCGGTCAAGATGAAAGTACTTTTGGACCACATTTAGTCTTTACTAATAATATAGTGACTAACGCAGGACACGATAAACGTAATAAAACAAAATCTGTAATTAAGCTTCACGGTGTACAAGTAACAGCTATTAATAATAATCACTTTACTAATACTGCGCCAATAACACTTGAACACACTGTAGGTGAGCCAATAAGTCAAATAATAAGTAATAGCTTTACAGAAACAGCTGCGCCTAAAGTGGTCGAATTATATGCGTTAGGCAAACATACCGCCGTACTATTAAATAATAAGCAAACTAAATAAGAGCCATTCATGAGAATTTTTCCTAACAAACCATATTCTAAATTAGTACAGCCTTTATTAAAAAACAGGTCAACTACTAACCTTATCCTTATCCTTATTTTTGTTTTTTCGATTGTTGGCATGAATCAATTAGTGATGGCAAGAACAAGCCCTAATTTAGTGATAACGACAACAGATGTTGAAAATATGCGAGTAGCAATAACCCAAGCAGGACAATTTCAACAAGCTTTTATTGCCATTAAAACCAGTGTTGATCAACAAATAACACAACCTATCGTAGTTCCACTCCCTAAAGATGGTGGTGGTGGTTATACTCACGAACGCCACAAGAAAAACTACAAACTTATGTTTGATGCAGGTGTTATTTATCAATTAACCCAAGATGAAAACTATGCGGACTATGTCCGTGACATGCTACTTACCTATGCTGATCTTTACCCAACATTACCCTTACATCCAAAAAGGAAAATGGATAAACAAAATCCAGGGAAATTATTTTGGCAAAGCTTGAATGAGGCTATGTGGCTGGTATATACGAGTCAAGCTTATGATTTGATTTTACCTTCGTTAAGTACACTAGAAAAAACAATAATTGAAAAAGGCGTATTTCGCCCTATCGTCAAGTTTTTATCAATAGACTCGCCTGAGACATTCAACAAAGTTCATAATCATGGCACATGGACAACCGCAGCGGTAGGTATGACAGGTTATATACTTGGCGAGCAAGATTGGGTAGAACAAGCACTTTATGGTTTAGATAAAACAGGAAAGGGGGGGTTTTTAAGGCAGTTAGATGAGCTGTTCTCTCCACAAGGGTATTACAATGAAGGTCCTTATTATCAACGTTTTGCGTTATTACCTTTTATTACCTTTGCTAAGGCCATTCAAAGCAATCAACCGGAACGTAACATTTTCGAATACCGTGATGGCATTGTTTTAAAGGCCATCAATACCACCATACAGCTAAGTTATAACAAGTTGTTCTTCCCTATTAATGATGCCATTAAGTCTAAGGGTACTGATACCATAGAACTAGTTAATGGCGTGACTGTCGCTTATGGTCTAACCAAAAATGCTGGTTTATTAAGTGTGGCTAAATCACAAGGTCAAATTTTATTAACCGGTGATGGTTTAAAAGTAGCAACAGCATTAGATAACAACCTTGAGCAACCTTATCATTTTGAGTCTGTTGCTTTTGGTGATGGAAATGATGGTAAACAAGGCGCGTTGGTAATAATGCGACAAAATGTCAATGGTGATCAGGCGGTTTTGTTTAAGCCTGCAGCGCAAGGCCTAGGGCACGGTCACTTTGATAAGCTAACTTGGCAGTTTTACGATAGGGGTGAAGAAATCGTTTCTGATTACGGCGCAGCAAGATTCTTAAATGTTGAAGCTAAATATGGCGGTCGTTATTTACCTGAAAACAAAACTTGGGCAAAGCAGACTATCGCCCATAATACTGTTGTTGTTGATGAGAAAAGCCATTTTAATAGCAATGTGAAAATGGGTAACGCTAATCACCCTGAATTATTATTTTTTGAGAAAAGTGACAATGTAACTATAAGCTCTGCTCGTATTGATACCGCTTATGAAAATGTTGAGTTAACACGAACTATGGCATTGATAGAAATACCTGAGCTTAATCAATCATTAGTAGTGGATGTGTTTGATGTTACATCGAATACCAAACACCAATACGATTTACCAACACACTACAAAGGCCATTTAATTAGCACTAACTTTGAGTTAAAAACGAACTTAACAAGCTTACCTGTATTAGGAAAAAATAATGGCTACCAGCATTTATGGTTAAAATCCCAAGCTCAACCTAAGGTAGGTTTGTCTCAAATCACTTGGTTAAATAAAAACGGTAGGTTTTATACTCGCTCTTCAATTATGGATGGTGAATCATCAATAATATTTACGCAGGTTGGTGCCAATGACCCGCTATTTAATTTGCGTAATGAAAATGCTTTTATAGATCGTAAAACAGACGTTAAAAATCATACTTTTGTTAATGTATTAGAACCTCACGGTGAATACAATCCAGCAAAAGAATTTACTATTGATGCAACCAGTAAACTAAAACTATTAGCACATACGAGAGATAAAAATATAGAGTTAGTTGCGATTAGCTTTTTGGGAGATAAACATTTTTTATTAGCCTATAGCTCAGCTAAAAAAATCAACACTAATCAAGTAAATAAATTTTCATTTAATGGCTATAAATATCAATTTAATGGTCGTTTTAAATTTTTTGATATTAAAGGGTAGAGGTCTAACATGAATCAAAGTGAGCATTTTTTATCTGGGAATGAAACAGAAATCGAAGACATTGGTGGCGGTTTAAAGCGTCAGATGTTGGGGTATAACAATGAGTTGATGGCCGTTAAAATTTGGTTTGAAAAAGGGGCTGTTGGTTATAATCATGCCCATAGGCACTCTCAAGTGACTTATGTTGTTAAAGGTGAATTTCATTTTAACATTGACGGTGTAACTAAAATAATGAAACCCGGTGATAGCTGTATGATTCCTCCTCATGTTGATCATGGTGCGACATGCCCAACAGGTGGAATATTAATTGATACCTTTAGCCCACCTCGTGAAGACTTTTTAGACGAGAAGTCTGTGTTTATTGTTAACCCTATTTAAATTTCCTGGAGAAAAGCTAACATGAAAATAAAAAATTTAAGATGGTGGGTGATAGCCTTAATTGCTTTAGCGACCGTGATTAATTACATTGACCGTTCTGCGCTTAGTGTACTTTGGCCCGATATCGTTGAGGATCTGTTTCCCAATGAGTCGGCTTTAGAGCGAAAACAAATATACGCCAATATATCAATGGTTTTTATTTTATCCTATGCCTTTGGGCAGGCTATATTTGGCAAAATATTTGATTGGATAGGTACACGTTTAGGTTTCGTAATCTCTATTGGTGTTTGGTCTCTTGCGACTGCTGCTCACGCACTTGCGCAGGGTGCTCTTAGTTTTAGTGTTTTTCGTGCAATCTTAGGTGTGGCAGAGGCGGGCAACTGGCCTGGTGCAGCTAAAAGTAATGCAGACTGGTTTCCAACTAAAGAGCGTGCATTGGCTCAAGGGATTTTTAATTCTGGCGCGGCTATCGGTGGTATTGTTGCTATCCCTCTAATCGCCTATTTGACTATATATTTTAGCTGGCAAATGGTCTTTGTTGTTATAGGTTTAGTCGGTTTGTTATGGCTTATTCCTTGGATTATCTTAGTTAAAGCGCCGCCTAAAAATCACCCTTGGCTTACAGATGACGAACGTGAATATATTTTAACGGGCCAGAGAAGTAGTCAAACTGCTGCTAACGCTAATTCGCCATGCGAAGATGATGAATATAATCCTTCTACAAAAGAATTACTTTCTCGCAAGCAAAGCTGGGGGGTAATTATTGCTTCTGCTGCAATCGACCCTATTTGGTGGTTGTTCGTCTTTTGGATCCCTATTTATCTAAACGAAGTGTACGGCATGGATGTTCAATCTATCGGTATCTATGGTTGGGTGCCATACGTTGGTGCAATGTTTGGTGCTTGGTTTGGTGGGCTTCTCGCACAAAATCGTATAAAGGCTGGCTGGGATACAAATAAAACACGTAAGTTTATTATTTCGTTAGGTTGTTTAATTATGTTACCTGCTTTGTTAGCCATGGCTAATCCGGGTGGACCAACTACTGCGGTCATGATTATGGCGGTTATTTTATTTGGCTTCCAAACAGTGATTGGTAATGTTCAAACGCTACCAAGTGATCTATACGGTAAAAAATCTGTTGGAAGACTTTCAGGCTTCGCAGGTATGGCAGCGAAACTTGGGGCATTAAGTTTAACAGCTTTAGTACCTATCTTAACTGCTGACGGTAATTACACGCCCGCATTTGTTATTGGTGCAGGTTTAGCTGTTACTGCTATGCTAGCGGTTTGGATTCTTATTCCAAAAATTGAGCCATTGAAAAGTGTTAAGTAATTCGATTACGTATTACCAAAAAATTTTAATTTAAGTTAATAAGGTTTTGTACATGAAAAATGTCTATGTATTCGGTGAATGCATGATTGAATTAAGGGTTGATAAAACACTTAATTCTTTAGAGAACGGCACATCACCAAAAATACTCAAGCAATCATTTGCTGGTGATGTGTTAAATAGTGCTATTTATTTGAAACGAACATTTCCTGAGATTAATACACATTTTGTCTCTGTTTTAGGGAGCGATAAATTCAGTGCTGATATGCTCGATTTTTTTAAACAAGAGCATATAGGTTGTGATTTAGTTTTTCAAACAGAGAGTAAAATACCTGGATTATATGCCATAGAAACAGATGGTTCAGGTGAAAGAACGTTTTCTTACTGGCGAGAAAACTCAGCGGCCAAAGAAGTTATGTCGTTTATACATGACAATGAAATAGCACAGCTTTCGTTAGGTGATCTATTCTTTTTCTCTGGAATTTCACTCGCGGTTATTAAACCTGATGATCGTCCCTTGTTTTGGGAAATGTTAGAAAAATTAAATCATGCTGGGGTCAAGATCGTTTTTGATCCTAATTACCGATCAAAAATGTGGGAGGTTAAAGCACAGGCTAAAGAACAATTTGCATTGGCTTTTAAATATGCTCATATCTTGTTGCCAGGTGTTGATGACTTTGACCAACTCTATGGTATTGATACGCTTGAATCAGTTCTCAATTTCTGTAAACGCTATCAATTTGATGAGTTAGTGATTAAAAATGGTGAAGACGGTGTGTTGTGTTATATAGAAGGACAAGTTTCTCATTTTTATATAAAACCAGTGACTCAAGTGGTTGATACAACCTCAGCAGGCGATTCATTTAATGGGGTTTATATTGGTGCCAGAACTCAAGGGTACGATCTCAACCATGCTATTAAATTAGCTTCCAATGCCGCTGGATTTGTTATTCAGCATTCAGGCGCCATCATAGAGAAAAAAGCATATAAAGCATTTATATCAACTCAGCAAATATAGCTGTTGTTTTTCCGTTAATTAAAGGTAGAAGAATGAAATTATTTTCAACGTTGATGGGAAAGCAAACACTGCTTCCCATTATTCAGGCAAACACTATTGAAGAGGGTGTTGAAATAGCAAAGGCGATGTCTGCTGCTGGCATTAATTTAGTTGAAGTTGTATTAAGAACAGAAGCTTCAATCGATATTATAAAGGCACTTAAAAATCAATTACCTGATTTAAAAGTAGGCGCGGGTACTATTATTAACGCTGATATTTTGAATGATGCGATTGACGCTGGCAGTGACTTTATAGTCACCCCAACCATTTCAAAAGATTTACTTACTCATTTAGCCAAAGTAAATGTACCTGTATTACCTGGTGTGTCGAATGCTTCCGACATTTTATTAGCGAGTGAATTTGGCTATACAGAAGTTAAATTGTTTCCTGCGTCTTTATCGGGGGGCAGTAGTTTTCTTAAAGCTATGGGCTCAGTTTTTCAAGAAATTGTTTTTTGCCCAACAGGGGGGGTTAATGCAAATAATCAAAAAGAATTTTTAGATTTAGTTAACGTTTTTGCGGTTGGCGGTACGTGGATTTCATCACCTGAGTGGGTTAAAAATGAAGATTGGTCTTCAATAACCAAGGCATGCAAGTCAGCATTGGCAGTGAGTAAATAAATGAAAAAAAGGGAACATTTTATTTTTGGTAATGCACTGAAAAATCTTTACAGAGATGCCAAAGACAATCAATACGCAATTCCAGCTGTTAATGTTATTGGAACAAATTCTGTTAACGCCGTTTTAGAAGCTGCAAAAGAGGTTTGTTCTCCAGTAATAATTCAACTTTCATATTCAGGTGCTGCCTTTTTTATTGGGAAAGGTTGTGGATTATCTGGTACTGAGGCATCTGTGGAAGGAGCCGTTTTCGCAGCAAAATATATTCGAAATGCAGCTAATATTTATAACGTAGATGTTGTTATCCATACGGATCACGCTTCTAAAAAGTTACTCCCTTGGATAGATGGATTACTTGCAGCTGGACAAGAATATTTTAAGGAAACAGGGAAACCATTATTTAGTTCTCATATGCTAGATTTTTCTGAAGAACCTTTAAAAGAAAATATTAGTTTAAGTGCTAATTATTTAAAGAAATTAACAGCATTAGATATGCTACTAGAAATAGAGCTAGGCTGTACTGGTGGTGAAGAAGATGGAGTAGACAATACTCATATTGATAATGCTAAGCTCTATACACAACCAGAAGATGTTGCTTATGCCTATGAACAACTAATTGGGATTAGTTCAAATTTCACCGTTGCAGCGGCATTTGGTAATGTTCATGGTGTTTATAAATCAGGACAAGTAAAGTTAACACCAAAAATATTAGCAAACTCTCAATCATACCTTTCTGAAAAGTTTAATTTACCGCCCAACCCACTTTCCTTTGTTTTTCATGGAGGGTCAGGTTCTAAGATTTACCACATTCATGAAGCAATTTATTACGGTACTGTCAAAATGAATATTGATACAGATACTCAATGGTCTTTTTGGCAGGGTATTAAAGACTATTATCAAAGTAAGGCTAATTACTTGCAGTCTCAACTAGGAAATCCGACAGGTCTAGAACAACCCAATAAAAAATATTATGACCCCAGAGTATGGTTAAGGTTTAGTGAAGAGTATATGAAAAATAGACTGGTTAAATGTTTTGAAAATTTAAACTGTATTAATCGATCAGCGCCTAAAATAGAGAAAAGTAAATTCTGATACAAGTAGAACTGACTTAGTAGCGCTTGTATATATGCTGAATTAGGCTACCAAGTTAATGACGCTATGCGTGTGAAACTTGGTTTCAC
>CAWVSL010000053.1:0-15299 GCA_963933115.1 uncultured Colwellia sp.
CGTTCTATGGTAACTAAACGATTGGACTGATGACATAACAGTAATGGCGCCAGGTCAAAGGTTAGTTTGACGTTTGCTTTTGGCGCAATAGTGTTCGCTATTTCAAGACTGTCGGCATCTCTTACCCCAACAAAACTGCATTCAGATAAAAATTTAGCACAGGATTTTTCTGCGTTAATCGATTCGAATGGTTCGATAC
This sequence comes from uncultured Colwellia sp., assembly GCA_963933115.1. Taxonomy (GTDB): domain Bacteria; phylum Pseudomonadota; class Gammaproteobacteria; order Enterobacterales; family Alteromonadaceae; genus JALJPB01. The sequence goes on from CAWVSL010000053.1 coordinate 200, forward strand.
CCACACCAACACAACGGCTCGATTTACCTTGAGTTAATGCAATCAGATGACGTTTAAATTGGATATCTTTTTCACTATGGAGTACCGAGCCACCACCAAAGATAATATTTTCACTGAGCAACGCATTTTTATAGTGTAAAAAGCGATGATGGCCACGAAACTTAGCAGTGGGCAAAGCCAAAATATCACCAAATTCAGAACAGTTAATACTTATAGCACTGCTCACCAAGTCTTTTTTATATCCCAATATATGATGTATTGCCCAACGGCTGCTATAAAGCAAAGCGTCATCACCGGTGTTCTTCATCCCATAATAGCCCATGAGATAGGCATCGAATTTTTTAAACATATTGATCTCTGGCTTGAAGATTTTTAAGTACCATGCCTAGCCAAAACAAAGCTGGCCAGATTAAATAGGCAAGAATTTCAAGGTTTTCATAAAAACTGTAGCAGATAAAAACTAACAACATACAAAGTGCGGAGCGTGCATGAATACTCTTTTGGGCATAGAACAATAGATACACAGTAGTTGAAACCAATGGGATGGCCAATGCCCAAAGTCCAACTAGTCCTTTAACAAAGAGCAAGCCATACCAGCTGTGATGTGTACCAATAGGCATAAACTCAACAAGCTTTGGACCTGACTCGACAATACCATGTCCCCAGATCGGCGCTTCGTTACGCCAGCGTTGAATCGCAATGTTTTCAAGCGTCGCACGCACACGTGTCGATTCAGGACGTGTTTCTTTAATTTGTTGAAAGATGTCCATTATCGACTCGTATAAGGGTTCTCCCAAGACCATAATAATAGGTAACAACATTCCCATAGAGAGCAATAGCCAAGGCTTATTGATTTGGCTGGCCAGTATGAAAGTTGGAACAATTATGATAAAAACAGCCCAACCTGCACGCGATTGAGACAATAAAGCCATCACAATACAGCCTGCAAGCCCCCAGTTACGGTAACTTTTATCTTTTTCTTGTAAACAAAAAATAACAAAAAGACAACTAAGAAACCCGGCAGCAGTAGCCCAAGGTGCAAAAAATTGCCAACGGCCAATACCTATTTCTGGATTAGTCTGATAAAGACTGACTGCAAAGAAACTTTCTCCGGATCCTCCTAAAACCTGTAAGGGGGAAACGAATAAGTCACCTGAAAAACCCGCCATGTAAAGTAACCAGGTAATAACACCAAATATAGCGCTATGTTTAGCGACAACGCATATTGTCCTTATAAATACTTCGGGTTTAAGGTCGACTACTGCACCAAGCAATGGAAACAAACCAAGAAGCGCCCAACCCTTTGCCCATCCAATGGTACTTTTGACCGTTTGCATGGTGCCTAAAGACCATTGCCCATGTGCGACCCAAAGACTTAGCAGCATCACTAACATCGCTAGTACCCATAACCAAACTAATATAGGAAGGCCAGTAAAAGAGTTTTTACCTTCAATAAAAGATCTGAGTGTCACCAGAGCTAACACAGCCCAGCCCAAAAAAGAGCCTGTGATATAAAGACCACCAATAGCGTATATTGGATAGGTTAATAGTAAAGACCCAACAATTAGCTTCTTTTCAAAAGTACTTTGATAATGCGTTTGCGATTGCATAACACTATGACTCCTGAAGTAAGAAAAATGAAACCCACTATACCGGCTGCCACTCCAAGTATAGGAATAGGGCTATTTATTTTAGTGGGTAGCGATGGTTCTGTTAATAGCTGTAGAACAGGGTATGAGGCAAAAACATCGGCTTTACCTGCTTCCAATCTTGCGGCGGCAGAGGTAAAAATGGCCTCAACCAGATCAAATCTACGCTGCAATTGATCAAGTACCGCAGACTCTCTAGCGAATATCTTTAACTGATCGCTGAGCTGTAATTCAGAACGTTGTAAGTCGTTTATTTCAGCCTGAGTACCTTGTTGACGAGCTTTAGCCTCAATTAAATCAGCAAACATTTGGGCACGCTTTGAATTGATTTGAAGATCAGCGTGAGCAAAGAGATTTGCGGCATGTGGGCCAGCCAATTCGTTACTTCTGCGCAGTAATGATTTGCGTGCTCCGTCGTAACGCTGTTGCTCTGCAATCACTTTAGGGTGGCCAACTCCCCAGCGAGATTGATATTCTAAAAGTTGAGAGGTACTGGCATCAAGTTCTTTAAGTAACCCTCTAAACTCAACATCTGATTGTAACAACAAGGCTTTGCCTGCTAAGCTTGATGAGACACCTAAGCTTTCGCCCAAGCCATAACTGTAATCACCAAGATTAGCGACTTCAGCCTTCAGATAGAGTTGTTTTTCTTTGATGCTTTGCAAACTGGTGACCAGTAACATGAACTGGTCTTGTGATACTAAAAAAGAGCCTTCCTGGAACTGTAAGATATTGGCGCGTGCCTCGTTTAACCTAACCCGATAATCATCCAGCACTCCCTGAGTACTTTCATCTCGACGTCTGATTTCATCAGCTCGCAAACGACTTAATTCTTCTTGTAAACTTTGATAAAGTGCCCAAGCTTTTGCGTTAGCTTGTTTAGCACTGCTGCCAATAATACTAACGGTTAGAATGGAGGTTTGAGCCGTTAACTCTACCTTTGGTAGTCCATAGCCAAGTTCTGACAATAACATTTTTTCACGTGCTAATTCCAATACGCCACGACTCAATAGCATTTCTTTGTAATTGACCCGCGGGTTGTATCCGCTACCCGAGAAAGGTGCGCTGGTCGTTGATACCACCTGACCCACATTATCGATAGAGACACTCGATGATGTGCCAGTTCCGGGTAAGACTAATTCTAATTCACTTTTGTAAACCGGTGCTTTACCCAAATATAAAAAGACGATGAGCGCAATTAATAAATAACCAGCTAAAGTCAATGTTAAATAAGGCCACTTGATAAAACGATAAATTGTGGCTCTAAAACGGTCACTAGGGGTTGAAATAGCTATCGGATATTGGATCATAAAACGTCCTAAAACAACAAGGTAAATGGAGTTATTACATCTAACACAGTTCGTGCTACATCGCGCAAATTCGTTACGCTAGAGTCGTAACAAGCAATGGCATCGTTAGGCATAACGTAAGGATTAATTTCATCACGATTGGCTTGCCTAACCAATTGTTCTACCGAACGCTCAATCACTTGAGTTTGCTGTGTCATCGGGTTGATACTCGCTAACATGACTTTGCGCGGGGCATTAGTCCATTCTTTCCCCCCTACACAATTGGCTGAGACAGCAGCCTGAAGAAGTTTGGTTCCATAGGGCAGAGTCGTGGAATACCTATTGACGTTAGCACTGGAATTATTGTGTGCAGAATCAATTAAATTAGACATAAATACACGAATACCCTTGGGGGTTATTTGGCTGGGACGCACCAGATGGGATTGAAAACATCCAGTACTAGGCACTATTATCTGATCACCAGCAATCAAGGGATAATCTTTGACCGGCAAACCAGTTAATATTCCGGTTAAATCGACTTCAATCTGCCAGCCTTGGCGAATAAGTATAATCTGGTCTATTTTTGCGTCAGGTCGAATACCTGATGCAGCACGTAGTGCTTCTGAAAGTAATCTTTTGTTACTAAAATCACCCGTAGCGTTTACTCTCTGCTCTATTAACATTTTTTTACCATTATCATTGATTAAGACTCTACCTGGTTGAAAAACAGCACCCGTTACTGGCATTTCTATGGCAGCCAAGTGGAGAACTTTAACATTGACGGTTGCCGTCGCTGAGCGAAATACATGTGCCTTGATTAGGGCTAATTCGATATGCTCAGATAGATCTTTGGGCGACATGCCAGATGCATTTATTGCATCAAGTATTGGTAAGGTTAATAGTCCAAAATTATCCAATACATAAATACCGTTAAATCCTTCTCCATATTCCATCATGATTTCTAACATGTCACCTGGGCTAAGAGGAAGGGCATTACGTGAAGGATTAATATTGGCAGGCAAGGGTGTCTGGCTTGGAGATGATGATAATATCGGTTTGTCTACCCGGTAATTTAGTGGCGCAGCAAACTGGTTTTTATCAGTACAATTTAATTGACTTTCAAACGCCTTGGTAGGGATGCTTTGTTGGGTGAATAGCTCACCGTGATCATTTATTGAGCCATAAAAGCCGGTAGAGTTATTACTTATTGGTTGTAGGCTATGACTGTTGGTACAACCACTTAAGGTAGTGACGGCTAATAAACCACTGACTAACACTGACTTTAATAGAGGGGTTACGTTAAGCCAAATATTTTTCATCAAATCTTCCCTTTATTGGTACTTGGATGGGTCCTTAGATATAAATATTTGTTGCACTAAGTAAGCCAACTATGCAGGCCAACTATGAAAAACACAAGCCATTGTTTTATATGTTATTTATTTTTATTCGTGAATCGTTTTTTGCATTTTGGGAAGCATTTTAAGGATAATTTTTGATTTGCGAAGCATAGAAAAAAGATTATGGACTGCTAATAAGTACTTAATGTGGCTTTTTTGAGCAACAACAAAAATAATAAACTACTTTTGCTGGCTTGTAAGTTTTATATGAAGGATTTAAACCAATAGCATTATTGGATAAAAAAAAGCGATATTGATATCGCTTATGGGTGTACTTTTTATCAGTAAATACTTTACCGATTAATTAATAAGCCCCTCGCGCTTTTATGACGATGGGGATGGTAGCTAGTATAATCTTTATATCTAATAAAATACTTTGCTCCCACAGATAGCTTTTATCGAGATCAACTTGGGTTTTAAAGCTGGTGTCTGCTCGGCCAGATACTTGCCATAAGCCAGACAATCCGGGTATGCCATGAAGGCGGCCTAAGGCACTATATGCATACTCATCGACTTCATCCGACAATGCAGGACGAGGACCAATTAACACCATGTCACCGATGAGAATATTGTAAAGCTGTGGTAATTCATCGATAGAGAATTTTCGGATGAACCAACCGACAGTGGTAATACGGGGATCCTTTTTATACTTCTTACAGACACCTTCGCGATCACTTTGGCTTGGATCAGGCTCGTGGTAATTTGGATCTGTTTTTAGATACATAGAACGGAATTTGTACATTTTAAAATGTCGACCATATTTACCAATACGATCTTGACTGTATAAAAAACTCCCCCGACTTTCTAAACAAATAAGAAGTAGGGTAATGAGTAAAATTGGTGTTAATAAAATTAATGCCATTAAAGCTATTAACCGTTGAATAAACAAAGGTATCCCACGGTGTTGACCCAAAGTAGTAACATGATGAGGTAATTCATTGCTAGGGTTAATATCTTGGGAAGCTGAACTCTCGAGATAAAATATATTAGTTATATTCATGATTAATAGCCTTAACTTGCTTGATTAAGTATAAAAGTACGAATTAAAAATAAAGGGTTACCTATAATGTAACGGTTGAATTTGGCTCGTGGCTCCTGAATTAAACGCCATACCCATTCCATACCATGCTCTCTCATCCACAGTGGCGCGCGCGAGATCCTTCCTGAGTAAAAATCAAATAAACCACCAACCGCGAGTGCCGTCCGACAATTAATGAGATTGGCATGTTGAATCAGCCATTTTTCTTGGGCGGGTGAACCCATCGCTAATAATAAAATATCGGCCTGAGATTCATTGATCTTCTCAATCACTTTGAGATAGCTGTCGGGCTCGAAATAACCATGTGCGCTACCAGCAATTTGTAGGCCTGGATATTGCTGGCAAAGATTGTGGGCTGTAGTTTTTGCGACACTAGGCTTGCCACCCAGTAAATATATGGACACCCCTTCTTTAACAGCAGCCTTGCATAGGCCTGGTAACATATCCGTACCGTTAACATTATCTTTAAGCTTCACCCCATTTTTTTTAGCCGCGATACGCATACCCAAACCATCGGAAAAACAACGGTCTGCCTGATTAAGGTGCGCTTTGAACGGGGCGTGCTTTTGCGCTAGGTTGACTGAATTGACATTAATAAAGAAACTGACTTTACAACGCTGCTTGATAGCTATTATTTTGGGTTTAGCCATTACCCATTTTATGGCATCCGCCATTGAATCATTGTGTATCTTGAGGCCAAAAAGGTAAAAAGTTTTAGGGCAAGTTAAGTGAGATTTTTGCTCCTTAAAAATTAACTGACCTAACACACCTTTGACTAACAGTATAAGATAGCTACTTCGGGTTCCTGCAAATTGCTTTTCGAGCAAAACAACTTTATCTAGAGTATGTAATCCCGCCGATTGATGGACAGTCACTGCATCAAAAAGACCGGCTGGAATATGACTGTAACCAGACAATTTAGCCCGACTTTCACTCGTTAATTCAATATTTATCGGCATGCCACATAAACTAATATGTTTGCTAAATACTGCGCCTAATGAAGCTACATTTCTCATCAAACCTGAGTTGAAATGATAATATTTGACGGCTCGGCCTAAACAATCTATTTGTCGTACTGGTTGCAGTACTGATTTATTCTGAAAAAGTGCAAGTAAGGTATTAACAATAATAATGGGTAAGCACAGTACTAATAAACAGGCACTAATTGCTTGGTTAAGTTCACGTCCTACGTAGTGTTTATCATCTGATTGATTGATCACTAAATTGTCATTCTTAATTTTCACTGGTATATATTCTGATGACATATAGTTCTCCGTAAACTGTGAATATTATGGGTGAATAAGTCTGATGGTCATATTTGTTCATCTCTAAATAGTGATGTTGCTTAAATTATGCCAACTTTTAGTTTTTAGTTATTACGTTGTTTTTAATGGCTTTATTTTTATTTTTGGTGTTTTTTTGATGTTGGTTTGGAAGGTTTATACTTGTTATTATCATTTTGAATATGCAATATTGAAATTATTATTAAAATGAAAATAATATTAAATTAAGCATTAGCTATGATCGCGTTTAGAAAAAAAATCGCTGGTGTATAGTGCCGATTGAGTAAGTTTAATTAGAGGGTCTTGATGGCCATCTATCAGATGGAGTATCTTGGCGTATCGATACAGTTTCGTTAGTATATTTGTCACTCGTCCAATCTGTTTGTGACAAAGGTTCAAATAATAATTTTGACGAAGGGGGCCACAACTAAAATGCCTTATATAATCAGATAAATCTATATCGTAGGTGTTATTCCAACGACGGTCGAGCAAACAGACAAACTGACAATTTTTTGTATACTCGATGATGTGTCCGTTTTCTCCCCAGCCCACATCATGTTCAGGTAACACTGAGAGATGTCTAGCAGCGATAACGTCAACTAGCCATTGTCGTATTTTTACATGATTATTAACCAAAATTACGCCAGAGTTAAAACGTCCGCTGTAACTTTTGGCGAGGTATAAATATTTATCTGGTTGCAGCAGGGGTTCAAGTTCATGTGCAGTTGTCTTTATATAAGCATCAGCATCAACAAATAACACGGTGTCGTACCCTGCTTTTAGCGCTTCAAGCATTAGTGTTAACTTTAACCAACAACATTCAACACCTAGGGCAGTAAAATACGGACGAGAGATTACCAAATACTCATAGCCATATTTTTTGGCATAAGCTCGATGTGAATTTATACAATGACGGTATAACAACTGATAGCCGTTTAGCGCAATACTAAAGATCAATGTCTTATTTGACATACGAGTCGCCTTTTCTTTTAGGGTTAGCAATCAGTGTAATGATTAACTGCAAGAACCAATCCATACCTAATCGGGCGTAATTCACTACTTTTCCCCTGCGAATTGGGAAAATATCTTGATCTGCGATGCAAATTGCAAAAAATTAATTATTTATCCTTTAAAAACACATCAAAAAGCTGCTAAGGAGTTATTTTTTAGACGATCTAAAACTTGGCCCGATGTAAGCATTATATTTATGGTAATTCAGATAAAACCACCATATCGATGGTTGACTTAAAATTAATTACAGGATCAGGAAGCAATATTATGAAAAAACAATTCAGCTTTAGTTTTATCAGTATATTAATACTACTGAGTTATTCTACCTTAGCGACAGAGCAAGAAAATGGCGACTATGTCTGGCAATTTTTGTCTGGTCAGCCTTGGCCAGTGGGGTACGAGCAAAATATTGGTAAGCCAGACAATTTATTGTGGGGTGCCAGCGAATATACCACTGACTTTTTTGCCCGTATCAACAATGCGCTACCAGAAAGCGACTTGAATGAAGCTTTCATAACGGATGATTGTGGTTCAATTGTTGATTTGGATGAAGAAGCTGAAGTCTTTGTTACTTTTGTTCAGGAATCAACGGGCTATAAAAATTCTTTTGGATTTTTTACTTTTGACCGCGATAATCCACCACAAACTAGTGCTGAAGTAATGGAAACTATTGTTTTCCCCAATCTGTCATCGCCTCATATGGCGCGTGGCCATAGATTAAGTTTGGGTACTTTTCCTGCGGGCACCAGCATAGGGTTTTTGATTGCAGCTAATGGTTTCGATTATTATACTGGCGTAACGTCGGAAGAAACACCTTACTACTACTCATTATCATATCTTAATCCGGAAGAGGATCCCACTTTACGCCAACATACTGTGATGCTATATGATGAAGAGGTCGGTGAAGTGATTTTGGGTTTTGAAGATTTACCGGGGACATGGGGTGATAACGATTTTAATGATGCGGTATTTAGTATCAAAACAAGCCCAGGAACTGCCATCCATGATGAATCCCTCACTAACGTGCCAAATGTTAACGATAGTGATGGCGATGGTTTAATTGATTCCTTGGATGAGTTCCCCAATGATTATCGGCGTGCGTATAGTAGTTATTATCCAAACGAAGATGATTTTGTCACGCTTGCTTATGAGGATAATTGGCCAAAACTTGGTGACTACGACTTTAATGATTTAGTCGTTAAAGAGCGCTTTCAGACAACGTATGATGCTTCAGGGCTGGTCAGTGGTTTTATTATTCAAGGCTTTATCTCAGCTCGTGGTGGAGTAAAGGCTAATGGTTTTGCCATAAGGTTAGTCGATATCCCCGCTTCACAAGTTGAATACGCCAATTTTAATATCAATAATAATACCTATGAAAAAACACCAGAGTGGAATCAAACAGACGCTGTAATCTCTTTGTGGCGTAACAGTAAAACTTACACTAATACAGGGGTAACTGGCCAATGTTCGCTCTTTAACACTAACAAAAACTGTGCTGAGTTTGCACCAGTCGCATTTACTTTTGACGTGAAGTTTACCAATGGTCTATTGTCATTAAACCACTCGGCAATTGATTTTTTTATCTATCGTACAGATGACCGTACCTTCGAAATTCATATGCCGGGCTATGCGCCAACAGACTGGTTTAACTTCGCACGTTTTGGCACGGAAAGTGACACTTCTGATGCCAGTCAAGATCGCTACTTTAGATCTACAACTAATTTACCTTGGGGTCTAAAAATCAGCGACGAATGGGCTCACCCACGAGAGTACATAGATGTTTTGTGGGCTTATCCAGATTATGAGGAGTGGGTTGAAAGTTCGGGAGGCCTGTCAACTGCATGGTATAAAACTAGTACGCGTAAAAGCCATTTTTATGTTCCGACAATCATTAAGCCATAAAAGGATTAACGTAATGAATAAATCATTGTTAAATACAGGTTATATTCTGAGGTCAAGCAGTATTATGATTGCATTGATTTCACTATGTTTGTTTTCCCCTTCTAGCGCTAGTGGAAATACCAGACTGGATAATCAGCCGATGGCTGAAAAACTTGATACCAAAGCGGGTCGTTCAAAAGAGCTTTATGTTGAACCTGAGTTTCGTTTTAACACCTTTAAATCGATGACTGTAGACATATCAGTGGTCGACTTAAATGGATACCCCGTCTCGGGTGCAATCGCGCTTATTTCAAATATACCGGAAGATGTTTTAGACTTATATGACCAACGACTCGAACAAAAATCGTTAATTGGTGTTGTTCGCTCAGACGAAAGTGGTCATATCTACCAACAGTTAGAGCTCTCGAGTTCAGTCAAAAGGGTCTTACTTGAGCTGAACATACAAAGTGAGAACAACAAAGTGATAATAGAATTAGATGATACGAAGTACATTAGTCATTTTTTTCAAGTGAAATAAGAAGGCGTTAATTATTAACTGGCAGTTAGCATGAATCGCACTAAACAATGACTTCATGTTGACTGAGGCCAAGTATTACAACAGTAGGATGTTTGGCTAAAACTTTTAGCACTTTAATTTAATCATAAAGATAAGTACTTTAGATATGAGTCATTAACTACAAGTAATTAATTTGGGATGCCTGTAAAGGGTGATTCTGGTCAATAAAAAAATACATTATTTTATTGATGCTTTTGTAAAGGATACCTCAAAAGTAGTGCCTACACCCTCAACAGACCTGACATCTATTGTGGCATCATGAGCTTCAAGAATGGCGTATGAAACCGACAATCCCAATCCGGTACCTTCGCCAACCGGTTTTGTGGTGAAGAAAGGCGTAAACAGCTGTTGAAGGGTCTTTTTGTCCATACCCATACCGGTATCACTAACTTGAATAACTAACGAATTAGCATCTTCCTTAGCCGTTATAGTTAATACCCCGTTATCTTTCATGGCATAAGACGCATTGACGAAAAGGTTAACAAATACTTGCTGCAGTTGGCTCTTATTTCCTTTGACATAGGGTAGGTGATTGGCCAGAGTATTTTCAACGGTATGCTTGTACCAAAGAGATGCAACTTGGAGTGCACCTTCAATACAGTCAACGATAGACATTTCACTAAATTCGGTCTTACCACTATGAGAAAACGTCTTTAGACTATCAACTATGTCACGGATTCTATCAATACCATCAATATTTGAGCGCAGTAAACTCACGGCATCATTGGCAATGTAATCAATATCAGCTTGGCTAATGAATTGGTCAAACCTCTCTAGCGTTAGCGTATTATGATTAACTAGATGATTTTTAACATCGCGGTATAATGTATTATATACTTTCAAATCATCAAGCAATATCTCCATATTAGAGCGAATAAAAGCTATAGGGTTATTAATTTCATGAGCGACACCTGCGGAGAGTTGACCCAATAAGGCCATTTTTTCAGACTGCATTAATTGGCTTTTTGCTTTTTCTAGACTGGTAACACTGTCTTTTAATTTCACTTGGTTTTCTATTATTTGAACATCAGTCAATCGGCGGCTAATACCATTTAATAAATGTCCTTTCGCTGTATCTAAAACAAATAATGATTCTTTGTCTAAATATTTAGCATGACTCAAAAAGGTGATCCACACTTTCTGATCATTGTTTAATTGAACATTGAAGTAAACAATCCATTTAAATCCTGCTAATTTTTTTGCGTCCTCTGACTTAATTGGCGATACACACCATGACTTGAATGTTAGGTCTTTAGCTATTGGTAAATATTTAATTGATGCTAAGAGAAACTCTTTATCGATTGACCATCCAGCCTCTTTATTCCAAATTTGAGTGCTATTAAGATCGACGGGGGAGCCCAATTTGCTCATAAGGAAAAAACCATATTGTGCAGAGAAAAAATTACCAGTGAGCTCAACTGTATTTAAAACCAGCTCTCTAACCGATAATTTAGAAATAACATCTTCGGATGCTTTAGAAAGAAACTCTAGCTCGGCTTGTTTTTTTTTCGAGCTTGCTAAAGAAGCTTGCAATGATTGATTGCTCTCGTATAACTCTCTGGAGTAATTTTCAAGTTGCTGTTCAGCGGCAAATCTTGCCTTTTGTTCTCTTTCTGCTTTGCGCTGAAAAACGCCTAAACGTTTGTTAAGTTCATCTATTATTTCGTTCATAATTTTTGCACCTTGATCAAACAACGTTTATCGCCTTCGTGCTGACACTCAGGCTGTGAGACTTCAACTTTTTGACTTAAATGTTGGGCCAAACCATGTACTAACCCTTCACAAAAGTAACACAGTTGACGAGGCGATTTATATTGAAAAACTAATGTCGTAGGTGTCTCGTTAATAAATACAAATTCAGGAAATACCACCTTTGAGTCAAGTTTTTTGACTTCTACATGAATTATATTTTGTACATTATGCAAAAACTCAAAAACATCTTTTATCTTGTCAGCGTTTACGCTGCTTGGAACATGAGGATAAATAGCGCCAAAGAAATATTTGCCAAAAACCTTTTCAAGTTCTTGCCTGGAAATATTCTTTTTCTCTATTATTAATTTGAAAAGAGTCATCAATTCTTGATCATCATAAATAACAGTTGAAGTGAATGCTCCTTCGCTGGGTAAGTCAGCTTCGGTCAGCAATTCATCCCAAAAAATTTCACCCCATTGGTCAACAATAAATTCATTAAATATATTAAAAACAATTCCTTTCATCTGTTGTTGTCCTTTTATATAAACTGACTTATTGCCAATATTCAAAGTTAAGCATAACTTTATTATTTAATTTTAAAAGTATGGCTGAATAATATTTGGCGCTTAACTTGCTAACTAAGAAAGTCGGTTTAGCAGACTTTACTTATCACTAAATTACCTTCACTGTAACCTAAACTAAAGTCTTTAGGTAGCAAGTCAAACTTTATATCAACTTTGTACTGATGTGGCTGCGTTTTAATTTAAATCGTGGGGAGTGTCTGAACAGCTAATGTTTATTTTTTTAATTAAAAATAGACAATAAAATATTTTATAATCAAGCTGAGTGCATTCTAATATTTGGTATTAGTCGTTTGCATTGTTATTGATTATAAAAGCTAAAGTATTAGTTAATACCTTCAACGTTAGATGAAGAAACGAGAGAAAGTTGTTTTATATGAGTGCTTGGCCGGATAGGGAGAGTCAATGTAAAAGTTGTTCCCTGTGTTAATATACTTTGAACAGAAATATGGCCACCCATTATAGAAGCTAGCTGTTCAGCCATAAATAAACCTAAGCCGGAACTACCTAATCGTCTATTTTCGCTGTTATCACCTTGGTTTAAGCTATCAACTATCTGTTTTAATTGTACTTTATTCATACCAACACCAGTATCCATAACCGCAAAGATCAGCTCATTATTATTCAAAGAGACAGTTAACCTTATTTTTCCTTTATGGGTGAATTTAAGTGCATTTGAACAAAAATTAATTAATATTTGTTTTAATCTTAAGGCATCAAAATTGATATTAAATGGCGTTGATAAAGCGAAAGAGCTGTATAACTCAAAAGAAAGCCCTTTCTTTTGAGACTTTATTGAATACAGCTCTTTAATTTCGGTTAATATACTATTTAAGTCTTGTTCTTTTAGATCTAATTCAAAAGTATTAGCTTCAATTTTAGATAAATCAAGAATGTCATTAGTTAACTGAAATAAATGTAAACAGTTATCAAGTATTATCTCTACTTCTTTATCAAGCTCTTTGGTGTTGTTATTATCTTTGAGAATCAATTCAGATTGTTCAATAACCTTAGCTAAAGGGGCTTTAATATCGGTACTCATATTGACCAAAAATTGACTTTTTATTTTGTTTGCTCTTGTCAATTCTTCCATCAAATATTCTAACTCTTGCGTGCGGTCTTGTACCTTATTTGTTAATGCCTGCTTGGCATTTTTTTCTAGTTTGAGAAAGTATATAAAAAATATTAATAAGAACGAAATGAGTAAAATAGAAATTATGAGATATTGTAATTGTTCTTTTTTTTCAGTTTGAAGTAATTGCAGTCTTTTATTTTGGAGTAACTGTTCGACCTGATGCGTTAAGTGTTCTGATTCTATACTAACTAATTGCTCGTTAAGGAGATCATTTTCATTTATGTTTTGATTATTAACATAATTTTGGAATGTTGATAAAGCTTCAGTGGTGTTTTTTTGTGTCGCATAAATTAAGGCGATAAGTGCTAAGTTATCGTTGAGTAGGGCTTTATAGTTTGATTTTCTAGCCATTTTATTAGACAAGGTAACCATATCTAGGGCCTGTTCTATATCGCCTTGATTAAACCATACTTTTGCTAAACTATTTAAGCTGCCTGCGTAGGCTTTTTGATGGCCAATATTTAAACTAATCTTAACCCCTCGTTCAGCATATTTTTTTGCCATTGGGTAATCGCCTAGCTCAATGTAAATCTCTGAAATATTATGTAATTGAGAGGCAATGTGATGTCGATTATTATGTGACTCAAAATAATTTAATGCCTCGAATAAATAGCTTTTTGCTTGTTGATATTGACCCGCATGTTTGTATGAATTACCTAAATTTGCCCAGGCCATAGCTAATCCAAAATCATCACTCATCGCTTTTCTTTGTAATATAACGTCATGAAGCATTTCAATTGCTTTGTCATAAAGCCTTAAGTTGACATGCATTAAGGCGATATTGTACTTTACATCTAACTTATCCTCTTCATTACCAAAAGCCTGATAGATTGACTGAGCTAAGTTATAATTTTCTAATGCTAAGGGATATCTCGACATAGCTGAATACACTAATGCTATATTATTGAGCAGGTTTGCCTCTTCTATTGGGGCATCTATCGATTGATAAAATGATAAAGACATTTTATAGGCAATTAGCGCTTTAGGGTTATTCCCTTGATAATAATAAACAACACCTATTAATTTATTTGTATCGGCTTCTAACTGATAAAGTTGTTGTTCTTGTGAAGTTAACTGTGCTTGTTCCAAAAGAGTAATGGCCTCTACAAAGTTATCTAAATTAATATGATGCATAGCCGCCATATTAATGGCTGAAATATGTTGTTTGGTAGTGAGTTGAGGTGACTTTATAATTGCAGCTAATTGAGTTAACGCCTCATCACTATCGGTGATCGCTTTTATTTTAACTAATGCTTTATCAAGTTGGCTATCTGCAGCTTGCGCAATATTATTAGCTACGACCGTAATATTAAACAAAATAGCAACCAGAGTTAAAGAGAAAAATTGATTCACAAAAAACCTACCGTATATTATTATTATTTTGAGTTGTCACTAAATGTTAGCTTCCAAGTACAGTGGAAGAGGGGCTTCCAAAACTTAAAATTATCATCAATCAGTATAGCCTTGATTAATAGCTATAAATACAACTTATTTTTTAAATGACGGCTATGAGCTTTTTGTTCATTTTCTTTTTCTCTCTTGAATTGCTTTTTCTCGCCTTTGCTG
>CAWVSL010000054.1:0-14561 GCA_963933115.1 uncultured Colwellia sp.
CCCTGTTACCGCCGTGAAAGGGCGGTGTCCTAGGCCTCTAGACGATAGGGACACTGAAACTATCTATTACCTGTCATCAATGATAAACAAGTAATTAAAATTTGGTGGAGCTATGCGGGATCGAACCGCAGACCTCTTCGCTGCCAGCGAAGCGCTCTCCCAGCTGAGCTATAGCCCCAAATACTTATTAATTTAAGATGGCCTAGTACCTTAAACTAACTTGCCTTCAAAAGGTTTTAACACTTGATGAAAACGAGGCGCATTCTAAGCAGAGCCCCCGTTTCTGTCAACCCTTATTTTAACTAATACTATAAATTTATCGAAGAAATCTTCTAAGTGTTCACTTAAACATCAAGTTGCTTAATTTTTATCTGAAAATCATCAACACCAACATTAATGTAGATGACCTAAGCTATTGCTTCTTTATCTTTTGGTAAATTAAAGGTAGAGTTTACTCAATATTTATTATTAATTTTATTTCATTGATGCAGCTTAAAAATCTAAATGTTGTAGCTATCGGTGGTGGACACGGTTTAGGGCGAGTTCTATCAACGTTATCTTTCTTAGGAACGCAACTTACCGGCATAGTCAGCACCACAGATAATGGTGGTTCAACAGGCCGACTAAGGAAGCGAAGTAGTTCTATTGCTTGGGGCGATTTACGTAATTGTTTAACACAACTAGTCGATGATAAGTCAATCGGCAGCCAGTTATTTAATTTACGCTTCGATGGCCAAGATGAACTCGGTGGTCATAACTTGGGAAACCTTATACTTTATGGTTTAGGACAAATACAATCACGTCCATTAGACTCAATTAAATTAATCCGTCGCTTACTTAAAGTAAAAACTTCTGTTTTACCTATGTCTGAAACACCAACAGATCTTATGGCCTTTTATCCTGAAGGGCGTTGGCGCATTGGTGAGTTATCTGTTGATGACATGCCGATTATGCCTGAGAAGTTAATGTTAGCGCCTCTCGTTAAATCACTTACCCATTGCATTAAAGCAATTAATAAAGCCGACCTGATTATATTAGGGCCTGGAAGTTTTCTAACAAGCATCATCCCTCCTCTTTTAGTCCGAGATATAGCTAACGCACTAGCTGAAAGCAAAGGCTATTGTGTATTTTTAGATAATGTTGTTGGGGAGCAAAGTCCCGCTGATAATTTATCGATTGATGAAAAGCTTAACTGGATTGAGTCTAATGTCGGTTTTATGCCAATTGATGGTGTAATAACACAAAACATGGAAATGCATTCAGACAGAGTCAACGTTATTCATCATGACATGGCTAATGATAAAACGCCCCATCATCATGACAGAGACAAACTCATCAGTGCATTAGAAAAATGCATCAATGAGCTGTCAAAGCCAACCAACCAATAAAATAGTTGCTAGTGAATAACTTTATTATAAAAATTGAGTCGTACGTAACCCCAAATAATTAGGGCTCTATATTTATTTTATCTTCACTAATTCTGCTCGCAACAGCGCCCTTTTGACCTTTGTATTTTGCATCAGTCCTCTTATTGTATGGGCGTAAAGCCGATGACGACATAGATTCAAAATTCAAAGCCGCTATTGTCATTTTAGGACGTAAAGCCAATGGCAATTTGCCACTGTTATAAAACTCCAGCACAATTTGGCCCGACCAACCGGGATCAATTCGATGCGCAGTAACATGTACCATTAAGCCCAAACGCGCTAATGATGAGCGCCCATCTAACCAACCAACAATATTATCAGGTAGAGTAACCGACTCTAGCGTAACGGCTAAAGCTAACTCTCCTGGATGTAAAAAGAATGCATCACCATCTTTAATAAAGATTTCATCACTCATCACAACATCCATTGCTTCTTGCATTTCAGATTTAGGACCACTTAAGTCAATATATGGTGCGGTATGGTCTTGAAACACCCTAAATTCATTACCTAAACGAATATCGACACTAACACCTGAAATCATCGATTGTTCGGGCGCTGGGGTGATCACTATTTGTCCTTGAGCTAAAGACTTCTCTATGTCTTGATCAGATAATCTCATAATTATTATTCACTATTGTTATTAGAGTCGAAAGAAACATCATCATTTAGTGAGATTTCTGCGGTTTGAGGGCTACGTTTATCGAGTTGTAAAAATAATTGGCCAGCAACATTTCGCGCTATATTACGGTACAATTGGGTCAGTTCACTAGTGCTATTTTCTATAATGGGTGATTTTCCGAAATCAGCATCTTGACGAATAGTGATATCTAAAGGTAACTGCCCTAATAATTTTGTTTGATAAGCCTTAGCAATGTCAGCACCACCTCCCTCACCAAACAAATGTGATTGATGGCCACAATTTTCACATTGATGATAGCTCATGTTTTCGATGACCCCTAATACGGGTACTTGCACTTTATCAAACATCGCAATACCTTTTATTGCATCAGCCAAAGCAATATCTTGTGGCGTAGTAATAACAACAGCAGCAGCTACAGGCACTTTTTGGGCAAGTGTTAATTGAATATCGCCAGTACCTGGTGGCATATCAATTAATAAATAATCAAGGTCTGGCCAAGCTGTTTCCTGAAGTAACTGGTTAAAGGCTTTACTTGCCATTGGGCCCCGCCAAACCGTTGCATCCTCGTCAGGGACAAGAAAACCAATAGACATAGCATGTAGGTTATAAGCCTTTAATGGTGTCATTAATTTACCATCAACCGATGATGGTTTTTGATCTTTTATACCAAGCATTGTCGGAATAGAAGGTCCATAAATATCAGCATCTAAAATGCCTACTTTTGCCCCTTCCTCAATTAATGCATAAGCAAGATTAACGGCAGTCGTTGATTTGCCAACCCCGCCTTTACCCGAGGCAATAGCAATGATGTTTTTCACGTTTTTTATTGGGTGTTGCCTTACTGCTGCAACATCTAAATGAAGATTAAAAACCACCTTTATCGATATTGCTTCAGTTAAACTATCAGCTAAAAGATCTAATTCTCCTTTGCAAGGAAAAGGCGTTGTTAGCTGTATAGTGATCTTATTTTTTGCTATTTCAAGGTCATAGCCAGTACAAACGTTTAATAATCCCCCAGAAAAAACTTCAGATTGGTAATGAATGAGCGTTTCATAAATAATACTTTCAGCATTATTAGCTGACTTATCGCTGTAATTGGCTGTTGGTTTAATCGAGTTATCTGTTGAAGATAACAATGTTGATGTCTTACGAGAAAATAATTTTTTAAACATTTGAGTAAAGTCAGTAAATTATTAATGAAAATATACACCAAATTCTGTACTATTCGCTTCATTATTACCATCAAAAAAATTGTTAATGTCCATGTCTTTAGTAAACACATCATTTAAAGCACAAGCTGACGCAGGTAAAAAGCGTAAAATTCTTGTTACCTGCGCCTTACCCTATGCAAATGGCTCTATACATTTAGGTCATATGCTTGAGCATATTCAAACAGATATATGGGTACGTTTTCAGCGAATGCGCGGCCATGAAACTTATTTTGTTTGTGCCGATGATGCTCACGGTACACCCATCATGCTTAAGTCCCAAGAGTTAGGTATAACGCCTGAAGAAATGATTGCGGCTATTCGTGAAGAGCATATGACTGACTTTGCTGACTTTCATATCAGTTTTGATAATTACCATTCAACTCATAGCGATGAAAATAAAGCCTTTGCAGAAGAAATTTATACTCGATTACATGCTAAGGGACATATTAAAACCCGTGTAATTTCTCAACTTTATGATCCTGAAAAAGCCATGTTTTTGCCGGATCGTTTTATTAAGGGTACTTGCCCTAAGTGTAAAAGCGAAGATCAAAATGGCGATAGTTGTGATGATTGTGGTGCAACGTACTCGCCAACAGAAGTAGTAAACCCTCGCTCAGTCATATCAGGGGCAACACCGATTTTAAAAGACTCTGAGCATTACTTCTTTGACTTGCCTGCATTTGAAGAAATGTTAAAAGACTGGACGCGAAGCGGCGCATTACAAGAAGAAATGGCAAACAAGCTTGCTGAATGGTTTGACCAAGGCCTAAGACAATGGGATATAAGCCGAGATGCACCTTACTTTGGCTTTGAAATTCCAAATGCACCAGGAAAATTTTTCTATGTCTGGTTAGATGCGCCTATTGGTTACATGGGTAGCTTTAAAAACTTGTGTGATAGAAACCCTCAAATAGATTTTGACAGCTTCTGGAATGAAAACTCTGATGCCGAGCTTTACCACTTTATTGGAAAAGACATCATCTATTTTCACAGCCTATTTTGGCCGGCAATGTTAGAAGGTGCAGGATACCGTAAACCTACATCGGTATATGCTCATGGATTTGTCACAGTCAATGGTGCGAAAATGTCTAAATCAAAAGGCACGTTCATCAAAAGTCGTACTTATTTAGAGCATTTAAATCCTGAATATTTACGATATTACTATGCGGCTAAATTAACCAGTCGTATTGATGATTTAGATTTAAACCTTGAGGACTTTGCTCAACGCGTAAACTCAGATTTAGTTGGTAAAGTTGTTAATATCGCCTCACGTTGTGCAAGTTTTATTACTAAACGTTTTGATGGCATGTTATCAACGAGCATTGATGACCAAGAACTTGCTAATGAAGTTATCAATGCAGGTGACTCAATCGCTGCTTGTTACGAAGCAAGAGATTTTGGAAAAGGTATGCGCGAAATAATGGCACTTGCTGACAAGGTCAATGAATATATTGCGATAAAAGAGCCATGGCAACTAGTCAAAGATGAAACTAAACAGCAAGAAGTTCAGGATATATGCTCTTTAGGCATTAATATGTTCCGCATCATCATGATTTACTTGAAGCCGGTATTACCTGTCCTTGCTGATAGCACGGCGGCATTTTTAAATGATGAATTAATCTGGGAAGGTCATAAGACTTTATTAACTAATCATAAAATCAACAAATTCAAAGCATTATTACAACGTGTCGATATGGATAAAATCCATGCCATAGTAGATGCTTCTAAAGACAACTTAAGTAAAAAAGAAGAAAGCGCCCCTAAAAAAGAGACAAAAAAACAAAAACCATCACAGGTGATTGATAATACGGCTGCATTAAATGACCCATTAGCTCACGATCCAATCAGTGAAGAAATTAGCTTTGATGACTTTAGTAAAATTGATTTACGTATTGTCAAAATAATCAATGCAGAGCATGTTGAAAAAGCCGACAAACTACTAAAGCTTACCCTGGCTCTTGACTCAAATGAAGACGGTGAGACCCGTCAGGTATTTGCTGGTATTAAATCCGCTTACCAACCTGAGGATTTAATTGGGAAACACACCGTAATGGTGGCTAACCTAGCCCCCAGAAAAATGCGCTTTGGTATGTCCGAAGGCATGGTGCTAGCTGCAGGTCCTGGCGGTGAAGATTTATGGATACTCAATCCAGAAGACGGTGCAAAGCCGGGTATGCGTGTTAAGTAATTAACTCATTTTATAGAAAACTAATATTAAAAAACAGCACTGGATTTACGTTCCAGCGAGCATAGGAAATAAAATGTCACTTTACCTAGTTACCGCACTGTACAAATTTGTTCGTCTTGAAAACTTTGAGCAATTACAAAAACCGTTACTTAAAGTGATGGAAGACAATGAAGTTCGTGGCACCTTATTACTAGCGCTAGAAGGAATTAATGGCACTATTGCAGGCTCTGACGAAGGGGTGACAAAAGTAATCGATTGGCTAATAAGTGATGAGCGCTTATCAACTTTATCTCAAAAGAAGTCATACACTAACCACGCCCCTTTTAAACGCAGTAAAGTAAAACTCAAAAAAGAAATCGTTACAATGGGCGTAGAAGGCATCGATCCACTGCAAGTGGTCGGTACTTATGTCAAACCAAAAGATTGGAATGCACTTATTTCTGATCCTGACGTGATGCTTATTGATACCCGCAATGATTATGAAATAGAAATTGGCACATTTGAGAATGCTGTTGATCCTAATACTAAAACATTTCGTGAATTTCCAAAATACGTTGCCGATAATTTAGATCCTAAAACGCATAAAAAAGTGGCTATGTATTGTACTGGTGGTATTCGCTGCGAAAAATCCACAGCATATATGAAAGAACAAGGCTTTGAAGAAGTCTATCATCTAGAAGGCGGTATATTAAAATACCTTGAAGAGGTGCCTCAAGAAGAGACTATGTGGCAAGGGGAATGCTTTGTTTTTGATGATAGAGTGGCAGTTGATCATCAATTAAATAAAGGTCAGTACGATCAATGCCACGCTTGTCGTATGCCAATTACAGAACAAGATAAAACTAAAGTACAATATAAAAAAGGTATCAGTTGCCACCATTGCATTGACACAGTTACTGATGAGCAAAGAGAACGTTATGCAGAACGTGAAAAACAAATGACCTTAGCAAGTAAGCGTGGACATGCCCATATGGGTAGCGATGCAGCTAAAGCATTACAAAGCCAGCGAACGTTAAAACGCGCCAAGCTTGAAGCACAAAAGGTAATTAAAAAATAGCCATCAATCAATAATTAACCTTATCATCTTACTAAAGCACGATAATAAGGTTTTAAGAACAATATAAGTCAAAAGAGTACATCAGGTTAAATTGATTAGATTAATCCCTTGATTAGCTCCTTAAGTAACCTCAGGGGGTAATTAGGTTATTATTGTGACCTTTCTCAGTCGGCATTTTATTTGCAGACCAAGCATTAAAGTCACCCTCAAGATGCGTTAACTTTGAAAAGCCACCAGAAATCAAATCATCTTTAGCAATACCCGCGCGTCTTCCTGAACGACAATAAAGGACAATGTCTCTATCTTTATGGGCTAATATTTCATTCATTCGATTTTTTATTTGCAAATGAGGAATATTAATGGCTCCAGGGACATGGCCCTTAATATATTCATCAGCCGTTCTGACATCAATAACGAAAGGTTTATCATTACTGATCATTTGTTTGAATAGTTCATTTTGACTGATATCTGTTGCATTACCACTAAAGGTGATCACTACAGAAAGACATATGATTAATATATTCTTTAACTTAATGTTCATATTTTCACCTTAATCTTTTGAATTGTAAATAAAACCCGGATAAGCGTCTCATAATCGTATTATCTCAATATGTATTTATAACACACCGACTAAGCTAAGCGTGTAAAATTAACGATACCGGACTTAGTCATTAGAATTGATTAGCTATTGTAATTTAAAGAATATAGTATTTATTGGCTTACATTTAATTGGATAGAGGATGAGATGAAGTCAGAATCAATGTTTAAAAACTATCAAGAGTTTTATCACTTTTACTTAAGTGAACATAGTAATAGTACTTGCCGTAACCTCCACTACATTGGCAATTCTCTAGTCCTGATCATTTTAATATATAGCATCTTCGCTAGCCATCTTATTTTACTCTGGACTATACCAATAATTGGTTATGGATTTGCCTGGACCGGCCACTTCTTTTTTGAACATAACAAACCCGCAAGTTTTAAGTGGCCAATTTGGAGTTTTGTTTCAGACTGGGTAATGTTATTTCAATTTATAACTGGTACGCTAAAAAAAGAGCACTTTAAATAACCGAATTAGATATTCTTTTATGAAAAAACTCATCACCACATTATTTGATCGCATCCTATTTACGGTAAGTTTTATTCTTGGCGTACAAGCGCCCGAATTTATGCAGTAATATATTCAGCGCCTTTCAGGACATCTTGATGAGGCAAAACATCAATTACAACAATTTCAATTAATTGCTGATATGCGATTTAATGGCGATCTAAATTTGATGATAGAGCGTTATCAAACGAATGCTGATAACGCTATCGCCCAAACAGCTAATGTCATTAGCGCTATGAACCAAAGAGTCACCGGTTTTGAGACCCAACTAAGCCAATTACAAAACCATGACTATATCACTCAACTTTATCACTTTATTCGACAAATAGATCTAGTGATGGCTCAAGCAACTTTACGTGATTTTCAATTAGCTGTACCTATTGAAACTGGAGCATTGCTAACAGGTGCTATTTTTGCTTTTGCCACTTTATCACTACAAGCTGCTGCTATTGGCACTTTAAAAATAAGTGTTTATGGGATTAGAGGTAAATCAACAAATAAAAGTAATTTACCTCAGAGTAAAAAAAACTCAAAAATTAGAACCGTTGATTCAACAGATGACCTTATTGTTAAATCAAAAACTAAGACTGAGCAAGCGCTAGATTAAAACGCTCAAAACCTTGAGTTAAGTCTTCAATGAGATCATCTACATCTTCAAGACCAATGTGTAAGCGTATTAATGGGTATTCATATTTCCACTTGGTAACCGTTCTAAGTGATTGCACATTGGAATTAGCTAAAATTAAACTTTCAAATCCTCCCCATGAATAGCCCATTTTAAAATGTGACATGCCATCGAGTAATGCCGTAATGGCAGATTTATTACCTTTATTTAAAACAAAAGAAAATAAACCATTAGAACCCGTAAAGTCACGTTTAAAAAACTCATGGCCCGGGCATGACTCAAAAGCAGGGTGAAGAATAGTTTCAACCTCTTCGCGTTGCGATAACCAATTAGCCACTTTTAAGGCACTTTGTTGATGTTGTCTTAATCGTACACCTAAAGTACGGATGCCTCGAAGTGCCAAATATAAATCATCAGGAGAGGTACACTGACCCATTAAGTAACTATTATTTCTTAATTGTGGCCAGTACTTCTCAGTAGCTGTTGCCGTACCTAGCATCACATCTGAGTGACCAACAATATACTTAGTAGCCGCTTGGACTGAAATATCAACGCCATAATCAAAGGGATTAAAGTTTATACCTGCGCCCCAAGTATTATCGAGCATAACAATACAATCATGTTTGTGTGCGACCTTGGCAATGGCGGGCACATCTTGTACTTCCATAGTCAATGAACCCGGAGACTCAAGAAATACAATCCGAGTATTAGGCTGTATTAATGCTTCAATACCAGCTCCTATCATAGGATCATAATAGGTAGTCTCAATACCCAATTTATTTAAAATTTCATTACAGTAATCACGTGTAGGTTCATAAGCACTATCAAGCATTAAAATATGATCACCGGTTTTTACAAAAGACAGTATTGCATTAGTAATCGCCGCCGTACCTGAAGGATATATTGCACAACCGGCACCACCTTCAAGTTGGGTCATCGCATCACTAAAGGCAAATGATGTCGTTGTCCCGCGTCTGCCATATACCATAGTGTTGTTATGTTTATTCAACAGTGCATTATTCATCTCTTTTACGGTATTAAAAACAACTGTAGAAGCACGAACAATAGGAGGATTGACTACACCATTAGAAAATTCAGGCTTGCGACCTGCCGTTACAAATTTAGTATCTTTTTTATTCACTTTGTTCCTCTTTTATCAATAGGTAATCTTTTTAAATAGGCATCTAGCCATCTATTAACCTTTTATAACCTTAAAATTAAATGGATGCACCTTTTATTTTGCGCTTTTATAGGTAGAAAAAAATTAGAATGAAATAACAAGCCGTAATACCTTAGTTATATCAGCCGTTAATTTGGTGGAATGGCCTTAACTTCAAACAGGAGCTAGGTAAGGTTCTTAACTCTCTTATGAGATAAGAAATCGCTAAAGGTATGATATCCACTTATCATACGTGGCCAAATAGCTAAAAGCTCTTTAAATACTCAGTAATCGACAGTCAAAAATAGCGCAGGTTACTTTAATTGCCAATAATAGAGAGATAGTCGATGTTAAATTTCATAGTCATCGTTGTTTTATCAGCGGGTATTTCTATCAAACAATAGCAAACTCAACCTTCAAATACCTCGCCCTTTAATAAACCCAATTCAAAATAAATCTAATTGTTTGTTAACTATCTTTTCA
The DNA here is from genome assembly GCA_963933115.1 of uncultured Colwellia sp. Classification (GTDB taxonomy): domain Bacteria; phylum Pseudomonadota; class Gammaproteobacteria; order Enterobacterales; family Alteromonadaceae; genus JALJPB01. The sequence continues at coordinate 9,899 of CAWVSL010000054.1, forward strand.
AAACTGGTCCCAATAAAAGGTAAAATATCATTTGCTACCGTCTTTAATTGTCTATCAACATAAAAGTCATAATCTAGCGTCGAATCTAGATATTCTTTTGGCTGAGGCCCATTAAGAGTGATTAAGTACTCGATCCAGCCCTTATTTTGGTATTTTAACGGTTTATTTAATTTTTTATTAATGGCGTCAGCAATCCGAGCGGCCTTAACATGAGGTGGGACATTTTTGACATAATCGTTTAACCTTCTTCTAATTCGCTTTCGGTAAATCAGTAAATCATCAAACTCCCCCATTAATGTTTTATTGACCGTGGTGACAATATAGCGCTCAACCGGCTCACCATTAAAAACACGTCGATAAAGCTCTTGTTGAAAAATTTTACTCAGTTCTGTCCAATCACTGCGGACAGTTTCCATCCCTTTAAAAATAAGCTTGTCGTCAGTGCCCGTTGATACGATACCTGCGTAACGTTTTTTGGTGCCAATCGTGCTGCCATTATCAAGAGTCCCTCCCCTTACTGTTGGCATTAAAAATTGACTAAAATGAGTTTCAAATTCTATTTCTAACTCACTGACTAAGTTAAAATCATCCTTTAACACTTGTTGCCACTTTTTATTAATGAAGGCTTGCAAATTTCTCCCAAGTTTACGACTTTCTGATGAAGACTTTTCGCTACCCACGTGTATAAAAATTGAATCAGTGTCTCCATAAATAACTTGGAAGCCATGATCTTCAATCCAGCCTTTCGTTGTTTTTATTAACTCATGACTACGTTTAGTAATAGAACCGGATAAACGGGGGTCAAAAAACCGGCAACCTGTTGAACCCAGTACCCCATAAAAGCTGTTCATAATAATCTTAAGTGCCTGAGATAACGCCGCGTTTTTTTCTTGCTTAGCTTTATCACGCTCGCCCCATAAAGACTGGATAATGTCGGGTAAAAAATGATTATCTCTAGAGAAATAGGCACCGTCAAAACCTTTAACATTTTTGGATGGGTCTTTACAAAGCAAACCTTCAATTAACCCCATGGGATCAATTTTAAACGTTCGAATGATACTCGGGTACAGGCTTTTAAAATCAAGAACTAATATATTTTTATATAAGCCTGGAATAGAGTCCATTACATAGCCACCTGGAGCAATCAAATCAGACTCACCGTCGCCCATATTCGGAGCAACGTAACCACTACGGTGTAATTTAGGCAGGTAAAGATTAGTAAAAGCAGCAACAGAGCCACCAACTCGGTCGATAGCTAAGCCAGTTAATTGGGCTCTTAACATAGCAAACTCTAACAATTGAGTTTTTTTAAATATTAACCAAACCAAACGACAATCTTCAAGGTTATAAGCTGCTAATGCAGGTTTATTATGATAAAAATTATCAGTAATTTCTTGAAGGCGATTATCAACATCCTCTACCTTCTTACCGATACCAAGCAAGGTATTGGCAACATTATCGAGTGAGAAACTAGGAAAGTTATAAGTCGCTGTTTTTAATAGATCAATACCATCTAGTACTACACGGCCAGCGATTTCTAAATAATTTTGCTCGGTGTTTTTATTCTTTCGCCAATAAGGAGCACTACCGTCTCTGCCAATAGAAAACTTAAGGCCATATTTATCATAACGTTTTTGCAATAACGTCATATCAAAATTAATGACATTCCAGCCAATAATAATATCAACATCATGTTCTTTAAACCAAGCAACAAAAGCGTTTAGTAATTGTTTCTCATCCTCTAACCAAGTGATATTGGTTAAATCATCAGTCATCTTAGTATCCGTGGATGACATTACTTTAGCTAAATGACCTATCATAAAAACGTGCTGGTAAGACTCATTGTAAAAACCAATAGAATATAGCTCGCCATCCATTGAGCATTCAATATCAATTGATACCATGGATAACGGTATATCAGTAGTTTGGGCCTGACACTTAGCATTATTAAAAGCAATAAATGGGTTGTTATTATTAATTTTTTCATCGCCAATGAAGTTAATCCCTGCAGTGATAAAGCGCTCCATTAAATAACGTTCATCAGGACGGAAATCATCCTCATAACACTTGATGTTTTGTTGTTTTAAACACGATCTTGCCGCATAAAAGTCACGCATATAATCAAAATATAAACCACAGACTTTTTGTTGGCTAAATGTTTTAAGACCCAGAGGCGTTATTTTATTAACATCGACATTTCTAGATAACAACACTTGTTTAGCGCTGTCAACTTGACGTTCCTCAACAAAAAAGACAGCTTGTTCATTTAATATTTCCAGCTTTACTGGGCCTTGAAGGGTTTTAAGCCATAGCGTCACCTTAATACCCGTACTGATATCTCGCGACTGCTTGGTTAATATAAAACCATTTTTTATCTGATTAACCATCTTAATTTATAACAACTTCTAAAAGGGAGGATAAATTCCATACAGTAGTGTATACAGTATTTATAGACATAAACACAATTTAATGTAACCATGCCTTAAATTTGACTTCTTCACACTCTTCTTCAAACTCTGGAATCGTATTACTGATATGTTAAGTGACAAAATCAAAGAAATAATTCGTGGCGCATATAAAACCATTGGTGAGAATTTAGCAAATTTCAATCCCAGATCACAGCAAACATTTCTTATCGCTGAAATTGCTAAAACATTAGCAGGTGAATATTCAAAGGAGAGAAAAATAATCACCGTTGAAGCAGGTACGGGTACCGGAAAGTCCCTTGCTTATTCATTAGGTGCAATTCCTCTGGCACTTGCTCGTGATAAAAAAGTATGTATTTCAACAGCCACTGTCGCATTACAGGAACAACTGGTCGATAAAGACCTACCTTTTTTAAAAAAACACTCAGGGCTCAATTTTACCTTTACTTTAGCTAAAGGCAGGCAAAGATATGTTTGTCGTCAGAAACTTTCCCAAGCGGTAACTTCAAATCAAAAATCAGCAACGCCTCAAGTTGGTTTTACGTTTGCTGAGAAACCACAAGCGAGTGATATCCGCACACTAAATTCAATGTACCAAGCACTGACCGATGGCAGTTGGTTGGGTGATATCGACTCATGGTCTGAACATCTTCCTCATCACATTTGGCAACAAGTACAAAGTGATAAACACAGTTGTTTAAAACATTTAACTGAGCACGCTCATTGCCCATTCCATAAAGCCAGAGAAACAATGGAGCAAGCCAATGTTTTAGTCATCAATCATAGTTTGTTATTAGCTGACCTTGAGCTAGGAGGCGGTAGAATACTGCCTTCACCTGAAGACACCTTTTATATTATTGATGAAGCACACCACCTACCAAAGGTAACGCGTGACCACTCCAGTGCTAATGTCAGTCTAAAGAGCGCCATTGATTGGTTAAATAAAATAGGTGAAACGGGTGATAAAATGGCTAAATTAATTAAATCACAAAGGGCTATTTCACCAGCATTAAAATTAGGCGATGACTGCCAAGAGTTATTACTGGAAATGCAAAAAGTCATTAACTTTATCGAGAATAATAAGCATACTTATTTCCCCCCTAGTGAACAGCAAAAAACCCCATCGAACTTTAAAAAAGATGATGAGAAAATCTACCGCTTTGAAAATGGACTCATCCCTGACACCTTAAAAAATTGGGCTGAAGATATTCAAGAACTGAGTAAAAAGTCACTGGCTCATATCAATAAACTTTATAACTTTTTAATGGAGTCTGTTAAAGATGGTGATACACCAATGTACTTGGCAGAACCTTTATTGGCTGAAGCGGGTTTTTTAATCCAACGATTGGAAAATTTAATGGCACTATGGTCGATGTACGCCAAAACTGATAGTGATAAAGGTGCTCCTATGGCGAGGTGGCTTGAAACCACACAGGGCAAGCGTCAAGATTATCTAGTGAGTGCATCACCAATAGAAGTAGGATTTACTTTAGAAGATAAGCTGTGGAGTAAATGTGAAGGCGCTGTTTTATGCTCAGCCACCCTGTTAGCGCTCAATTCTTTTGACCATTTTCGCTTTCAAAGTGGCTTAAAAAATAATGATGGTAGTCAATATCAGCAAGTTAACTCGCCCTTTGATTATCAAAAAAATGCCCAACTGGTTATTGCTAGAATGAAAAATGAACCCAGTGCCCCCCAATTTACTGATGAGTTAATCGAAAAGCTGCCACAGTATATTGAGCAAGGAAGAGCAAGTTTAGTCTTATTCTCTTCTTACTGGCAAATGGAAAAAGTTGCTGAAGAATTACGTGATAAAAACAAAATGAACATCCAAATTCAAGGTGAACATTCCCGACAACATATTATAGAAACACATAAGAAACGCTGTGATAAAGACCAAGAAAGTATTGTCTTTGGTACACAAAGCTTTTCTGAAGGGCTAGATCTACCCGGTAAATACTTAACGAATTTAATTATTACCAAATTACCCTTCTCAGTTCCAACATCACCCGTTGAACAAGCTCAAGCTGAATACATCACAATTAAAGGCGGTAACCCATTTATGTCGTTATCGGTACCAGAAACCTCTAAAAAGTTGGTACAAGCAACAGGAAGATTATTAAGAAATGAGCAGGATGAAGGCGTCATCACTATTATGGATAAAAGACTGGTCACTAAACGCTATGGTAAACAACTACTCGACTCTCTCCCCCCTTATGATCGTATTGTCGAATAAA
>CAWVSL010000055.1:0-14088 GCA_963933115.1 uncultured Colwellia sp.
ACAAGTCAGTTAGACAAGTTAGCGATTAACCACCAGTACCACCAGTACCACCAGTACCACCAGTACCACCAGTACCACCAGTAGCTTCTACTGGGATATCGACAATAATAACATCACTGATTGATTCATCTGAAACTGCATCAGGGACAGGGGTAGATTCAAATGTTACACCTGAATCGTCTTCAACAGCAGCTTTTACTTGAGTAACTTGATCCGATACTTCAACTTGAGTTGACGCTAGTTCAGCACGAATACCCGCATCTACAGTAGCTAAAGCCGCTCCAATCTCTTCATCGTTAGCCACTGCTTCTACTACAACAGCTGAAACAACGGCAACGTTGTCTACATAGTGGTTGATAGTGTCACCAATTGTACTGCCCTCTGCTACGTCAAGACTAGCAAGTGAAGCATTAAGGAAAGTTAGTGTATTGGTAATGCTCGCAGCTTCGCCAGCAGTAGTTGCTGCATCGGTAACCGCATCAGTATTTGAAGCATCAACGATTTTTATCTCGTAGATATTAGTTGTCGATAAATCAACACCTAATATTTGACCTACGATGGAAGAAGCATTTTGTTGCAATGCCGCTAAACCTGCTGCAGGAAGTGTGTCGATAGGGATATTAGGATTCGCTGCCACTTGCTCTAGTACCGCGTCGGTTGCCATAGTGGTTAACGTATTTGCATCGGCGTTAACAGCTGCGCCATCGCCAGTTGCTAAGGTAATCGTAGAAAGAGATAAACCTGCTACTTCTTCATTTGGAATCAAGTCTCCACGTAGTGTAGCACCACACATTACCGCAGCATCACAGCGCATTTGAGTGTCTGCGTCAGCCGTTATGTTTACAACCAATGCACCACTGATAGCAGTACCAGAAGCGTCAACAACAGTTGCCGAGTAATCACCATTATCATCTGTTTGCACATCTACGGGCTCTGTAGTTAGCGGAGAAGACAACGTAGTATCACTGGCTCTGTATATCTGAACCTTAGCACCAATTAGTGCGCCTTTGATTATCGAACCCGACATATCAAATGTTGCAGGAGTTGGTGGAGGTGGTGGTGGTGTTGGTTTCCAGGTATCACCATCATTACATGCAGCTATTGATAAACTTATTGCTATAGCTAGGCTTAGTCGTAGAGTGTTTTTCATTGTGTTAAATTCCTATTATTTCACAAGTGTATGAATTGTATATTAGTGCCGTATTTTATTGAGCAATAATATTTAACCATTTATAAATATAAATAGTTATTGAGATTAATTCTTCCATTATATCCATAAGCATTAATATCTAAGCTCACTTATTGTTAATATTACCTCCTGAGCGCTAAAAGCACTAGGCCTATTTGTTTTTTTATTAAATAATTTTAATGCTAAGGACTTTCATCTTTAACTTTAATCTTAATTTATATCAGTAACATTTTATTTGGTAAATAACGACGACCTAATTTATGAATAAAAACGATAAATATTGGCTGTCGGTTAATGGTTTTAGTTAACGAAGTGACTTAACTAGTTCGAATGGCAATGAGTATAGCTTACCTTTTATTTTTATTTGACAGGTTTAATAGATATTACTTGATTATCGTTATTTGTTACTGTTGTAAAGCCCATTTCATAAAAGCCATAAAGCTAATATGTTGATTAATAACGGACTGACCAACGATGTAATCAGAGCACAAATAATCAGGGCTAGTGAGCCATATGCACCATGCTCATAACTTATCTTGCTGATCGTCGCTGTACCTAAAACGTGGCTTGCTGCACCTATTGCCAATCCTTGGGCTTTAGCTGATTTTACATTGATAAAATTAAGCCAGCTTGGACCTATTATGGCACCAAATAGCCCCGCTAATATTATAGCAAAAGCGGTAATGGCATTGTCGCCATTGAGCTGTTGTGAAAGTGCAAGTCCAATTGGCGTCGTGATTGATTTTAATGATAACGACACAGCGATTTTTGGTATGGCTATAAATAGCGTAGTCAAAGTAAAACTGATAACAATGACTAATATAACAGCTAAGCCTAAGATTAATCCTAAAGCCTTCCATTGATGTTTAATACTGCTTAAGTGTTGATAAAGAGGAAAGCCTAAAGCAACTATGGCAGGCTCTAATAAGTCGTTAAGGAACATTGTTGAATGGAAGTACTGTTTAAAGGGGAGTTCAAAATAGAGAAGTAGGGGGATAATAGCGGCAATTGAAACTAGCATAGGGTTAAAACAAATAAGCTGTGATTTTTTTTGTATCAAAGCAAAAAACTGATACAGGACAATGGTCGTTAGCATTAATAGTATGCTTGGCATTAATGATAATGTGGCCATTTTATCTATCAAAACGCTCATTCTTAGGTTTTATCACTATTTCTATTTAAAACATAGTGTTGGTAAGATAAGCCAACCAAGGAGAGTAAAATAAAGGTACTAATAAAGATGATGACCACCAAAGTAAAACCATGATCTTTGATGAGTTGATAATGATTAATGATACCGACCCCTGCAGGAACAAAACAAACACCCATATGCTGTATTATCCAAGCAATTGTAGCAGATATCTTCTCAGCGTTAACCAGTTGAAAATGTAAGACACTGGTAAATATCATCATGCCATACAAGCTAGCAGGTAAACCTCCAACGTTAGCACTAATGACTTTTCCCATAAGTAAACAAGCGGTTATAACAAATAAGCTATAAAATGCATTTTTCAAAATGTAGCCCTCTATTATTAAAATTTTATCACCTGATCACTGAATTATTTTCTGTGGCAAGTTTTGCTGCATTAACGACTAACTTTCTAAACCAAATGTGGCTGGTGTCGTGATGTAATAAAGGGCTCCAAATCATTTTTAATTCGATATCGGGTATATCAAAGGGTGGTTTTAAGATGGTGTAATTTGAATCGTTTTTATGTAACAACGCTGCTTTTGTTGGTAAGGTGGCTATTAAGTCCGCTTCAAAAGCAAGTTGCATAGCAACATGATAATTACGGGTAAAGACATTAATATCACGCTTTTTACCTAATCGTGCTAACGCCTCATCTACCCAACCTAATTTTTGGACGTCTTTGGGATCCATCCCCACACCAACACCAAAGCCAGTCTTTGATACCCAAACATGTTTACCGGCAAGATAAGAATCTAAATTAAACTCATTAACTACCGGATTTTTTGCGCTAAGTAAGCAGGAAAATGAATCACGCCAAATAGTTTTTTGGTGAAACGATTGGGGTAACTCATCAAAACGGTTAATAGCCATATCAATTTTACCTTCCTCAACATCATGGAAGTTAACATCACTTGGCGTCATAATATCAATAGTCACACTAGGTGCTATTTCATTGATACTTTTCAATAATTTAGGAATGAGTGTTGAGGCGGCGTAATCACTGGCCATTATTCTAAATACCCGCTGAGAGTTCTTTTCGTTAAACTCTTCTTCACCTTGTAAAGCTTCTTCTAACTCTAGTAATATTTTTCGAATAACGGGAGCTAAGGTTCTTGCCCGCTCAGTAGGCACCATACCATCTGAAGTACGGACCAAAATAGGGTCATTGAAGAGGTTTCTCAATCGTTTTAAGCCATTACTCATAGCCGGCTGGGTAATATTTAATTGGCCAGCGGCACGCGTTACGTTTTTCTCTCTAAGTAAAACATCAAGATAGATAAGTAAATTTAAATCGATTTTTGAAATATTCATGAGTTTAATGGTATTCCTGAAAAACATAACTGAAATAGATGAAGCAACTATAATGCTAAAGTCCGCTAAAATTCAATCCATTCTATTAAAAAAACTTATTTAACTTTATTTTTTAAAACAGATTATTCACCTTAGTTATTGATAATAAATAATATTATTTTTATATTGTGGGTAAATATACCATTATGTGTTTGGTGAATGCTGATAATGTTTAATATATACTTTATCAATACGAACTGACCGATTATGCTTTATGTTGTTGGGTGTGACAACTTACATGGTTGATTACACCTCCCCACTATAAATAATGTCAGTTAGGAGAGTGATATGTCTAATTATCAAAGTGCAATTGAAGCGGTTAAGACCATTAAAGAAAGAGCCGGTAGCTCATGGGCAGCTATTAATCCTGAATCAGTAGCCCGTATGCGAACGCAGAATAAATTTAAAACAGGTCTAGAGATAGCTCAGTACACTGCAGATATTATGCGGAGTGATATGGATGCCTACGATGCTGACAGCTCTAAATACACTCAATCGCTAGGCTGCTGGCATGGCTTTGTTGGCCAACAAAAAATGATTGCGATTAAAAAGCACTTTGGTGGTAAAACAGATCGTCGCTACTTGTATCTTTCCGGTTGGATGGTTGCGGCATTACGCAGTGAATTAGGCCCTCTTCCTGATCAATCTATGCACGAAAAAACTACCGTCGCGGCGCTGGTTGAAGAACTTTATACCTTTCTACGCCAAGCTGATGCACGTGAATTAGGGGGCTTGTTTCGTGAGTTAGACTCGGCAAACGAGCACGATAAAGTGACGGTTCAAAATAAAATAGATAACCACGTTACCCATGTTGTGCCAATTATTGCAGATATAGATGCGGGTTTTGGTAACGCTGAAGCGACTTACTTAATGGCCAAGCAAATGATTGAAGCGGGCGCCTGTGCGCTACAGATTGAAAATCAAGTCGCTGATGAAAAGCAATGTGGTCACCAAGACGGTAAAGTAACGGTTCCTCACGCTGACTTTCATTCTAAAATTCGTGCCTTACGTCATGCTTTCCTAGAGTTAGGTATTGATAATGGTATTATCGTTGCGCGTACAGACTCAGAAGGCGCTGGCCTTACTAAAGAAATTGCAGTGGTTAAGGAGATAGGTGACCAAGGTGATCAATATAACGCTTTCCTCGATGTTGAAGAAATTGATGTCGCTGATATGGCTGAAGGCGATGTTTGTTTTAATCGTGATGGAAAGCTTGTTCGTCCTAAACGACTACCTTCTGGTTTATATCAATTTCGCCCAGGGACTGGTGAAGCGCGTTGCGTATTTGATAGTATCGAAGCGATTAAAGCTGGTGCAGACCTGCTTTGGATTGAGACGGCCACACCAAACGTTGCTGATATAACGGCAATGATGAACGACGTTCGAAAAGAGATCCCTAATGCTAAACTGGTTTATAATAACAGTCCATCATTTAACTGGACGTTAAACTTCCGTCAACAAGCCTATGATGCAATGGTTGCTGCTGGTGAAGATGTCTCAAGTTATGTTCGATGTGACTTAATGAGTGCCGATTATGACGAGTCTGAATTGTCTGCAAGAGCAGATGATAAGATCCAAAGTTTTCAAGCTGATACGTCACGTGAAGCCGGGATTTTTCATCACTTAATTACTCTGCCTACTTATCACACAACGGCCTTGTCAGTTGATAACTTAGCTAAAGAGTATTTCGGTGAAGCCGGTATGCTTGGTTATGTTGAAGGAGTCCAGCGTAAAGAGATTCGTCAAGGTATTGCCTGTGTTAGACACCAAAACATGTCAGGCTCTGACATGGGTGATGATCACAAAGAATATTTTGCTGGCGAGAACGCGCTTAAAGCAGGTGGTGCGAATAATACTTCTAATCAGTTTGGTTAAGTACCAAAACGCTAAGCTATTAAAAGGAACAACCTTCGGGTTGTTTTTTTATTAAAATAGTTTGTATAAAAATAAAGACGAAATTTAACACTAGGTCTTGGTGATATTAAGGCAAATATTATCAGTTTTAAGGACGTTGTCGTTAACGATTAACGTGCTCAATCCTGTATATTGAGGTCGAACGGGTATATACTTCTGCAAAACTCCTGCGATATGCCTGAACAAAAAATGCCATTCTCAACACTTGGATTATCTGATCCTATTTTAAAAGCTATAGCTGAACTTAATTACACTACGCCAACCAAGATTCAAAAGCAGGCTATTCCCGTTATTTTGTCGGGAAAAGATCTTATCGCCTCAGCTCAAACAGGCACAGGTAAAACGGCAAGTTTTGTTTTGCCTATACTAGAGAAGCTAACTAGTGAACGTAAGCTTCGTGGTAAACGTATTAGGGCTCTTATTCTGACACCAACAAGAGAATTAGCGGTTCAAGTAGAGGCGAGTATCAGCCGGTACGGTCAATATCTAGAGCTTAGCTCCATGGCGATGTATGGTGGTGTTGATTCGGCACCACAAAAACAACGGTTAATTTGGGGAATTGATATTTTAGTGGCTACTCCAGGCCGATTATTAGATATGGCTCATCAACGAGCTCTGCATTTTGATGAGCTTGAAGTATTGGTTCTCGATGAAGCTGACAGAATGCTCGATATGGGCTTTATTGACGATATTAATAAAATTATTGAGCGCTTACCTGAACAGCGACAAAATTTATTATTTTCGGCCACTATTTCTGATGATGTTCGCAGTTTAGCGAAGAGAACAATCCATAAGCCAGTTGAATTATCTCTTTCAGAGGACATAAAGTCTCAGCCTAAAATTGACCAATGGTTGATTACGGTAGATAAAGGTAATAAATCATCGTTGCTGAGTTACTTAATTAATGATCATCAGTGGGATCAAGCCCTTATCTTTATAGAAACGAAACATGGTGCTGCCAAGTTAGTAAGCCAGTTAGCAAAACGGGGTATCAAAGCTGAGTCTATTCATGGTGATAGAACTCAAGTGGTTCGAGAAAGGATATTATCTGATTTTAAATCTGGAGCCATTAAGTTTTTAGTGGCAACCGGTATTGCTGCTCGTGGCCTTGATATTGGCGAACTTTCTCGTGTAGTGAATTATGATTTACCCGACAAAGTTGATGATTATATTCACCGTGTTGGTCGTACTGGACGCGCTGGTGCATCAGGAGAAGCGATTTCGTTTGTTGCCAAAGATAACTTTAGAAACCTGTGTGCCATTGAAAGCCGATTAGGCCATACCATTAAACGTAAAGAATTTGATGGTTTTCCGGTGAAAAAAATTGTGCCAGACTCTATCTTAGATTATGTACCCAAGAACAAACGTAAATAAAGCTAACGTTGAGCACCTAATGACATTAACAATTTTTAGTGAATTTATTTTTAAGGTTAATACGCTCAGGCTCAGTTATAATAATACGATTAAAACTACTTAACTCTCAGGCTTATAAATGATAAATAATGATATTCTTCGTCGCATCTGCACCATATTTGATTTTAATGATGAAAAAACTCTTTCCGTATTTAAATTTGGCCAATGCGATATTTCTGCAGAGCAGCTAACGTGTTTTTTTAAAGAAAAAGATACTGCTGCCTACAAAGAATTAGTAGATGTTGAATTAGCCAGCTTTTTGAATGGTCTGATTGTTGAAAAAAGAGGTCAAAAAGAGGGTCCTCAACATCAAGCCGAGCAGGTAATTAACAACAACCTTATTTTTAATAAAGTTAAAATTGCACTCGCTTTAAAAGCTGATGAGGTGCTTGCCACTCTTGAATTAGCTGAGATGACTTTGAGTAAGTATGAACTAAGTGCATTTTTTAGAAATGTAAATAATAAACACTATGTTAAATGTGGTGATAACGTCCTGTCTGCTTTTTTAAAGGGGTTGAAAATAAAGTCTGACCTTCAATCTTGATTGTCATCAGTTCACTCAATAAATAAATAACGACAGCTTAGTTACCAAAAAATATGAAGCAGAGTAAAGTGCTTAAATACCATGCGCTTTATCAAGTTCATATTTTTTAAGGTGACGGCTAGTATTAAAATGGCGCAGGGTATTTTTTGAGCACTTGGTTGATGTCGTTAATAAGATCCTCCGATAGTGGTGTCTCAAAAGCGTCGATATTTGTTTTAAGTTGCTGCATGTTAGTTGCACCAATAATAGTAGAGCTCACCCCATTAACTTGATCCACCCAGCCAAGGGCTAATTTTTCAGGAGATATGTTGTGCTTTTTCGCTAAATCAACATAAGCCTGTACTGCAGCATTACTATCTTGATTCTCTCTGAATAAGCCATTACGCTGCATAAAAGTGAATCTACTACCCTCCGGACGTGCGCCATTAAGATATTTTCCTGTCAGCATACCTGTGGCTAAAGGTGACCATGGCAGATAAGCTATATTTTCGTGAACACAGGTCTCAATTAAATAAGGCCAGTCTTTAGTATGTAATAAACTAAATTCATTTTGGACCGACACCATGCGTGGTAAATCATATTTTTCACTTAAACGAAGGTATTGGTTGATACCCCATGGTGAGTCGTCAGATAAGCCACAATAACGAATTTTCCCTGCTTTTACACAAGCAGATAAGCCTTGTAAAATATCGAGCATGGCTGCTGTTTGCTGTTCTGTTTCAATGGTTGAAAAATCAATGTGATTAGTATGGTGTCGACCAAAATGAACCGAAGGATAGTTTGGCCAATGAAGCTGATACAAATCAATGTAATCTGTTTGTAATCGTTTAAGTGAATTATCAACAGCTTCGATAACTGTTTGACCACTAATAGGGCGACCTTCTCTGATGTAAGAAAATCCAGGGCCCGCAATTTTTGAGGCGAGCACTAAATCTTTTCGTTTAGCTGGATTAGCTTTTAACCAATGACCAATAATGGCTTCTGTTTTGCCATAGGTTGACTCAGCAGGTGGAACGGCATACATTTCAGCAGTATCAATAAAATTGATATCTTGAGCAAGCGCATAATCGATCTGTTGATTCGCATCGCTTTGCGTATTTTGTAAGCCCCATGTCATACTGCCTAAACAGACACGAGATACTTCTAAAGAGCTGCTGCCTAATGGTATATATTTCATTTAATGTCCTCATTATTTGTCTTTTTGATGGGCTATTTTCTTTATAAGGTACTTTTACTGTTTTAACTAATCAATATTTTGGCTAAGAGAGAACTGCCAATAATGTTATTACTTTTGTAAAAAAAAAAGGCAAACAATAACTGTTCGCCCTTTGTTTTGCTTCATTGACTAAATAAGGCTGATTATTGCCATACAGGCAATCTTGCTTCGAATGCTTTAATGATATCAAGTTTGTTTAACGTCCAACCAACACTGTCGATGCCTTGCTCTAAACAATATTGATGGAAGTCATCCAAGCTAAAATTATAACTGGTGTCACCGGCTATAACTTTATTATTAATTAAATCAACAGTAAGCGTGACATCTTCATTTTTGCATTTGATGAATAACACTTCAACCTCGGCTTCTGTTAATTTTACTGGTACTAAACCGATGTTAATACAATTACCATAAAAAATATCAGCAAAACTTGAGGCAATAATCGCTTTGAAACCATATTCTTCAAGTGCCCAAGGCGCGTGTTCACGACTTGAACCACAACCAAAGTTTTCTCGTGTTAATAAAATGCTTGCGTCTTTGTATTGGGGCGCATTTAAAATAAACGCTGGATTATCTTGCTTACCAGCAGCATCTAAATAACGCCAGTCGTGAAATAGGTGCTGACCAAAGCCAACACGTTCTGTTTTTTGTAAAAACTGTTTTGGAATGATTTGATCTGTGTCGACATTTGCTGCATCTAAAGGAGCAACTAAGCCGGTATGTTCTGAAAATTTTTCCATGATGTTCTCCTATGCGCCTTGGCTTGTTTGCGCTAAAGGTGCGTTAATATCGACAAAGTGGCCTTCAATTGCAGCAGCAACTGCCATTTCAGGACTGACTAAATGAGTACGAGAGCCACGGCCTTGGCGACCGACAAAATTACGATTACTGGTTGATGCACAGCGATCTCCTTCCTTAAGTACGTCATCATTCATACCTAAACACATAGAGCATCCAGGTAAGCGCCATTCAAAACCGGCATTAATGAATATTTGTGATAAACCTTCTGCTTCGGCTTGTTCTTTTACTCGGTAAGAACCAGGAACAATAATAGCATCAACGTTAGCTGACACTTTTTGGCCTTTATATTTGTTAACAACACTAGCTGCTGCTCGCAAATCTTCTATACGTGAATTGGTACAAGAACCAATAAAGACTTTATTAATTTCTATGTCAGTAATTTTCATACCAGCAGTTAACCCCATATAAGCGAGGGCTTTAATACAAGAGTCTTTTTCAACGGCATTAGTAAAATCATCTGGCGATGGCACAACTGCATCAACAGACGTCACTTGACCAGGGGTTGTCCCCCAAGTGATTTGTGCTTTTATCTCTTTAGCATCTAACGTTAATAAGGTATCAAAAACCGCATCGTCATCAGTTCTTAACTTGTTCCAATCAGTAACAGCTTGTTGCCAAATATCGCCTTTAGGGGCGTATTCTCTGCCTTTAACATAAGCGATAGTTTTAGCATCAGGAGCAATTAATCCTGCTTTTGCGCCAAATTCTATGCTCATATTACAAATCGTCATGCGCTGTTCCATACTTAGCGCTTCAATGGCTTCGCCACAATATTCAACCACATAACCGGTAGCGCCGGCACTACCGGTTTTACCAATAATAGCTAAGATAATGTCTTTAGCGCTAATGCCCGCACCAACTTGGCCCTTAACCTCTATTCTCATGGTTTTAGCTTTAGTTTGGCGCAAGGTTTGCGTTGCAAAAACATGTTCAACTTCTGAGGTGCCAATACCAAAAGCTAAGGCGCCAAACGCCCCATGAGTCGCCGTATGAGAATCGCCACAAACAATGATAGTGCCTGGTAATGTTAGCCCTAATTCTGGACCAATAACATGAACAATGCCTTGATTTTTATGACCCATACCAAAGATTTCAATACCAAATTCTTGACAATTTTTTTCTAAGGTACGAAGTTGGTTGGCGGCACCTTCACCCGCAGCATCAATATTTACTGAGCGAGTAGAAATGTTATGATCCATGGTCGCAATAGTTCGCTCTGGGTGACGAACAGGTCGGTTATGAAATTTTAAATTAGCAAAGGCTTGAGGTGAGGTTACTTCGTGGATCAAATGACGGTCAACATAAAGTAAGGGGGTTTCACCTTCTTTTTCTTCAACTAAGTGAGACTGCCATAACTTTTCATACAAGGTGGTGGCTGTTTTTTTGTTAGTGTTAGTAACCTTGGGCATTACAGGCACTCCTTTTGGATTTGTTGACAAATATAATCACCGACTTCTGTGGTGGTCTTTGCAGAAGAACGCTTATTACTTGGTAAAAGATCAGCGGTTAATACACTGTTATCTAAAGCACTCGAGACAGCATCTTCAATTGCCTTCGCGGCTTTATCTTCATTTAAACTATAGCGTAACATTAATGCGGCAGACAAAATTTGGGCAATGGGGTTAGCAATACCTTGGCCGGCAATATCTGGTGCACTGCCACCTGCGGGCTCGTACATACCAAAACCGGCTTCGTTTAAACTGGCAGAAGGAAGCAAGCCCATAGAACCGGTGATCATCGCACAAATGTCAGATAAAATATCACCAAAGAGGTTAGGGCAAAGCATGACATCAAATTGATTAGGGTCACGAACTAATTGCATTGCAGCGTTATCAACATATAAGTGCTCTAAAGTCACTGCAGGATAGTCTACTGCGACTTCTTCAACCACCTGACGCCATAATTGACTTGTTGCTAAAACGTTAGCCTTATCAACTGATGTTACCTTGTTATTACGCTTCTGAGCGGCTTGAAAAGCTAAATGAGCAATACGTTTTACTTCACGGCGAGAATAAAACATCGAATCATAGCCGGTTTCATCTTCACCTTGACCTTTACGGCCTTTAGGTTGACCAAAGTAGATGTCACCAGTTAATTCGCGGATAATTAAAACATCAAAACCTTGCTCGGATATATCACTACGGAGCGTTGATAATGATGATAACGCAGGCTGTAAAGTAGCGGGGCGCATATTACAAAATAAGTCAAAATGGCTACGTAAACCTAATAACGCACAACGTTCAGGCTGTTCAGTTGGTGGTAAATTTGCCCATTTAGGCCCGCCAACACTACCAAATAAAATGGCATCACTATTTTCACAACCGGTTAATGTTTCAGCAGGTAGTGCATTACCATGTTTATCAATGGCAGCGCCACCCACATCAAAGTCTTTAGTGTTAATTTGAATGTTAAATTTTTCGGAAATGGTGTTTAATACTTTTTTTGCTTCAACCATGACTTCTGGGCCGATACCGTCGCCCGCTAATATTGCTATGTGTGACATTTATTCGTTCTCGTTAATTTTTTAATATATTACTGGTCGTGATTGATCTTTGTTACATAACTTATTTTTTTTGATGACTTGTATGTTTCATCTCTGCAATGGTCATCGCTCTTCGAATACTATTGAGTGCATGGATCAATGCCTGTCCTGATGCCTCTATGACATCAGTTTCTAAACCATAACCATGAAAATTTCTGCCTTGCCAAGTGATCTCTAAATCAGCTTGTCCTAAGCCATCTTCACCCGAACCTTTATTTGATATTTTGTAATCACTCACGTCAAATTCAATATCAACGGCTTGTTTGATCGCACGATATAATGAATCTACTGGGCCATTACCCGTTGCTGAGACAATTTGGCTTTCTTCACCTGAAAATAATTTAATACTTGCCGTAGAGAAGTCACCACTACCTGCTTGTACATTAAGTTGTTCAATACGGTAAAAGTCTTTTAAGTCTTGTTGTTGTAATTTAAAAACAAGTGCTTCTAGGTCATCATCAAACACTTGCCCTTTTTTATCAGCCAATGTTAAAAAGTCGGTATAAAGTTGTTCTAACTCATAGTCTGATTCTTGATAACCTAAACTTTCCATGCGGTGTTTAATCACATGACGACCGCTGCGAGAGGTTAAGTTTAGCTTGGTTTTGGCAATACCAACACTTTCTGGCGTCATGATCTCATAGGTATTACTTGCTTTTAGCATCCCATCTTGATGTATACCTGAAGAGTGACTAAAGGCGTTACCACCAACAATCGCTTTATTTAATTGCACCGGCATATTACACAAAGTACTGACCAATTTTGACGTTCGTGCAATTTCTTGATGTTGAATATTACTATGAACACCTAATAAGCTAGCGCGAGTTTTCATGATCATCGCTACTTCTTCTAATGAGCAATTACCCGCACGTTCACCGATACCGTTAATGGTACATTCAATTTGGCGAACGCCTGCTTGAACGGCTGCCATGGAGTTGGCAACGGCAAGCCCTAAATCGTTGTGGCAATGGACTGAAATAATAGCTTTATCAATATTGGGTACACGATTAAATAGATTTGTAATTATACCTTGGAATTCAAATGGTAAAGTGTAGCCAACTGTATCAGGAATATTAATGGTACTAGCGCCCGCATTAATGGCGGCTTCTACCATTCGGCATAAATTATCAATAGGAGTTCGACCGGCATCTTCACAAGAGAACTCAACATCATCAGTAAACTGGCGTGCATATTTTACGGCATGAACAGCCATTGCCTGCACATCAGCAAACTCTTTTTTAAGCTTGTGTTGCACATGCACATCTGACGTTGAAATGAAGGTGTGAATGCGGAATTGTTCTGCGGGTTTTAACGCATCAGCACAAGCCTTAATATCACCTTCCACTGCTCTTGCTAGGGCACATACCCGTGAATTTTTTATAGTTTTAGCTATTTGTTGAACCGACTCAAAATCTCCAGGAGAAGACACTGGAAAACCAACTTCCATAATATCAACGCCTAAACGTTCTAATGCTTGGGCAATTTGTAGTTTTTCTCGTACAGATAAACTGGCATTTAATGCTTGTTCACCATCACGTAACGTTGTGTCAAAAATAATGACTCTGTCTTTATCAGAAGAAGAGTTTGAAGCCTTTATTGTTTGAGTGCTAGCCATTGTTTTGTCCTAATCGTTTGTACACATGTTATCTAAAAAATTATTACTATCAATTTTTCGGACATAAAAAAACCCACGTTTATTGGCGCGGGTTTTAATTATTTTGATACTCTTACTTAAGCAAAAAAAACCTATCCGCGCAAAATTAATGCCAGGAGGAGGTTAGTTCGAATGTGCTCACCTAATGTAATTATCATCTCTAATTCTTTTAATGCTCAATACACTATTAACAATGTACTCTTTAGTCTCATATTTATAACGTATTTGCTTTGTAACTGTCAATCACTTAATTGTTAAGTACTATAACAAAGG
>CAWVSL010000056.1:0-13230 GCA_963933115.1 uncultured Colwellia sp.
GCCTTTAAGGTTAGCACTAATGAAGCAGACGACTTTCTCTCAACAACCAAAGAGGCTGAGCAAGGTGATATGGGCGCTCAATTTAACCTTAGACTTATGTATAAATAATGGTAAGGGTCTATACATGACTTCCAATAAGCTGCTGGGTGGCTTAAAAGTTGCCAAAGAAGGTGATAGAAAGGTTCACAGCATATGTACAGTAACAATAATTAGAAATTTCTAATTATTGTCATGAATATTTGACGGTTCTGGTTTTAAAGGGTGGAAAAGAAAATGTGAATATTTAACCTATTTCACGGGGAAATATGATGTGTTGAATCTAATTTTCGACACTATTGAGAAGCACAAAAAATTACTATATAAGCTCATTTTTATTTTTCAATTAGCTCAGAAGTTGTCAGCTCACCTATATTTAATACCGGTGCTGCATCGATATTAGAGGCACCCATCATATGAGCTATATGCTCAACACTTGATAAAAGTTGATATTGCTCCCACTGCTTTAATGCACTAAATTTTTCAACAAAATTATCTTCAATAGGCTGAGGTGCGTTTAATAAGGCATTCATACCATCATCGGTCAAGTATAAGGCGATGCGTCGACGGTCACTATCACTTCGCACTCGTTTGATAAAATGCTTGGCTTCTAACCGATCAAGGATGCTTGTAACAGTCGCCTGACTTAAATGAATATTAGTAGAAACATCTTTAGCTGTTATACCTTTGACGTGTCCTAGCTCTTGCATAATAAGCAATTGAGGCCCTGTGATTCCAGCAACTTTATTTAATTTTTTTGAACGTAAATCAATTGCACGTATGATTTTACGTATTGAAACAAATAATTCTTCATATTTTTCCATCGGCAACTTTCTTTTATATTGATTACTTATTTGGGAAGTAAAGTCTATCTGGGAATAAGTTAAAAAACTAGCTGTTTTTCCAAGTAACCTTATTACAACTTACTACGTTGGTTCCCTAAGTAACTATTTCAAGCTAAAACTTGACCTTTTGTGTTTTTATCGTTAGTATACGTATGATTAGTGGACTAACTATAAATTAAATGCCAGGAGGCAAAGAATGAGTGTTACACGTGAAAATTCAAAATCAGGTAGTAAATCCAGGAGTATATCGGAATCTCTATGTTTTTGGGCTTTTATGGGCACTTGTTATATCCTTGCCTACCTTTTTAAACGTAAACCCAAATCCGAAAATAGCATAGATAAAAAAACATAACTTTATTTAGCAAAAATACCCCCCTTTAAATCATTAGTATTGTATTAATATTTTGAGTTATGCAACTCATTATCTAATGTGTAGTCAGCATTTTTTTACCCGTTATCATTAAGCTTATAGTGAGAAATGTAAGCTAATTAAGCACGCGACTATTAAATTTTTTTGTTGATGTTATTACCTAGTAGATTGTCATTCTAGCGATGAACAAAAAATTAAATTTATAGATAAAAAGACGAAGCAGAAAAATATTTAAATAAAGATTTTTCTGCTCTGTGTCGTAAAAGCCAATTAACCGTTAACCGTTAATTAAATATTAAAATATTAACCAAGGAGTTAAAGTGAATTTTGAAAATTGGAAGAGAATAGTAATTAAAGTAGGTAGCGCATTAATTGCACCGACAAAGAATGGCTGTAGTAGCTTGTATTTACTCAGTATCGCAAATTTTATTGTGCAATGTCGGCTTTCAGGTATACAAGTTGTTTTGGTTTCTTCGGGCTCAATAGCCGCGGGTGCTCATTTATTCAATAACAACAAGGCCGACAGTATAGTTATTAAAAAGGCAATGGCTGCCGCAGGACAATCTGAAATGATGGCGACTTGGGACAAATTGTTTGATTTCCCTTCTGCGCAGTTATTATTAACGCATGCAGATTTACGTAACCGAGTTCGCTATGAAAGTATTAGAGAGACTATTGATATTCTGTTAGATAACGATATTCTCCCTATTATAAATGAAAATGATGCAGTCACTTCAGATAAGCTAAAAGTAGGTGATAACGATAACCTATCTGCAATGGTGGCAACTGCAGCAAATGCAGATGCATTAATTATTTGTTCTGATATTGATGGACTATTCGAGGAAAATCCTCAATTAAACAAACATGCTGAGTTAGTATCAGAAGTTTATAAGATCAATGATGAAATTTATGCCATGGCAGGCGGTGCAACGAGTGATGTTGGTACCGGTGGCATGAAAACTAAAATTCAAGCCGCAGAAAAAGCGGTGTCTCATGGTATTGACACCTATATTGTTAATGGTTTTAAAGAGCAAAGTTTTCAGACCTTACTCACGGGTGGTAATCCTGGGACGCACTTCTTTCCGCACAAAGATCCGATGCTTGATGGTGTACATTGGATGCGCCATACCACTCGCGCTCAAGGTGAGCTCATTGTTGATAATCAATATGAGATTTCTTCCAATGAGGCGGTTGACCTATTGGTTGCAGACGATTTACTTAGAGTCAAAGGTGATTTTTCTTCAGGCGACATTGTGCTCTTGAGAAAAAATAACGGTGACAAACTCGCTAAAGTCAAAACAAATTACAGTAGCTGTCTGCTTAACTTTGTTGCAGATAGCGACAATCAAGATTTTTCTGAAGAATTAGATAAAACGCAAGAACCAATTATTTCAAAACAGTATATTGCGTTAATGGAGTCCGAATGAATTTAATAACAAATATTGCTCGTAGCGCTGCTAAAGCCGCTAAAATAATGGCAATTCAATCCACTGACACTAAATTAAAGCTACTTAATGATATGGCTAGTGCACTTCGTGAAAATAAAGCACAAATTTTTAAAGCTAATATTATGGATATCGACTTTGCTGAAAAAAATGGTTTAGGCGATTCGATGATTGATCGTTTGAAATTAAACGACGAGCGAATAGAAGATATGGCGGTTGGTTTAGAGACGGTTGCTCATCTACCGGATGTTGTTGGTACAATTAGAGAAGATAACATCAGACCTAATGGCCTTAAAATAAGCAAAATGCGTATACCTTTAGGTGTTATTTGCATGATTTTTGAAGCGCGACCTAATGTAACCGCTGATGCCGCGGGCTTATGTATTAAATCCGGCAACGCAGTGATATTAAGAGGAGGTAAAGAAGCATTAAACAGTAGTTTAGCTATCGCTGAAGTATTACAAAATGTTTTAGAAGCATATGCGTTGCCTAAAGAAATAATTACTGTTATTGCTGATCCCGATCGAGAATTAATGAAGTCGTTATTAACACAAAAAGACTACATTGATCTTGTTATTCCTCGAGGTGGTGCTGGCCTGATAAACTTTGTGACTGAAAATAGTCAAATTCCAGTTATTCAACATTATAAGGGGGTTTGTCACTTGTTTGTTGATAAAGCTGCAGATGTTGATAAAGCGTTGGAAATACTCTCAAATGGCAAAACCCAGCGAACTGGTGTATGTAATGCACTAGAAGGCTTGCTTGTTCATAAAGATATTGCCGAAGTCTTTTTACCTATGGTTGCGGATCGGTTTATAGAAAAAGGTGTTATTGTTAATGGCTGTGCGGTGAGCGTTCCATACTTTAAAAACAGTAAAAAACTAGAGTCGCATCAATATGGTGAGGAATATCTAAGCCTAGAAATAGCCATCCGTGTCGTTGATGATTTTGGTCAGGCTGTTGAGCATATAGATCAGTTCGGTAGTCATCACACTGAAGTGATATGCACGGAAGATATTCAACAAGCGACGAACTTCCAACAGTTAGTTGATGCATCAGTAGTTATGGTTAATGCCTCTTCGCGATTTTCTGACGGTTCACAGTTGGGGCTTGGAGCCGAAATTGGTATTGCCACATCAAAATTGCATGCTTATGGGCCAATGGGAATTGAGTCGTTAACGACTGAAAAGTATTTAGTGAACGGTGATGGACAAGTGAGATCATAGAACGGTCAACGGTAAAGTTTGCTCCACTTTATCGTTCTTCTTTTTGATCCGCTAGAACGGTATGTTGAGTTGATTTATTGCATAAGATCAATTAGTTTAATACGCCGATAATGTGCCTGAAAAAAAGTGATGAAGGGCTGTGATACTTCATCACTTTATACGTTGTTTTAGCAAAACTATTAATGCCAAGACTCGTGCTTTACCCAATCAACTTCCATGATCCAGGTCGCCGTCATAGATGAGTCATTGATCTTGGCAAAGTTTAAGATGGCGAAGAATGGCTCAGCAAGTTTAGCGGACTCATTAGGCAGTCGGTAAACTTCAACTTCATCGAGACGGAAAATCACATCATCACCAACCCATTCTACTGAGTAATCATGGTATTCATTAAGTTGGGCTTTTTGAACCAACATCAGTGATTGCCAATCACCGCCACCACATTGACCATCACTTTTAATCGCTCGTGCGGCATAATGATCTGGACCACCATCACTATGATGCTCAAAGATATCAATTTCACCTGAACCTACCATGGGCCAGCAAATATTTTCATCAAGCTCTTGGACTGGAGGCTCGTTATTTCGAGCACCGAGTAGCCACCAAGCGGGGAACATGCCTGATTGACCACTGTTTTCGACTTTTAACCGAGCGGTCCATTTACCCTTGACAAATTCTTTAAGATTTTTCGATGCGATACGACCAGCAACATACTGGGTATCAGGGTGCTGCTCACCTTGTTTGTTAAAATTATCACAAGGACGTTTTTCACCAAGATCAATAACTTTTAGTTTAATGCTACCATTGCTCACTTCACGGGTTCCAAACTCGTTATCTCGAACATAACAATGGTGCTCATTATTAACCCAAATGGGTTGATCTTGCCAGTTCTCAGGATTGAATGTTTCGAAGTCATCAAAAAAATCAAGGTGCCAACTGCTTGCTGAGCTTGGCTGAACATCTGACTCTTTTGTTGTTATGGTATCAGTGCAGGCACTTAGCATTAATGCTAATGCGATCAGGATAAGGGGGGAAATGGACATCATATGTTCTCCAAGAGTTGAGTTTATTATCTTTTTGCTAAGTAATCACAGTGTTACGTGGTTTTATAGCACATAATAGCGATATTATCTGAAATAATAATCTAAAAATTCTGGCCAGTTAATTTTAAATTATTTTGTATAACATCTCGATAATCAATGAAAATTTTGTAACCTTGCTATTATTTGTCGAAAAGAGGGCGCCTGTTTAGGGCACCTACCTATAAAGATTTAAGGAGTGACCGAAAACTTCAACCAGTTTAAGTTCCAAGCACCACCAATCGAATCTATACGAAGCGTATGCTCTCCAGTAGGTAAAGCGACAGTACTTGTTTGAGTAGCCCATGTTTGCCAACCACCTGTAGATTGAACAACAACACTATCAATTAGGCTCCCATTAACCGTCAACGTAAAACCATCGCTGCCAGTTTGAGTTGCTAGTCGGTATGCAACCAAATAATTACCTGCGGTAGCGATATTAATTCTATATTCAAGCCAATCGCCCGGGTCGGCAAAACCTGTATTACGGCCACCATCAGTATCTGAAGTCGTTTCTACTTCAAAACCATTCATGTCAGTCCAATTTTCTGCTTGAAGTAATCCGGGTATCTCATTAACAAGCACGCCAGTGACCACTTCATTACTATCAAAACTGATATCTTGTGCATCAACGGCCGCTATTTTGTAATAATAAACATTGGTATCTTTAATCGTTGGGTCTGAGTAAGTTACAGCATCAACATTTTCAGTAATCAATTGATAAGTTGAATTATTGTCAGTACTACGATAAATATGATAACCGGTAACGTCTAACTCTTGATTGGCATTCCAACTTAAATGAGCACCAATATCATTAACTAAAATATTTAATCCTGAGGGTGCTGCGGGTAATGAATATAAGGTTGACGGTTCAATAGCGGTCATTGCTGCTAAAAGTGGCTGGTGTATTTCATAGCCAGTGGTACCAAATAATTCAAAGAGCGCTTCAATATCTTTTATCGGATCATTAGCGAAATCAACCGCAGGTATCGATGCACCTGCAACAATGTCGGTGCCTTCAATAGGAGCATCTGCGACAATATAAACTTCAGCCCAAGAATCTACACTTGAGTTGTCTTTAAATACACCAGAGAGTAAATAGTCTTTACCGCCTTCTAAAGTAATCGCTTGATAGATACCACCATTAATATCAACACCACTCATCCTTAATACCGGACCTTCAGAAGTCGTAGGAAGTTTAGCCGCGTCAATGGTATTAAAATCTATTGTAGGTGAAGTAGAAGCGGCCCAAGTAGTCCAATCACTATTAGAACCAAAGTTACCGTTCAGTATAAGATTATTACCCCTTTCATCTAATAAACTTAGGTTATCAAGGCTAACATCAAGGTTACCGCCAGCAATGGAACCAAACTTAACAACTAGGTAATATGTTTGTAGACCTTCTGCTATTGGCTGGATAATAGGGGTAGACGCACCACAGGCATCATCAAAGGTACTGTCCCAACCGGCACAATCCCAGGTTGAAGCTTTGGTGACTAGGCCTAAACCTGCCTTTTTATTAGTTACCATGCCCCAAGTACCGGCTCCTTGGCCACCGCCACCCGTCAATACTTTATAAGACCAGTTAGTGGCAGCCCAATTAAACTCAGCAAATTTATCATAGGTGGCTCGGGTATTTTCTCCACCAAACTCATAACCGGTATTTGCCCATGGCTGAAATTCCCCCACCAATAATGGTGATGATAAATCGTCCATTTTAGCGGCCCAACTGCAAACTCCCTCAGTACCATTCTTACCACAGGTTAACCAATCACGATGTGTTTGATAAGTTGGCTCGCCCCAACCAAAGATACCCGGATAAAAATGCATTTCAAAGGCGATGTTAGTACCACCAAATGAATTAGGATGACCGTATGAATCTATCCCTTCATGATGTCCTGGTAAGATAATGATTTTTTCTGCGTCAACGGCTCGAACAGCGTCATGTAAATCAAGCATAACATCGGCTAGATTACTTGCACTTGTTCCCCAAGGCTCATTCAATAAGCCATAGGCTGCTACTGTGCCATTATTCTTATAACGTTTGGCTATTTGCTGCCATAACCAAGTTGTTCGCTCCTGATATGCTGGTGTAGTCCAGTACAAGTTTTGGCCGGCACAGCCTGAATGATCTTGCAAACCTTGTGCACCAATAGCCCCATGTAAATCTAGGATCACATACATACCACGGGCTTCTGCCTCTTCAATAGCATAATCAATATATTGCCAAGCATCTGTGCGTAACGTCATGGGATTATTTTCGTCTTCGATAACATTCCAGGTAAAAGGTAATCTAATAGCATTGAAACCAAAATCTTCCATAATTTCCCAGTCGCGTTCTGCAATCCAGTTATCACGGAATAAATCTAATAATCGTTCGCGTTCGTTAAAACCGAAGCGCTCGTCAAAGGTTGCTTCTAAAGTACATTGGTCGGTGGCAACGGTATTTGACGACTGGTTCATCATCCAAAATTCATGCAATAGCCAGTTACCAAGATTAGTACCTTTCAATATGACGGTTTCATCTGCTGCATTGACCCATTTTACGCCATCCGTATGAAGTGAAGATAACCCAGTAGGTTGTGGCTCAGGTGATGGTGTTGGGGTAGGCGTTGGTGCCGGAATTGGCGGAGTCGTAGGTGAGTTATTTTCGCCACCACCACATGCAGATAAAAAAAGGGTCATTAGGATTAATCGTAATATATTTGACAGAGATGTTTTCTTCATTGGGTACCTAATCATTAAATTGCGCTAGTAAACAAAAAAGCAGACACCATCTTCAGTATCTGCGTTTACATACTTTACAATCTAGCAGTTAAAAAAACAATTACTGTTGAGGTGTAATTAAGTACTTCTCACCTGTCGCTTGTTTAGAATAAGCCGCCATCGATTTTAATTGTAATACCTCTGCTAATGACACTTCGTGTGTGTAGTGGCTAGCAAATGTTGTGGTGATTTCATCGGTAACACGCTTACGCATTGCCATGACAGTTTTAGTCCCTAATTTGCCCAGTGCAGTAAATAATAAGAATCCATTGACACCCCAAGCAAAACCAAAGTTACGATTTAGCGTAATTGGGCCACGGTTTAATGCACCATAAATGTAAACTTGTTTGAAAGTATCAGAGCCATAAACGCTGTGTTCTTTCATATCACGAGCCGCAGCAACTTCCATACAGTTAAGAATGTTACTGGTTAATTGACCACCGCCAATTGGATCAAACGCGATAGTTGCTCCTGTCTCAATAATCGCTGCAGTTAACTCAGCAAGGAAGGTATCACTACTTGAGTTAACGACATATTTTGCGCCCATATCACGTAACAACGTTTCTTGTTCAGCTTTACGGACAATGTTAATTAAATCGATGCCATCGGCAATACAAATACGGTTTAACATTTGACCAAGGTTAGACGCTGCTGCAGCATGAACGATGGCCTTATGACCTTCAGCACGCATTGTTTCAACCATAGCTAGTGCTGTAAGGGGGTTAACAAAAGAAGATGCGCCTTCTTTAGCCGTAGTGCCTGCTTTTAATTCTAAGCAGCTTTGTACATTGGCACAGATATATTGACGATAAGTTCCACCACCAATGACGGCCACTGTTTTTCCCATTAATGCTTGTGCCGCTGGCGATGAGCCTGCAGCGACAACGGTTCCTGATCCTTCATTACCGACAGGAATTGCTTTATTGATACGAGCTTTTACCGCGGGCATAAACTGAGCCGGAACATCAGCAGTAATGGCTGGACTTTCTTCAGTGCCTGATTGTGTCGCTGTTGACATATCAGCGGCGCTGAAAAGAACAGCTAAGTCAGACGGGTTTAATGGAGCAGCTTCAATACGAATAACGACTTCAGCGTCACCCGGTTGTGGCATTTCGATGTTTTGTAATGCCAGTGTTAATTTATTGTCTTCGCTGATTGTTGAAGTCAGTTGGATATTTGTATCTGTCATAGCGTTTTCTCCGGTAAATAATTGAATTTGTTAAGTGATAAATGCTTTTTTTTGCCATTGATTACTTTTATTGTTAAGTTTTATACAGGATTAGCTGTTCTAAACTGAGCTTTTACCTTTTGGATAAACTCGGGCATGTTTGCTAGGCGATCTGCCTCTACGTTTTGAGCAATAGCAGATTGACTCATGGAATCGTTCCACTCTTTCATTCCAGGGATCTCTGCAAGTATATCCCAGTCAAGTTGGCTAGCGCCAAAAGTGCTAACAATGGTGTTGACGTAATAAACGTAGATGTCAGCCATCGTTAATTGTTCACCTGCAATCCAAGGAGAAAATTGAGATAAGCGACTTAGGGCGGTAATTCCACGGTTCAATACTTGGCGTACTTCAGTGGTAACTGATTCAGGAGCGGTAGTGCCTGAAAATGCATAAGGGATAAGTCGTCTGCTTGGCAGTTCAAAATAAAGCTCTGCTATCTTCATGATTTGACGGATAACAGCACGTTCTCCAGCATTTTTAGGGTATAGCGGATTTTTAGGGTAAGTTTCCTCAATAAAGTCACAAATGACACTCGACTCTGAAATATGAAGGCCATCTGGCGTTGTGATAATAGGTACTTTGCCCGCTGGACTGATTGTTAGTAACTCGTCACTACCAGCATAAATAAGGTTTTCTTGGAATGGCAGTTCTTTGTATAGAAGGAGATGTTTCACTAGATTGTAATAGTTACTAGCGGCAAAACCGTGCAAAATAATCATAAATCAGTTCCATTATCAATGTGAAGGTTATTTTTAATTACCAAATAATACAATTAAAGCCCCGTTATTTAACACGTTTGAACAGGGTTAAGGTTGCACTTTTAAAGTTAAAGGTATTATTACTTGTTTTAATTTCGTTATATATAAGGGAAAATGCGGATCACTATTGCTTTTAAGGCAATAATAAAGCAAATACACTCAGTTATATATTTAATGGGGAAGTTAGTTGGATCAACTACGTGCAATACGGTATTTCAGTAAAGTCGTTGAAACGGGCAGTTTTACGAAAGCTTCAAGTGCTTTTAATGTGCCGCCATCATCGTTGTCGAGACGAGTTGCTGATTTAGAAAAGAGTTTAGGAGCGACGTTGCTAAAGCGTTCTACCCGAATGGTTAAACTGACCGAAGTGGGACAACTTTATTATAACGATGTACAGCAAATATTGAGTCAACTAGAGCAAAGTAATGAAACTGTTCGTAGTTACCAAACAACGCCAATGGGCCGTTTACGTATAAGTTCAATGGTCGGTTTTGGTGAAAAAATATTGCTTCCTTTGTTAGATGTATTCAGCGCGCTATACCCAGAAATTGTCTTAGATGTCAGTTTAAGTGACGAGTTATCAACACTCGGCCGTGACGATGTTGATATCGCTATTCGCGGTGGTTACGCACCAAATGAACGAGTTTTAGCCATAAGACTCATGGACAATAGTTTTATTCCTGTCGCTTCACCAAGTTATTTAGAGAAACACGGAGTGCCTAAAAATGCGATGGCATTAAAGGAACATCATGGCCTTTATTTTAAAGCGCCATTTGGACCGACTCCTTGGTTATGTAATCTCAACGGTCAATGGCATGATGTCTCAGGGCCAGCGTTAGCGATTTCAAATAACGGACCATGGCTTGCTAAAAAAGCCTGTCAAGGTGAAGGCATTTTAATGTCTACTCGATGGGCGTTAGCCCCATATCTTGCGTCAGGGAAGTTGCAAGAACTTAAGTTTGAGGATGAATTAGCGATAACTCAAAATTCTGATATGGCCGTTTATCTGTTGTATCAAAAACAGCGCTATTTAGTACCAAAAGTAAAAGCGGCGGTCGACTTTTTAGTTGAAAGAATACAAGTAACAAATGAAAGTTAGGGTAACGATTAGGGCTATAACGTAAAGAGTGAGTTGGAGTAATTAACGGCTTAATTTACTTGCTAATACCAAACGCTCACAGAATATAGACAGGGCGAATGATAGTAGCGATTGTTATCGTTTATAAAAATTAAAGCTCTTGCTTTGAATGAGAAGAAAATAGGGTAGCTAAAGGGACTTAAACCCTCGTTTAAAATGGAACAGGTAATGCTAACACTCTAAATTTTATAAAATAAAACCTCAAAGTTTTCACTGTGAAGTTTTATCCCAATCAAATTTGCTTTGATAACTTATGTTAACCGCCTAAACCAAAATAATAACTAGCTTAAAATAAAGTTAATCAATGATTTTTGGAGCATAGGCTTCATATTCACCGGTATACCAGTATTTAATAATTTTTTCTGCTGATTTCCCTCGAATAGATTGTGATATGTTTGGGAAGCCTTCTACGGTATTTTTACTGGCAGGAAGCTGGTTTTCCTCAGGTATCAGGGTATCTGACAACCAGTATCCAGTCGTTGTTGTTGTTCCTAGCGTATCAAAATAAATTTGCATATTGGCCGCTCGTAATAATCCTTCAGTAAAGATTGCTTGGGCAGAAAAATCGGTTTTCACTTCATATTGAAGACAATCGGTGTTAATACCATTGATGTCCCCTTGAGTACAGAACCCATCTTCAATCCAGCCTGTTGATAAAAATGAGGCATGACTTTGACCAAAAAAGTTAAACATAACTTTAGGAATAGTTTCACTTGAATTATACCAACAAGGTTGCCCGTCTAAACAATTCCATTGCTTGTGGGTGTTTTCAATAAACTGAGTTGCTCGCTCTTGTATAAGGTCAACAGAAGCGGTTGCCACTTCATTGTTAGTTAGTAGGTTCCCAAACGGTAGAATTATCCCATCAACTTTATCAAATACCCGTTTATCATTCCATTGAGGTCCATCACCCACATAGATTTTTCCAGAAAATTTTTCTTTGATTTTATCAATAATACCGCCCATTCTTTCCATGTAATAATCTTTGACTTCATCAGTTTCCTCTTGTGTATGAGGTTCATCTATACCACAGTGAAAACATAACCACATTGCACTCCAGTCTGCTGAAATAGCGCCTACGCCAATCGCTTCTAAACGTTCTGCTTCCCAAAGAATATGTGTTTCATGGGCATCCATAATTTTCTTTAGTAGCGGCATATCTACTTCAACATAGCCATTGAACGGGAACAAAAATTTGTTCTGGGTATCTTCTGCTAAGAATTGCCAAACATAGTGAATTGTTAAACTTAACTTTTCAGCTTCGCTTACAATGTATTCAATCACCCAATCGTCTAAATGCTTAGCATCGTGATCCACCAGCCAAGCATCAGCTTGTGCGTCTTGCCAATAACCAAAGTTATATAATGAAACAGTATTTACACCATGATTTTTTAATCTATTTAGCGTTGTTCTATACATTAATTTAATGTATTGATCTTCAGTACAATCTTGAATCCAACTCGCACCTTTTCCTTTGTAATTATTATAGATCCATTCAACACCATAATCCTTTAGGCCTATGGCTTTAACCTTATCATCACTAAAAGAATGTTGAGGTGTAGGTATATCATAGCTACCTAAGTAGGATTCATATATTTCTGCACTATGAGGGTTTACACAAGAGCCTTCTGAATTATCACTGTTGACAGTAACCATTACGCTGGCAGAAGCACTTCCACATGTTAGTGAAAATTTTTGCTCGCCAAAATCATTCATAACAACGGATTCACGGCCAGAAGTTGATTTTTCACCAGACCAAGCACCAGATGCAGTACAAGACGAGGCATTGGTACTTGCCCAAGTAAGTGTCGAAGAGTCGTCTACCATAACGGTTGTTGGGTTTGTTGAGAGCGATACCGAAGCAGAATTGCTGCCGCCACTAACATTAGCACTGTTCACGTTAGAGCCACCTCCACCGCAAGAGGATAGGATCAAAGTTGATAAAATAAGAATTGAGTATTTCAAGTGCTTAACCTCACAAAATGAAAAAGATAGGATAATAGCCCTACTTAATATCAACACTTCCTTTGAATTTCTACTGCTAAGTTTGATAACAAATTTAATATAACTGACAAAAAATATTTAGGAAAGCTATGCTTTATTGAAAATAAAACCACAGTAGATTCTCGAAGCAGGCTAAGCTAATCAGTTCAATATCGAGGGTATGCAGTAAAAGTTGGCTAGTGATAACAGAAATTAGCCATAATTAGCTTATTAAAACCAAAAAAACGCTCACAGAATATGCCCAGGAACGCTCATAAGAAAGTGCTAATAATAGTAGGTAATTAGCAAGCGGCTTTGATATTAAAAGAACTTATATTAGAGAGAATGGGGTGGCTAAA
>CAWVSL010000057.1:0-13048 GCA_963933115.1 uncultured Colwellia sp.
TTTTTTATTTACCACCAAGTGGCATATAAGGCAGCAATAATAAGGACTAAAGAAACTGCCGCCGTATTAAATATTGAACCTGTATGAAAGCTTATCTCTTTTAAATCTATCGCATGGTTATGTTCTTTATTAGACTGGACTGTTGAAAGCGATATCACTACAGCTATCACAAGACATAATAAAAACACCAAACCTACCCGATCGATGAACGGTAGTTCAGGCCAAAGCAGTTTAAATAATAAAGATAATACAGCAGAGCCTACCGCCGCAGCTAATGCACCATTAGCATTAATACCTTTCCAAAATAGTCCTAAAATAAATAACACTACGATTCCAGGCGTAAAAAAGCCAGTAAACTCTTGAATATATTGAAAAGCTTGCTCAAAGTTTCCTAACAGGGGCTTAGCAATAACCAATGCCAGACATAAAGCAACTAAGCTTGCCATACGGCCAACATTGACATAATGCTTTTGCGATTTATTTGGCGCTAATGACTGGTAAATATCTAAAGTGAAAATAGTAGCAATACTATTAGACATCGATGATACCGATGAAATGATTGCCGCAACTAGCGCCGCAAAAATCAGCCCTTTTAAACCATGTGGCATTAACGACATCATCTCAGGATAAGCTTGATCAGGTGATGAAAGATTAGGAATCAGAACCACTGCTGCAATCCCTGGTAAAACAACAATAATCGGCATTAACAGTTTTAAAAATGCCGCAAAGACAATACCTTTTTGAGCCTCATTAATATTTTTAGCCGCTAATGCCCGTTGAATAATATATTGATTAAATCCCCAATAAGACAAGTTCATCACCCACATACCACCAACAAGAACCGATATGCCTGGCAGACTCATATAATGAGGATTATCACTGGTTAAAATCATATCAAACTTTTCTGGTGCGAGTTCTGTTAACAACGAAAATCCAGCAATTATACCCTGACCTTGGGCTATTTCATCCAGAGCTAAATAGGATAAAATCAAGCCCCCCAGAACTAACAACACCACCTGGATAATATCGGTAAAGGCAACTGCTTTTAAACCACCATATAAAGAATAAGCAATAGAGAATAAGGCAAGGAATAACATACCGAAAAGAATATCAGCTCCGGTCATAGCACTAATGGCTAAGCCTCCTAACCATAAAATACTCGACAAATTGACAAAGACATAAACCCCTAACCAAAAAATAGCCATCACAGTTTTAACACGATGATCAAAACGTTTTTCGAGAAATTGCGGCATAGAATAAATGCCTGAATTTAAAAATATTGGCAGAAAAAACTTACCGACAATTAATAGAGTAATCGCCGCCATCCACTCATAAGAGGCAATGGCTAAACCAATAGCAAAACCAGAGCCCGACATACCAATAATTTGCTCTGCAGAAATATTAGCAGCAATCAAAGAAGCACCAACAGCCCACCAAGGAAGTGATTTACTCGCTAAGAAATAGTCGTCTGTATTTCGGTCTCCCGCTCCTTCGTTACGTGAAATCCAAAGGGCTGCAATCAGCAATCCTATTACATAGGCTATAAAGATACTTATATCTAGCGTATTTAATGTCATGGTACTAACCTTTATTATTATTTTTCTTAGAGACAACAAAACCCCAAACCAATAATGAGCATTAAAACTCATTGGTTATTATTTAGTGAAAGGGATTTTTTGCGGGTAACCTATTAATCGATTATCACTTTAATAATCGATTAATAAAATGTTTTATCATTATCGGTAGAATTTACTATCCAGAGTATTTAAGGATAATTTTATCGTTGCTCACTTTTTCATAACTAATATCAAAATTTTGATTAAGCACTTTAAGTAAGCCCGTTACATCACCTGTTTTAAAAACGCCAGCAACTTGAATACTTTTGAGCTGTTCATCATCTGTCAACTCAAATTTGATATCTGTATACCGGCTAATTTCAGCCATTACGTCGACAAGTGAATCGCCACGAAAAATCAAGTGACCGCGTCGCCAAGATAAACTAGCAGCAATTTCAATTGGTTTTAACTTCACCACTTCTTCGAGTAATTGATTGGTTAAGTTGAGCTCTACTTTTTCCCCTTCTGAAATCGCCATAGAACTTTGAGGTAAGCGTTTCGCTATTTGTTCGATGTCAGAATTAAGTGAAACATTATCTTTTTTGGCAACAAGTACTTTACCGTCGGTAACAATTAGTTCAACTAAGTCATTATTTACTTTAACATTGAATGCAGTACCTACCGCTTGAATAATTTTACCATTAGTTAATACGCTCAGAGGACGTGACTTATCATGAGCAACATCAATGTGTATTTCTCCACGTTGCAACTCAATTAACCGCGCACTTGCAGTATATTTAACTTGTACAAAACTATTCGTGTTTAAAACTAATTTACTATTATCTGGTAAATTAATGGTGTGACTTTCACCGACATTGGTTTGATAACTCGCTTGCATAACAACTACTGAGGATGTTGCTTTTTCAGTGAACGGAGAAAAACTGGAGATGGTACTTACTAACGTAAAAAGAATGGCAACAACAAATGAGGCGGCCATTGCAACAAACCAAGGGGTTGATTTTTTATTTACTTCCTCGTAGGGAAACAAATCAGACAGACGATTTAAATCGTCCATTTTATCCCACATTTTTGCTATTTCCATCAGTAATTTTATATTGTCATTATCTTGTGCAAGCCAAATTTTAAGCTCAGTTTTTTCTGCACTCAATAACTCCCTATCGAGTTTAGCGATCCAGTCACTTGCCTGATCTAAGCGTAATTCTTCTTTGATAACTTGCTCTTTGGAGTGCAGTTGATGAACATTATTCATAACGACCTCCTAAATGTAATGAGTCTTTGGGTGAATTCACTTGTTCACTTTGATGACGCATAAATAAAGTACAACGTTTAATACCCATTGAAATATGTTTTTCCACGGTAGATTCACTAATAGTTAATTGTTCTGCAATTTCACGCTGAGAGTAGCCATATACTTTTTTTAACACAAAAACCTTTCTACATTGTACCGGTAATTCTCTAACGGCATTACAAAAACAAGAAAACTCTCTATTGGTTACAGCATTGTCGTACATCTCATCATTATTATAGTCTGAAAGTAATAATTCTAACTTCCCCATATCATCAACACCATCAACAAGCCTGACATTGGCTTTTTTTTGGTAATCTAGTGCTAAATTTCGCGCCATTTTAAACATAAAAGATTTGGGTGAATTGATATGGTCTTTATTTTTAATTTGACAAATACGCACATAAGTTTCTTGCACAATATCTTCAATTTCATCGGGCGGCACAATACGAGAAACAACTCGAGAAATACTTTTTCTCGATGCCAAATATATTTTATAAAACACTGTCTCGTTCGACATTGAACCTCAATATTTATCATAAGATTAATGATGGGTATTGGTAGGACGAACCAACAATAAAAATCCACCAATTTAATTGTTTATTTAATTTACTTTTTCGTAATAAGACTGTAATTATTATTGCTGGTAATTTACCTTTTAATTGTTATCTTGTAATTTACCTTGTAATTGTAATAAAGTATTGAGTAATGGCTTAAAAATTATAATTATATTGAACAAAACTTGTGCACAGGCATAGGGATTTTTTCATAGCGTTTAATATTTAACCTATAAATCAAATTGGAAGATGTAACCTGACCGATAAAAGTGCTAACAGTATAAATTTAAAAGACGTTAAACCATTTTATTATGACTATACATCAAAAAAGATTGTTCAAAACAATTATTAATATCACATTATTAAGGAATAGAACTTTCAAATACACGCCTTTTTTTTTAGCTTGGGGACAAACCATAAAAATTAGCTATCAAAAATTACGTAATCGATTGTTTTGTTTAATCATGATCTTCATTCTCAATGGTAGTGTCATTGCGGCAGAAAAACCAGATGAAATAATGTTTAATATACCAAGACAAAGAGCAGATCTATCCCTCATTAGTTTCGCAGAACATGCCAATGTTACTTTGTTATTTCCAATGGAAAAAGTTCAGGGAAAAAATACAAATTCAGTAATCGGCCATTATTCAACTGTCGATGCATTAGTTAAATTACTTAAAAACACGGGACTTAAAACCAAAACTGATAAAAGTGGCCAACTATCAATATTGATAGATCCAAGTTTTAAGCTAGATAAAGCCAGTAATGATTATAATAAAATATCAAAGACATCATTATTTAGCACGCTATCATCAAGAAAAAACACAAAAAGAATCAAAGAAATTGAGATTATTGAAGTGACAGGTATACGTGGTTCACTTGCTCGTTCAATGGATTTGAAGCGTTATACGAGTGGCGTTCTTGACTCAATATTTTCTGAAGAAATAGGTAAATTTCCAGACACTAACTTAGCTGAATCTTTACAACGTACCAGTGGCGTATCTATTGATCGTTCGGGTGGTGAGGGTCAAATGATTACTGTGCGTGGTTTTGGTCCTCAATTTAATACCGTATTAGTTAATGGTCGCCAAATAGCATCTGAAAATACTAGTCGAGCCTTCAGTTTTGACACGATAGCTTCAGAGATGGTCGAGAGCTTAGATGTTCACAAAACTTCTACTGCGAGTATGCAGTCTGGTGGTGTAGGGGCTACTGTTAATATCAATACCGCTAGACCTTTTTCTATTGATGGCTTTAAACTTGCTGGCTCCGTAAAAGCCATTGTTGACAGCAACAGTGAAAAAAATACACCACAAGTATCAGCATTAATTAGCAATACATTTAATAATGATACTTTTGGTCTGTTATTCGCACTATATTATCAAGAACGAGACACTCGATTAAACCAAGCACAAACAGATGGCTGGTTAGAAAATGTGGGCATTCCAAACCCAAAAACTCAATCTGGCGATAATTATACTGGTAATATATTTTCTGCACGTAACTACGATCATAAAGTAACATTTGAAAATCGTAGCCGAACCAATGCTAACGTAGTATTGCAATATGCCCCAACAAGTAATTTAATTATTACCGCTGACGCGCTTTATTCAGATTTTAATATTGAAACCAATGCCACTTCCTATGGTCACTGGTTTACTGCCCCAAATGTTGAAAATGCTGTTGTTGATGAGAATGGTACTGTTGTCGATATGTATCAAGAAATTGGTTTAGCCACTGACTTCCATGCCAAGAAATTTGACCGTTTAACTGAAACCTCATCATTGGGTTTAAATTTTGATTGGCATGTTAACAACCACCTTAATATGCAAATTGATATTAGTCGTTCAAATGCGACTAGAGATGCAAATAATGGCCGCGGCGACCAATTATCACTTATTGGCTACGCGAATCGAGTAAGGTTTACAATTGATAATAATATTTTACCTGTTTCGAGCGATTTCACTTCTGCTGATAACAGTATATACAGCGGTCAGCAAGAGCTCGAGGGTATAGCTTACGACCTTGAAGTTGTACCTGCGGGAGTATCCAATTTTTATGATACTGCAAACTCAAAAGCACATGTTATGCTGCGTCGTGGCTGGGCGGTTGAAGATAATTTAACCCAATTGAGATGGAATAATGTATGGAGTACTAATAGTGATACCGGCCTAACCGCCTTAAACTTTGGTATGATGTATACCTCTGAAACTAAAATATTAGACCGTTGGGATAACGAAGGTGAAGGTTTTCACTGTGTTTACTGTGGTTATCCTGACCGTCCTAACATGTCAGACTTTGATCAGTATGTTTTTGATGCCGGCAGTGATTTTTTAAGTGATGTGAGTGGTAGCGGCCGTATGCCATCATCATGGCTTGCTCATGATGGTGAAGAAATTTTTACTTTTATTGAGCAATATTATGCTGAAGTTAACTCCGACACTATAAGCTTTGACGCTGTAAAACGAGATAACTCATTCGAAGTTAATGAAGATATTTTTTCTTTCTATTTAGAACTAGATTTTGAGGCTGATTTAGCTGGTATGTTAGTTTCAAGTACCGCTGGTTTCCGCTTTGAAGCTACAAGTACCGATGTAAGAGGTACGACCGCATCAGTAACAGGGTTGACTATTTTGGATAAAACAGAAATGTTAGCCGAATTTGGGGCTAAAGAGTCATTTGCTCAAAGTACTCGTTATGATGAGATTCTGCCAAACTTTAATGTAAAACTACAAATCACTGAAGAGTTAATTGCTCGTATTGCTGCATCAAAAACCCTTACACGCCCTACACTTACTAGTATGTCACCCGTAAGTGTCATTACTACCACACGCCAAGGTGGTAACTTAAACGCTGTCAGCGGTAACCCTGCGCTTATCCCTTTTATTTCTAATAATGTAGATTTTTCTTTAGAATGGTATTACGACGAAGCGAGTTATTTATCTGCAGGTTACTTTAAAAAAAATGTAGCTAATTTTATCGTTAACTTACAAGTCCCTAAGACTTTTGAATTACAAAGTGGCGGCTTACTAACCGACCCTTCGACTGGTTCAAATCCTAATATGCCAGATGCTAATGATGAAGTTGCTGTGTTTACTAACACCTTACCAAATAATGTTGAATCTGCTGTTGTTAAAGGCTGGGAGCTTGCTGCTCAACATACTTTTCAATCTGGTTTTGGCTTACTTGCTAACGCTACTTTAGTTGATAGTAATGCTGAACTAGATCCGAGTGATATTACCCAAGTATTTGCCTTAACGGGATTAAGTGACTCATTAAATTTAGTGGCCTTTTATGAAAATGGCCCTTTAGAAGCTCGTATTGCTTATAACTGGCGAGATCGTTTCTTACAGTCTTTTACACAAAGTAATGGCGACGGTGTCACTATTGTTGAGGAGTATTACCAAGTTGACGCAAGTGCAAGTTACGAAATCATTAAAAACTTAACGCTATTTGTTGAGGGCATTAACCTAACTGAAGAATATATTCACAAACGTGGTCGCTTTGCTAACCAACTCTTGTTAGCTGAAGACAGTGGTCGTCGTTATGGCTTTGGTATTCGTGGAAGTTTTTAACCACGATTAAAGCCATTAAGCGAAACAATAAATAGACTCATGAGTTGTCCTATCATTTAAAAGAAGTGGTTTAATGCAAAGTACTCAAATAAATACAGCGAACAATCCTGATAATGCTTCAGATAATAACTCTATAAAAAAAATAGTCGTTGTTGGTGGTGGTATTGCAGGTTGGTTAACGGCAGGGAGAATAGCGGCCCGCCATAAATCAGGTACTGAGGAAGGTGTGAGCGTTGTGTTAATAGAATCACCCGGAATTAGCGCCATGGGTGTTGGTGAGGGTACTTGGCCAACAATGCGCAGTACACTAATTGCTTTAGGTATTAATGAAACTGACTTTATCCGGGAATGTAATGCAACTTTTAAGCAAGGGGCAAAGTTTTCCAAATGGGTTGATGGCACTGATAATGATTTTTATTACCATCCCTTAGTATTACCTCAGGGATTTTCGAAGGGCGATCTTGCCGCCTACTGGCTTGCCAAAGAACAACAAAGCAAAGCAAATTCATTTTCCAATGAGGTTTGCTTCCAAGAGGCTATTTGTGAAAAAGGTCTAGCTCCAAAAACAATTAGAACACCTGAATTTGATGCTATTGCTA
Organism: uncultured Colwellia sp.; assembly: GCA_963933115.1. Lineage (GTDB taxonomy): Bacteria > Pseudomonadota > Gammaproteobacteria > Enterobacterales > Alteromonadaceae > JALJPB01. Next base: position 7,594 of record CAWVSL010000057.1, read on the forward strand.
ATTATGCTTATCACTTGGACTCGGTAAAATTTGCTGCTTTTTTACAAAAACACTGTATCAAAAAACTGGGTGTTACCTATATTTCAGACAATGTAGTTAGTGTGAATTCTGCAAAAGATGGTGATATCACCTCACTAACAACAAAAAATAATGGTGATATTAGTGGCGATCTATTTGTTGACTGCACAGGATTCTCATCTCTTTTATTAGGTAAGCATTACCAAATTCCATTTAAATCTTGCAAAGATATATTGTTTATTGATACCGCACTAGCAATACAAGTGGCTTATGATGATGAAGACTCACCTATTGCCTCTCATACTCTTTCTACCGCACAAGAAGCCGGTTGGATTTGGGATATAGGTTTGCAACACAGACGAGGTGTTGGTTATGTTTATTCAAGTAAGCATTCTTCAGAAGAGCATGCTAGAGAAATATTAGCCCAATATGTTGGGGATAAATTTGATAATGCCAGTGTTAGAAAAATACCAATTAACTCAGGGCATAGAGAAAAATTTTGGCAAAATAACTGTGTTGCTGTAGGTTTGTCTGCTGGATTTTTAGAGCCCCTTGAAGCCTCTGCTCTTGTTTTAGTAGAACTTTCAGCCAAAATGATTTCTGAGCAACTTCCCGTAACAAGAAGCTCAATGGATATTATTGCCAAACGTTTTAACGAAACATTTTTATACCGTTGGGATAAAATTATCGATTTTCTTAAGCTGCACTATATTTTAAGTAAACGAGTAGATAATAGTTTTTGGAGTGAGAACCGTGATCCAAACTCAATACCTCAAAGCCTGAAAGACTTAATGGCGTTATGGCAGCATAGATCGCCAACCGATAATGACTTCACTAGTAATAATGAAATATTCCCAGCAGCCAGTTACCAATATGTACTTTATGGTATGGGTTTTAAAAGTGATTACAGCCACGCCCCTCACCTTCTAAATGATTGGCATTACGCCAACCAACAGTTTGCTCAAAATAAAAAGTTGACCGTCACTGCAATTTCAAATTTGCCCACGAATAGAGAGTTATTAAAAAAAGTAAAACAATATGGTTTTACTCACCTCTAAACAAAAAAATTCAATAGATAAAGAGAGTATTGATGGCAAATCTAGTAGCAGTTGATAGTAAAAGTCATAAAGACATTAAAATTAATAATACCTTAGTTGAAGCTCATGGTAAAAACCTCCACCTTGTGCCTGCCGTATTGGCTGAGTTTACACATATTGCTTTGCAGCAACCGATAGTACTAACCAAAAATGGTGAAACTGGACAATTTGTATGTGCTGGTATGTTCGGCTTTGAGGAAGGCGAAAATCTATTTTGGCAAAATCAGCAGTGGCAAGGTCTCTATTTACCCCTTCAAATTCAGCGTCAGCCTTTTTTTATTGGTGAAGTTCCTATTCAACCCGGTAAAGAAATAAAACGAGAAAACGATGATTTCTTAGTATGTATTGATACCAACTCTCCGGCTATATCGACAACAGAAGGTGAGTCGTTATTTTCAGCTACAGGGGAAGAAACGCCTTATTTTAAACAAGCAAAAAATTGTCTGGTGCAAATAATACAAGGTGAGTTAGATAACCAAATGTTAATTGAGCAGTTACAAGAGATGGTACTAATCCAACCTATCTCTTTAGAAATCACCTTTATTAACAAAAAACAAACAAGACTGAACGGTTTATACACTATAGATAAAGAAAAGCTCGCAGCATTGAACCATGAGAAAATATTCAAGCTTCATCAGTTAGGCCTATTATTGCCTATCCATATAATGATCGCCTCACTTGGCCAGATATATTCATTGATAGATAAAAAAAATAAACAGTTAGCACATAATTAACGTCCTTATTATTTAGGGGTAAAGAGTCTCTCCCATTATGCGAACTTATAAGCATTACTTGTTTTTGACACGACACAGCGAGTCTTACATTCACGCAAAAAATAACAAGTATCATTTAGTGTAATAACTTTATAAACAGCTAAAGTCACAGAAGAATATATTAATTAAACTTATTAAAAACATGAGGTTAACTAAACCCCTTCTATCAATCATCAGTTGATTTGTTAATATTAAAAATTAACTCCATTAATATCTCTACTATGTTCTATTGCAGTCAAAACATTTTCATCCTAGGATAACTAAATAACGTTTCAGCCACTAATATACTAACTCAAATAATTTAGGTGATAGACAGATGAGTCAACGAATTTCTCAAGCTAACCTACAAGTTTCTAAATGCCTTGCTGATTTCATAGAGTTTGAAGTGCTTCCCAATACAGGGATTAACGCCACTGATTTTTGGTTGAGTTTTGCTCACATTATTAAAACCTTAGCCCCAGAAAATAGTCAGCTATTAAAAACCCGCGATCAATTACAAGAAAAAATAAATCAATGGCACAAACATCATCAAGGTGTGGCTTTTAATTTTGAGCAATACAAACAGCTTTTAAAAGACATTAATTATTTAGTGCCTCCAGTGGAGGACTTTACGATAACAACAAAAAATGTTGATGACGAACTTTCATTATTAGCGGGTCCTCAACTAGTTGTTCCTATCATGAATGCCAGATTTGCGCTTAATGCGGTAAATGCCCGTTGGGGAAGTTTGTACGATGCACTTTATGGCTCAGATGTTATCAGTGACGATAATGGTGCCAAACAAGTGGGTAGTTATAACCCAGCTCGTGGTGAAAAGGTTATCGCGTTTGCAAAAAACTTTCTAGACCAGACGATTCCTTTAACTACAGGTAGTCATAAAGACGCTGTGAACTATCAGCTCACTCAAGAGCAAGTCATTATAACGCTAAAAAATGGTGTGCAAACCCAACTAGCTAGTCCTGGGTGCTTTATCGGCTTTACTGGCAGTATCATCGAGCCAAAAGCCTTATTATTTAAACAACACGGACTACATTTTGATATCCAATTTGATAATCAGAGCACGATAGCGAAGTCTGATTTAGCGGGTGTTAGCGATATATTCATTGAAGCTGCCATAACCACTATTATGGATTGTGAAGACTCAGTAGCAGCTGTTGACGGTGAAGATAAAGTCATTGCCTACCGCAATTGGCTAGGACTAATGAAAGGAACCCTCACAGAGACGATTGATAAAAATGGCAAAGTATTTACTCGTTCAATGAATAAAGACCGGCCGTACCAGAACTTAAAAGGCGAATGTTTTGACATCAAAGCCCGTAGCTTAATGTTTATTCGTAATGTCGGACATTTAATGACTAACAGCGCAATTCTAGATCAATACGGCAATGAAGTGCCTGAGGGGATTCTTGATGCCATGATCACCTCAACCATTGCCTTGCACGATATTAAAAACAGCCGTAACAACAAAAATAGTAAACAGGGTGCTATTTATATTGTTAAGCCTAAAATGCATGGTCCTGAAGAAGTCGCCTTTGCCGATAAACTTTTTTCATTAGTAGAAGCTGCATTATCTTTACCTTACTCCACCATTAAAATGGGTATCATGGATGAAGAACGGCGAACAAGTGTTAACTTAAAAGCTTGTATTTTCGCAGCTAAAGATCGTGTGGTATTTATCAATACGGGCTTTTTAGACCGAACGGGTGACGAAATTCACACCTCAATGGAGGCAGGTGTTATGGCGCGTAAAGCCGATATAAAACTCACCCCGTGGATAGGTGCTTACGAGGATAACAATGTCGATATTGGTTTAGCTTGTGGCTTTAGTGGTAAAGCACAAATTGGCAAAGGTATGTGGCCAGTACCCGATCAAATGGCCAATATGTTAGCAACGAAAATAAATCATGTTGAGGCAGGTGCAAATACCGCTTGGGTACCCTCACCAACTGCTGCAGTTCTCCATGCCCTTCATTACCACAAAGTTGATGTTTTTAACTTACAAAAGACTCTCAGTCAAAGAAAACCGGCAAGTATCGATGATATTTTAACCATTCCACTGGCTACTGATACCAACTGGAGTGAGAGTGAAGTTCAGGAGGAACTTGATAATAATGCTCAAGGGATATTAGGGTACGTGGTTCGTTGGATAGACCAAGGTATCGGTTGTTCAAAGGTGCCTGATATTAATGATGTCGGTTTAATGGAAGACCGAGCAACGCTAAGAATTTCGAGCCAGCATTTAGCAAACTGGTTACATCATGGTATTTGCTCTGAAAAGCAAGTCATGGCATCCATGAAAAAAATGGCAGTTATTGTTGATCAACAAAATAGTAGTGACCGTCAATATCAAGCAATGGCAACTGATTTTGATAGTAACATAGCCTTTAAAGCAGCATGTCAGCTTGTGTTTGAAGGTGCGATTCAACCCAATGGTTATACTGAACCGCTATTACATGAGTTTAGGAAATTAAAGAAAGCTCAATAAAATCTGATTTGTATCAGCAGCGATCTTAGTTGTAAAGCTAACTTTCTATTTTAATAACTGCTCAACAATATCGGCGAGTTCATTAAATGTTTGTTTTCTCATACTAGTGGGTCGCCATAACATACCAATTTCGCGATAAAAGTCACCACTGAGCTTGGAAATTGATAACCCCTCTCTAATACCCAAATCTTTATTGACCGCCATTTTGGGTAAAAAGGTGACGCCTTTGTGGTAAGACGTCATTTGCACTAACGTTGATAGGCTGGTTGCTGAAAAAGGATTAATGTAACTTTGATCTGATAGTGAACAGGCTGATACAGTATGTTCACTAAGACAATGCTCTTGTGAAAGCAGAAAAATACTCTGTTGAGGCAGTTGATGATAATTTAAAGCCCCTTTACTTTGATCCGTGTTAAAACGGTCAACCAATTGCTTGTCACCCGCAATATAGAAATTGTCTTTACCTAAGACTCGGCTATTAAAAGCATGTGTCACTATAGGTAATGCAAGTATAACCGTATCAATTTCTCCTTGAGCTAATTGAGCAATTAAATTGTCAGTGGTATCTTCTTTTAAATAAAGCTCAAGTTCAGGTAATTTTTGCTGACAAGCATTGGCAAAATCAGTCAACAAAAATGGGGCTATCGTTGGAATACAACCAATTCGTACGCTACCGGCGTTAGGTTTTCCTTGTTGTGAAGCAAAGTCTACCATTTCACTGGCTGACACTAACAATTGTCTTGCCAACTTGACGATAGTTTCTCCCTGAGATGTAAAAATAAAAGTTTTGTGGTTTCTTTCAATTAATTGGCAATCAAGCTGCTCTTCAAGCTTTAAGATCGCACTGCTGAGTGTTGATTGACTAACAAAACACGCTTGAGCAGCACGGTGAAAGTGTTGTTGTTTATGCAGAGCCAATAAATATTGTAGATGTTTTAAATTAGGAAGATTCATTAACTATTCTTATCAATACACTAATATTAATCGAGTATAACTATTAATATTAGTGATTACCCGTTTTACTCTCCCTTTTAAAAATGAAAAAAGTACGTTAAAATTATCATTACATTATTATTTTATTT
>CAWVSL010000058.1:0-12904 GCA_963933115.1 uncultured Colwellia sp.
TGCGATTAATTTGATTAAACTGCCATTTTGACAGACTAAGTTTAAATCTTGCCACTATAACTACTTTCAGGGTTACAACAAACCAATGTTAAGTATTCACTATAAATACAGCCTATGTATATACTATAAATATAGTATATTTATAGTATATTTTTTAATGTAGAGTGATTAGATAAATTATGACTTGCTTACAGTTCCTATGTAATCGTATATAAAATAAAAATAACATTGAACAATATAATTATATGTTAACTCATAAACTTAAGTTTCTTATTAGTAAAGTATCTTTCGCCTTAATGGCCCTACTTACCTTACCTGTTATGGCAGAAAATCCTGACCCGAATACCCAAGCAGATACGCTTGAAGTCATTATGGTTACCGCGCAAAAACGTTTACAAAACCTTAACGAAGTGCCTATTTCTATCGCTGTTATGGAACAAGAAAAATTAGCTGATGCCAATATTAATAATGCACAAGAATTATCATCCTACATTGCTAACTTTTTGGTAAATGAAACAGGCCATGGATTTAGTCTTATTATGCGTGGTTTAGGCTCAAGCCCAAATGAAGGCTCTGAGCAAATGGTTGGTACCTATGTTGATGGCGTCTATCGAGGCAGAGGCATGTTAATGCGTAGTGCTTTTCTAGATTTAGAGCGGGTTGAGGTTTTACGTGGTCCACAAAGTACCTTGTTTGGTAAAAACACTACCGTTGGAGCCTTAAATTTAACCAACGCTAAACCCACTAAAGATTTTAATGCGTATATTAATACCACCTATGAGGTGACTTATCCTACGGCCACACTTGAGGCCGCGGTGTCTAATTCACTTAGTGACAAAGTTCAAGCGAGAGTTGCCATTAAATCTATTGATGGCGGTGGGTTGATCGAAAATACGGTTACCGGTAATGATGATGTTGAACACCAAGCCTTACTAGGTAGATTGACACTAGCATGGCAGCCAACAGATAATGTTAATGTGATGTTGACCGCGCAACACGATAAAGACGATTTCACGGGTTTTAGTACTTGGCAAACTTTAGTTGAGCCTGCTATCGCATCGAGTAACGATCAACAAGTAATAGGGCAACTGAATGCTATCCAAGATTATGTTATCGATGATAAATCTTATAAAACTAACCCTGCTTTAGGTGAAGTTGGGCAAGGCACTTTTCACGCTGATCATTTAACACTTAATATTGAATACGACATCGGCCACAGCATGTTCACCTCTATTACCGGCTGGCAACGTTATAAATTAAACGCTTCAAATGATAATGACAATAGTGCTTTGCCTATAGCGTATCGCCCATTAAACAATGAAAAATTTGACCAATTAAGTCAAGAGTTACGCATTACCTCAGCTTTTGATGAAGATTTTAATTACATCGCTGGGGTTTATTACCACACAAACCATTTAACATTCGATGAAGAACAAATTGTTTACCCATTGAACATTCTTGGTGAACGAAACGTTAATCTTAATTCAAATACTGCTGCTATTTTTGGGCAATTTAATTATAGTTTCTCAGAGCGCTGGCAGGCCAGTTTAGGCTTGCGTTATTCCAGTGAAACCCAACACGGCTACCGTAAAGTATTGATGGTAGATCCTATAACAAGAACGCCTATTGCAAATAAGCCTTTGCATACAGCACCGGCCATAGAACAAATAGCCCCCGATGGTATGCCAGGACCACTGTTTGTTAATCGTTTACTAGCAAGCAAAGAACTTTATAATCATGAACTCGCCAACAGTAAAGCAGAGCATAATTTTACACCATCCCTCAATATCCAATACACAATGGATAATGCTATGATTTATGGCTCTGTTAAGACAGGAACCAAAGCAGGTGGCTTTGATGCGCGCTCTAATAACCCTGATAATTTTGAATTTAAAGGTGAAAAAGTACTCTCTTATGAGCTAGGGACAAAGTTTACGTTAGACGAGGGTGCCGCAGACGTTAATATCGCTGTTTTTACGATGATATTTAAAGATTTACAAACGATAATTTATGATGGTAACACGGGGTATTTTATTGACAACGGCGGTCAAGCAACCTCAATGGGTATAGAGCTAGACGGTCGTTGGGTATTTGCTGATAACTGGTTAATCCGTGGTAGCTTAGGTTTGCTTGACTTTAAATGGGATAAATTAATAGGCACTAAATGTTTTAGCTCTGCTACATTTACCTCTGATAAGATAAGTGCTGATGGTGAAACTTGTGATAACTCAGGAGAACCAAGTGCCTACTCTCCCAGAGTATCTGGTAGTGTTAACCTAGTGTATTTCACCGCATTAACCGACACTATTGAGCTTAAAACAAGTTTGGATGTTATGTATAAATCTACATTTTACACCAATCCAGATTTGAATCCGTGGGCTAAGCAAGAGGCATTTACAAAACTTAATGCCAGCGTATCATTGCTCAGCACTGAGGGTTCTTGGCAAGTCGCCTTGTTAGCAAAAAATATTACTAATAAAATAACACTTGATCAGGTGGTCGATATGCCTTTAATGAATGCTGGTTTTTATATGGTTAAGGTTAAGCCTGGCCGAAGCGTATCAATGCAGTTCAGTTATCACTTCTAATAAATTATTAATTAGCCACTTTAATCATCCATGCTTTACGTGAGTCAGTTTTTCTCAAGTTCTTGTTTAATAATGTCCTTTATCTTGGCAACAAGCTCAGCAAGCTTTTCTGTATCTGACAAATCGTTTTTCAGGTTCTGAAGTATAACTGTTAACGCGCCAAATATTTCTCTCTTGTTTTTTTCGGCTAATTCCTCATCCCAAATAACACGGCTATTACTGTTGGGTTTGAGTTGCTTGACCAAAACAGGAAAAGATTGTCCTCTTAGGATATTTCTTAACTCAGACAAACGAATAATTTGTTGATAACTTTGATATAAGTTCGCCAGTGAAATTCGCAGTTTTTTTGAAACCAAAAGACGCATATTACCGGTATCCTTCAACTCATCAATAGTCCCAAAAACAACAGCAAATCTGCCAATGAGTGTTGATTGGCCAACCGCTTTAAATAATACGATATGATCCTCTTTGGTTAATGAGGATTTACTTAACGGTTTAATGCCGATCACTAACTTTTCAACGCTACTCCTTAAGTATTCGATATCCTTTCTCAGTACTTTTTCACTTTCGTCAAAATCAAGATTTAAGCGTGCTAAATATTCTTGCTCTAGTTGCCGATCGACCTGTTGATTCTGCCATTCATTGACCTGTAAACTAATTGAAATCCCAAGGATCAGCATCACCATTTCAATGGTTAACACACCCCAGTTCAATTCTTTAAAAGACTTTCTTAATCGAGAAATTAACACCTCAATCCCCTAGGTTTGGATTTCACGTAATAATATTTAATTGTAGAGCATAAAAATAAAAGTGAGTAGAAAGCATTAGGTATAAATCGCCTACTATTCACCCAACCAATAGTCTTTAAGTTGACCCATAAATTTATGGCACCTGACCAGAGGGTTCAGACTATTATTCTCATTCACAGCTTTTATTAAGATAAAGAGTCGCACTAATTTTACTACGAAATGGAAAATTAACGTTAAATTGTGGTGTGTTTTTTTGTCTGACTAATAGTTAAATAGCTTGTTATCCATGACAATATAAATGTCAAAACAATACTGACGCAGGTCAATTACTTGAGGGGGTTTTGCAATATTGCTGATCTAAATCAATGACAGAATTTATGGCTTAAAGTAAAAATAAAAAAGGCGAAAGTCCTTTCGCTTTAATTATATTTATATCCGTGTAATTAACCATAAAACATTTGGAACGCAACATGAAATACACTATTGCAGCAAATCTAACAACGACTATCGCTTTGCCCTTCATAATGGTTTTATTTGGAGTCAATCAAGCTGTTGCTCAAGAAGCAATAGAGAAAGTAGTTTTCCAACCTTCATATGAGCCTATTCAAATCAATAGACCGTCGCTCGATTTCCTTGAACTTAAAACTGATTCAACAGAGATAAAACGGCATATAAAAATCGACGATCTCGACCTTAGCAATTCTGCAGATATCACCAAACTTAATTCACGTATAAAAATGGTCGCAAAAGAGTCATGCCAAAGACTTTCAGACATGTTTCCATCAAACCCTTCCGACCGAGAAGAAATGCGCCAATGTACTAAAAAAGCGATTAAGAGTACTAAAAAACAGATAAAGCGCATTATCGAAGCAGCTAACTAGGAAAACAAGATCTAGAGTCACGAAGCGATTTTTTGATGGTAATGATATTTTTGATGGCCTAAGCAGGCAAACAGCGTAATGATTGAGTTTAGCTCTATACTTCTCAATTATGGGTCTGTGGTTAAATAGCCGACACTAAAAAATAAAGACTAGGATTATGTTGTATAAAGGCCTGTAAGTTTGTCTATGTGCTTGTCAGCAGTATACGGTTGAGTTTTGATGTTGAACTACGGGTATGGTGATGTGTAGGGATAACAAAAGGGCCTATCTATACCTCTACAAATTTCTCGTAAAGTATAAATAGACCCTTATTAATCAAGAGGTAATAGCGAGAGTCGCTGTTACATCATACCGCCCATTCCACCCATTCCGCCCATATCAGGCATAGCAGGAGCTGAACTGTCTTGTGGTGCATCAGTTATCATAGCTTCAGTTGTTAACATTAAACCAGCAACAGAGGCAGCAAACTGTAATGCACTACGCGTCACTTTAGTTGGGTCTAAAATACCCATTTCAAGCATATCGCCATAGGTGCTATTGCCCGCATTGTAACCATAGTTACCTTTGCCGTTACGAACTTCGTTTAAGACCACTGAAGACTCATCACCACAGTTGGCAACGATTTGACGAAGCGGTGCTTCCATCGCACGAATAGCAACATTAACGCCGTGAGTTTGATCTTCATTAGCGCCCTCTAAATCTTTAATTGCTTCAGCGGCGCGAACAAGTGCAACACCACCACCAGCAACAACACCTTCTTCAACAGCAGCACGTGTTGCATGTAATGCATCTTCAACACGGGCTTTTTTCTCTTTCATTTCAATTTCTGTTGCTGCACCAATTTTGATAACCGCAACACCGCCTGCTAATTTAGCTAAACGTTCTTGTAATTTTTCTTTGTCGTAGTCTGAAGAAGAGTCTTCAATTTGACCACGAATTTGCGACACACGTGCTTGAATATCGGCATCTTCGCCAATACCATCAATAATAATGGTGGCATCTTTAGTGATAACGACACGCTTTGCTTGGCCTAAGTCTTCCAATGTTGCTTTTTCAAGCTCCATACCAATTTCTTCAGAAATAACCGTTCCACCTGTTAGTGTGGCAACGTCTTGTAACATTGCTTTACGGCGGTCACCAAAACCAGGGGCTTTAACAGCAGCAACTTTAACAATACCGCGCATATTGTTTACCACTAATGTGGCTAAGGCTTCGCCTTCGACATCTTCAGCAATAATCAGTAGTGGCTTACCTGCTTTAGCAACGCCTTCTAAGGTCGTTAATAATTCACGGATATTCGATACTTTTTTATCCACTAAAAGGATAAATGGATTTTCTAATTCGACACTGCCACTTTCTTGATTGTTAATAAAGTAAGGTGATAAGTAGCCGCGGTCAAACTGCATGCCTTCAACAACATCTAACTCATCCGTTAGCGCTTGGCCTTCTTCAACCGTGATAACACCCTCAGTGCCTACTTTCTCCATGGCTGTTGCAATAATTTTACCAACAGTCTCATCTGAGTTAGCTGAAATAGTACCGACTTGTTCAATCGCTTTATTATCAGTACATTCTTGAGATAAGTCTTTTAGCGCGGCAACAGCAGCAATAACTGCTTTGTCGATACCACGTTTAAGATCCATTGGATTCATGCCAGCAGCAATAGATTTTAAGCCTTCATTAACAATAGCTTGTGCTAATACAGTCGCTGTAGTTGTTCCATCGCCCGCTTCATCATTGGCTTTAGACGCAACTTCTTTTACCATTTGTGCGCCCATATTTTCGAATTTATCTTCTAATTCGATCTCCTTAGCAACGGTAACACCATCTTTAGTGATTGTTGGACCACCAAATGATTTATCTAAAACAACATTACGACCTTTAGGACCCAACGTTACTTTTACCGCGTCAGCTAATACATTTACGCCACGTAACATTTTTGCTCGTGCGTCATTACCAAATAATACGTCTTTTGCAGCCATTATCTTTTCCTATAAATGTGTAGTTTCGATGGAGCTTAGCTCAACATCTAATTAAACTTAAGTTCGTTAAAAGGTGAATTACTCAACAATCGCAAGAATGTCAGCTTCAGAAAGAATTAATACTTCCTCACCATCAATTTTTTCAGTTTTAACGCCATAACCTTCACTAAAGATAACGTTATCGCCAATTTTTACGTCTAACGGACGAACTTCACCGTTTTCTAAAATACGACCATTACCTACAGCAATTACCTCACCGCGTGTTGACTTCTCTGCAGCACTTCCTGTTAATACAATACCGCCAGCAGACTTTGACTCTGCTTTTTTTCGTTTAATAATCACACGATCATGTAGTGGACGAATACTCATTTATGCTCTCCTGAGAGTGTTAATTTAAATTTGATTTGTTGAGATTAAATATGGGGATTAATTACGACTTAACAAGTTTTTTTATTCATCTAGTTAGTCTTTTCGCTCAAACTCTCCTTCAAGAGTTTCCCCTTTATGATTTTTTGTTGAAGAATCTGGTGACTTAGTCTCTGATGAATTATTCATTGAGTCTTGTTCAGAGGAATAAAAGCGGGTGTGTGATGATGTTCCTTGGCTAGCCACTAAATGCTGTTGCACCGATTTAATTAAGGCTGAACGCACCGCTGGCAGCAACAAAGATAAGCCAAAAACATCGGTGACAAAACCCGGTGTGACCAATAAGACACCGGCAACAAGCAGCATGACCCCAGTAATAATTTCACCCGAGGGCATCTCACCTTGTGCCATCTTTGCCTGAACCGACTGCAATGTGGCTAAACCTTGTTGACGAACATATTTAGCCCCTAACCAAGCGGTCAGAATAACAATACCAATGGTTGGCCATGCCCCTAACCATTGGCCAACATGCATTAAAACCATGATTTCAACAACTGGGACAATAACAAAAAATAAAAACAAAACCCGAAACATCAATGACCTTAAATTAAAATTACGTTAGTGAAACATATATGGGGTTATTATGGTCTATTTCAACCAAATGAATCCTTGTGTAAAAATATCAAGCTCATTACTTAAGATTTTGTTAAGGTTCAAGCAATAACGTATTATTGACCAAAGCACGACACATCAGGTAAACGCTATTTTACATGATTGTTAAATAAATCATCTTGAACATCCAGCAAGATGAGGGTTATTATTTAAACTGGATAACTGGGTCGTTAACATAAAGTATGAATAAGTTCGTTTCTGTTTTTTTATTATTACTGACTATTGTAGTCGCCAACTTTTCATTAGTTGATAATACCGCTAATGCTCAACAATCTATTTTTGATACTTCATCGAGTGTATTATTTGACAATGACAATGATTTTCTAACGGTTGACGAAGCTTTTTCTTTTGATTTCCATCAAAAAAATGAGCAACTTGAAATAACCTTTCATATTGCTGACGGTTATTACTTGTACCGTAAGCAATTTAAAATTACCGGTGAAAGAGTAACGATTAACGCGGTTAACTTACCTCGTGGTGAAGACCATGAAGATGAATTTTTTGGGCTTCAAGAAATTTACACTGGCGAGTTATTCTTCACTATCGACACTAGCAAAGCCAGTGAAAATTTCACGGTTAAAATTCGTTATCAAGGTTGCGCTAAAAAGGGATTATGCTATCCACCCACCAGTAAGGTTATCGCGTTAAATAAAATATCGAGTGCCACTGATCAACAATTGATTTTGTCAGCCCTTAATACTAATTCTGATGATTCTGCTAATGCTGAGAGTTCTCAATTTATTAACGGAAAAACTCCCGCCGCCGCCAGTGAACAAAATCAATTAGCGGACATGTTAAAACAAGACAGTTTATTACTCACCCTGTTGGCATTTTTTGCTGGTGGCTTACTCCTCTCGTTTACCCCTTGTGTCTTTCCAATGTATCCCATTTTAACGGGTATAATAGTAGGACAAGCCAAAGACAAAGTATTAACAACTAAGCACGCTTTTACTTTGTCTTTTTTCTATGTTCAAGGTATGGCAATAACCTACACCCTCCTAGGCATTGTTGTTGCGCTTGCGGGTGCACAATTTCAGGCGATGTTTCAACACCCCCTGGTATTAATTGCCCTTAGTATTTTATTTATCTTTTTAGCTTTATCGATGTTTGGCTTTTTCAATTTGGCGCTTCCTACTACCTGGCAAAATAGGCTTAATAACTTAAGCAATCAACAAAAAGGCGGTTCTATTGTTGGTGTTGTTATGATGGGCGTTATTTCAGGTCTAGTCGCCTCACCTTGCACCACAGCACCATTAACAGGTGCATTACTCTATATCTCTCAAACAGGTGATGTCGTCTTGGGCGCATCTGCCCTTTATGCTTTAAGCTTAGGTATGGGCTTACCCTTATTGATTTTAGGTAGTTCCGGCGGAAAACTATTACCTAAAGCGGGTGCTTGGATGAATATCATTAAAAATATTTTTGGTCTGCTCTTACTCGCTGTACCGATATTTTTACTTGAGCGAATTATTCCAACATTTTTTATTGAAATTTTATGGGTATTATTAATTTTAGCCACCGCAAGCTACTTTTATGTCGCTAATCAAAATGCTAGTGAGCAAAAAACCAAAGGTTTTTGGTATGGTTTCCGCTCATTATTAATCTTTCTTATGCTGTTCATTGGCGCACAACAAGCCTACCAACTCATCACACCCACAGCGCTACCAAATAGCTTGCCAATAACTATTGAACACCAATCAAGCTTTAAAAAAATTGCTGATCTAGAAGAGCTCAATCAAGCGATAAAAGAGGCAAATGGTCAAGGGAGAACAGTGATGGTTGATTTGTACGCCGACTGGTGCATTGCTTGTAAAGAATTTGAAGAACATACCTTCAGCAAACCTGAAGTTAAGCAAGCACTTGCTAATACAACGTGGTTACAAATTGACTTAACCGAAACAAGCTCAACAGGCAGTATTGAGTTAATGGAGCACTTTGATGTATTTGGCTTACCTTCTATTATCTTTTTTGATTTAACAGGCAATGAGCTGACTCAAAATAGAGTAACTGGTTTTATGAAAGCTGAAGCCTTTGCTAAACATATCAGAGCGATATTTTAAAATGAACTGATGGATTTTTATTAAGATCACCTTTGGTATCCGTCTAAAGGTGAGCGCTTAACTAAATAATTATTACAAGCAGTTATAAAAACATTCAGTTATTATATTTTATGACTCAACGAGTTTTTCATAATAGCCTTCAGATATATATTGATCAATAAAGTAGGGTATTTGACCTTCAGGGATGGCCTTGAAAAAATAATCCCCTTGAATAAAGTCACAGTTAGATTGAATTAAACTGTCTAATTGCGCAGTAGTTTCAACACCGCAAGCGATAACGGTTAGTCCTAGTTTTCTCACCATGTCTATCGTCGAAATAATAATGTGATAATCCACGTAGTTTTCTTCCATACTTGAAACAAGACTTTTATCTATTTTAATGACATCAACCGGCAGTTTTTTCAAATAGGACAACGAGGAATAACCTGATCCAAACTCATCAATAGCAAAAGTAAACCCTATGCTTTTTAATGCGTCCATTATTTTGATAGTTTTTTTAATATCTTTCACTATTGTTTGTTCGGTTATCTCTAGTTCAAAATGCTTAGCGTCCAACTCAAACTCAATTAATAATTCTTGGAAATAGCTTATTAAATGCGGATCGTTAAATTGTCCTGAGGATAAGTTAATCGAAATACGAGCACTGTTAAGCCCATGTGCTTGCATATCAATACACAATTCAAAACAACGGCGAATAACCCAGTAACCAACAATAATCAGATGTGGTGAATTTTCTAGTATCGAAACAAAATCATCCGGCGGGATGATGCCCCGCTCAGGGTGATGCCAACGTAAAAGCGCTTCAAAGCCATAAAATTTATTATTTTTGGGGTTTATTTGAGGTTGAAAACTCAGACTAAATTGTTTTTTACTCAAGGCTTGCCTGATTTCCACTTCGAGTCCAACTCGCTTCGTAATTTGCTGATACATTTCCTCATGGTAAACATGGTATTGATTGCCACCATTGTCTTTGGCTTGATACATCGCGATATCGGCATAACTGATTAAATGATCTGCATTATCGTTTTCCTCTTCACTGAAGACAATACCGATACTGGGAGTGACATAAAAATTGCTGTAGGGTAATTTAATCGGCTCTTTAAATTGTAACAATATTTGCTTTGCGACAGCTTTAGCCTCGGAAAGTGACTCTAGTTGAGTCAACACAATTACAAATTCATCACCGCCAAAACGGCATATAAAATCAGTCTTTTTTATGTTAAGACGAAGTCGTTTAGCCGCGACAATCAATAATTGGTCGCCTTCAGTATGGCCATAGCTATCATTGACTTTTTTAAAGTCATCTAAATCTAAAAATAAAACGGCAATCCCTTTTTTATTTACTGTTGGCCTTAATGCAATGAATTGGCACAAAGACTCATTAAGCATATTACGATTGGGTAACCCCGTTAACCGGTCAAACATTGCCATAGTTTTTAATGCTGTTGTTTTTTGATTAACGGCTACATTAAGCTTCTCAAGCTCTTCACCTAATGCAATGGTTCTATCCGTTAGTATATCGAGTTCATCAAAAAAACCTGATGCGTATTGAAGCTTAAGTTGACGAAATTTATAAAATTCTTTTTTTGTTAACAGATGTAGTGCATTCGCTAATATTAATAATCGTTGCTTATATGGATTGATTAGCCAATAAACCAATATTGATAAGACAATAAAAAGGCTAACAACCCAAGCCAGGAATTGCTGATTATAATCATTGTTGGCAATTTTAAAGGAGGTAATATCATCGGCTGTGGCTAAATAGTACTGGCGGTCATCGCTAGTTAATGGCAATAAATTCAATAAATAATTTGATGATGTAAATTCAACTTCAATCCCTTCTCTTCTAACCTCATTAACTAATAGCACACCTGATAACGCTTTAAAAATATGGTTAAACAAACTTGAGTTAGAAGTAGAGATAATAAGAGAACTTTCTAAATTAGCCAGAGGTGAGTCATCAAAACTGATAATAGCAACCTCCTGTTTTAATATGCTTTTCATCGCATAAAGCATATCAACTAAAGAGATACTTATCGAAACAATAGCCAGTTCTCCATTTTTATTCATTAATGGCATACTGACCAAATATTGACAAATTTCTAAGCAATATAATCGATTTTGAGGGCGTTGAACCGTTAATGCTTTTGTCGCATTTTTTATAACATAACCTGACAGCTCTGTTGTGGTATAAAGCGGTTGAAGCTGAGCGTTTAATAACCAAATATTTTCCACATTAAGCTTGAGCTGTAGTTCATCAAAGTATTGACGTAACCCTTGACTTAATGAGTCAAAATTTGCCTGTTTGCTCACTTCAGTCATCTCGGCAAACGACTCTAACCAATCCCTTAATTTTGAGACTGAAATATCACTCTGCACATCCAATTGTAATTGGGCTTGAATTAAAGTATTTAGTTGAAATCTTGTCAACTCATCTTGCGACCTATTTATTGAGGTTATTGAAAAAACAAGGCTAATACATAATAGAATTGGAATAATTAATATAAATAATTGATTTGGTATACTGATAAATATTTTTTTCATCATAGCGTTAGCCTCACCTAAAACCAGTACATTAATTGAATGGTCCATAAATCCCAGCGTTTACTATTATTTATGGCTAAATTAGGAAGGACTACAGGCGTTAATCGGGCAATACCTTCAATGTTATGATATTCAAATTGCAGGCGAAAATTTTCAGCCAAATCATAAGAGACTCCTAATGTGATATCATGTTGATACCCAGAATAGCTTGGTAAAAGCCCCCCCGAGGCCTCTTCTAAACCATCACCCTTTCTATTGTCTTTATCGGCATAAAATCGCTCATATCGAGCTAGTAAGATCAGACTATTGTCTATTTTATATCGAAATTGACTATAGTAACCTTGTCCAAGTTTATCGTGATGAAACTCAGGAAAATAAAAACCGTCAAAGACAAATCTTTCTTGAATGACCTCACTGCTAAACTCCCAGCGTTCTCCCTCAAACAACGCATTCACCATAACTCGTTGAAAAGTCATCTTGGTGTCAAAAAATCTATCACCTTGCTCTTGAGCTTCATAGCCAAAATCTGCGTCGAGTAATGCCAAACCAAAACGCCAAGATGAACCCGCTGGCTGCCAATATAAGCTTGTTTGGACATCGTGGCTATTGCTCATCTTGCCGAGTGCTTGCTTGCTATAAAGTATTTGTGTCTGCTCTTTTGAAATAGGAGTCGTGCCTGAACTGACATTAAAATCAAAGTCACCCAGTAAGTCTGAGCTATGGCTTATTTTTAAAGCAGCGCCATCCGCACCAACAGCAATGTCTCTAAAGCCATCAAAATATATCGATTGGGGTAATATGATACTTGGACGAGTGAAAGGGACATCACGTGTGCCAGAATATAACCAGTGGTTATTTTTAAAACGACCTAAGTATAAATTAACTTGCCAGTCTTCAGCGTGATGAAGCGACCAATCGAGGAGTGCATAATCGACTCGCAAACCGTCGTCATAACGATTACCCCCATCTAAGTAGGCAACTTGGCCGGTTAAACGAAAATGCGAATTAAGCTGGTAAGAGCCATTTAAGCCAACCTCGGTTAATTCAGCTGAGAGTTCACCG
>CAWVSL010000059.1:0-12885 GCA_963933115.1 uncultured Colwellia sp.
AAGGCTTCATGTTCTGTGACAAGGTGATCCACCGAACTGCGTTGCTTAAGGTTTTCCCACGCCATGATATATTTCCAACATATTGTTTTATAACATATAAGTTTATTTATAAGGATTATATTTTCCACGTAAACTGGTTAATTAATGTGCTGCAAAGGTCTATTATAAATCGGGCGCTTAATTATTTGTAAAAAAACAGTGCAGATGCTTATTTTAGAGCTAATCTTAGATAGAAACTAGAAAAAGTATGAACTATTTGAGTTTCGTGCAAAGGTCTCTAATAAAAATTATTCATAAAAAATATATCCACCCTACCGAATCAAAGTAATTGATAGCGATAATTAGTAGTAATAATTGATTGGCATTAGAATTGTCACTCCACACCTAAAATCGATATTTTTAATTATTAAACAATTTTCAGACAGTACAATGAACAATTTTACGTTGTATTGATAAAAAAATTTTCGATTATTTTTTACTAAAAAACAGTGTAAAAATAATACAATTGTGAGTCATCGCGGCAAGATAAATAATACTGGTAAAAATAGTGACAGATGTTAATTAATGCAGCATACAAAACATTTTGCGAATGTTTTATGCACTAGAATTTTATAAAATATAAATAACTTTTTATACGATGTGTTATGTCACATACAGAGAAATTATTTTAATTTACTTTGTTTTTGGTAATTGACTTTTATTTAATAACATGTAAAAAGTGTGTTAATTATATGTAATATGGGGCTTTGAAATTACCCATAGATTAATCAGTATTTGAACTTTTAACGCGAGCGCTGAATATTAATTTTAAAAAATTTGGTAAATATAATTACCTTATGGAGGAAGAGATATGCTGTTTTCATTAGCTGATTTATTTGAGAAAATAATTAACAATTATTGGCAAGGCAAAATAAAATTTCATCCAAGTAATACAAGTTTCAATTCAACTTTATTACAGGAGTTCTCTAATCAGCAAACTCAATTAACAAATATTCAATTTGGCGATCGCATCTTAGTTACAGATGAGCCAACCCCAGAAACAGTCGCAAGTATTTTATGGTTATGGTCTCAAGGTGCTGTGGTTGTTCCTATTAGATTTAACATGAAACAAAATGCGATTAACGCGATTGCCAGCAATTGTGATTCGCAGTTACTTTTTCGAAATGGTAAACCAGAATCAATTGAATTAGATAAGCCTGTTAAGCATAACGAATATCATTACACAATATTTGAGCTTAACTCCAAAAGAAAAGTGTGCGGATCTGACCTTGCTTTAATCATTTATACATCGGGCAGTACTGGTACACCTAAAGGCATTATGCTCAGTCATGCAAATGTGATCACAGCGATAAATTCAATTGGTACATACCTTGAAATCAACAAACAAGAACATATTTTATCTTTATCACCGCTATCATTTGATTATGGGCTATATCAATTACTCTTCAGCTTAAAATTCGATTGCCAATTAACGATATTTCAAGATGATTTTCATCCCATTAAAGTAATCAAAGCACTGAACCAAAACAATATATCATTACTACCTGTTGTCCCTGCGATGGCAAGTTCATTAAGTAAAGTGATTCAAGTATTCAAAAATGAGCTACCTGAACTTAAAAAAATAACCAATACTGGTGGCCATTTATCTGAAAATACCATTCTAAGTTTATCCAATTTATTACCGCATACCAGCATATACGCTATGTATGGATTAACTGAATGTAAACGCGCCCTTTATTTACCCCCTAACGATAGCATTAGAAAACTAGGCTCTGTGGGTATACCAATCCCAGGATTAGAAGCCAAAATATTTAATACTGTCAATAACATGCATTTTAAAGAAGTAAATCAAGGTGAAATAGGAGAATTATTCATTCGCAGCGCCACTGTAATGCAAGGCTATTACGGTGGTTCAAATGCAGGTGCAAGCTTACATACTGGCAGTTATCGAGATGATAACTGGTTAGCAACGGGAGATCTATTTAGCCAAGATGATGAAGGTTATTTTTACTTTAAAGGTCGCAATAAAGATTTAATCAAACAAGCGGGATATTGTTTATACCCTGCTGAATTAGAAGCACACATAGAACAGTTTCCTAATGTGCATTTAACGGCAATTATTCCCCATACCGATAGATCAGGCGATGAAATTGCTTGTCTCTATATACAGTTAAATGATAACTCATCAGCACAACAAATAGAATTTAACGATTGGTTAAAATCATCGATTGATACTTGTTACTGTCCCCGAGTAATTCGTTTTATTGAAACCATGGCGTTAACTGAAAATAGCAAAGTGGATAAGCAACATCTTATTTCACATTTAACTAAAATTTAGAGCTAACCATATTGATATAGGAGTTAAAAATGCAACAAATTACCACTTTACTCAATGAAAATCAGCGCCAAATTGAGACCCCATGTTACCTATACAGTGTTAGCCAAGTAGCAGAAAACTTTGCCCAATTAAAATCAGCACTGGGCACTGAATTAATTTACTCCATGAAAGCCAATAATAATATTGATCTATTAATGCGCTCTAGTCATCACTTAACAGATGGTATTGAAATCGCATCTATCGGCGAATTAAATTTAGTTGCGGGTGGTAATAGCGAAAAATACATTAATAACCCATCGGCAGATAAAAAGTTTTTACGCGCTGCCGTCGCATCACGCTCCACCATAATCATAGATAATTTAACCCAGTTAACGTCATTAATTGAATTTATCGGCAAACGCCCGTTAAAACCTATTTTGCTACGCTTAAATCCTTGTGTTTTAAAACAGTTTAATCCAGCCATAAAAAAAATAAGAGCAGATCAATTTGGTATGGATTGGGACACAGCCTGCCAAGCAATTGAACTCTGTACAGCACATAATATCCTCCTATCAGGCTTTCATTTGTTTAACGGCTCATATCAATTTACGAGTAATGCTGTTGAAACCGCAATAGCCGCGAAATCAATCATTGAAGCAATTGAAGAACGCTACCCGCATCCTTTAAGTTTTGTCAACTTAGGCGGTGGGTTTAGCGAAAATTGGCAACAAAGTGATTTTGACTTTGTGGCTTATGGAGACATATTAGCCAGTTTTCAAAAACACATCATTTTAGCACACGAAACAGGTCGTGGACTCATGGCATCTGCAGGTTATTTTGCTACCCGGGTGCGCTATTTAAAAAATATAGAACAGCAGCTGTATGCAATATGTGATGGTGGCATAAATCAAAACTTCTTATTAGCGCAAACAGAAAACAGTTTCAGAAAATTCAAAACCCCAATGCTTTGGAGCCCTACCCCACAGACAGATAAACAAAATTGTATTTATGTAGGTAGCTCTTGTAGTAAAGATGATGTGATTGGCAAACAAGATGCACATCAAAATAGTCCACAAGTAGGTGATATATGTATTTATGATAATTGTGGTGCTTATAACGCCAGCTATACACTTTCTCCTTTCTTAAAGCTACCTAGTGCTAAAACTTACATCATTGAATAAGGCTACCTATGAACGATTTAAAAACAATTTTTTCCAGCTTCATTACAGACTATTTAAATGCGCATCAAACTTTACCTGTAAAGTTTGATGAAATTATCGCAAATTCAGTTTTTAATTTATTAGATTCTGAAATTTTAATTGAAGATAACTTTTCAGCCAAACCAGCCTTGGTTGAACCAAAAGTCAGTCAAGAATTACCAAGCTTTGAGCAGACTTATATGATTGATCAATTGACAGATCAAGTTAAATTAACAGGGTTTGGAGAACATTTTCATCAAATTATTGGGTTGTTTGGTTCAATTATGCTGCAAATGACAGCAACAGAAGACCAGCAGCAACAAGTTAATGATTGGCTTGACCAAGGGTATTTTGGTCACTTCTTAATGACAGATGCTGGTGGTCCATCATTAAAAAGCTGGGAAACAATTTTAGATACTACAGAAGGTCAATGGCAACTCAGCATTGATAAAAAATGGGGTATTGAAGCACACCAACTTGGTTTTCTAATGTTAGTTGTTCGCCAACCAGGGAAACCATTTCCTTTAACTTTTTTAGTTGCGCCCGAGCAAGCAAAAACACTCACCCAAACTAAAGTCGGTGCTGCTTACTTAGATAACGCAGTGCAACTAGGTAACGTAACTGGCAAGTTAAATGTTAATGCGTCGCAGCAACTTAAGCTTGGCGGACTAAGTAGCGTAAACCGATTTTTAACATTAGTGAGACCGCGCTTTGTTAAAGCCTTAATGAATCATTTATTATGGTTAGCTGATAATAAACGCCTAATTTTAGATGCTCAATTAAGTGAAAACATTAGTTATTTACAAAATGTTGCTGATAGCTGCTTAGCTCAAAATAAATTCTCTATACATTCAGTTGATCAAGTACTTGCTTTGAAATTTGCTTCCAACGAATTGTTATTAAATACAGTTTCAGAAGGAAAAGTAGCTAATTTTACTGATCAAAGAGATCTACTCGGCTTCACCAAAATGGAAGGAAGTTCTTATCGTTGTTTTCTTGAGATCTACTCAAAGAAGAAAAGGTTAAGAAAATGAGTGTATTAACAGTTAAAGCAATCGCTTTTCAACCGTTAAAACAACGGCTATTTGATCAAACACAAAGTAGCGAAGTATGCTTTGAATGGTTAACTCATTTATTAGCCGAGCAAACAAAGCAAGTTACCGCAACGCTAACACCTACTGAGCAAATAAAAATTAAACGCCATTTTTTATGTTCAACCATGATAGATCTCCCTTTTACTACTGGAGATATTAGCTGGCCTCAAGTAGTGAATATGTTAGCAAAACAAGGTGATAATCAAGCGGATTCTTTTATCAATGCTTATGAGTGTGCTTCGTGGGGATTTTCATTAAGGCATTATTTACAACATGATAAACAGATTTCACCACGCTTATTATTAGTCAGTATTATAGACGCTAATATTTTTGATCTTGAGTTTTGGCGTTATAACGAAAATTGGCATGAATCTGGTTTTGGTATTACCAGTGTTTTGATCGAGATTGATGGCTCAATAACCGATGAACTGATTACTCAATCTGCAACTACTCACAACTCCATGGCTGAATTTGCAACAGTGGTGAGGCGTCATGCCAGTACTAAAAGCGATATCACCTTAGCGATGCCATTTTTTCCTGAGCATATTCAGCAGATGTTTGATAAGTTATTAATAAGTCAAACTCGTCTCCCTGATTTACATCAAGATTGGGGTCATTGTTTTGGTGCTGATCCTTGGTTATCAATTTTAAATCACTGTAGTGAACAACCAGTCATTAAAGAGCAACAATACCTTGCTTGCTCACTCGCTTTAAATGGCTATTTTTCCATGGCACAAGTCAAAGTGACCCCTCAAACTCAATTTATATTACAAGGAGTGAAAGGTCATGAGTAATCTTGTATTAAAACATGCTTTTTTAGGTCATCTTTTAAAGATACCTTTTCCCAACAAACCATCAGCGGCATTGGCTAGGTTTATGCCTTTAACAAATGACAATGATTATAACGTGTTTACTAACTTACCTTGCTCTAAAGCACCTGTTTTAATCAACTTTATTGAGCATTATCAAATATTAAACGAGTTAGTTTTATTTGCGAATGAACTTTGGCAACAAGAATTGACTATTCTAATACGCATTTCAATGCCCGGCGGCATGCGACTACCCGCCTCTTTACTCGCATCTAACGTTTTATTAATGCAAGACATACAACCTGAAGTTAAAAAACTATCTGGTGAGGTAACTCACTTACTCACCATAGATGACAACTTTATTCGCTATCATTTAGAGCAAGGTAACAATCAAATCTCAATTAACTTACACAGTGTCAATAAAAATCAACAAGCAACTTTCTCTAAATTTATAGCAAAACTTGAACACTATAATATTGGGGCTAAATAATGCAAAATATTGTTAAACCTCAAATGATATTGTCACAATTTTGGGCTGAAAAAGTAGACTCGGTCACACATGGGTTAACACAATTGCATGCAAAAATCACTGAAATCAAGATAAAGCCTGAACAAATTATTTTTATCAGTGCAGGTGAGGTAAAACCTTTATTAAACCCCCAAATATTTGCCTTTTGCGAAACTATTAATAACACTTTTCAATGTGAAATTGATTTTGTCAGTGCTGCATGTGCCAGTTTACACGCCAGTATATTTCACTTTAATCAAAGTGATGCCAATAAATGCTTAGTGATATTATTAGAATTAGACCAAGAATTACAACAAGGTTGTTTAAATGCTCTAGGTGTCGGTAATACAGAAAATCAAGATGGTTTAACCGTAAATAATTGCGTCGGCTATTGTCTATTAGAAAAAAGATCAGCTCTAGCCCAAGATATAATCATTGAGCAATGCCAAATTTTCTCCCAACCTGCTGGCATACTAGGTATGCCAAAATTACTAAACCAATTGGTAGCCCATATTGAAACAGTAATTGCACACGGCGTATTTGTATCGTTTGATATTAGCTCCTTATGGGGAGAAAAACTCAAAGCTGCATTAACACATAGGTTAAAACAATTTAAAACACCGACCAACTGGTTATCAAGTATTGAAACTGACCATCAACATTATTTGAGCTTAAAACCCATTCTAGAATTACAAAACTATCGTCATCAGCTCAATAACAAACCTTTCATCATCCTAACTTTAGGGGGCGGTGGCCGTGTTGGTAGCCTTCAACTTACGATGAATACACTCAGTCAAACTCATATAAAAGAAGCATCGTTTAATGGGTTTAGCCTAACAGAAGATCACGCTTTATATCAACAATCACTTAATGTTAAAACGCATTCGATACAGGCTTATCATGCAATTGTTAAAGCCACATTGAAATACCCTCAGTTACAATATCGCGGCATAAACAATCATTACTTTCAATGGTCTCTCAATTTAATTAATCAATCTGGAGTGAAAACATGAATCACATAACAACAACCAATCAAAATTATGATGTTTTAATAATTGGCGCGGGTTGGGCTGGACTCACTTTAGCAAGGCAGTTAAAACTTAAAAATCCTGATTTAAATATTTTGCAACTTGAAGCAAACACCGAATTTAAAGCTAAAGTAGGTGAAGCAACAGTTGAAATAGCGGGTCATTACTTTATGCACCGCTTAGGATTAGTTAATTATCTTTACCGCAACCATTTACCTAAAAATGGATTACGTTTTTTCTTTGATTCAGAAAGTCATGATTTAAATTTAGATCAAATGAGTGAACATGGTACCACCAGCATACCACCACATCCTGCCTTTCAATTAGACAGGGCAAGACTTGAAAAAGATTTAGTTGATATGAATCGAGCGCAAGGTATCAACTTACTATTAGGAGCAAAAGTAAAAACAATTGCAATAAGTGAAAAAGGTGAACATCAAATTAATTTTAATTACCAAGAGCAAAAACATGAAGTAAAAGCAACTTGGTTAATTGACGCTAGTGGCAGAGCCAGTTTATTAGCAAAACAACAAAAACTGCATCATCGTGATGATGTACCAAAAAATTGTTCGGCTTGGGCACGGTTTAGCAATGTCACCGATATTGATTCTTTAGGTAGTAAGGAATGGCAAAACAAGGTCAATGGACGTTTTTTATCTACCATACATTTTACTGGGCCTGGCTATTGGATTTGGGTGATACCTTTAAGCGGTGGCTTTACCAGTGTAGGTATAGTTTGCGATAAAACAGTAATGAAAAATGCGCCGTTAAAACAAGCTCAATTCATTGAGTTTTTACAAAAACATAAAGGCTTGTGGCAATTACTCAGTGATGCAAAGTTAAAAGATTTTGAAGCATGGGGTCAACTGGCTTATCGAGGCAAAGAATATATCAGCGAACAACGTTGGGCTACAACTGGTTTTGCCGCTATGTTTTTAGATCCCTTATATAGTAGCGGTGGCGATATGATTGCACTGACCAACGATGCTATAAGTAAAACAATTTGTGACGACTTTGCTTTTGATTCGATTGAACAAGCAAATCAGTCATTAATAAAAAAAGTCCCTATACTAAATCAACAAGCGCATGAGATTTATCAAACTTCATATGCTGCTATTAATAATAGCTATCCAATTTTAGATTGTGCTCAATTATGTTCACCTGTGGTTGCTTATACTACGGCGATATATTTTCTTGAAACAACTTGGGATTATATGGCAGGTAACTTTATCGATTTAGATTATTGGCAAAATAAAGATTATCTTCGTCGTGGTTACTCAGCTCTCGAAAAAGTACTGAATAAACAAATTTTAGCCACCGTGAAAACCCTCGAAGAACAAGGTCGTTACTTTGACCGTAACCATGAAGGCTTTTTTGAAAGTGGCGCTGAGCTATATAAATACTTTGTCTATGAATTAGGACAATCAGGTAAAGATGGTTGGCGTATAGACTTACATATTAAATTGTGGACTGATGTATATCTCAAAGTGACAGAAAGTCGGTTAAATTTACCTGGTTTTTCCAATCGAATGCTCATACAAGCCTGTTTAAACTTACCAAAAATTTTAGCACTTGATACTTTTTCTCAAACAGATTTACCGGAGCTTATTGTAATGATAAATCAAAAGCTCACCGAAGAATTACAACAGCTGACTGAACATACTGTACTGGCTGAGATTGATGAGCAGTCTTTTACAACTGGTATGGTAAGAGTACAAGATATTGAGCGTACGTTGAGTGAAGTCGATATGAAAAAACTACAACGCCAAGCAAACCATATATTTAACATCGAACAAGATTATATGGCAATGCCATTTATGGTGCCGTATTTTTTACAGTTATGCCGTAAAACTGATAACTCAATCATGTCTGTTCCAATACTACCCCTTGAGACCTGCTAATGGAAAAAATGACCTATGTAGCCCGTGATGGTGCCCTACTCGCCTATGACAACTTTCACATTTCTGATGCAAAAGCGACTATAGTTTTTTTGCATGGTAGTACTTATAATAGTCGTCGTTATGCCAATATAGCTAAGGTTTTAAATAAAGAAGGTTTTTCTGCTTGTCTTACTAATTGGCGTGGCCATGGCGCATCAGAAGGACGTTCAGGTTCCGTTGATTATATCGGTCAGCTAGAAGATGATTTAGCCGATTTTATATCGCATTATCAACAAATAAATGATCGACCGTTAGTATTAGCTGGTCACTCTGCAGGAGCTGTCATTTGCTTAAGATATATAGATAAATATGGATGCAAAGAAATCAGTGCCGTCAATTTTATTGCTCCAGCAATCAGTGGCCCTATTGAAACCGTTAGATATAATCATGCTGCAGCAAAATGGCAATATAAGCTCAGTTATTATAGACCCGCTAAACCAGTGTTACCGGCACCTAAACAGGCAATGGCTTATGCACCTCGCTTTAAAGCATTAACTTTTATAGTTTCTAAATTTGTTCCATTTATGCGTCATAAACCTATTTTAAACTTTCCAGCTAATGAACGTATGGCCAAACTAGAAGGTAGGGTATTAAATTATAGTTATAATTTAATGCTCTCGTGCAGTATTAATAACTACCCACGCGCTTTTAATAAAATTTCAGTGCCCGTATTGTTGATTTGTGGGCACAATGACGAATTTGTGCACCCTAACCTATTAGAAACCATTTTTCATTGGCACTTGAGTCCAACATTAAATAAAAAAACGATAGAAATTAAAAAAGTTAACCATATTCAAGTAATTACCGCCTCTGTAAATATATTACCTGAATGGTTAAATGATGTATTTAATCAAGCAAGTAATTCAGTCACAATTTCTGATGGAGCATTAGCATGTTAGATCCGAAGAAATTTAGCTTTAATGGCCAAATTACAAACCGAAAAAGTGTCATTTCACAGCTAAACCTGCCAGATAACGTATCTAATTTTGAATTAACAAAGGCGGCTTATCAAAAATGGACTTTATCACTCAATTTACACTTAGCTGGCGACTACGCCATTGTTTTACCCTTAGAGGAAGAACAACATGTATTTTTATGTTTGTCTCCTTTTTCTAGTCATCAATTATTTTATAAAAATGATACAAAAACAATAAGTATTAACAATACATTAGCCGATTTTAGTCATCAGGCACATGTTGATACTTTTGCTATTAATCAGTTATTACATTGGCGTTATATTTACTCGCCAAACACATTATTCAAACATGTTTCAGCACTGAGTAATGGTCAAAGTCTCATTTGGCAGCTTAGCTCAAAGCCAGAACTTATTGTACAAAAGCAATTAAGTTTATATGAAAGGTTAAATGCCGAAGAAAGTGAAAGCCCTAACGATACTGTTGGTAACATCACTAACAATGAATTGGATTTTTTTAATGTTTTTAATCAATTACCACATTTAAGCCAATTGATGAGCCATCCCGTTTCGGCCTTATGGCAAATAGAGTTTTTGTTATTAATACAAATAAATCACGAGCATAAATTAATTTGTAACCATGAACCTCAGTTGGCATCACTACAAGAAAAGTCAAGAAACACACTCAATACTAAAATTTTTAAACGGAGTTTAATCAAACAAAATAGTCCATTATCTACGCTTCAACAACGCTTATTCACACGATATGAGCTTGAGCTATCGTCATGGACTTTAGCATCAAAACCCAGTTTTGAAGTGTGGTTATATTTATGTTTTGAATTACCGAATATATGGGCACAAAAAAGATTAATCGCTCAAGCTTATAATAAAGACATTCAATTTAACTATTGCGACAACACTCAGTTAAAACAGTTATTAGTAAGTCAACATAAGTCGACTCTAACAACACAATCTCATAGCCAGTTTTTTAGTTTTGATGATGAAAGTATCGTTAATCTTTTTGATGCTATGCAAAGATTAATGAATCACGGTTTTAAGCCTGTTACCAATAAGCTGTTCCATCTAATACCACCCATTTCTGCAAAATTACTCAAAAAACATAATACAAACCCAACACAAGTAGAGGAGTTCTGCTACCTATCCTTAACCTTAGATCACTTAGCAAGACATGCCAATTGGTCTATATATTAATTAACACAACCTAACGGAAAATAAACATGTCCGATAAATCAAAACTTATTACATTACAAACTGAAGTAGCCCAAATGCTAGATAAAGAACAAATTGATGCTGATACACCGTTAGGTGAATTAGGCATTGATTCCTTAAACGTTGTTGAAGTTATTTTAATCTGTGAGCAGGTATATACCGATGTAAGTGATCCAGAAGCACTTATTTTTGATGAATTTACCACATTACGTGATATGGACGCTCAATTGTTAGAAGCATCAGATGACTTTGTTTAACAAGAATTGGGGTTTATAATGAAAAAAGTCTTCAGCTTTATTATCACAAGTTTACTCATTGGCAATATTATCTCTTGGTTCATGGGATCATGGCCAATTGACTTTAAACATCAGGCTTATAGTGAACAACAACTCGAAAATATCAAGTCATTAAAACAAGAGTTAGTTGATAGCGCTGAAGATATTTCGTTACTAGTGGAATTAGGCTCAACCTATTCAATGCACAATGACATTGATTTAGCAGATGACTATTTAACCCGAGCAAACAAGTTAGCGCCTAATGATGCTTTAGTGATGGCTTGGTATAACGCCAATTCAGCAAAAGTATCTGGGGCATCTCTTGATTTCACCATGGGTTTTTACAAACTCTATACACTTAACACCGTATTAGCGAATATCAGTGACGCGGTAATGTTAGCGCCAAACGATCTTACCATTAGATTAGTTCGATTGGCTACCTTTGCCAATATAGGCCCATTAAATCCACAGTTTGATTTAGTGTTTAAGGATGAAACATGGTTTAACGCGTTATTAAAACGCGCAGAAAATGAAATTCCAGCGGAAATAAAAGGCCAAATTTATATCTCTATGGCACAAGCATACTTATTTAAAGCAGATAGCTTATCAGCACAAAAAGTACAAAACTACCTGAGTTTGTATCAAACAGTAACCACTAAAACATCATTAGATTTAGCCCAGTATCAACACCTTGAAATGCAGTTTTCTGAACAGCAACGAGGTGAATTATGGTAGTTGTAGCACTCAAAAATATTAGTCGTCATTTTATGCTCGGCAATAACAAAGTACATGCCTTAAAAAATATAAATTTAACGATTCATAAAGGTGAGTTTTTAGTATTAAAAGGGTCCAGTGGCAGTGGTAAAAGTACGCTTTTAAACATTATTGGCGCAATGGATGAAGCCAATAATGGCGATGTAAGCATCGCTAACAAAAGTTTAAATAAATTAACCGATGCTCAAAAATCACAGATCCGTAAGCAACATATTGGCTTTATATTTCAATCATTTAATTTATTACCGGTATTAACCGCACTTGAAAATGTGCAGTACCCTTTGTCGTTACAAGGGAGTAAAAAAACAAAAAATAAAGCGATTGTCGCGTTAACCCGAGTAGGCTTAGCTGACTTTTTGCACCATAAACCCAATCAGTTATCTGGCGGCCAAATGCAACGGGTTGCTATCGCCCGCGCTTTAGTGACTGAACCAGATATTATCTTAGCAGATGAACCTACAGCCAATTTAGATTCAAACACAGCCGCTTCAATTATGGATCTAATGAAACAATTGAATAAACAAGGCATCACCTTTATATTTGCAACTCACCATGATTTTGTCTTGTCACAAGCCTCACGCATTATCGAATTAAAAGATGGTGCAATTATCAACGACAAAAAAAAGGCTGCAGCATGAAATTAACCCAACATGCTTTACTGTTGAGCCTATTATTAGTCGGTTGTTCTGATCCCAGCTCTATCAATGCAGTAATTGAACAGCCTATTAATACTCAATCAAAAACGAGTGCTCTGTCGCAAACTAATACTTTGTCACAAATTAATACGCTGTCACAAAT
>CAWVSL010000060.1:0-10819 GCA_963933115.1 uncultured Colwellia sp.
AGGTGGTCGTACTGTAGGTGCTGGTGTTGTATCTAAAATAATGGACTAATTGTCTATCATTTAGTTAACGCTAATACTAAAAAAGGTCGCTTACGCGGCCTTTTTTGATCTAAAGGGAAAGTTTAGAGTAAAAGCACTTGACACATATAGAGTAGGTACTCTATAATCAATACATAGGATAAACAATGCTTGTTGTAATTTATATTCTAGCTTTCCCCATAAGCTTTAAGCCGATGATATTTATATCATCGGTTTTTTTTATCTAAAATATAGGGTTTTTGGTGATGTGGTTGAATAACTATCAGACTAATTTATGGTCTAACCTAGTCAAATAACACAAGAGATTCGAAAATTTAATATGATTGGATATGATAAAAAGACTACTGAGGCATTGTGACCTCAGCAGGAATACTGGGTTACTTAAGCCATTTCTTCCATATTATTTTCTGGGCTGAGCCAATTACAAATAATCTCATCTGCTTGCTCTACTCCAGTTCGTTTTAAAGAGGAAAAGGCCTGTACTGTAATATTAGCATTAAGTGCTTTTAATGAATTTTGAACTTTAATTACTTCACTACTTCGCTTCCCTTGAGATAACTTATCTGATTTGGTCAAAAGGGCTAATACAGGTAAATCACCCTCTGCAGCCCATCGAATTAAGTCCATATCTAAATCTTTTAGGGGGTGGCGTATATCCATCAAAATAACGATACCTTTTAAACTGTCTCGTTTTTCTAGATATTCACCTAGGGCTTTTTGCCACTTTTTCTTCATGGCTAGTGGCACTTGTGCAAAACCGTAACCGGGCAAGTCTATTAAGCGCTTATTCTCAGCGACCTCAAAAACATTAATCATTTGGGTACGTCCAGGCGTTTTACTTATCCTTGCTAAACCTCTTTGATTGGTCAACGTATTAAGTGCACTCGACTTACCGGCATTTGAGCGGCCTGCAAAAGCAACTTCTATACCGGTATCATCACCTAAGTGGGTAATATCAGGAGCGCTAATAGTAAAAGTTGCTTTACTTAAATGAATGACAGATGATGGCAAGGTGTTCTCCAAAGGACTTTTATAATCAATATTTTAATAATCAGCTTTTCAAAGTGACGATGAAAGCTCTAATTAGGCATTATAACGTGTTTTTTTACCGAAAAAGTTAAATCAATTGCATTTTCAAGGAATTTTTTCTCCTACGTTGTTACACATTCATGATAATCGGTGTAAAATGCGATTACTTTTCATAATTTATTAATTTGAGCTCTGTATTTAAATGAGCTAATTAAAGGCAAGTAGAGAGCAATTCCATGAAAAAAATTATCTTATCTGTATTATTCGGATTAAGTTTAGGTTCAGTTCAACATGCAGTAGCACAAGGCGATGCAGACGCAGGTAAAGCAAAATCAGCTGTTTGCGCCGGGTGTCATGGTTCAGCAGGTATCAGTGCTATAGGAATGTACCCTAATCTAGCAGGCCAAAAAGAAGCTTATACCGTTAGTCAATTAAATGCCTTTAAAGATGGCACTCGTATGGCACCAATGATGGCGTCAATGGCGGCTGGTTTATCACAACAAGATATGGAAGACCTTGCGGCCTATTTTGCAAGCTTCCCATGGAATGGCGTGAAAAAAACGGTTGTTATGGCCGAGGAAAGTACTCCAGTAGTTGCTGCAGCGGCAGTGAAAGTCGATATTAACAAAACCATTGTTTTTCATAATGGTGGTGATCCTGTTTTAGGCCAAGCTAAAGCAGCAACTTGTGCAGCGTGTCATGGTGATGATGGTAACGCTGTGATACCGATGTATCCAAAGTTGGCAGGCCAAGGCGCTGGTTACATAGCGAAACAATTAGCTAACTTTAAATCAGGTGCTACAAGTGAAAGTGGTCGTGTTAATGCGTTAATGAATGGAATGTCTGCAGGCTTATCTGAAAAAGACATGGCTGATCTGGGCGCTTTTTATGCGTCACAGAAAATGTCCGAAGGTGATGGCGAGGCCAATGAATTAGGTAAAAAACTTTATTTCGGTGGTGATAGTGAGCGCGGTATTAGCGCATGCGTCGCTTGTCATATAGCAAATGGTAAAGGGGCTTCTCAAGCTAAATTCCCAGCAATTGCTAATCAACATGTTGACTATCTTACCGGACAGCTTAAAATGTTCCGTTCTGGCGAGCGCGCCAATGATTACAACAGTATGATGCGTAAAACAGCGGTTAAATTAACGGATACTGATATTAAAGCATTAGCAGAGTTTATTTCGTCTCTGTAAGTTATCCAAGCTATAACTTGCTAGTCTATTGATTAGCATACTATATTTAAAAGAGCAGCGTTATCGCTGCTTTTTTTTGATTAAAATTCAATAGCAATACTAATGATATGTTTGGGATGACATAGGAGTATTGTCTCGGTGGCAGATCTGACATGAAGTCCTGATTTAGTGGCTTGTCAATGACGAGGCTTATTTTGAAGGACCAATATACCGAGCAGATACGTATGCATTGTATGGTCAATCATTGAAAATACTGGATGCACTCATCGCTAATATGAAAGAGTTACTCGGTTTGAGATAAGTCCTTGCAACTCCCATCTTGAACATTTAACGATTAATAGGGTGTTCAACAAACTTAAAACTAGTATGGTTTTCACCATATACATAAATACTACAGTTTTTCCAGCTAGGTGGTAGTGTCCACGTATTGTCTTTTTCAACGGTATAAATATAACGCTGATTAGCACACCTAACATCTAGCTTATTTAAAGCCCCTTTAATATTAACTAAAGAAAATTCATTTCGTACTAATGACGTATGCCAATAGTCTTTATCTTTAATATCACCATTTCTAATAATATTCTGGTCACCGACAATAAAGGCATCAATTTTATCAATGACCTGCCGGTAACCTTCTAAATAAGGTTTAGCTAACTCAAGTTTACTTAGTCTATTGTATGTCGTATATGCACTTGAAAAATTATTTAGGTTTATTTCTAGCATAAAAATATCATTTAATGTCGCTAGTTCTTGCTGAGCACTCATTGGGTTGTTACTTGATAAAGCTATACGTTTTAAATGATAAAGCTCTAGAGTGTTATCATTAATATCTTTTGCATAGTTAGACGCCAATGAATGCATAAAATTACTTTCAGATAAATGCCTTTCTTTTAATTTTAACATCCCCTCTAACTCTCGTTTTACTCGCGGATAATCTTTTGTTGTTAATGCCTCTACAGCTCTTTGATATTTTTTCTTGAATTTTCGAGTAACACCCCTAATGCCATCAGAAGCCATTGAAAAATCCATTTGAACAGCATTAACACATTGCTCAATAGGTTTTCCATTTTCGAATGCTGGTTGATATTTCCATTGCAATACAGCCTTTTTAGCGGATTGTGCAAAGTCAGCACTACCTGAAGTTTCTGTAACTAATACATTTGAAACGTCTCCCTCCTTACTTATGACAAAGCTAAGTTTTGCCCAGCCTTCACGACGATCCCTGGCTGCATTTATAGGGTATTTAGGCGCAATACGTTCAATGGGCACGGGCTCTACAATGGTTGTCAAATGTTTTGATATATTTTTGGCAGCAACGCTGTCTATTAATAGTGTTAATGGTATCAGTGCATAGATTATATGTGGTCTCTTCATCTTAACCTTATTGTTAATAACGACTTTTTCATTACAGATTGAAATGAGTATAAAGGTAATATAAAAACTCAGCTTTAATATTATTCTATGGTGCACTTTACTGAGGAGCTATTTGGTCTTTAGCTTTGGGACTGATATTATCAAACTAACTTTTGTAAGGCTTATTTTATAATGAAAATATTGATCCAACAGCTATTTTTTTTACTCTTATTAACAACCAGTTCAGTTTCATTGTCGGCAGAATTATTCAAAAAAACGGGTGAGGTCACTCATCAAGATATTTTACGAGGTACGATAACTGAGCAAAGAGCATGGTGGGATTTAACGCATTACCATCTATCGGTAAATGTTGATCCAAGTACTAAAAGTCTTCGTGGTACCAATGTGGTGAAGTATCAAGTTCTGTCTGAGCAAAAGGCGTTTCAAATTGAACTACAAGCACCCATGATTTTAGAAAAAGTTGAGCAAGATGGTAAACGCTTGCAGGTGATAAAAGATGGTTATAGCTACTTTATCCATCTTGAAAAGCCTCAGATTATTGGTGAAGAGTATCAAGTCACATTATACTTTTCTGGCCATCCCAAAGAGGCTGCTAACCCTCCTTGGGATGGCGGTATTGCTTGGAAAAAAGATGAAAATGGCATTGATTTCATAGCCTCTGCTTGTCAGGGTATTGGGGCAAGTATTTGGTGGCCAAACAAAGATCACTCTTATGATGAACCTGATAACGGTGTCTTACTGAGTATTGAAGTACCCGAGCATTTAACTAATGTGTCTAATGGCCGCTTGGTTAAAGTGGAAGACAATATTGAGCGAAAAACCAAAACTTTTCACTGGCAAGTCTCTAATCCTATTAATAATTATGGCGTAAATATTAATATTGGTGACTACGTGCATTTTGGTGAAAAATACCAAGGTGAAAAGGGTGTCTTAGACATGGATTATTATGTTTTACAGGATAATTTAACCAAAGCAAAAAAACAATTTAAAGATGCTCTGCGTACTATGGAAGCGTTCGAGCATTGGTTTGGTCCTTATCCTTTTTATAAAGATAGCTATAAGTTAGTTGAAGCGCCTTATTTAGGTATGGAACACCAAAGCTCGGTTACCTATGGTAATAAGTATCAAAACGGCTATTTAGGGCAAGATAGAAGCTTAACTGGTTGGGGGCTTAAATTTGATTACATTATAGTTCACGAGTCTGGTCATGAATGGTTTGCAAATAATATTACCAATAAGGATGTTGCTGATATGTGGATTCATGAGGGCTTTACCAGTTATTCAGAAGCATTATTTGTTGAGTATTTTTATGGAATAGATGCTGGCGCAGAGTATATAAGAGGTAAACGTTTAGGCATTCAAAATGAGAGCCCTCTTATTGGCACTTATGGCGCTAATCGAGAAGGCTCTTCTGATATGTATAATAAAGGCAGTAATATGCTGCACACTATTCGCCAAATTATTGATAATAATAATAAATGGCGGGAAATTCTCCGGGGCTTAAATAAAGATTTTTACCATCAAACAGTTACAACACAGCAAATAGAAAATTACCTGATTGAGCACTCAGGTAAAGATCTGAGTAAAGTCTTTGATCAATACCTTAGAGATGTGCGAGTTCCAATTTTAGAGTACTTTGTTTTAGACAAGGTAATGAAAGTTCGATGGGGAAACAGTATTAATGGTTTTAATATGCCAATTAAAGTGAAGATAAATGAAAAAATTCGATGGTTAACACCAACAACACAATGGAGTGATGTCATTATTGAGCAAGCCAATGCTAAAATCGTTATTAATGCGGACTTTTATGTCAGTGTCATGAATATTATAGGTAACTAATACATTCGCTCTAGATAATCGCTTAGACTTATTCGCACTAAATATATTTAACTTTTAAGATGAAATTTATGGCCATAAATATTATTTCTCCCGAACAATTTACGACTATCCCGTGGAAAAATGGCCAAGGAAAAACCACCCAATTAGCGATTAGTGAAGGAGGCGATCTTGCCAATTTTGATTGGCGTCTAAGTATTGCTACTGTTAGTGAAAATGGTATTTTTTCTGATTTTTCAGGATATTCACGTAATTTAGTTCTTATTTCAGGTAAGGGGATACATTTAGAGCATGATAATAAAAAAGTTGACCAACTTGAGCAGTTACTCGATATGGCTTCATTTGATGGCGGTTGCAAAACATTAGGTAAGTTAACGTCTGGCCCCATAATAGATTTTAATATAATGACCAAAACAGCCATTTATCAAGCTCAGGTTAAACGTTATATTGATGAGCAATATATTACCTTAACGGCTAATGCCCAGTATTTTGTTTATGGTCTAAGCCAAGTGACTAAGCTTAATATTACTCATGAAGATATGGAATTACCCACCGGATATTTATTAGCAGTCTCAAAAGATAATAAAGAGGAAGTGGTAATAAAAGGTGCTAACCTCATCGTCATTCAATTGGTTAAAAACACATAAAAATGATCACTAAAAATAAAACCTGGTTATTTCTATTTACCTCAGTATTTTTTATTTTATCACTCTTTTTTAAACCTTATCCACTGAGTTGGTTGATGAAGTTACTGCCTATGGCGATACTCGTTTTTATTGCGATAAGCCAACTTAAAGATAAAACAGGAAAGATTTTTATTGTCGGGTTAGTTTTCTCAGGTTTTGGCGACTTTTTTCTAGATTATGAACCCATTAACGGGTTTGTTCTTGGATTAGGCTCGTTTTTTATCGCCCATGTTTGTTATTTAATCGTGTTAAAACCGATTGAAAAGAAAAAACTAGGACTAGTGGGTTTATATGGTGTTTATGGTATAGCGATATTTAGTTTAATTGCTGGCGGTTTAGACGAACTATTTATCCCTGTATTGGCCTATATGAGTATTTTATTAATCATGGCAATGATGACCTTGGTTTCGAAACGATCGAATAACTGGTTGGTACTAGGTGGGCTAAGCTTTGTCTTTTCTGACTCACTAATCGGCATAGATAAATTTTATTATCCAATACCTTACGCGCCCATCATGATTATGCTGAGTTACTACTTTGCTCAATACGCTTTGTTAAGAGGTTTTATAGTTAGTGGTAAAACAGAAGAAGCAGCTTAATAAGCTGCTTTATCGGTTAAACAGTTTTGTTGAGTTAAGTCGTCTTAATAGTCGTCAGCTTTTTTTAGTTAGGTAATTGTTCAAAGCCCATGTTA
Source organism: uncultured Colwellia sp. (assembly GCA_963933115.1). GTDB lineage: Bacteria > Pseudomonadota > Gammaproteobacteria > Enterobacterales > Alteromonadaceae > JALJPB01. Next base: position 6,855 of record CAWVSL010000060.1, read on the forward strand.
AATAAGATAAAGCCGTAAATATCAGCATACTGTTCAATAGTTTTTGATGCAGGTGTTCCTGCGCCATGGCCAGCATTGGTTTCAATACGAATTAATGTAGGGGCATTACCTGTTTGTTTAGCTTGAAGCTCAGCCGCAAATTTAAATGAATGGGCAGGTACGACGCGATCATCATGATCACCTGTCGTCACTAATGTTGCCGGGTAACTAACACCCGCTTTCACATTGTGGACAGGAGAGTATGCTTTTAAGTAATCAAACATCACTTTATTTTGCTCAGAGGTACCATAATCATATGCCCAGCCTGCGCCAGAAGTAAAAGTATGGTATCTCAGCATATCAAGCACACCAACGGCAGGAAGAGCAACTTTCATCAAATCAGGGCGCTTTAGCATAACGGCTCCAACTAACAACCCCCCATTTGAGCCACCATTAATCGCTAAATAATCACTTGAGGTGTATTTTTCTTTGATTAAATACTCACCTGCGGCAATGAAGTCATCAAAAACATTTTGTTTTTGAAGTTTTGTGCCGGCATCGTGCCATGCTTTTCCGTATTCACCACCACCACGAAGGTTCGCTACGGCATAAACGCCCCCTTGCTCAAGCCAGACCGCTTTACTGATGCTAAATGAGGGAGTTAAGCTGATATTAAAGCCCCCATAACCATATAAAATAGTCGGGTTTTTACCATTAAGCTTTGTACTTTTTTTGTAGGTGATAATCATCGGTACTTGAGTACCATCTTTTGATGGGTAAAAAACTTGTTTGGACTCATAGTCATCACTATTAAACTGTGAACCAGACTTCTGATAGACCGATGTTTGGCCATGAGTAACATCAAAGCGATAAATAGTTTGAGGTGTTTTATAGTTGGTGAATGAATAATAAAGTGTTTTATCTGCTTTTTTGCCTGATAGCGCACTAGAGCTGCCAGCAGCGGGTAATGTTATTTCTCGAACTTGCTTACCTTGATAGTTGTACTGGTAGACTTTTGAAATAGCATCGACCATATATTCAGTAAAGAAATAACCGCCCCCAGTTGATGCACTTAAAACGTTTTTGGTTTCAGCAATAAAGTCAACCCAGTTAGTTTCACTTGGGTTATTAGCATTAACAGTAACAATTTTTTTATTATCAGCGTTGAGATCGGTAACTAAAAACAATTGACTGCCTTCATTCTCGATAACATAAGTATCAGAGTTAGTATGATCTAAAATAGTCACCAGAGGGCTATCAGGTTGAGTTAAATCTTTAAGGTATAAATCGTTACCATAAGTTGATACTGAACCAGAGATGATTAAGTAGCGATCATCTTCAGTGACATTACCACCGACATAGCGACGTTTTTCAGCTGCCGTCGCGCCAAATATTACTGTATCTGACTTTTGTGATGTGCCTAATTTATGGTAGTAAAGTTTATGTTGGTCAGTCTTTGCGGATAATTCACTGCCCTTAGGCTTATCATAACTCGAATAATAAAAGCCTTGATTACCAAACCATGAAATACCAGAAAATTTAACATCAATAAGTGACTCTTCTAGTACTTCTTTGGTATCGGCATTAATAATTATGATTTTACGCCAATCACTGCCACCTTCAGAAATCGAATAGGCGACTATGGACCCATCTTTTGAAAAGCTAAGTTGCGCCAATGAGGTAGTTGCGTCTTCACTGAAGGTATTAGGGTCTAAAAAGACTTCTGTATCACTGCTATTTTTGTTTCGATAAACAACATCTTGATTTTGTAGACCATCATTTTTATAAAAATATTGATAGTCGCCTTCAGTAAAAGGAGCGCTAATTTTTTCATAATTCCATAATGTTGTTAAACGAGTTTTTAATGCTTCGCGATAAGGGATGTTAGCTAAATAGCCAAGAGTGACTTTATTTTGTTCTGTTACCCATTCGCCTGTTTCATCACTGCGATCATCTTCTAACCAGCGATAGGGATCAGCGACTTCTTGGCCAAAATAATCATCAACCACACTACCTTTTTCAGTATTTGGGTAATTCACTTTAAGAGTCGTTTGTACTTTATTATCCATTAATAGGGCTTCTTGAGTTTCTTGATTAGGCTGTGGGTCTTAGCATGCCAGTAACATGCAACTAATGACTCCACTGATAACTACTGGTTTGAAATCCATCATATTTTTTTATCTTAATTATTATTCAAATCAGTTTAACAGTATTTATTATTGATACGAGTTTAATGCTAAAAATAAAATTATTATTCGATCGGATTTATTTATGTTAAATGTTCAGAACTAGTGGCTTGGCTCTTTTAGTTTGAGTCATCGTTTGAATGATCAGTTGGTGTGTTTTATAGATGTTCTGCCTAAGTATATAATGAAACAATAGATCGACAAAAATTAATCTTTGAGGCCACTTTTTTAAAGTGTTTGTCTCATTAGGATCTTGGTGGGCGGCTATCGGTCATTAATAAATCTAGCTTTATTTGAGCTTGCTTTGGTTTTTTTAAGTCTATAACTTCAATCATTTCACACTCATCTCTTATCATTTCAGCAATAAGGCTAGGGTAATGACGACAGTCTTCAGGTCTATTTAAGTAAATGCTACATGTATATTTAGTCGGCGCGAGATCGTTTTTTTTCGGCGCAATTTCGAGAAAAGGGCATCTGTTAAGGCTTAATCCGGATTGCGGGTCGAACCATATCTCCTCGTTTTTAACAAATTTGAATATTTCTGGGTTAAATATCTCCCACAGGTCGATTTCTTCTTTTGTTGCCGAAAGACCTCCGTCACCGTATTTGATACAACATTTACCGCATTGATTACACTCTTTCATAGTTTCAGCATTGGTAAGTTATACAAAACCTTATTGTAGCATTGATGTTGTTTTAGATTATAGCTTGTCATCATTGAGTCTAACTATAAAATAATAGGTAGGAAATTTAACTGTTTTATTGGGGGGGCTCATTCACTGTCTTGGCATCCCTGTTAGTAATAATAATCCGATGTTTTGTAGTTGAGTTTAAGCTTGGTACAAAAGTTGGAAATATATCATTATATAGATAGGGCTAGATAAAAAAGACCTTTAAATGGCCAGCTAGTATTAACATTAGTTTTTTTTATGCCAGTTAATCAGATCTTGTTTTATATCAATATCTATTGCAGCGTTTGACATGATGATTTCTTGAAGATTATCTTTGTTTCTGTGTAAAAACACTTTGGCACCGTTATCACCGGTTAAATTCATTAATTGGGTAAAGTAGTGACGAGGAAAAATAGCAGGGGGCATAATATCAATATCAGCTTTTGCACAAATCAATTTTTCAGGCGATGATAATGATTGTTCAATTAACCGAATATAATCATCGGTAGTCAAAGCAATTTGATCGGCCAAAGTGATCATTATGTGACTAGCTCGATCAGTCATATTATCATTACTGATCACATGACTAATCGATTGTCCAATAGTATGGCCTAATCCCAGATGAGCATTTGAGCAATAAATGACAGTACCTTGCTGACCAATGACTGCTGATATTTGCTCATGGTAACAACCCGTTGCTATATAGAGGTTATGTTTATTTATTTTTAACACCGTTAGTGATGCGGTAATTTGTTGTAAAACATATTTTATCAAGGGGATTGAATGTGATTGGTGCTTTACTTTCGCTATTAGTTTGATCGCTTTAAAACGTTCACTTTTTCCTGCACTCAGAAGAATAACTTTCAAGTTATATTGGCCGTTACTCATAAAATTTGACTCATCGACTGAGCATTTTTTCTATATAAAACTGCATGACATTCGCTGAGTATTGATAGCGCGATACTCTCGGGTAATGTGCCGCCAATATCTAACCCTGAAGGGCCAGCAAATTTAAATAGTAGGGACTCTTCTTTAGAAATTTTAGCTTGAGTTATCACTTGGTGTCGTCTATTTTCAGGACCAAGTAATGCGAGATACTGAAGTTTTGATGTTGAAAGTGCCTTTAAGG
>CAWVSL010000061.1:0-10566 GCA_963933115.1 uncultured Colwellia sp.
TGGCGGTATTCCTATTGCCGCTGGTGCGCTTTATCCATTTTTTGGTCTCTTACTTAGTCCCGTTATTGCCGGTGCAGCGATGGCTTTTTCATCATTAACGGTAGTGACGAATGCTAATCGCCTTCGTTTTTTTAAAGCCGAAGATCATTAAGGGGCTAGGTGATGGTGATAATTAATATACTGGGTATAGCACTTATTGGTTTTATTATCTGGTGGTTTTGGTTATATAAACCAGTTAATTGATCGTGTTGTTAATAACAGTCTAATGACGGTAATTACGATTAAATTTTTTTACCGGTAATGACTTACCTCTAAAAGGGTTATAAATAAAGTGGCTTTTATACGCATAAATTACAACTTATTATTATCTACAGTGCAGGTTTGGTCATTTATAGTCATTGGATTCAGGTTTTGACTATAAATTCTGCTGCCGTTATTGAGCGCTAGGACGTAATTGTCTACAATAGCGCACTTTTATTTACTTCAGGTCACAAACATGAACGACACTCAAGCGAAGCCCGCTTTACCAGATCGCCTCTCAGGTAATCCAAGAAGCCCACATCATGTGGCAGAAATTTTCGAACACAGCATTGGAATTCTTCTTAATGGTAAAGAACGTTTCGATGTTGAGGAATATTGTATTAGTGAAGGTTGGGTTAAAATTCCTTCGCCTAAGGCACTTGACCGCCGAGGACAGCCTCTCTTGATTACCCTAAAAGGAGCTGTTGAAGCTTTTTATAGTTAATTTTATAGGTTGTGTAACAGCTGATGATAGCTTCAATAGAGTCTAGATAAATGTAGATCTGAGTTATTATGAATAGCCCGTTAATGGTTGTCTGATGCTATATTTCAAAGGAGTGTTTTAATTAACCCTCCTTTTTTTATCTACAGTTAAGTGCAAATCAACTAATCATAAACGATAGTATTCGTTGCCCACCATTTTAACTAGCGATGATTAGTGTTTTAAATAAATTTTTAGACGTTCAATAGCGGTCAATATTTCCTATCGATTGATGCGCTATTATATTTTTCGGGTATATCAATTTTACAAAGAGCGCAATTTATTGTGAAATAACGTATTCTAAAGTATATAATTTTACATTTATCCCGAGGAAAATATTAATGGCTAAGCCCAATTACACTTTTGCAAAGCGCCAGAAAGAAATAGCAAAAAAGAAAAAGAAGGAAGAGAAGCGTTTAAAAAAAGCAGGTGTAGATGAAAATCAACCACTAGAGCAAGAAATTATTCAACCGCAAGACATTCAACCCATCTCAGAAAATGAAGAGAATTAGATAGCTCTTGGTCATAAGTAGCAGGCTGTTATTTAGTTCATCACTTTATTCAGTCGACAGAGCGTTAGCCTTTTTGGAGTGCTACTAAATGAATAGCATCGATTTGTTTGTAAAAAATTGGGGGAGCAAAAATGCTATGACTCCAATCAGTAACCATGATATTGAAGCGCTAGAGTCAAAATTAAAAATCTTTTTACCTGACTCCTATAAGTATTTACTCTCTACCTATGGCTTAGTTCATTCACCTAATGTGTTAACTAAAATTTGTGACCTACAGGCCAATATTTCTGAAGTACAAGACTTTTTAAGTTTAGAAGATGTTTACTCACTATCTAAGTTATATGAAATGAGTGGCATGCCTAAAGGACATGTTTTGTTTGCCTCTGACTGTAAGGGCAATATGTTTTGTTTTAAACTAGCAGACTGTGTGACTAAGCAAATAGATATACCGATATGGTTTTTTGACTATGACTTATCGACGGTTAATAAAGTGTCTAATACTTTTATTGACTGGTTAGATCAGTTCAATGCACTTTAAAAATACTCTCTATTGAAGCGTTATATCAAGACGAGCTTACTGATAACTTTTTGAATAAGTTATTATTATTAGATATTAGCTATTAAAAAGTAGAAAGTAGATAGTAACTATAATATATGTTGATGTTTTATTTACCCATGAGTATTTTCGATGAATTTTAATATAATGCAATTAAGTCTGATCATTTTATCCTTGATGATAATAGTTGGAATTATGAGTTATTTTATTGGTGTCCGTAAAACTCATTCACCTTTTAAAGCGTCAGCGTTGGGCTTTGTATTTTCAATAATTCCAGTTTTAGGTATTATTTATGTCGTCTATTTAGCCTCTAAAGAAGACATAAAGTAGAGGCAGTAAACTTTTTTAGAAGATTTAAATAAAGAAATAAAGATTTATTGTCTACCTTAACTGTAGTTTGATAGAAAAAGAATAAGACACGTTAAGTGTCTATAAAGTTAACCCAATAAGATTGCCTTGTATTATATAATAATTAATCAGTATCATCACTTAGGAAGTAAATAGTATGAAATTAGAATCAATTGCCTTACATGAAGGGTATAAGTCGGAAGAAACAACAAAAGCGGCCGCTGTGCCGATTTATTTGACAACGTCTTATACTTTTGATGATACCCAACACGGCGCTGATTTATTTGATCTTAAAGTGCCAGGTAATATCTATACCCGTATTATGAACCCAACCACTGACGTTTTAGAGAAACGTATTGCTGCAATGGAAGGTGGCATTGGTGCTCTATGTGTGGCTTCTGGAATGGCTGCTATTACTTACGCTATTCAATGTATCTGTGAACTTGGTGATAATATTGTGAGTACTAGCCAATTGTACGGTGGTACTTATAACTTTTTTGCCCACTCATTACCCAAACAAGGTATTGAGGCTCGTATGGTTTCTTATGACGATTTTGAAGGCTTTGAAAAAGCGATTGACGACAAAACTAAAGCGATATTTTGTGAGTCTATTGGAAACCCAGCGGGCAACATCGTCGATATTAGCCGATTAGCAGAAATAGCTCATAAGTATGGTGTGCCCTTGATTGTTGATAATACCGTCGCTACCCCTTACCTATGCCGACCATTTGAACTAGGTGCTGATATCGTGGTGCATTCACTGACCAAATATATTGGCGGCCATGGTACCTCAATTGGTGGTGTAATTGTTGACTCAGGTAAATTTGATTGGGTAGCAAATAAAGCCCGTTTCCCGGTATTAAATGAGCCAGATCCCTCATACCATGACGTTGTTTACACCGAAGCACTAGGAGCTGCTGCTTATATCGGACGTTGTCGGGTTGTGCCTTTGAGAAATACCGGTGCGGCTATATCGCCAATGAACGCCTTTCAAATTTTACAAGGGCTTGAAACCTTAGGTCTGCGGATGGACCGCCATTGTGAAAATGCGGAAAAACTTGCCACTTTTCTTCAAGAACACAAAAAAGTTAAATGGGTCAATTATGCGGCATTACCTAATAGCCCTTACTTTGATAATTGTAAAAAAATCACCAATTCCAAGGCTTCAGGTATTTTAAGTTTTGGCGTTGACGGTGGTATTGAAGCTTGTGCAAGGTTCATTGATTCACTCGAGATGATTTTACGCCTGGTCAATATTGGTGACGCAAAATCACTCGCTTGTCATCCTGCCTCAACGACTCATCGTCAGTTAAATGAGAAAGAATTAGCTTCTGCAGGTGTCAGTGCCGATTTGATTAGAATATCGGTTGGTATTGAACACATCGACGATATTATTGCTGATGTGAGTCAAGCGTTAGACAAGGCCTAATACTGACAAGCCTATTACTCACTAATAGGCCATAATTTTATCCTAGCTGCCATCACAGCAGCTAGTTTTTTATTTTCTCGGTTTTTCTTCTTCGTCAGCTTGCTTGTCTGTTAAACGTTTTGTAATTTAAATATAGGTTATCTCTTCATGATAAAAGTTGGTGTCATCGGCCACGGCTATTCCGCTAAAACATTCCATATACCCTTAATAGAAACATCAACATCCCTAACATTAGCGGCAATCAGTAGTTCTCAAAAAGACACGATAGAGCAGAGCTACCCTGAGGTATTAATTTTTGAAACTGCTCACCAATTAATTACCAGTGGAAATATTGACTTAGTGGTCATTACTGCACCTAATGATGTTCATTACCCATTAGCTAAACAGTGCTTAGAAAATGGCATCAATGTAATTCTTGAAAAACCCATGGTGACCACATCTCAAGAAGCGCAAGCATTAGCCGATTTAGCGGATAAACGTTCTTTAATTTTATCGGTATTTCATAATAGGCGTTGGGACGGCGACTTTTTAACGGTTAAAAAGTTACTCAACAATAATCAGGTCGGTGAAGTGCGTTTTTTTGAGTCTCACTTTGACCGTTTTCGTCCTACGGTTAGACAGCGGTGGCGAGAGCAACCCGGTCAAGGCTCAGGGATATGGTTTGATTTAGGCTCACACTTAGTTGACCAGGCAGTTAACCTTTTTGGCTTGCCCCAAGCAATAACCGCTAGATGTTTACCAACAAGAGAAGGTGCCAAAACGGCAGACTATTTTCATGTCCAACTGCATTATAAAAATCTTGAAGTTGTCCTGCACGCCAGTTCATTTTCGGCAGCACCAAACAACCGTTTTCGTCTTGAAGGTACCAAGGGCAGTTTTGTTAAATACGGCTTAGATCCCCAAGAAGAGCAATTAAAACAGGCTATAGCACCAAATGAAGCCTTATATGGTAGTGAACGGATAGAAAATTATGGACGCTTGTATTCGGAAGCTTCGAGTGTACTTATTGAAACTGAAAAGGGCTGTTATCAGCAATATTACCTAGAAATAGTTGAAGCGTTAACCTCTGGGGGAATTAATCCTGTTAACCCTAACGATGGCATAGCCGTTATGAAAATACTGGAATTGGCTGAACTAAGCAGTATCAAAGGTCAAACATTGTTAGTGTAAAGCTTTGCACTAACTCCTGGCTTGACGGTTTGCTTAGACCACTTGATCTTAGTTAAAATGCCCCAGTGATGAATTGCAACCGTCTCAGTTATTACCTAGGATAAACAATCAGCGACATTAAACAGCCTGTATTATCAAAACAATAAATAATAGAAAACTAATCCCTTGCCAAAACATTACTGGGTCGCGTTGCAGCAACGGTGGTCTGGTTTTGGCTAAAAACAACTTGTTAGGCTGGCGCAAATCATGAATAAATTCTGACAGCTCATTATAACGTTTTAATGGGTTCATTTTTAGGGCATGTTCAAGGGTATCATCAAGCCAAACGGGTAACTCTGAGTCATCATTTATCAGAGACTTATAGTTAAGCTTATTTTGAGCTGATACGCTTTTAGCCTGTGCTATTTTAGCACTGTATGGAAATTTACCCGATAACATTTGATACGTAATAACGGCTAAGGCAAAAATATCAGATGATTGGCTGCCAAGCTGACCTAAAAAATACTCTGGGGCTGAATAACGAATCGTACCCCGCATAATTTCTTCGGTGTTAGCGTCGGTAACACCGGCGATAAAGGTCGAGCCAAAATCGATGATTTTCACTGTGTTGGTACTGTCAATCATGATGTTGGCTGGCCGCAGGTCTTGATGAATCATTTCTTGTCGGTGAAAAGCCTGCAACCCTTTTGCTGTTTGCTCAATAATGTCTCTAACTTGTTCTAATTTAGGCTTAGGGTTGTCTATCATCCACTGGTTTAATGAGATGCCGTCAATAAATTCGGTCACTAGGTACAAAAAATTTCGCTTTCGATTGGCGATTACCGCTTTAGCCACATGGGGATTATTTATCCGTTTAGCGATCCATTCTTCAAGCATAAACCGTTCAAGGTACTGCTTATCATTTCTTAATTCTGTCGATGGTGTTTTTATTACCACAGTTTGTTGACTAGCTATGTCACGCGCTAAAAAGACATGACTGCGACTGCTAATATAAATTTCACGCAGAATATCATAACCATCAAATTGCATTCTAGGCAAAAGCCTGGGTGGTAGAGGCAACATCGTTAGTTGATGTACTTCATCAAGCTGATATTGAGGGACATGATCAATGCGTACTATCTGAACACTGAGGTTGTCATCACTCCCTAAACTCAATGCTTGTTGTATTATTGTCTCGGCAGCGATAGTTAAAGACGTACTGTTTAGTATGATATTAGCTATTTGACCCCCCTCTAAAAATTCGTAAACACCGTCAGTGGCAATAATATAAATGTCATTTTGCTCCAGTAACTTAGTTTGGTAGTCAATATCAAAGGTTTGCTCGATACCCAAAGCGCGTGTTAGATAGCTTACGTCAGCAGAGACCACACGCCGATGATCTTCAGTGAGCTGTTCTAATTGCTGCCCAGATAAACGGTAGATTCGGGTGTCGCCTGAATGAAAAAGATGGGCAGTATTTGATTTCAGTACCAGTGCACTGAAGGTGCAAACATACCCTTTATCTTTATCAAAACGATAGGGGCTATTACGAGTTTGTGCATAAAGCCATGAATTAATTGATCGAATAACTTTTTGAGCGGAGGTTTTAACCGACCATGATTCTGATGTGCAGTAGTAATCTTCCAAAAAACCAGAGATGGCTGTTTCACTCGCAATTTGACTGACCTCACTTGAGCTAATACCATCAGCCATAGCCATTACAATACCTTTGCTACTTAACATCGGCTCAGGCGGAATAACACTACCGATAAAGTCTTGGTTAACCGTTTTTATACCTTTATTGGTTGCACCGCCAATACTGACAGTTAAGGGCTGACTCATGACTTATTTCCTATAATTTTTATTATTATTACTAAGAGTTTATAAGAAGAAAAAGACTTTGTAATAGTAATTACAAAGTCTTTGCTTAATTGATACAAACTACAGTATGTCAGTTGTTAGACAACTTAAGACATGGTGCATGTATTACTTAGCCAATACTCTGTTTGGCGACGTTTTAACATGCGTTAGGTACAGTGGTAAGCCAACTAATAATAAACCACCAGCGAGGTTACCTAATACCGTTGGAATTTCATTCCATACCAAGTAATCATAAACGGTAAATTCACCACCCATGATCATAGAGAATGGGAATAAAAACATGTTAACAATTGAATGCTCAAAACCCATGAAGAAGAACAACATAACAGGCATCCACATAGCGGCCATTTTAGCGCCGGCTGATGTTGAAATCATCGCACCCACTACACCCATAGAGACCATCCAGTTACATAACATGCCGCGGAAAAATATCGTTATCCAACCTGATAAACCATGTTCTTGATAGCCTAAGGTTCTCGATTCACCAATAGTAGCTACCTTTGCCGCTATTGCGCCGCCTTCAGTTGAATAACCATAGGTTAAGATAAAGGACATCAGGAATGCAGTGGTTAACGCACCACCAAAGTTGCCCAGGAAGACCAGTCCCCAGTTCCTCATGACTCCACCAAAGGTTACACCGGGACGTTTATCTAATAATGCCAACGGTACAAGAGTGAAGACACCGGTGAGTAGATCAAACTTCATTAAATAAAGCATGATAAAGCCAACAGGGAAAAGACAAGCACCTAAAATGGGACTCCCTGTTTTTGTGGCAACCGTAATAGCAAATACTGCTGCTAAACCTAAAATTGCCCCGGCCATAAAGGCACGGATAATGGTATCTTTAGTCGACATGTAAACTTTTTGTTCACCGGTGTCGACCATCTTGGTTACAAATTCACTGGGTTCTATATACGCCATTGCTATATCTCTTTAAAGTTGAGTAAGTTATTTTTATTTCTTTACTGATTAGGCAAATTAAATGCCAATGAGTTAAGTTGTTGAATTTATTGGTTTAGCTGTTTTTTTTATTGATGTTAGTTTGATTAATTGAACATATAACGAGCATTAGTTAAAAAATCGCACCAAAATGGTTACCAAGAGGCATAAGGTAAAAATTTACCATTTAAGGTTAAAATTACCCGATCGCCTTTAGGGTTTTCTTCTTTGTCCACTTCCATTGAGAAATCGATAGCGCTCATAATGCCGTCGCCAAACTTTTCTTGAATGACTTCTTTTAATGTCTCACCATAAACGCCAACCACTTCATATAATCGATAAACTAAAGGGTCTTGCGGAACAGACTTATCCCATTCTTTAGTCGGGTATTCCATTAAGGCCGCTTTTGCTTCTGCCGGTAAACCGATAACATTCACTAACTTTTCGGCTTCGGCTTCTTTACAACTATTCATGCCTAAGCAAGCAGACGTTGTCCAAACAACTGACATACCAATATCATCAGCAATTTCTTGCCAAGATAAACTTTTCTCTTTTTTTATTGTAAATATTGCTTCGGTTACATCGAGCTTATTCATATTATTTCCTTGGGTTAGTAGATTAAGGGTAAAAATTTATTGCTACAGTCATTTAGTTGTATGTTGTTAGTGCATTTTGGTCAAAACGGTGCAGAAGTTGAAATTCCGTGCTGTTTTTCATTGAACACTATCTACTGTGGCTATTTGCTATTGGTTATAGCGATTATTGTGCCAAGATGATGGGTTTACTTAACTCATTGAAATTATTGGTTTTAATTTTTGATGGATGGTATTTTGCTAACACGAAATTTCGTGGTAAACGATATTTCGTGCCAGTTAAACGATATTTCGTTGTTTGGCTTGATAATTGTATTGTGGTAATAAATAAAACGTTATCTGGAGAGATATTATCAAAGAGTGCTTATTTTTAAATGCCCCTAAGGCCTTGTTATACATTGACCCTTTTAGTAATCAAATTTTGCAAGCAAATAAAAAAGCATCAGCATTATTTGGCATTAACAACGATGAGTTAACCAAGCTAACGGTTAGCCAATTTTTTAATGGTTGTTTAGATAAATTGCTTAGTTTTACTCAACAGATACTCGAACAAGGTGACGCTTGGTCCAATGACTTATTTATGGTGATTAATCATGAAAAAATATATTTGGACATAACCGCCAGTGCTATCGACGATAAGCTTTTGTTATCTTGTCAAAATGCTAAAGTCACTTTTGCTCGCTATCATCAGGCGATTGCTCAGGCAGAATATCAAGCGGGTCTTGTTCATTGGAATGCTAACGAAACCGTATTTGAAGAAATTGAACGACAAAATCAATTATTATTAAGTGCTGTCGGTGATGGTATCTATGGGGTTGATGTTGAGGGCAATACCACCTTTGTCAATAGTGCAGCAGAGCAAATATTAGGTTGGAAAAAACAAGAACTGGTGGGTAAAAATATACATGATGCTATCCATCACTCTCATGCGAGTGGCGAACATTATCATGCGCACCAATGCCCGATTTATTCTGCTTTTAAAGATGGAGAAGTCCATAGCGTTGACGATGAAGTGTTTTGGGCCAAAAATGGTCAAGCTATTGCCGTTGAATATAAGAGCACACCAGTTACTGAAAATGGCTTATTAATTGGCGCTGTGGTCATTTTTAGAGATATAACTCAGAGAAAATTGATCCAAATAAAATTGCTTAAGGCATTGAAAGAGGTGGATACGCTTAAAGAACGACTTGAAATGGATAATGCCTATCTATTAGAAGAATTAAATGCTGACTTTAATCATCACCAGATCATTGGTCAGAGTAGTAAAGTGCAGTATATGGTCAATCAAATAGAATTAGTGGGGCCAACAACAGCTAACGTACTGATCACTGGTGAGTCAGGCACTGGCAAAGAACTTATTGCTCGAGCGATTCATGAAGTCAGTGAACGAAAAGCCAGACCGTTAATTCGTGTTAATTGTGCGGCTATTCCTGCTGACTTATTTGAAAGTGAATTTTTTGGTCATGTCAAAGGGGCTTTTTCAGGGGCAATTTCAGATCGTATTGGCCGCTTTGAACTCGCCGACGGCGCCACTATCTTTTTAGACGAGGTCGGTGAAATCCCGCTGCAACTGCAAGGCAAATTATTACGTGTCTTACAAGAGCAACAATTTGAACGAGTAGGGGAGTCAAAAACGAGAAATGTTAATGTCAGGGTAATATCTGCAACCAATCAAGATCTGAAAAAATTAGTGGAACAACATAAATTTCGAGAAGATTTATACTTTAGGCTTAACGTCTTCCCAGTTCATTCCCCAGCATTACGTGAACGTGCTGATGACATCCCTCTGTTAGTGAAGCATTTCATTGATAAAATATGTCTGAACTTAAATAGGAGCCATTCAGAGGTTTCTATTACACAAATGCAACTATTAACAAGCTATCATTGGCCGGGTAATATCCGAGAGCTAGAAAATATTATTGAACGCCAAATAATATTAGCACAAAGTAATAAAATAAGTTTTGATTTCCTAGCGGATGAAACCATAAGCAATCCTGTCGCAGTTAACCTTAAAGTAGCGCCGCAGTTAATAACGGTTCAAGAGCAAAAGTTAATTGAGAAAACCAACTTAGCTAATGCCTTAAAGCATTGCCGAGGTAAAATTTATGGTGATAATGGCGCGGCAGAACTCTTAGGTTTAAAACCAACAACCTTATCTTCAAAGTTAAAAAAGTATGGCATTAATCGACAGGAGTTTATTAATTAACTTATCTATTGTAAATATGACTATTATTAGGCGGAATTTTAATGAGAAAGTATAGGTTAGACGGTTATTAGAGGTTTACTGAGGATTTAAGCTGTATGAGCTCAATTTTATTTTATTGAATTGGTTGCGGGAGCCAGATTTGAACTGACGACCTTCGGGTTATGAGCCCGAC
>CAWVSL010000062.1:0-10511 GCA_963933115.1 uncultured Colwellia sp.
AATTGAAGAGGCGACTGAATATACTCACGCACTCACTGGTTTTTTTAAAGCGAGTGACTATGTCTCGGCAAAAAACTTTACCACTTTTTCCACTCATATTCTTCATCCCAACTCATCTATAAGAGCATTTAAATGGATTCCTTTAATAAAAGATGAAGAACGAAAGATTTTTGAGAAAATTGCGAGTGCAGAATTAGGCTTACCGTTTGTGATAAGGGAACAACTTGATACCGAGCAAATAATCGCTTCAGCAACCAGAGCCAGTTATTTACCTGTTTATTATGTTTACCCACATTATAACAATAAAGCTTCTTTGGGTATCAATCTACTAAGTCAACAAGATAGAAAAAAGACAATGGAGCAAGCCTTAGCCCTTAATACTGCTGTTGCTAGCCCGCCATTAACCTTGGTACAAGACAGCCATTCAAATCCTGCCATATTGGTTTTCAATCCAGTGTTCGATAAACCGTCATTAACACCATATCGACTTAGCACAGCTAACAAGCCACAAAGTCTTACGGGTTATCTTTTGATTGTTATTCAATTTGATCGCATATATAACTATTTCGAAGGGCTGGAGAAGTTAAGTGATGTTAAAATAGAGATTCAAGACATCACTAATAATGAGGCTTATTCATTATACGGTAATCAAATGGCAGGTGAGGGTCGTTTGTTTAGATCGTATACTTTTGATGCGTTTGAAAGGAAGTATCTAGCCAATATCAGTGAAGCACAGCCATGGATTAACCAAGAAAAAAATTGGAAAATATTGGCCCTAATGGTTGCTAGTGCATTCGGTTTTTTTATTTTTCAACTGTTAATATATATCATGGCAGCATATACCGTTGAATTAAATCACCAAGGGGTGTTAAAAACACGCAGGTTAAAGTGGAAAAAAGAACTTGCTGAGGAAAAAAATAATGCGAAAAGTCACTTTTTACAAACACTAGGCGGTGAGTTAATCCCCCCTGTTGATGCTATTCATTATTTTATCGATGAATTTCACCAAAAGCCTACATTTAGCCAAGCAGAAATTTCATTGAGCGATATAAAGAAGGCATCAGATGATTTAACTCAACTGATTGATACATTAGTGAATATAAATGACATTGAAGTAGGAAAGGTTAACGTCATTCAATTGTCAGTATTTGACTTTCACCAGATGTTACAAAAACTTGAAACGTTTTTAAATGCAAGTAACAAAGAAAAATCAATAAAATTCACATTTTCTATTAATGAAAATGTACCTTATTTAATAAATTCTGATGAGTTACGAATAAAAAGAACAATAATGGCATTGGCTCAAAACGCCGTTTCATTGCTTAATTGTAGTAATTTAAATATATCAGTTAAAGCACATATTCATCAATTTCAACAAGCTAGCGTGTTTTT
The DNA here is from genome assembly GCA_963933115.1 of uncultured Colwellia sp. Classification (GTDB taxonomy): domain Bacteria; phylum Pseudomonadota; class Gammaproteobacteria; order Enterobacterales; family Alteromonadaceae; genus JALJPB01. Next base: position 1,393 of record CAWVSL010000062.1, read on the forward strand.
TATATTTACGTCTATTGATAATATAGAGAGCAGTTATGCAGTACCACAAAAAAAGCACCGCTTCATTGACCAAGATTTAGCTGGTTATAGTACCAGTATGGCGATGGCGAAAGAATTATGTCAATTATTTGATGGCGATGCTAACTTGACTCAACTAACATCAGGACAACTGTTACTTAGTGCATCTATTAAAGTGACTTTATTGCCTATCACCTATTGAGTATGCCTTTAGTAACAACAAGTTTTGAAATAAGCCTAACAGGCAGTTTGATAATGAATAAGTGATTTAAATTAAAATAAATGTCTTATTTTCTTGATATTTCCTCGCGAGAGGTTTAAGTTTTGTGTGTTGTTTTTTTAAGATTAATAATAATGAACTAAAACAACGAAAATCAGGAAATTAATAATGAATAAGTCATCCTCAAAAGGGATTAAGCTGACAACGGTTATTGTTGCTGTTTTAGTACTAACCGTTTCCGCTATATTGAGTAATAACTCGGTCGCTGATGACATGGATGTGCAAGTAGTCAACTCAGAACAATAGATTTTGTAATTAAATAAGCCTCTGCGCAAGTAAATAGCGCTGAGGTTTTTTTTTACCTTTTTTATCGCCGTTCACTTAAGCAATAACATTATGGCTAGGGTTATTGCTTAAGTGAACAAATACAGTTTTCATTATTGGCTGTAAAAGATGGGTGCCCTAATAAGCACTCATTATAAATTATTAATCTCTTTTTGAATGGTGTAACCTTCATCAGTGACTATTTTTTCAAGTATTTGAATTCGAGTTTCGAGGCGGATGACTTGTGCTTTTAATTTTTTGGTTTGGTCGTCTTGCTGATTTTGACCTAATGATTTTTCTTTCAACGCTAGATGTCTCTTATGCATTGATGAGATAACACTAAAGCCTACAGAAATTAAAACGATGATTACCACCATGGTTGTGCCGTTCATATTAAGTCCTTTTATAATTTTATCTTAAGACAAGCTTAGTATATTAGTCACTCGATTTTTAATTTATAGTCCCTACAATAAAATAACAGCGACAATAGCCGTGTCTTACATTGTACAACTTCTAGAGATCGCCTATGGCGTTAAATAAAATAAGATTAGATCGATTCATCAGCCAATGGTTTAAGATAAGCCGTGGTGATGTGCGTTTGATGTTGGCTCAAAAACGTGTAGTGGTAGATGGCATTACGGTCAGTGATATTAACCAAATAGTCACCACCTTTTCCGTTATTGATGTTGATAACCAATGTCTTCAAAGTAATCGCCCTTGCTATGTCATGCTCAATAAACCTATTGGTGTTGTTAGTGCAACCAAAGATGATCAGCATAAAACGGTTATTGACCTCCTTCAACAGACCGACTTATTACCTACCGAGCAATACCTCAATTTGCATATTGTTGGCCGGTTAGATCTAAATTCATCAGGCCTTTTATTATTAACCAACGATAGTCGTTGGTCATCTTATTTAACCTCACCAATCAATAAGGTGGTCAAAAAATATAGAGTAACTTTAGCTCAGCCGCTTTCTGCCGACTATATCTCGGCATTTGCTCAAGGTATGTATTTTAATTATGAAGATATTACAACGCAGCCAGTAAAGTTGGTGTTAATTTCAGACTATGTTGCCGACGTTTATTTAACAGAAGGGCGCTACCATCAAATTAAAAGAATGTTTGGTCGTTTTCGAAACCCGGTGGTTAAACTGCAACGGTTATCTATTGGCAACTTATTGTTGGATAATCAATTATTAGTTGGAGAAAGTCGATTATTAACTAATAACGAAGTTGAAACGATAAAGTATTAATCAGTTTTTAGGAGCCCCTTTAATAATAGCGATTAATAGTTATATATAACCAAGTAAGCTGTTATTTGATTTTATTACTTAGCTATATATAGCGCCAAGCTTTTCGAGTTGAGTCAAATATACCCGCAGATCAAATTCGAGTTGGTGATAATCAGGGAGCATGTGTTGGCATAACTGATAAAAATTTTTATTGTGCTCTTTCTCCTTCAAATGGGCTAATTCATGGACAACGATCATAGCTAAAAATTCTTCTGGGGCCCTTTGAAATACTGTGGCAATACGAATTTCATTTTTACTTTTTAATTTGCTTCCTTGAACCCTAGACACATAAGTATGTAAGCCTAACGCGTTATTAATCACATGAATTTTTTTATCAAATACTATTTTACTTAACGGCGATGACTGCTTAAGGTAACGGTTTTTAATTGCCATGACGAAGTCACGTAAGGCCTTGTCATTAGTTATCCCATGTGGTTTAGGATATTTTTTGAGCAAGTGATTTTTCAAGGTGTTATTGTCAAGTAAAATTTGTATTTGACCGGTTAACTCATCGGTATAACCGGTCAAATATCGTAATGAAGCATTCATAAATAAAGGCGAGTTAATATCTAAATAAAAACCCATTGTACATGGAAATTTGGCGTTGAATCAATGATAGCTTATACTCTCGAAAATTTTGTAATAAGTATGAGTGAATTATGACCAAAGGTTATGCCTGTATTGGTTTGTTTAATCCCAAAACACCTGAAAATGTGGGTTCAGTAATGCGTGCAGCAGGCTGTTATAATATTCATTCAGTATTTTATACCGGTAAACGTTATGACTTGGCGAAGCAGTTTTGTACCGATACTAATAAAATACACCTTGATATTCCATTAATTGGCGTTGATGACTTACAACGTATTGTGCCGCTAGATTGTGTACCGGTTGCTGTCGAATTAGTGGCCGGGGCCAAGTCTTTAGTAGACTATAAACACCCCCCACGTGCTTTTTATATTTTTGGCCCTGAGGATAACTCGTTAAAAAAGCAGATCACCAATTTTTGTCGGGATACCATTTATGTGCCGACAAATGGTTGTATGAACCTTGCCGCGACAGTTAATGTTATTTTGTATGACAGGCTAGCTAAGGGAGAAAACTTCTCAAATCACTAATAGCTAGCCACTTTGACTCAGCAATACTTATTGATGGTTAACAACGTCTATTGCCGGTTAGTTAACCAAATATTGCTCGCATCATGTTAATAACATGTTCGACACTTTTACCCTCTTTAACCGCCTTAACAATAGAGTCGCGTTTGTTTTTCAAGTAGGCGGGTAACTCTTCATTTAATAAGGCTTGATCCACCAGGTTTTCAGCCGACGCTTTAGTGCGTTTTATTGCTGTTAATTTATTCGTTGATACAACGCTATTATTTGCTTTGTCTGCGGCTTTTTGCGTTAAACGCCAGTAGGTAGACTTTTGTGCTAACGACTCATCAGCAAATAAAAACAAGTCAACTAATATCGCTCTATATTGCCATAAGGTTAGCTCTTTCTCACCATCAACAATGCCGTCGGGTTTACTTTGATGCCACCATGGCATGGTTCTTAGTGTGCCAATCAAGTCATGCCAATAGTTGTCAAAGTCGTGATTATTAAGTTTCACAATATCAAAGCCTTGACAGATAACATCTATTTTAGCATTGGTTAAAGCGATAAATTGATCTGGACGACGCATTGCTAACAAACGAGTCGCTGGTATGAGTGAGGCTTTTTGACCTTCTCCATGTTTGTTAAAAATATCAAGGTATGCGGCGACAAATTGTTGATAGTCTTGAAAGTTCACATCACCGGCTGCAGGAATACAATCGATTGCTCGATCAAAAGCTTGAGGATGATTGACTAATAACCGGTGAAAAACTTTTGCTGATTTTGTTGATGAGAACCACTCAACATCAAATTTATAAGCAGCCAGGCTATGCGCTCGAGTATGTTGACCTGCAAAAGCGAGCCGATCTTCTTGACACATCTGTGCTAAAGGTTGCTCTTTAATGGATTGCAAGTAATCCAATAATGCTAGGCGTTCGTCTAATGCTTGAATTTCAGCATTTTTAAAAATAAAACCGCTGAATATTGGCCATGGAGCAATGCGTAACATTTTCATTTGAGCAAGACTAACGCCTGACTCTAAAAGATCTTGTAGTTTTTTTAACTTCGGTAATTGAATGCTCTCAAGTAAGTCAAAATTAATTTCATCTCGGCATATTCGACAAAGTTCAAAGCACCAACTAGAAAAATCTTCAGGATGCTTTTTAACTTTAACGGCCATTAAATTAAGCATGATATCAGGGAGTAGGTTAAGGGCTTTTTGATAAATCTGATTTTCACTGTCAGATAAAGGCATTTTTATTGGGGACGAAATCAGTTTGCGCATTAAAGTTATTTAGCTCTAAATGAATTTTCAAAAAGCGGCATGATACGGATATATAATGGCGATGCAACTTAAAAATCGTCTTTGAGAATAGAAAAGTAAACGCAGTGTTTATCTATAATAAAACTGCTTTAAATAACGGCTGGAGTTGTTTATTAATAAAGCAACAGTCAAAGTTAACGGTGTCTAACAAAGACACGTTATCAATGAAGGTTTGTTATTATCGTTTTGAGTATTAGCTATCTGCTGTCATTGCTAATACAGTTGCAATATCAAGTGTTTTAGTAAAGGGGATAAAATCACTTGTTCTCTCAATCCTTGCTAATACCGCCATACGGTCAGAAAGTTCATTACCTTCAATGTTAGCGTGTCCTTTTACGTGGCTAATCGTTAATTGATTTTTTAATGGTTGATATAAACTAAAGCATTTTTTTATTAATTCGAGGTTTTTTATCTCCTCACCTTTACCGCGAGTCCAACCTTTTGCTTGCCAGCCTTTTGCCCATTTAGTGATGCAATCAATAGAATACTTTGAGTCAGAAAGTACTTGTACTTTTTTATTTTGAGCTATGTACTTTTGAGCAATCTCAAAGGATTTCAGTAGCCCGTTGAGTTCGGCAGTATTATTAGTACCGTTGGCTTGATAAAGGCCATACCAAAGCGACGTCAGCTGTGTTTTTTCATTAATATTTTCATAAATGGCAATGCCAGTACCTGATTTTCCAGGGTTAGGTGAGCAAGCACCATCACAGTAGATGTTAATATCTGCTGTACTACTATTGCCGCCAAGCTCAGTTTTATTAACACCTGGCGTCGTATTATGGGAGTGGCTACTCGGTGACTTATTCATGGAACGACGCATCAGTGCTTTGGTATAACTTGATTGAAAGGCCGCTTCAGCTTCAGCTTTAGAAGGAAACCCCATAAATTGTGCATCAGCTCGCCCATCGGTTTCACTTTTAGCCGCAGGCCAAGAGTCATAGATACCTGGTTTAATGCCTTTCCATACCACGTAATACTTTTTACTCATTGTCTTATTATTCTCTTTGATACTTAACCATTGCCATTAGTTTACATTGTAAGCGGCTTTTTTATTGAAAGCTTTAAAAAACTCAATAAAAAAGTGGTTAAAGACTATAGCTACTGGTCAATAACGAGGAATCAAGAGCGGCAACAAAAGTATTCAGAAGAGCTTTAAGAAAACAGCAGAACTAGGCGGTTATTTAGCTCTGCTACAGTGACTATAAAGGTGAGAACCTCCTAAATAATCTTCATATTAATTTATTTTTGAAGCATTAGAGGAAATGTTAAACATCAATAATGAGTGAATTTTTGTCCTATATAACGCTATAATTTTGCGTTAAATACCCCAAGGTAGCGCTGTTTGATCTTATTTTTAATCACTATAGGGAAAAAAATCTTTTGGTGGTGAAGTCGTTACGTTAAAATGCTCCGCAGATAACTCTAGAGTCAAAGAGCTGGTTGCAAGCCTCGGTCATGGTAAAATCATGGTTGTTGATTGTGGTAGGGGGTCTTACATGACGGATGACTTGGCGATATGCTTGTTAAATAAGCCGTTACCCATCGCTAAGTACTGAACCGAGGAAAATAGCAAAACCTGGTTCAGGTGCTTTAACTGCTGATTTGACTATTGCTGGTGTCAAAGTAAAACTAGTTGATAGGTTTATACGAATAATAATGGCATTACTCTGTCAAAAGAAGCCTATCTGTTCAGTCAAATGAGATAGTCAGACCTCTTTATCAAGGCAGGTTATCTCAAGGGCTTTTATTTAGTTGGCGATGTCAAACTTCACTGTAAATTAAATGAGTAATAGGATCACCCTTGTTAAAGAAAGACGCATCGTTACATATGGTACTCAAAGGCTTTTTAGATATGTTGCCACTGAGTTTAGCTGTATTTCCTTGGGGTATTTTATGTGGATCATTAGCTATTCAACGTGACTTTACGCCGCTCGAAGCCCTACTCATGCCATTAATTGTTTTTGCAGGTTCGGCTCAGTTGGTCGCTACTGAACTCATTGGCCGAAATGTGCCACTAGCGACTATTTTATTTACTACCTTTATTATCAGTTCACGGCATTTTTTATATGGGTTAGCGTTAAGAGATAAGCTAAAGGTTTTACCTAGTCGTTGGCGCTTGAGCTTAGGTTTCTTATTAACCGATGAACTTTTTGCCTTATCAACCTCTGTGCGCTCACTCAAAGGAAAACTTAGACTAGTTTATGGCGTAGCCGCTGGTGGGAGTTTTTATGTTTTTTGGTTGTTATGGAATATTATCGGTATTATTGCCGGAAGTTACTTACCTGATTTAACTGAGATAGGCCTAGACTTTGCGATTGCTGTCACTCTGATTGCTTTGGTTATTCCTACAATTCGTAATATCCCTACATTAGTGACGGTAATTGTCGCCGGTGTTTTTTCTGTTATTTTTAACATCATCAACTGGGAGTTGGGTTTAATTGCGGCTTCTCTTTTAGCAATGTTTGGTGGTTATATAACCTTTAGAATTATTGATAGTAAAAAAGCAAAACTCAATCAAGGGAGTCAATAATTATGACGTTACTAACCATTGTCTTAATGGCCATCATAACTTTCATGACAAGGTATTTTTTTCTTCACCCTAGTTTACCCATTAAATTAGGCGCTAAAACTGTTAAGTTTTTAAGCTTTAGTGCCCCCGCTGTATTAACGGCTATCTGGGTGCCTATTATATTTGTTCGGGAGCATGAGTTAATCTTGTCACCCACTAATCCCTATCTTATCGGGGCAACCACCGCTATTATTTTTGCGGCCAAGAGCAAGAATATTTATTTGACGCTTAGTGCCGGTATGGTAGTTTTTATTAGTATGAAATTTATATTTTTATACTGATTTTTACGGCTACTTTGTTATTTCTTTTCTTTGAGGTTATAAAGCTATTCATTGACTAATTAATGAGCACTTTAAGACCCGCTTACTGTTTTTTTATGCAAATTGGCATAATATAAAAGTATGCTTTAATAAAAAGACACAAGGAAAGTATTAATGACCACTTTAATATCAAGTAGCGACTCATCACTTAACTCACTTCAGCCGGTAAAGTTACTCAAAGACGAATTTGATCAAATGACAAAAATTTACGATATAGCGATAGAATTTTTTGCCAATTATAGCTTTCAATTGTTGGGTGCCTTTATCATTTTTATTTTTGGTTATTACTTAGCCGGTAAAATTGCTGTGGGGGTATTAACCCTATGTGAGAAACAAAAACTTGATATCACCTTAAGTCGATTTTTAGCGAATGCGTCAAAGATGGTTATTGTCATTTTTATCACCATCATATCGTTAGCAAAACTTGGGATCAGTGTGACCCCCTTTATTGCGGCTATTGGTGCGATCTCTTTAGGTGCAGGCCTAGCATTACAAGGGTTATTAGCGAACTATGCTGCAGGATTTAATATTATTATCATTAGACCTTTTGTCGTCGGTGATACGATAATGGTGCAAGGTGTTACAGGCGTTGTTAAAGAGGTTTTACTGGCTTATACCATCATTAGAGACCAAGACAACGTTGAGATTACTATTCCAAATAAGCATATTGTGGGTGAAATATTACATAACTCAAAACATGATTCATTACTCGAGTTGAATGTCGGTATTGCTTATCATCACAATCCTCTTGAGGTAGTAAAATTATTAACAGATACCATTGAAGCGCTTGATATTGTTGGTCAGCAAAAGCAGCCACAAATAGGAATTGATGAGTTTTCTGACAGTGCTATTACTATTGCTATTCGACTATGGACACCAACAGTGAATTTATATCAGGCTAAATTTAAAGCCTATGCAGCGATTTACTTAGCACTTGAAAAAGCAGGAATCAATATTCCATTTCCTCAACGAGATGTGCACATTATTCAACCCTAAATGTATTATTGATTGAGATTTCATCTGTCTGCATATTTAATCAAAGGGTTAAGTGCAAGAAAAACAATCAAAAATACCACTTATGGGTTAGTTATTCCTTGTCAGCGATTAAGCTATGCCTTTATGATTACGATCATCAACCTATGTCTATTTATTTTAAATGAAACTATCTTATGAATGCTGTTCAACAACTTTACTACTACCGTAAAAGCCTCAGTACTAAGACATACCAAAGTAGAGGGTACCGGGTTATTCGTTGTGAATTATGTCGGCTGGCGCAAACGCATTGTATTTGTCAATTTGCGCCAACGGCGTCAACAATAAAACGTATGACGGCTGAAGAGTCCAAGTGTAGTGCGGGATTCTTATTATTAATGCATGATACCGAAGTATTAAAACCGAGTAATACCGGTAAATTAATCGCAGATCTTGTTAACGAAACCTATGCCTTTTTGTGGTCACGCACGGTACCAAATCCAGAGCTTTTAGCGGTACTCAACGATCCTCAATGGCAACCTTTTGTCGTTTTTCCATCACAATATGCTGAACAAGGCAGAGAGGTTATCAACGAAAAGGTTGTTTGTTCTGATGGCAAAAGGCCTTTGTTTATTATGCTTGATGGTAGCTGGCGTGAAGCGAAGAAAATGTTTAGGAAAAGCCCTTACTTAGCTGGTTTTTCGATAGTATCTTTTGATCCTCAACAGCAATTGACTCAGTTAGATAACAATGAACAGCTCACTTCACGTTATCAAATCCGAATTGCCCATGTTGATAATCAGTTTGCCACGGCTGAAGTTGCCGCTCGAGTATTAAGTATGGCCGGAGAACATCATAAAGCGCACTTACTCGATCTTTGGTTTGATGTCTTTAGTTACCAATATCAAAAAAGTGTTTGTCAAACAAACAAAGGTAATCCACAAGCGATTGAGCATTACCAAGCCTATATTGCTCAAATCAAATCAA
>CAWVSL010000063.1:0-10409 GCA_963933115.1 uncultured Colwellia sp.
GATACGAAAGCAGACGTTAGCTTTAGTTTATCTAGCGACAAGTGATCACCAGAAAAAAACTATATTCTTTTTATTATCATGATTTAGAAACATGTTTCATATATCTACGCAATTAAGGGGTAATGCTAGGCTAACTTTTGTTCTGCCCATAACAACAGATGTTTTAAAATGAAGAACAGCAATATCACTAAAAAAAAATAATTGAGTAAACTCTTCAAAATTTTCCATATCTTTTGCTGTCACTATCAGTACGAAATCCGCTTCACCTGTAATGTAATAACATTGCTGGATATTATTATTGTTTTTTACTTTGTTTTTAAAATAATTAAAGCAATCGTTATAACTTCTATTTAGTTGTACAGATATAATAAAAGTCATTGATTGATTTACAGCGTCAGGTGATATTATTGCGACTTCCTGAGCGATAACTTTATTATCTCTTAAGCGTTTTAAGTGTCGCTGTATACTTGCCGTCGATAACCCGACTTCTTCAGAAAGGTGCTCAACAGAAGTTTTTACATCTATTTGCAATAATTCCAATATTTTTAGATCTTGCTTACTTAATTTCATAATCAAACACGCCTCAACAATAATTGATATGATTCTATCAATATAAACCAATAATAACGAACAAATAAGCATTTAAGTAAAAATAAAGACCGATATACACCACTACTGACAGGTAGACTATCTATAGTTCGCTAAATCATTAAAAAAGGAATATCTCTATGCCTACAATACAAAGTTTGTCTGCTCCAGCTACTATAGATGTAAAAAACTCACAACCACAGATTCAAGTATTAAACCCTGAAGACGGCAGTTTAGTCGGTACAGTTGTGAACAACTCTTTAAGTGAAGTGGACTCTATTATTGAGGCAGCAGTATTAGGCGCCCAAAAAGCTAAAAAACTTTCTTCAAATACACGGATGTCTGTACTTAATGAAGTTGCTGATAATTTAAGTAATCAAAAAGAATTGTTCGCACAAATTATTGCCCGTGAAGGTATTAAAACAATTAATGAAGCTCGTAAAGAAGTTTCTAGATGTGTGGAAACCATACGAATTAGCGCGGAAGAAGCAAGGCGTTTAACTGGAGAAACTATTGCTTTTGATCAAGCACCTGGCTCTGAAAATAGATTTGGCTATTATCGTCGGATACCTCTTGGTGTTGTTGCAGCTATTACTCCCTTTAATGACCCTTTAAATTTAGTCGCTCATAAAATTGGTCCCGCGATAGCGGCAGGAAATTCAGTAATCCTTCTGCCTCACCATGAGACGCCTCTTGTCGCAAAACTGCTTGTAGGGCTATTTAATAAAACAAATTTACCTAAAGGTATCTTAAATTTGGTTACAGGATTTGGAATAGATATAGGCGATAAGATCGTATCAGATCCTCGCATTAATATGGTTTCATTCACTGGAGGAAAAAGTGTCGGAGAAAGAATTCTAAGTCACGTAGGTTTAAAGAAAGTATCAATGGAACTTGGAAGTAACTGCCCAGTAATAGTAATGAATGATGCAAATATTGAGATGGCAATGGAGGCATGTGTCAGTGGTGCTTTCTGGGCAGCAGGCCAAAACTGTTTACATGTTCAAAGAATTTATATTCAAGATGAACTATATGATCAATTTGCTTCAGAGTTTTGTTTTCGTGCAAGCAAAATATCTATGGGAGACAAACTTTCTGAATCTACGCAGATGGGTCCAATGATTAATAATCGTGCTGTTCTTAAAGTTGAAGCGATGGTAAAAGATGCCCTTGAGAAAAATTCCACTTTGCTGTGTGGTGGGAAAAGGCAAGGAAACTTTTTTCAACCTACTGTTTTTTCAAATGTAAGTAGTGACTGCTTAATTGCCAAAGAAGAAGTGTTCGGACCTATAACTGTGTTGTATCGATTTTCTGATAAAAAAGAAGCAATAACTCAAGCAAATGATGTCGAATTTGGCTTACAAGCTGGAATATTTACCAATGACCTTGAATTAGCTTTTGAACTTGCAGACTCAATGGATTGTGGTGGCGTCATGATAAATGACAGCAGTGATTATCGCATTGATGCAATGCCATTTGGCGGAGTTAAAGGCTCAGGTGTTGGCCGAGAAGGTGTTATGAATGCTGTTAAAGAAATGACTGACATAAAAACTTATTGTTTTAATTTACGAAAGTAACGCAATCATTCAACATTTTAAAAATGTTAACTTAGGGAGAACATAATGAAAACATATACATTAGCAATAATCGGTTTTGGGAATGTTGGTCAAGGCCTAACTAAAATTATTAGTGATAAAAAACAACTATTAATAGAGAAGTTTGGTATTAATTTAAGCATAGTAGCTGTATGCGATCTATATAAAGGAAGTCTTTCTAACCCTAACGGTTTGGACCCTGAAGTTTTATTATCTGATCTAGAAAAACATGGAGATCTAAAAAGTACTTCGGCTCCAATCACTGGCTGGAATGCGACTGAAACGATTGATAAAAGTGGCGCTGATATTTTAGTAGAACTTGCTTTTACTGATCTACAAACAGGTGAACCCGCAGTAAGTCATATTAAACAGGCATTAAATAATGGTATGCATGTTTCTATGACTAACAAAGGGCCCGTTGCTTTACACTTTCCTGAACTTCGTAAAATAGCATTAAGCAATAATGTTCAAATTGGCATTGAAGGCACTGTAATGAGCGGAACTCCTTCAATAAACTTAGGTAATGAGATGCTGTTAGCCGCCGGAATAACAAAAATCCAAGGGATTCTTAATGGCACTACAAATTATATATTAGGTGAGATGTCTTCAGGATCAGGGTATGAAAATGCTCTCAAACAAGCCCAAGAACTTGGTTATGCCGAAGCAGATCCTACAGGTGATGTTGAGGGTTATGATGCTGCTGCAAAAGTAGTTATTCTGGGAAACCTTTTAATGGATTTATCTCTTACATTAGATGATATAGATCGTGAAGGCATTAGCCATATCACAAAGAATGATATTTCTAACGCCACTTCTTTAAAGAAGCATTGGAAATTAATTGGTACAATTGAAAAGCATATCGATGGGTTCTCCGCATCAGTTAAGCCTGAGATGGTATCGAGTGAACATCCATTAGCATCAATTAAAGGCGCGACAAATGCTATTACCTATTCAACAGAATTACTCGGTGATATTACCTTAATTGGTCCAGGTGCTGGACGCTTGGAAACAGGATACGCTGTTATTGAAGATATACTTTCAATACATAAAAAATCACTCTAAAAAATCACCAATATGTCAATATTATTTACATAATGATATTGACATGTTTAGGCTTTTTTCTTCTAAGTACGTTCTGTATTATTTTTTCAATGCTTGGCGACTTAGACTCTCGTCTTATTGGCGATGTATTAGGTGAAGCAAAACGTTTAGTTGATTCTGGCGTTAAAGGGTAGATATTCATTTCACAAGATACTTTTGCTTATAGTGTTGATGTTAAATACAAAACTGACTTTTGGGATGGCATGCCGGTTAAAACACCGATGCAACACTTAGGTGAAGAATTAGCAAAGCGGGGTGGGTGGGGGATACGCCTTCAACATGTTTACCCATATCAACATGTAAATAAACGTATCTTTAAATTAATAAAACGTTCGGTTAGTTCAGCCCCCGGAGTAGAGTGCATTGCTAAATGCGCGTGAAATTTGTCCTGAGTTAGTTATCTGAGAGTTCAAACAGAGTTCAAAGCTTAATTACTTGAAAGTTGAGTGTGTAAAGCTTGCTTGTATGCTGCTATTCCTGGCAATAAAGGCACAATCAATGTTGCGATAAATATCATGGAGATTAATTTCATTAATTCTAGGGTAAAAATATCACTCGTTAAAAATAAACCGAATTCAGCAGCTAACCATGCCTCAAGGCTAAAAAGCGCGAGTGATAATACGAGTATTGACATGATAATGGCGAGGGATACTAAAATAACGGCTTCTAATAAAATTAATAGTAATAAGGTAACAGGACTAGCCCCTAACATACGTAATACTGCTATCTCAGTTTGACGCTCGTTCATTGAGGCCAACAACATAGTTGCTAGTCCAAATAAGGATGAAATAAGCACTAGCACAGCTATGATGCGTAGTAAGTTTTCTCCAGTTGCCAGCAAACTCCATAGCTCGGTCATAGCAACACCAGGTAAAACCGCCATTAATCTATCTGATGAGTAGTTATTAATCTCTCGCTGTAATCCAAACGTTGATAATTTACTTGTTAGCTTAAGCATGACAGCCGTAATACTTTTAGGAACGGGTGGTAATACCTCTGGGTTTATAACCAACTTTTTTAATGCTGAAGGAGATAAGTGGATCGCTTCAATTGCACTCAAACTTATGTGAACACTCTTATCAACTGGCGTGCCAGTGGCTGCTAAAATACCACTTACCAGAAAAGGTGCTTCGGCGTGCTTAATAAAGCTTGTATTACCAATACCGTGAGCAATAACGATTTTATCGCCTAAATTATACTTAAGCTTTTTTGCTACATCAGCACCAATAACGACGTCAAATAAGGATGAAAACTCACCACCGTGTTCAAATTTAAGTGACTGTTTTTTACCATAATGATAATGAGTAAAATAGCTGTTATTCGTGCCAATAACACGAAAGCCACGATGAGAGTCGCCAAGAGAAAAAGGGATAGCCCAGTCAACTAATTGTCGTTTTTCGAGCATAGCAAAGCTTGTGTAATTAATGTTATTGGTAGGACTGCCCATTCTAAAAACAGAATATAATAATAAGTTTAATTGACCACTAGGCGCGCCAACAATCAAATCTACACCTGATATGGTTCGGTTAAAACTCTCCTTGGCTTGCAGGCGAATATTTTCGATACTTAGCAATACAACAATACTGATGGTTAATGATAAAAATGTTAAAACAGCCGTTTTTTTACGGCTTAATAAGCTGTGCCATGCAACCGAAATTAATATCATAATCTCATGCTTTCCTCAGTTTTACCCAATGTAGTAATGTCGAGGTTACTATCAAAATGATGGGACAAAGAAGTATCATGACTGACAAAAATAAGCGTAACCTCAGTGTTGTTACAAACCTGCGTAAGTAAGTCCATAAATGCATTTTTTGCTGATGTATCGAGTGCAGAGGTAGGTTCATCGACCAACAATAATCTCGGCTGATTTATTAGCGCACGGGCAATTGCTACGCGTTGCTGCTGCCCAACACTCAATTGGTTTACTCGTCTGTGTATAATGTTTTTAGGTAACTGCAATGCGTTAAGCATCGTTTTTACGTCATTGTTTACCTCAAGCCTTGAATTTTTGGCGAAGTAGGCTGCGAGCTCAATATTTTTAAACACAGAAAGATACGGGATAAGGTTAAATTTTTGAGATACGACACCAATATTTTTTGCTCTAAATAAGTCCCGCTGGCTATTTGACAACAGACTGATGTTATTATTGAATAAATTAACGCTGCCTGACGTTGGTATTAAAATGCCACACAATAAATTTAAAAGCGTGGTTTTCCCTGAACCAGAGTTTCCATATAAGAATACACGTTCAGTGATATCGACTTTCCATTGAGTAATTGATAATCCAGCATAACTAGCAGGGGTGTCTTTATAGTGGTAGTGCATATCTTGTAAGTTAATAGCAAGTGTTGACAAACTTAATTCACCTTCGATAATCACAGTATAGGTATTTCTATCTGTGTATATTATGTGTTATGTTATAACATCACTCCTTGACTTGGAAAGCAAATTTTTAATTTTACTAAAATGAATAACCAACGTTTATTATACTCAACAATACTCGTGCTAGGGGTATTAATCTTTAGTTTAACGGTACGTGCACAGGTTAAGTATATCGACATAGAATGGGCCGAATTAATCCCGGCTGATGATTTAGCGATATTACTGAATCCACCAGATTTTATATTTGAGTTAGAAGATCAAGCAGAAAACGATAATATGAAGACATTGAAGGAAGCTAGTCTAATCGATGCAGCAAGTAAAAGGTATCAACAAGCGTTAGAGTCAACGCGAGTCGTAGGGACCTTTGACGGTAAAAGTATTCGAGTTCCAGGTTTTGTTGTACCTATGCAAACAGATGAAAAACAACGAGTGACGCAATTCTTTATTGTTCCCTACTTTGGCGCATGCTTGCATATGCCACCCCCACCGCCAAATCAAATTATCTTTGTAAAATCATCGATAGGCATTGAAGTAACCTCTTTATATGATGCGTTTTGGTTTGAAGGCGCTTTAAGTATTGATACAACAGATAGCCTTCTAGGAAAATCAGCATATAGTTTACAGCTTAATAAGGCTTACCTTTACGAAGATTAAAGGTACAGAAACTTTATGTAGCCATACCAAGCTCACTAATGTTCTGAGTATTTCTACTGGTTAAAATAACCAACGACTACGTTATATATTTGATAATTAGACCAATCTCTCATTAGATTAATGCCATTCAATTAATTCTTAACGTTCACTGAAGAATAAAATCACTAGGTGAATATGTTGTTATACTATCACAATAATTCTTTATTAACTTATTGTGATAGTATAACATAACAGCTTAATGTCTGGATGGTTCTTCTAGTCAATCTCAATGATATAAATAGCGAGTGTTCATGGTTCACAAAAATAAGTTACCTGTTACTGTTCTATCGGGTTTTCTGGGTGCCGGAAAAACCACAGTACTAAGCCATATTTTGAATAATCGTCAAGGTAAAAAAGTGGCTGTTATCGTTAATGATATGAGTGACGTTAATATCGACTCTGCTACGGTTGCAAACGAAGTGTCTCTTAATCGTAGTGATGAGAAACTCGTTGAAATGAGCAACGGCTGTATTTGTTGTACATTACGTGAAGATCTTCTACTAGAAGTTACCAAATTGGCAAAAGATGGGCGATTTGATTACTTAGTTATTGAATCTACGGGTATTTCTGAGCCATTGCCGGTAGCCGAAACCTTCACTTTTTCTGACGAGGACGGTATTTCGTTATCGGATGTAGCAACACTGGATACTATGGTTACCGTTGTTGATGCAGTAAATTTTTTAAAGGATTACGAAGAGGCCCTTTCCTTACAAGAAACAGGAGAGTCATTAGGGGAGGAAGACGAACGTAGTGTCTCTGACTTACTTGTTGACCAAGTCGAATTTGCCGATGTTATCTTGATTAGCAAAACAGACTTGGTTGATACTGCCGATATTGAACGCCTAAAAGCAATACTTAAAACGCTGAATACCCACGCTAAAATCAGTTCAATTACCCAAGGTCAAGTCGATATTGATACATTGCTGAATACTGGTTTGTTTGATTTTGAACGTGCTCAGAATGCGCCGGGTTGGCTAAAGGAAATGAGAGGTGAGCACATTCCTGAAACCGAAGAATATGGTATTAGTAGCTTTAGTTTTCTTGCTCGTCGTCCATTTCATCCTGAAAAATTTTATCATTTTCTTCATGACACGGAAAAATTTGGTAAATTAATTCGTTCCAAAGGATATTTTTGGTTGGCATCTCGCCCCCAATTTTCAGGTCAATGGAATCAAGCAGGCGGCATTGCTCATTATGGTTTTGCTGCTATGTTCTGGAAATCGGTGCCCAAAAAAGACTGGCCTACTGATGAAGAGTCACTGAATGCTATACAGAAGCAGTGGGTTGAACCATTTGGTGATATGCGTCAAGAATTAGTGTTCATTGGTCAGCAACTAGATCAAGGGGCTATGACTAATGCACTCAATGAATGCTTGTTGTCAGATGATGAGTTACTAAAAGGGAAAAGTTATTGGACAACACTTAGTGATCCGTTTCCAGAGTGGAGTGAAAGCGCATGAGTGTATTAACTGCTATTAATGAAAGCCAATCAACAAGCATACCTTTACCTGAACCACTCGCAATATGTGAAAGTGAGAGTGATACGCCTGAGGTATTTACCGATATATATCGCGATTACACCAATATAGCAATTTGGCAACGTAAATTGCCAGACGAACTAGCATTGGCTGCGGATGAGATTTTAAAGACGGGTGTAAGAATAAAAATTGCAGAGGCAGTTACAGTACAAACTGTTCATTCTACGCTTTGTAATGCGTTAGGTGAGACAAACGCTGTGAAGATCTTGAGTGATGACATAACACTGTTGGTTGATATGTTTTGCTGTTTGTTTGATCTCAAAGAAGTTGGATTACGATTAACGGCACTTGATCGTGCTATGTGCCCCAGATTTCACTTTGATCGCATTCCGTGTCGACTGGTAACAACATATCATGGTATTGCCACAGAGTGGATTCCTCATCAGTTGGTTGACCGCAGTAAATTAGGTGCGGGAAACCAAGGTAAATCAGATGAACAATCAGGACTTTTTGATAGTACTGATGATATTCGTCAACTGAGCGAAGGTGATGTTGCCTTATTAAAAGGTGAGTTTTGGCATGATAATGAAGGTGCTGGTTTAGTGCATCGCTCACCCGTTCAGCCAGAAGGTTTACTAACTGAACGTCGTTTATTATTAACACTCGATTTTATTAACGATTAAATAGTGTTTATGAAGGGAAGCTTAAAAATGAAAGTACAAAAATCAGTACCATTTTTGTTAAATACAATACTATTAAATATCTTTTTATTAGGTCAACCCCTTCATGCAGAAAATCAGCAGGAACAAGGTACTCGTTTAGATGCACATGTGCATGGTTTATCTGAAATGACGATGGCAATTGAAGGAGGAATACTGGATATTCAATT
The DNA here is from genome assembly GCA_963933115.1 of uncultured Colwellia sp. Taxonomy (GTDB): domain Bacteria; phylum Pseudomonadota; class Gammaproteobacteria; order Enterobacterales; family Alteromonadaceae; genus JALJPB01. Next base: position 8,730 of record CAWVSL010000063.1, read on the forward strand.
GATTTCTCCAACGATCAATCTATTTGGTTTTGAACACAAAGCAAGCAACAAAAAAGAGATTACCATTGTTAATAATGCTAAAGCGTTGTTGAGTAATACGGCATCACTTTTTTCTTTTTCTGGTGGTGGTTGTTCGCTCATTAATACCGCGATTGATGTATCAGGTTTAATAAAACTTGATGAAAGTGAGCATGAACATCAGCCGAAACATAACAAAAAATCACATGATGATCACAGCGTTCAAGAGGAAAGTCATAACCAATTAGTTGCAAATTATCGCTATCACTGTGAAGAAACAGCAACGTTATCAGCTATTACGGTACTTGCCTTTGATCAATTTTTAGGAATTGAAAATATTCGTGCGATGTGGATAACAGACACAGACCAAGGTGTCGTAACACTGAGTGCGGAACGTAAAATATTGAATTTATGATTATGAGTATTAAAAAACAGGCTATAAAAAACCCGTATAGTGGTCAGGAATTTAAAAGATGATGAAAATAGAAAATGTTACTGATAAACTTGCAATCACTTTATCAATCGCTTGCGCTATTCATTGTTTAGCTTTGCCTTTAATATTATTATTACTCCCAAGTTTTGTGGCATTGCAACTCAACTATGAAGCGTTTCATACTTGGATGGTAATAATTGTTCTTCCTACAAGTGTTTATGCACTATTTATGGGATGTAAGCAGCATAAACGTTATAAATTACTTTTTATTGGTTTTTTGGGATTAATTTTATTAGTTCTCGCACTATCGATAGGTAACGAATATTGGGAAAAGGTACTTACCCTCGTGGGATCTGCGGTTATTGCAGGCGGTCATTATTTTAATTACCGCTTGTGCCAGCAATACCCCCTTTGTCACTGATGTGAAGATTAAAGAATAAAAACAAAATCATTCATAGAGATGGTTAGAATTTAGAGCAATATTGAGCTAACTCAATTCCTTAATTTTCAATGGGCACAGCAAGGCAGTAAACCTTGAGGAAATCAGCTGTCAATCACTGGATTTTATCGTTAAAATCTTTTGGGTGGCATTCGAAAGTCAATAGAAATCGTTTAATTTAGCCAGTCATTAAAAGCATAATTAAAATTAATCAAAGGCAATTTATGTTCACTAAAATTATTCTGGTAGCGTTGTCATTATTGGGGGCTAATGCTTTAGTTGCAGAATATGGTCGGTTAACCAATGGATTCTAATACTACTGAATTACGAGCAATTCCTACTAACATTATCACGGGTTTTTTGGGGGTTGGAAAAACCTCTGCTATCTTATATTTACTTAAAAATAAGCCATCGAACGAGCGCTGGGCTGTATTAGTGAATGAATTTGGTGAGATTGGCGTAGATGGCAACTTATTGACAGGGCAATACTCAGAGTCTCAAGGAGTTTTTATCCGCGAAGTGTCGGGAGGGTGTATGTGCTGCGTCGCAGGTGTGCCGATGCAAGTTGCTCTGAATCAATTATTAACTCGCGCGAAACCTGATCGCTTATTAATTGAGCCAACAGGACTTGGACATCCCAAAGAAGTATTGCAGATGCTTTCAGCAAAACATTACCAAACGGTATTGTCGTTACAAAAAACACTGACATTGGTGGATGCACGAAATTTATCAAACGAACGTTATACCACTCATGACACCTTTAATCAGCAGATTGAAATGGCAGATATTG
>CAWVSL010000064.1:0-10336 GCA_963933115.1 uncultured Colwellia sp.
GTCAACTCGTCAACCACTGAGTGGTCAACTCATCAACCACTTGGCTTTTATTTATATAAGTTTATCAAGGTATTATGGGGATTTTTATTACCATAAAAAAATAAACAAAGACTTTTCAATACTATTATTATGAATTTTTATATAATATAAACGAATAACTATGCTTCTTTTTGTTCTTAGAAAATCATAAGATTATGTTCTTTATTGATATAAATCGGTGTATGGTAGTTTTGATGTGAATAGATATTGATTTTTGGTTTGATTTAAACTGATTTTTTAATTTATATGCATGGCTTTGAGACCTGATCTGTCAATCAACTCAAAGTCTTTTTTTTGCTAAAATTTTATCATTGAAGCCCAATAGCAAGTATACTATTTATACTCACCTAGCTTTTAGTTATGTCAATTTTCTAGTATTCATTGGTTTTAAATTTTCTTTTATGCGTTTACTCAAATCCACTATCCATCCTAATATTGCTGATATATCGGCAAAATGTTTTATTCGAAAAGCGACTCGGGCTATTGTGTTAAATGGTGACAATATTCTATTGTTATATACCAAGCGTTATCACGACTACAGCTTACCCGGCGGCGGTATTGATGATGGTGAGAGTCATATTGAAGGCCTTATTCGTGAATTAAAAGAAGAGACGGGTGCCCACACGATACAAGATATACAAGAATTTGGTTTATATGAAGAGCATAGGCCTTGGTATAAAGAGGGTTTTGATATCGTTCATATGCAGTCTTATTGTTACCTATGCACTATAGATGATGAGTTACTTGCCCCTGAACTTGAATCATATGAAATTGATAATGGCATGCAGCCTATTTGGATGAATATTCATCAAGCGATAAGTCATAATGAGCATACAATGGCCAACAGTAAAAAGAAGGGACTCTCTATTGAACGAGAAACTTTTTTATTAAGACTTATTGTCGCCGAATTATTAGATCAATAGAAAGTGACTATCGATAAAATATACCTAGATTTTTAAGTGAGATAGAACCCGCTTAACTCAGCGAATTCTATCAGCAGTTTATTGACGGGTATGCTCTAAAAACTATAGACCAAAGTCATTGCCGTTTGAGTATCAGTATTGTCAAAACCTTCTTCAACTTCTGTATTGTGATCAATGGTTATAGTAAATTTTAATTGTAAAGACTCAATTAATTTTGTGGTGATAGATGTTTCAGCTTTGTAGACACTGTTTTCTTCGGTATCTACTGCATACTTAGCAATAACAAGCTGCCTGAACTCTACGAATTCATTGATTTTTCGAAGATACAGTGCTTGAGCTTGAATGATAAATCCGCCTTTACTCTCTCTCATTATTGTCTCAGATTCGCGAATAATATCATATTTGTAACCTGGACCTACATCAGCAAATAATGAGGCTTTTTTTGTTTTGTACCAATTACGGCCCCAACCGCTAGAAATAGAGCTTTGCTTTTCAAAACTGCTAAATTGATCTTCTTCATAAGCTAAATTACCATAAAGATAATTTTTTCCTTCAGGGTTGAGGGTGTAATTAGTTTGAGTAGTAATATTCCATTTATTGTCAGTGGTCACAAAATTTTTATCAGTCGCCCCGTCATTATTAACTGATTCAGTTTCAAGTTTTTTACCAAGAAAATTAAAGGCTACTTCATTTGTCCATTGGTTTTTTTGATGACGAAGATTAAGTCCTGCCTTTATATCGACACTTTTTGTATTTCCGCTTTTGTAAAGAAAACCTAATTCAGCAGAGAGATCATATTCTGGCACAATAGGAATAGCTTGTTCGACAACTTCTGAACTAAAAGCACTTAAGGGTAAGAAAAAAAAAGCCGATAGGGCTAAATTACGAGTCATGGTTTTCCTCTTTGGTCATGTGTAATGATAATTGTGGGTAAGGTATCTCAATGCCTGCTTCATCTAAAGCGACTTTAATGTTTTCTAATAAATCAAAGTAAACAGGCCAATAGTCTTCTGATTTCACCCAAGGGCGAACAACTAAATTAACGGAATTATCAGCAAGTTCACTAACACCGATAGTAATAGCTTGATCTTTTAATATTAATGCATGGCGAGTAACAACATCACTAAGGACTTGTTTTGTTTGGGCTAAGTTGGCGTTATAACTGACACCGATAATTAAGTCGATTCTTCGTGTTGGTTTTGCAGAATAATTAGTAATAGTACCGCTGGTAATTGAACCATTGGGAATAATCACTGACTTGTTATCTCCTGTTCTTAGTTTTGTAGAGAAAATTAGAATTTCTTCGACAATACCTGAAATACCTGAGACTTGAACAAAATCACCCGACTTGAATGGGCGTAATGAAATAATTAAAACACCGGATGCAAAGTTTGATAAAGAGCCTTGTAACGCTAAGCCAATAGCTAAACCTGCTGCACCAATTATGGCAACAAGTGACGTAGTATTAAAGCCCAAGTGAGATATAGCAGCAATAACAGCAACCATTAACACTAGACCATAAGTTAGACTAGCGACAAATGAGATAACAGCTAAATCAACTCCACGTTTATTTAAAATTTTGGCGATTATTTTTTTGATTATTTTTGCGATAAATTGGCCAACAACGAAGATAGCAATCGCTGCAATTAATTTTATCGAGTAACCAACGAGTAGGGTTTGATTTTCTGAAAACCAGTTTGAAATGAGTTCCATAGTGAATAATCTCCTAATAAAAATTAGCGTTATTATAGCCAACTAATTAGATCAAACCTATATTCAGTATTAAAAAGTTGGTATTTGAACAAATTTAATTAGAAAAAAAGGGCAAAGAGCCCTTTTATCATCATAATGGTTTAATTTTATACTACTTAATTAACGCTTTTAATTCACCGCTATTGTAGCGAGCAAACATAGTATCAAGATTAATAGGCTTAATTTTACTGGCATGCCCCGCGGTATTAAAAACTTCATACCGTGCTTTACAAATATCGTACATTGCATCGGTTGATGCTTTTAAGAATTTACGAGGGTCAAATTCACTTGGATTTTGGGCTAAAAAGCGGCGAACTGCGCCAGTAGAAGCTAGGCGCAAATCAGTATCAATGTTTATCTTCCTGACCCCATGTTTAATACCTTCTTGAATTTGTTCAACAGGTACGCCATAAGTTTCAGGGATATCACCGCCAAACTCATTGATAACCGCTAGCCATTCTTGTGGTACTGATGAAGAGCCGTGCATGACTAAATGCGTGTTTGGGATACGCTCATGAATTGCTCTAATACGGTCTATGGCTAATATATCGCCTGTTGGAGGGCGAGTAAATTTATAAGCGCCATGAGAAGTACCGCAAGCAATAGCAAGTGCATCTACTTGAGTTTTATTAACAAAATCAGCGGCTTCCTCAGGGTCAGTTAACATTTGCTCTGGTGTTAAAATACCTTCAGCTCCTACACCGTCTTCTTCACCAGCCATACCTGTTTCAAGAGAGCCTAAACAACCGAGTTCACCTTCAACAGATACACCACAAGCATGAGCCATTTCAACTGTTCTGCGCGTAACATCAACATTGTACTCGTAACTTGCTGGTGTTTTACCATCTTCACCTAAAGAGCCGTCCATCATCACTGATGAGAAGCCTAATTGAATTGAGCGCTGACAAATACCTGGCGAGGTACCATGATCTTGATGCATGACCACAGGAATATGAGGGAACTCTTCTATTGCGGCTAAAATAAGGTGGCGTAAAAAAGGTGCGCCAGCATAACTTCTTGCGCCGGCAGAAGCTTGCATGATTACTGGAGAGTCGGTATCACTGGCGGCCAACATAATCGCACGAACTTGTTCTAAGTTATTAACATTAAACGCCGGAATTCCGTATTGAAACTCTGCTGCGTGATCAAGCATTTGGCGCATAGAAATTAAAGCCATGAACAACCCCCTAAATAGATATAAAATAAGTAAAATTAATTATGTTTGCCGTTTAGTAAAAGTAATTTATGAAAGTCACTTTGAAAACTTTTATTTTTGGCGACAGAATTATAGCAGGGATGCAGGTTTATGAGCAATAATGATTCCGTTTATCCCCTGATTTAAATGAGAGTTGTTATTTTATGGCTATTTTTGATGGATTTTATGAGGGGGTGGATAAAAGTTATCTTTAAAGCAACACTTTTATCCACTCAGTTGGCTATCAAGGCGGAGATATAATAAGTTTACGTCTTTGACGCTTGATAAATAGTTTCTATCGCGCAGTCAAGTGAGTGATTAAAAACTTCATCTGATTGATTGGTTGATAGGCCCTCAGTTAACGCTCTAGAAAAACTAGCAACAATGCCATTGTTAACGGTAACTTTATCGTTGGCGGTTTTTCGGCTATAGCCACCGGAAAGAGCAAGCACTTTAAGGACATTCTTGTGGGCAACACACTCACGATAAAAATTATCTTGTTCGGGTAGCGTTAATTTAAGCATAACGTTTTGATCTGGAGATAATAAACTTAATTGCTTAAGTAATTCACTTTTTAATATCACTTCAATGTCAGCTTTTTCAGCGGTATTAATATCAACTTCAGGTTCAATAATAGGTACTAAGCCTTTGGCTATAATTTGTTTGGCAACCTCAAACTGTTGCTTAATTATCGCAGTGATACCTTGGCGATTGGCATGTTTGATCACCGATCGCATTTTGGTACCAAATACTTTTTGGGCAATAGCTTTATCAAGCAATTGATCGAGTTTTGGCATAGTTTTCATTAGTTGAACACCGTTGGCCTCATCAAGTAAACCTTGATCAACTTTTAAAAAAGGTACCACGTTTTTTTCTTGCCATAAAAATTGAGCAGCTGGCATACCTTCAATTTCTCTATCTAAGGTGTTTTCAAATAAAATAGCGCCCAAAATACGTTGCCCACTAAAGGCAGGGCTGGTCACAATTCGAGTACGCATTTGATGGACTAAATCATACATCTGGCGGTCACCGTTAAATTCACTTTCCTCAATACCGTATAAAGCTAACGCCTTTGGCGTGCTACCGCCACTTTGATCTAAAGCCGCGATAAAGCCGTTTTTTGTGGTGATTCTTTCTAACATTGCTGCATCAGCCATCGGAAATACTCCATAGTGTGGGCTGATGGTTATGGGTTTATTAAAAACCATCAACGTGGGGGATCAAATTCATAGTCATCAAGATACTTATCTATGACTAAGTAAATGCTTAAAGGCAGCCAATCTATCAATAGATCGACTGCTTTAATAACGGGTAGGCTTTAGTGGCAATAGCACCTAAAGGCCCAATTGTCGATATTACTTAGCTCTTTGTTCCAGTATCTCTACAGCGGGTAGTACTTTTCCTTCTAAGAATTCAAGAAATGCACCACCACCAGTTGAAATATAGGACACTTTGTCGGCAATATCATATTTATCAACAGCAGCTAACGTATCGCCGCCACCGGCGATTGAAAAAGCAGAGCTTTGCGCTATGGCATGAGAGATGGTTTCAGTCCCCTTGGCAAAGGCCTCTATTTCAAAAACGCCAACCGGACCATTCCATAGAATAGTACCCGCAGATTTAATGATTTTTGCCACTTTTTCAGCTGTTTTTGGCCCATAATCTATGATGTCATCTTCTGGACTCACTTCTGACGCTAACTTTATTTGTGTTTTTGAGTCGTGTTTCCACTCACTAAAGCCATCATGGGTGACGGTAACATCATCAGCAAAAATCACTTCAGTTTCTGCGCATAACCGTTGAGCTTCAGGGATTAAACTTTTTTCATATAAAGACCTACCCACTTCATTACCTGCCGCAGCAACAAAGGTATTAGAAATACCACCACCAACGACTAAGGTGTCGGCAATCTTTGATAAAGAATCTAAAACAGTCAGTTTGGTTGACACTTTTGAACCACCAACAATAGCAACGAGTGGACGAGCTGGGTTATCAAGTGCTTTGGTTAGCGCATTGAGTTCGGCAACAAGCAATGGTCCTGCACAAGCGATAGGCGCAAATTTGGCTATACCGTGAGTACTCGCATGGGCTCTATGGGCGGTACCAAATGCGTCCATAACAAAGACGTCACATAATGACGCTAATTTTTTTGACAAGCCCTCATCATTTTTCTTTTCGCCAAGATTAAATCGAATGTTCTCAAAAATCACTAACTCGCCCACGCCAACTTGAACACCCTCTAGGTAGTCGGTTACTAATCTTACCGGGTAGTTTAAAGCGGCAGCTAAATAATCAGCAACCGGTTGTAGAGAAAAATCCGGGTTGATTTCTCCTTCAGTAGGACGGCCAAGGTGAGACATCACCATTACTTTTCCGCCAGCTTCTAAAGCGAGTTTGATCGTTGGTAATGCCGCTCTTAAACGTGCGTCAGAGGTTATTTTACCGGCTTCTACCGGCACGTTAAGATCTTCACGAATAAGTACACGTTGGTTGGTTAAAGCCAAGTCGATCATTTTAATTACAGACATAAGGTCTCCGTTAATAATAAGAATTGAGTGCTAAGTGCTAATTTTAAATTCTGTTTGTCAGTTCATAGCGACAGTAACATCTGACGCTATTTAAAGTTTTGCCATTGTTTGAGCGGTATCTAACATTCGGTTAGCAAAGCCCCATTCGTTGTCGCACCATATCAGCATTTTGACCAAACGTTTATGGCTCACTCTGGTTTGATTGCCATCAACAATGCAAGAGTGAGGGTCGTGATTAAAGTCTGCTGAGACTAGTGGCTCTTCGGTATAATCTAAAATACCGGCAAGGCCATTATTTTTAGCATCGATAATCGCTTGGTTAATGTCATCGATACTGACATCGGTATTTAAGGTTAAACTTAAATCCATCGCAGTAACATTCAGGGTGGGGACGCGAACCGCTATCGCTTCAAATCGCCCAGAAAACTTTGGTAATATTCGCTCGATACCAACGGCAAGTTTAGTATCGACAGGAATAATAGATTGACTCGCTGCTCGGCTTAGTCTTAAGTCGGTATGATAAGCATCGATGACTTGTTGATCGTGCATTGATGAATGAATCGTCGTAATTGTACCGCTTTCAACGCCAAAGGCATCATCAATGGCTTTAATCACGGGCACGACACAGTTGGTCGTACAAGAGCCATTAGAGATTACTTTGTCGCTAGAAGTCAGTTGCTGATGATTAATACCATAAATAATAGTCGCGTCTAAATCATGACCGCCGGGGTGAGAAAAGAGCACTTTATTGGCTCCTTGAGCAATATGCACTAGGCCATCGGCTTTACTGCCAAATTTTCCGGTACAATCAAGAACAACATCGACATTCAATTGATGCCAAGGTAACTCATGAAGGTTGTTATGGTGGGTTAATGCAACATGATCACCATTGATGATTAAGCCGTTTGTTGATTGTTCAACCGGATAGGAAAATCGACCATGGGTAGAGTCATATTTTAATAAATGGACAATACCTTCCGGTGGGGCAAGTTCATTAATCGCCACTAAATTAATGTGGTTGTATTGAGGACTTTCATAAAGTGCTCTAACAATACTTCGACCGATGCGACCAAAGCCATTGATGGCGATATTAATAGGCATATAAAATCAGTTTCACGTTAATAATGGCGAATTACCAGTCGCCAGTGTCGAGTTTATCAAGTCTCTTCACTAGCGACTGACCGTTTTTACAGTTGGTTAACTGTATTAACTACGTTTTCAACAGTAAAACCAAAGTGCTCTAACAAGACATTCCCCGGTGCTGATTCACCAAAAGTCGTCATGCCGACAACCGCACCCGTTAAACCAACATACTTTGACCAAAAATCAACATGAGCAGCTTCAATAGCGACCCGCTTAGTAATATTGGCTGGAAGCACTGATTGTTTATATTCGCTTGACTGCGCATCAAAAATATTGGTTGATGGCATAGACACTACCCGAATATTTTTACCTTGCTCGGTTAGTTTTTTTGCTGACTCAATAGCTAAAGAGACTTCTGAGCCGGTAGCAATTAAAATGACATCAGCAGGCCCATTACAATCACTTAAAATGTAACCACCTTTAGCGATAGCTGAAACTTGTGATTGCTCACGTGTCATGGCAGGTAAACCTTGGCGGCTAAAGATAAGTGACGTTGGCCCATCACGACGTTCAACTGAGGCCTTCCAAGCTACGGCAGACTCGGTAGCATCACACGGACGCCACGTTATCATGTTGGGGGTAGTTCTTAAATTAGTTAATTGCTCAATGGGTTGGTGAGTTGGACCATCTTCACCTTGACCAATAGAGTCATGGGTATAAACAAAAATATTTTGAATACCCATTAAGGCAGACATACGAACGGCATTACGTGCATATTCCATAAACATCATGAAAGTTGCGCCATAATTAATAAAACCGCCATGGAGTGATACCCCGTTCATTATGCCGCTCATACCAAATTCACGCACACCATAATAAATGTAATTACCAGCAGAGTCGGTTTCAATCCCTTTAGATCCAGACCAAAGTGTTAAGTTAGAGCCGGCTAAATCTGCAGAGCCCCCCAGCATTTCTGGTAATATCGGACCAAAAGCTTCAATCGCATTTTGTGAGGCTTTACGAGAGGCAATATTATCGCCTTTTTCATGACATTCTTGGATAAATGCATTAGCAGCGGCTTCAAATTCTTCAGGTAAATCGCCTTTAATTACCCGGCGTTCATATTCACTCGCAAGTTCTGGGTGAGCCGCTTGATAGGCACTGAATTTTTCGTTCCAAGTGAGTTGGCTCGTGTGACCTTTTTCCTTTTGATCCCATTCGTCATAAACATCAGCCGGTATTTCAAATGGGGCATGTTCCCAGTTTAAAAATTCTCGTGTAGCGGCAATTTCTTCATCACCTAAAGGGGCACCGTGGCAATTATGAGTACCTGATTTATTGGGTGAGCCAAAACCAATAATGGTTTTACAACAAATCATCGACGGTTTATCGGTTACTGACTTTGCTTCAACAATCGCAGCGGCAATCGCCGCAGAGTCATGGCCATCAACACTGACTACGTGCCAGCCATAGGATTCAAAACGAGCAGGGGTGTTATCAGTAAACCAGCCTTCAACATGACCATCGATAGAAATACCGTTGTCATCCCAAAAAGTAATTAACTTACCTAAACCTAGGGTACCAGCAAGCGAGCTAACCTCATGAGACAAACCTTCCATTAAACAACCATCACCAACAAAACAGTAAGTATGATGATCAACAATGTTATGTCCTGGGCGATTAAACTGGGCCGCTAAGGTTTTTTCGGCAATGGCCATACCAACGGCATTGGCAATCCCCGCGCCTAATGGGCCAGTAGTCGTTTCAACACCTGGGGTATAACCGTATTCAGGATGACCCGGCGTTTTAGAATGTAACTGACGGAAATTACGTAAATCATCCATTGATAAATCATAACCGGTTAAATGCAACAATGAATAAATTAACATTGAACCATGGCCATTAGATAAAATAAACCGATCTCTGTCTACCCATTGTGGATCAGCAGGATTGTGCTTTAAAAAATCACGCCACAATACTTCGGCAATATCAGCCATACCCATAGGGGCACCAGGGTGTCCTGATTTTGCTTTTTGCACGGCATCCATACTTAAAACACGTATTGCATTTGCTAGGTTTTGACGAGTCGACATACTTGGCTCCAGAGGTCTAAACACTCTAATGATTGAAGGTAATAATAAAATTTTCGGTATTTTCGCTTAGAGTTACCATGACTGCAAATTATATTGCTTTATTTGTTAGTTTTTTTTGCTATATGTCATTTATTTCAATTGACTTAAGCATTAATTGTTGGCATTAAAGCTATGATAGTTAACGCGATTATATTTTGCTATGATAAATCCTGACTAATTTATCATTGAGATTGTTAGTATTAAATTTAAGGAATGAATTTGATTAAAGAAAAACAATTGCTGATCGCAACGCTAATTTATGTGTTGATAAGTGGTTTTGTAAGCGTATTTACCCTACCATTTTCTGTCATCAATTTTATTGGACCTGCCGCTGGTATTGCTAGCGCGTTCACTATTATCTGGGGAACTGTCGGTTTATTCAGTATTATCATCGGGACTATTGGCCTTAGTCTCCTACTGACAAGTTTTAACGATGTGAGTATTGATCTGCCCGTCTTATTAATTGCAATCCTTGCCATATCATTACAAAGCTTTTCTACTAAAATGCTTACACATCATTTGGTTCGCAATCAACGTTGGCTGAGATCTCTCCCCGAGTTACTTAGGTTTATGTTAATAGTTGGCCCTTTAACCGCAATTTTTTCAGCTATCGCTGTAGTAATCATAGCTATGGCTAATACCCCAATGTCTGGCGCCTCAATTGGTGTTGTTTTTATGGGGGGG
>CAWVSL010000065.1:0-10032 GCA_963933115.1 uncultured Colwellia sp.
GTTTCAACTGAAGGTGTTGAGCCTGCACAACAATCCCAAAGAGCCCATTCTGCTTGAGCTGTATTTTCAAAGATAACCAATTCTACTGTTTGAGATGAGGCTTCATCAACAACAATAGTAAATGCTTGCGAAAAAGAATCAGTGCCATCACTAACCATTAATTCAACACTGTTAGAGCCAGCTTCATCAGGCGTTCCTGATAAAACACCAGTTGATGTATCAAACGTTGACCAAACAGGTAAAATAACTGATGACCATTCTAAGGAATCACCGTCAGCATCAGTCGCTGCTAATGTGTAAGTATATGATACATCGACTGTACCATTGGTATTAGCCGAGCTAGTAATAGTGGGCGCCGTATTAACTGGCTCTGGCTCTGGATCAGGAACAGTCACTGTAATAGTAAATGATTGCGTAACTTCATCAGTACCATCACTTACCACTAAGACGATAGCGCTATCGCCACCATCAGTATCCGCAGGCATACCCGATAAAACACCTGACGCAGCGTCAAACATTAACCAATCGGGTAATGTCGTTGCCGACATTGTTAAGGTATCACCATCAGCATCGGTAGCGGCTAATGTATAGCTATAATCTGTACCCGCAGTAGCCGCATCGACACTTGTACTCGTGATGCTTGGTGCTGTATTAACTACAGGAGTTGGTTCTGGTGTTGGTACTACCTCGTTCAAATCTGAACCACAAGCAGTTAGTGCCAAGCCTAAACTCAGTACTATGATGCTTTTATTGAATGCTTTTATATTGTTTAACATTTTCATCTTTCACCCCTAAACTTTAATTTTTAATTTCTAATTTCTAATTTCTAATTTCTAAATGGCTGATAGCGCTTCCAAACCAAGTTAAAAAAACACCTAATTATTAACACAAACCGCTTTTATTCTTAAATATGATTAGCCAAACTCTATATATTTCATTGTTTGTTTAATCAAATATCAATACTTGTCTTCAATGCTTGTTTTTTGTTTTTTAGCTTGATTCTAATAAAAAAAATTTTAAATATTCCAAAAACAACATACCCCAATGTAAGGTATTAACAACACAAATACGTTCAATGGTCTCTTTCGTAAGACCAAGTGGATTATTGTATTATCGATAGCTAAATAAATGGTATTTAACTCAAATCTTTAAATTTTATATTATTGACTTTGAATCGTATCTATTTTGAAGCTCAGTCCTCTTTTAATAATTAAATTACATTACTTATGGGTTATTACCTATTAGTGCTGTGACTTTTTATGCGTAATCGTTACCTAGGGCCGTTTACTTTGTACTTATTTTAGCTTAACCATTATGCTCAAAGGTATCTGTTCATTAATAGATGCATCAAGGTGAATAAGTTCTAGTAGACCTAATAAAAACCAATAAAACATAAGAAAACATAAGAAAAAAGTAATATGTATTGATCTGCAAAGCATGGCTTGCTTTATCGAATAATACTTCTGAGATCACAAACTAAATGAGATAGTTATTGGGGTTTGACCTCTTCATCGTTAAAACCTACCGTTTCACCGATTTTAATTGTTAAAAGTAAATATTTAGTTAATCTCATTAGAAAAACTAAAATGATCGATGAAAAAGACCATTTATTTCATTCTGTAATAATTCTCACGGTATATAAGCATGACAGAAAACACACTCCACCAAACAGCAGCAAAAGATAAAATATCACTCGGAAGAAAACTTATTTATGGCTTGGGCGCATTTATAAATAATTTACTTGGTGCGGCAATGGTTACTATGTCAATCGTACTTAACTTAGGATTAGGGATGAACCCCGGGTTAGTAGGTCTATTAGGGGCTTTACCTCGTTTTCTCGATGCATTCACCGACCCACTAATGGGCTACATTTCAGACAAAACCAAGTCAAAATGGGGCAGACGTCGGCCTTATATTTTTATAGGGGCGATTCTCTCTGGTATTATTTTTGCCATGCTATGGCAGTTACCAAGAGGACAAAGTGAAGAATTTTACTTTTGGTTTTTCTTAATCGGCTCAACTATTTTTTATCTGGCTTACACTATTTTTGCAACTCCTTGGGTCGCATTAGGTTATGAGTTGACTCCAGATTACCACGAACGTACCCGAATAATGGCGGTTCAAAATTTTATGGGCCAATTTGCTTGGCTACTTGCCCCTTGGTTTTTATTGTTTATGCAAAACGATAGCCTGTTTAGCGATATGATAGAAGGTGCCGGTTGGTTAGCTATTATTATTGGTATCGTCACTATTGGTATTGGCATTTTACCCGCCATATTTCTCTCTGAGCGCTTTACTCCAATTCCAACCGCACAAAACGTATCTTCGAGTACAGCAAAGCCCACTGGAATGATTGCCTCAATCAAGGACTTTTTTAAAGGTTTTTTAATTACCATTAAATTTAAGCCATTTTTAAGTTTATGTGGTGCCACCTTTTTAGTCTTTAACGGTTTTATGATGGTTGCTGCCTTTCAAAGTTATGTCATTATTTATTATGTCTTTGGTGGTGATCAAGCACTCGGTGCTGAATACGTTGGTTGGGCAGGTACTGTGTCATTTATTGCAACCTCCTGTGCGATATTTATTGTCACTAAGTTGTCGACCTTATTTGGAAAACGTAAAGCCTTTTTTATTACTATTGCTATTTCTATCTTTGGCTATGCATTAAAATGGATTTGTTTTACACCAGACAACCCATTGTTAATTCTTATTCCACCGATATTCTTTGCTTTCGGTTTAGGCGGATTATTTACACTCATGGGCTCAATGGTTGCTGATGTTTGTGACCTGGATGAATTAGAAACAGGAGAGCGCCGCGAAGGGATGTTTGGCTCAATATTCTGGTGGGTTGTTAAACTAGGATTAGCCGCTGCGATGGCCGCTGGTGGTTTCTTACTTAATGCGACTGGTTTCGATGTTGCGTTAGGGGGAGCTCAATCAGCTGATACATTATTTTACATGCGTTTAGCCGATGTCCTTGTTCCTGTGATTTGTTCTATCGTTGCTATTTGGATGGTTGCTACCTACCCAATTACTGAGGAAATGGCGACTGAGGTCCGTAAAAAACTAGAAAAAAGGCGTGGAAAATTATCGGCGCAAAGTGATAATGATGAAAGCCAAAATGGGGAATGAGCTAACGGCTAGTTGACTGATGCTAAACAATATTTCACTCAATTATTAAAATATTGTTTAGTTGCATCTAGCATAAAGTCAACGAATCAAGCTAAATACAAGACTGAATTCGGTTAAAATAAATAGCTTTATTTTTTTTTGTATGCTAAAAAGTAGCCGGTTAAATCTAAAAGCAAATATATATTTGCTTTTTTTATGACACTATCTGGAAGCGCTTCCAGCTTTAGGAACCTTTGATATCAGAAAAATTAAATTAGTTGTGATCTTTACCATCAACTAATAAAAAATATTATCGACTAGGTTAATTAGAATTTATTGGAATTGAGTGTTGACTTACATGTGACACTTAATTTAGGCAGGAAATATTATGAATAAAAATTTAAAACAAAACAGTCAAGTAACCGGAAAATTTATTACGGTGAACAATGAACGCTTTTATGCGATAAATAATACCAACAAAATGGCGCCATTTTTTGTCAGTGTAATTTCCAATAGCGATCATTGGCTATTTGTCTCATCTACAGGTGGTTTAACCGCTGGCAGAGTATCGCCTGAAACTGCCTTATTCCCCTATGTTACTGTCGATAAAATACATGAAAGTACCGAGCATACTGGCAGTAAAACTTTGTTAGAAGTTGAGATAGATAACAAAACCTATAACTGGGAACCATTCAATCGAAAGCATGACAGAGAATATTCGATTAGTAGTCACCTTTATAAAAACGTTTTAGGTAATAAACTGTGTTTCGAAGAAACGAATGAAGACTTACAAATAACTTTTAGATATACCTGGCTAACATCAGAGGTCTATGGCTTTGTTCGTGAGTGTGAGCTAATCAACTTTTCGGATCAAACGGTGAAAGTAAAGCTGCTTGATGGCCTGCAAAATATATTACCCGCTAGTACACCACGCCATACCCAAACAAATACCAGTAATTTAGTTGATGCTTATAAGTGGAATGAACTTGATGAAAAAACGCATCTCGCCTTTTTTACTTTATATTCAGGCATTACCGATAAAGCCGAGCCTTGTGAATCATTAAAAACTAACACAGTATTCTGTTTAGGACTCGAGCAACCTAACATTCTTCTTTCGTCAGAACAGTTGGACGCTTTTCGTAATGGACAACCGCTAGAGCAAGAAGTGCATAAACGTGGTATCCGCGGTGCCTATTTTGTTAACACCACACTAAGCTTACCAGCGACATCATCAAAGCAATGGCAATTAGTCGCTAATGTGGAACAAAGTCAAAGCCAAGCAGTGGCCTTGCGTAAAAAGTTAACCAATACTGATGAAGTTATTTTAGCGATAAGCAAATCTATTGATAATGGTTCAGATGAACTTGCTCGCATCATGGCTGGTGGTGACGCTTTTCAACTGACCAATGAAGAAACTGTCTCTGTACACCATTATGCTAATGTTTTATTTAATATATTACGTGGTGGTGCTTTTGACGATCAGTATTATATTAATACCAGTGACTTTATTAAAACGATTAGTTTGTTCAATGAAGAGACTTATAACCGTCATCAATCATTATTTTCAGACTTACCGAAAAGACAAGATTTCAATGAATTATTAGCACTTGTTAAGCAGCAAGCCGATCCTCAACTTGAGCGACTTTGCTACGAGTACTTGCCTATTTCATTTGGTCGCAGACATGGCGATCCAAGCCGTCCTTGGAACCAGTTTGCCATAAAATTAGTGGATGAAAATCAAAACCGTTTATTGACGTATCAAGGTAATTGGCGCGATATATTTCAAAACTGGGAAGCGTTGACTTTTAGCTATCCAGAATTCATAGAAAATATCATTGCAAAATTTGTTAATGCTTCAACAATGGATGGCTATAATCCTTACAGAATTACCAAAGAAGGCATTGACTGGGAAGTTGAAGAGCCTGATGATCCTTGGAGCTATATCGGCTATTGGGGTGATCATCAAATCATCTACTTACAAAAAATGCTTGAGCTATCGAATAAATTTCATCCTGAGAGTCTTGCTCACTTATTACACCGCCCTATTTTTAGTTATGCTAATGTGCCCTATAAAATCAAGTCTTTTGATGCGATGTTACAAAATGCCAAAAGCACGGTTACTTATGACAATGATTTAGCAGACAAAATTGCTCTACGAGTTGAAAAGATAGGCGCTGATGGCAAGTTAGTACTCGATACCCATGGTGAAGTTTATCAAGTTAATTTACTTGAAAAGCTCTTAGTAACACTACTGTGTAAATTAGGGAATTTTGTTGTTGATGGGGGTATTTGGTTAAATACCCAACGTCCAGAATGGAATGATGCAAACAATGCCTTGGTTGGCCAAGGGCTATCAATGGTAACCTTGTGCTATGTTCGCCGCTATATTTGCTTCTTTCAAGACCTTATTAGTAAAGAGAATGACCAAGTTACCTTATCCGTTGAAGTCAGTCAGTGGCTTGGTGAAACCGCCCTAGCTCTGTCAAAACTTCAGTCATTACTCAGCGGTAGTCAGTTAAGCGCTGAACTTAGATATCAAAGTTTAGCTGATCTTGAGCAAGCTTCTTGTAATTATCGTCAAAAAGTTTATCAGCAGACCCCGTTCAGTGGCAAAGTTGATACGCCCATTAGCCAAGTAAAAAGTATGTTAGCTGATGCTCTAGTGGCGATTGATCATTCCATTAATGTAAACCAGCGAGATGATGGTTTATATAACGCTTACAATCTACTTGAATTGAAAGAAGACAAGCTCAGTATTGATACGCTCTATCCAATGCTTGAAGGACAAGTCGCTGCACTGAGCTCTGGTTTTTTAACACCCAAACAAACAGTAAGTATTTTAGACGCATTATCTGAAAGCGACATTTATCGAGATGATCAAAAAAGTTACATGCTTTATCCCGATAGAGCGCTACCCAGTTTCCTAAATAAGAACATCATCAGCGATGAGCTGTTGGCGAGTTCTTCTTTTTTACAAAAAATGATTGAGTTAAAAGATGAACGTATTGTCTTGTTGGATGAAGATGGTTCTTACCGTTTTAATGCTGACTTAACGAACTCAGGGGTCTTATTGGAGCAGTTAAAAGGATTAAGCGCTCAATATAGTGACTTTGCAGACTCAACAACTGAGTTATTGACTATCTATGAACAAGTATTTAATCATAAAGCTTTTACTGGTCGCTCTGGGGGGATGTTTGGTTTTGAAGGACTCGGTTCTATTTACTGGCATATGGTTTCTAAGTTATTACTTGTAGTAGAAGACAACTTCTTTGATGCACTCGAACAAAATGAAGATGCTGCCACGATTCAACAATTAGGACAGCACTATTATCGTATCCGTGAGGGCTTAGGTTTTAATAAAACTCCTGATGAATATGGCGCTTTTCCTTGTGACCCTTATTCTCATACACCCAAACATGCGGGTGCTCAGCAACCGGGTATGACGGGACAAGTTAAAGAAGAGGTACTCGCCCGATTTGGCGAACTTGGTTTAAGAATTGTTGATGGTAAAGCTTATTTTCAAACTGACTTACTCAGAAAATGTGAATTTTTAACGACAGCAAAACAATTTCGCTACCTAGATGTTAACGACCAATGGCAAGAGCTTTCAATAGCTGAAAACGGCCTAGCGTTTACTTGGTGCCAAGTCCCTATTGTTTATCAACTTGATGACAGTTGTTCAAGCCATCTTAAAGTACTTTGGGCGGATGGTGTCGAGACAACGTCTGAAGGTTTAGCACTTTCTGCTGAAAACAGCCGTGATTTATTTTTACGTAACGGTAAAATTAAACAGTTGAGCTTAACATTAACAAGCAAGCAATTATTTTGTGAATAAATTCAGTTTGAGCACCGTAATGTTTTAGAAAAGCTAACGCATTACGGAGTTTAACAATAGTTATATGGAGGATTAAATGTCAAATAAATACAATAAACATCTGTCGTTAACCGGGGTTAATTGTTCCCAGCTCAACACCACAGATTTAAAGAAAATGGCCGGTATTATTCTAGACGAAAAGATCCATGGTATATCGTTTAGTCCTTATGTCGAAGGCCAAGGACCCGGTACAAAAATTGATGAAGCCCAAATTCGTGATCGTCTTGACCATATAAAATCGAATATAAACTGGATTCGTTCTTTTTCTTGTACTGAGGGCAATGAACTTATTCCTAAAATTGCTAAAGAAAATGGTTTAAAAACCATGGTTGGCGTTTGGTTAAATGATGATCTTGAAAATAATGAATTAGAGCTAGCTAATGCTATCAAAGTTGGTCAAGCCGGTCACGTTGATATTCTTGCGGTAGGTAACGAAGTCTTACTTCGTGGTGATTTAACTGAAGATCAACTCATTGATTACATTAACAGAGCTAAAGAAGCCTTACCTCAATTACAAGTCGGCTATGTTGATGCTTATTATGAATTTGAAGATCACCCACGTGTGGCTGATGTATGTGATGTTATTTTGGCAAATTGTTATCCATTCTGGGAAGGTTGTTCAGCCGATTACTCCTTACTTTATATGAAAGATATGTACAGACGAGCCGTTAAAGCGGCTAAAGGTAAAAAGGTTATTATCACAGAAACTGGCTGGCCTAACCTCGGTACGGCAGAAAGAGGTGCAGAGCCCTCTTATGACAATGCAATAAAATATTTCATTAACACCTATTTATGGGCCGAAGAAGATAAATTAGACATATTCTATTTTTCTTCATTTGACGAAACCTGGAAAATTGAAGAAGAGGGCGATGTTGGGGCCTACTGGGGATTATGGAACAAAGATGGACAATTGAAATACATCTAAAGTCATTAGTATAAAATCATAATAATTAGCATAATTAGCATAATTAGCATAATTAACATAATTAGCATAATTAGCACCAAGGAAGAACAATGAAATTAGAACACGGTAATGCCATTTGTTACTCGGGATATCGCGAAGGTCAAAACCCTCGAGAAGCAATTTACCCTAGCTACGAAGAAATAAAAGAAGATTTGATGCTCTTAGCTGATAACTGGAAGTTTCTTCGCTTATACGATTGTGGTCCTCATGCAGAAATTGTGCTTGATGTCATTAGTAAAGAAAGCTTCGATTTCAAAATAATGCTGGGTGTTGATATGGCTGCGGAAATGTCTAATCCACATTGTCCGTGGGGTGCTGAGTTTAGTGAACAAACATTGAGAAATAATCGCCAAGCGAACAGTGTTCAAATAGAAAAATTGATCACACTGTCAAATCAATACCCACAAATTATTTCTTCAGTGTCGGTTGGTAATGAAGCCAGTGTTGACTGGACTGATCATATGGTTCCCGTGCAATGTTTGGTTGACTATGTCCGCTTTATTAGGAGCAATATAAAACAACCGATTACCTTTTGTGAAAACTATGTCCCTTGGACCTATAAATTAGAGCCCTTGGTTGCTGAGCTAGATTTTATTTCTATTCATACCTATCCTGCCTGGGAATACAGAACCATGGCGGATGCCCTTGAGTACACCAAACAAAATTATTACTCAGTGGCTGATCATTACCCTGATAAGCCCGTAGTAATTACTGAGGCGGGCTGGACCACAACATCGAATGGTAGGGGTATAGAAAAATGGAATGCTTCAGAAGAACTGCAGACAGCCTATTACCACCAATTACTTGAGTGGACCAACCAAGAAAAGATACTGACGTTTGTTTTTGAAGCCTTTGATGAGCCTTGGAAAGGTTCTGATCACCCAGAGGAACCAGAAAAGCATTGGGGGTTTTTTAGAGTAGACCGTACACCTAAATTAGTCATGGAAGAAATACTTAAAGAAAATCAACAACGTAGTCTGGAAAAAAGCCTTTTTGTTAAGGTCGCTTAATTGTGACTAGGCAAAGGATTGCCTTATTAACCGGTCAATTTAACATAACGCTATCATTGAAATACTTCACACCTATCAAAAATACAATAAAGCAAGATGCACTAGAGGGCTAATAGTATGACAAAATTAAAAGCACTCATTGTTGATGATGACCCTTTAGCTTTAATGCTACTAAGAGAAAAGCTCAATAAATATCCTAACATTAGTATAATTGCTGAATGTAAAAATGGCAGAGAAGCGATTGCAGCAACGTTAGAATTAGCTCCAGATTTAATTTTTCTTGATATAAAAATGCCTGAGATAGACGGTTTTGGTGTCATAAAAAAACTGCAAACAGATATTTTACCACTAATAATATTTGTAACTGCCTATAAGCAACATGCCTTTGATGCCTTTGATGTTAATGCGGTTGATTATATAATAAAGCCTATTAAAGATACTTATTTACAAAGAGCGATTAGTCGAGCTATTGTTCGATTTAATCAAAAAAGTCCTACCGAAATTAAGGCGAAAATAATAAGTGCCATTGATTCAATCAATGTATATGAAAATAATAGTGAACAAGATACACCCTGCCTACGCTCTCATTATGATGGCACTCATAATGTGACTCATTTTAGTAATGGCGTTAACCAGGGTATTAATGTTAATAATTTAGATCGAAAAATCATAATTAAAGACCGAGATAGCATTACTTTATTGAAGCAACTAGATATTGAATGGATAGATGCTGCGGGTGATTATACTTGCCTACATGTTGGTGGTGTTACCCATATAAAGCGTTGCACATTAAAAGACTTACTCATCGACTTAGACCCTGAGATTTTTAAGCGAGTTCATCGCTCAACTATTGTTAATTTAAATTACGTGACAAAAGTTATCCCTCACACCAAGGGAGAGTATTTTCTTCTATTAGGCGAGTTTGATCAAATAAAAGTCAGCCGTAAATACCGTGAAATTATTAAGCATTATTTAGTAAACACTTAAGGCTTTAAACTTTAAGTTACTAGACAATGATATGTCATAAAAATACGTGAGGTAAAATGAGTGTGAATAAATTAAAAATAAAAATA
>CAWVSL010000066.1:0-9153 GCA_963933115.1 uncultured Colwellia sp.
AACTGGATGCGCATAATAGCGAGTTTTGATTTTTCGTCAACCCTTTTTTAATAATTACTTTAATTAATTTTTTAACTGTATGGTTTTTAAATTTAACCATCATTATTTTATGAATACATATTAAATAAATACCCATTAATTTGAGTAGATACTGATAAAAAACACCCTAGATTTTAGACATCTCATTGTTACTATCTCATTTTTGTGTATATTTGTATTACTTCTGTAAATGAATATTTTAATTATAAAATTAGTAGGCACATGGCTGTAAATAAACAACTGGATACTTTAGAGTTAGGAGAACAGGCATTTTCAACACAGAGTCATCAATTTTGGACATTACAAATTGCTGGTTGGTTAGGCTATGCTATTATTGTTTTTTTGGCTATTGTCCGACCACAGATTCATCAAGAAACATTTAACCTATCTGGACAACTTCTTAATTTGGTTATTGAAACATTAAGTGGTTTTGTCTTATCTTATTTACAATGGTTACTTATCCAAAAAATTGTACACTTACCCTTCAATAGAACCGTGTTTTACAGCTTCTTATCTGCAGCAACCTTAGGTATTATTTTTAATGTTATTAAACTAAGTGCATACAAAATCATCATCTATCAACAGCGCTGGAATGAAACTTGGGATATGTTGGAGTTTGGTGGCTGGTTACTATTTTCTCTATCAACGATGTTTGTTTGGACGTCAATATTTTTTGTGATGTTATACAATACTAAATTACAAAAAGAGCATGAAATGCTGCTTAGAGCACAAACAGCAACAAAAGAGGCTCAATTACAAATGCTTCGTTATCAACTCAATCCCCACTTTATGTTTAATACCATGAATGCTATTTCAACACTTATTTATAAAAATGAAAATGAAAAAGCTAATGAAATGTTAGATAAACTCTGTGGTTTTTTTCGTTATTCATTGGACAAAAATGACAAGAGCAAGACAACCCTCAGAAAAGAACTTGAATTACTTGAACTTTACCTTTCTATTGAAAAGGTCAGGTTTGGCAATCGCTTAACCATTAATATAAATATATGTGATGAAGTAATGAATGGTCAGGTACCTTGTATGTTTTTACAGCCTTTGGTAGAAAACTCTATTAAATATGCCATAGAACTTCGCAAAAAAGGTGGTATTATCAGTATAGAGGCAGCAAATGTTAATAATAAATTATTACTTAAAGTTATCGACAATGGACAAGATCTGAATGAAAACGTTAGGAGTGGTTTTGGTATTGGTATGAGTAATACTAAAGCACGGTTGGATGCTATGTTTAATAGTGATTATAGTGTAACTATCGATGAAAATTTTAATCATGGAACAACCGTATCTATTACCATTCCTTTTGAAACCAAAAACCACAGTAGATAGTCAATATGAATCGCCCCCTGAATAAACCGTTAAGTGCAATAATTGTTGATGATGAACCTTTAGCATTAGAGGGCTTAAGGCTAAGGCTAGAAAAAATTCCTGAAATTAATGTTATCGCAGAAGCGATTGATGGTGATCAGGCAATTCATCTGTGTCATACCCTTTGCCCTGATGTATTATTTCTAGACTTACGCTTACCTGGACTAAGTGGTATTGAAGTTGTTCAAGCATTACAGTCAGATATTTTACCCATGATTGTTTTTGTGAGTGCTTATGGGGAATATGCTTTAGAGGCTTTTGAGCTAAACGCTATTGATTATGTGCTTAAGCCGGCAAATTTAGGCCGTTTAAAAGTGACTGTCGAAAGAATTTTACAAAGACACTCCCCGCAAGACTCTAATACAGAAAAATTCAGGTTACTCAAAGCGCTTGGTGAAACCTCTGGTCTGGCTATTTCTGAACTTGAAGACTGGCTAGGATCAGACCTCCCTTTACCCACACCTTATCAAAAAGAGTTAGTGATCAAAAATAGCGATCACGAAAAGATATTCTTATCAGTTAAAAGTATTCGCTGGATAGATGCCGCAGGAGATTATATGTGCGTGCATACCCATAAAGAAACCCATGTGGTCCGGATAACAATGAAAAAACTGGTTAGCTTACTAGACCCAAAGTTATTTACCCGAATACATAAATCAACACTAGTAAATATAAACTGTATTCAAACAGTACGCCCTATGCGTAATAGTGAAAGTATCTTAGAGCTTGGCAGCGAAGTGAAACTTAAAGTTAGTCGAAATTACAGCTCTGCAATACAAAATATCGTTGACGCTAAAAAACTGTAGCTTTTCAACCTGTTTTTGTATCGCTTCACCTCAATATTCCTATTAAACTCACCCAGAACCCGTTATAACGTATTAAAATTGTAACTTAATTCATTATCCTGCAATATGATGGTGGGGGGAGTATAGCTTTTACTAAAGTGGCTGTTATACTGCCGTACTACGATGAAATTTAATCCTTTTAATGGATATAAATAATATAATTAAAACAGCAGAGGTTAATTACCACTGCAAAAATAAATTAAATATTATGGTTTAATTATCATTGATAAATAGTTAGGTATTTGGGAATAATTATGAGAAAAACTGCGAATAAATTTACACAGCTGTTTATTTTAGTCTCTACAGTGTCCTTAGTTGGGTGTGGTGGTGGTGCTGAAACTAAAACGGACACAAATAAAGTAGATCCATTACAACCAGTTAGTGACTGGAGTATGGTTTGGAATGACGAGTTTGATGGCGATGCTATTAACAGCAAAAACTGGACTCATGAACTTGACTGCAACGGCGGTGGCAATCAAGAAAAACAATGTTATACCGACAACGCTGAAAATTCATATGTCGCTGATGGTAAGTTAAACATTGTTGCATTACCTGCCGAAGAAGGCGCTGCGTTACCTTTCACTTCAGCGCGAATGACTACACGTTACAAAGCAGACTTTAAATACGGTCGTATAGAAATGCGAGCGAAAGCACCTACAGGACAAGGCAGTTGGCCTGCATTTTGGATGATGCCAACTGATGAAGAATATGGCATATGGCCACGTTCTGGTGAAATAGATATTTTTGAATCTGTTAACTTAGGTGCTGCTAGAAACGATGGCACGGCAGAAAATCATGTCTATGGTACTTTGCATTATGGCAAAAGTTGGCCTGATAACGCTCAATCTGGACAAGCTTATAGCTTAGATGGTGGCACTAGCCCTGGCGATGATTTTCATACTTACGCTATAGAGTGGCAAGAAGGTGAAATTCGTTGGTATATGGATGATTATTTATATGCAACACAGCGCAATTCAACCATTCGCTATAATTCTAAAGACCAAGCGGTTGGTTTATCTCACAGAGGTTGGTTTACTGAATACTTCGACCAGCTTGACGGTGAACTAGACACTTATTGGAGTACGGCTCCTTTTGATAAAGATTTTTACATCATTCTTAATTTTGCTGTAGGTGGTACTTGGCCTGAAGCGGTTAACGAGTTAGGTGTTGATGCTACTGCTTTTGATGCAGACAATAAATTTGAAGTTGATTATGTCAGAGTATACCAATGTATGTCTGACCCTCTAACAGGACGAGGCTGTGAAACAATAAGAGCTGGCTACGACAACGCAGAAGATGGCCTTGTTGATGGTAAAGCACCAATTCCAGTTCCCCCTAGTGACGGAATAGCGAAGAACCTGACTATATTTGACGGTACATTAAATGCTAATTGGGCAGCATGGGATTGTTGTGGTGGTACTAATCCGGGCGATACAGAAACTTCTCCTTTGGTTGCAGATGCAGAGAAAGGTGATGCCTTTCAATTTAATGTTAATGGTACTCCAACAGTATTAGGCTTTACCACTAGAGGCGAGCTCCTCCCTGAAGACTTCGCAGGTGTATCAGCACCATTTGATGCGGCACCTTTGGTTGATCTCAACGGTACTTTCTCATTTGATATGAAAGTAGTAAAAGATAGTGCAGCTTCTACTTGGATATTAAAAATAGAATCTTATTTTGGTGGACCAAATACCGGTGACCTTAACCTTACGACTAGTTTAGAAGGTCTAAACCCTGTTGAAGGTCAATGGCAGACTTATACATTTACATTATCTGCACTTCAAGATGCGGGCCTTGACTTAAGTACCATTGATACCTTTATGATATTCCCTGCATGGGGAACTGGCGAAGGTGCTGAGTATTTAATCACGAATGTTGCTGTTAAAGGTGATGTTGGTGGAGCACCTCAGCTTGTTGTCTTTACTGATAACGAAAACCCTAGCTGGCCACTATGGGACTGTTGTGGTGGTTCAACGCCAACGGTAGTTGATGATTCAGCTTCGCTTGGCGGAGATGATAATGCGCACGGTAACGTAGCAGAATTTGTTGTTGGTGCTCAACCAACAGTAAACGGCTTTATCTCTAGATCAGAAAACACTGACACACCTGCGCCATTTGATGCGTCTGCCATTCTTACCAATGGTGTTCTACAATTTGATATGAAAGTGGTCACTGCTCCTAACGATTCAGCGGCTCCTTGGATTTTAAAAGTAGAAGCAGATGGTGCTGCATCGAATACGGGTGATTACGCAATGACCAGCAGCAATGAAGGTCAGGCACCAGTTACCGGTGAGTGGCAAACCTATACCTTTAACTTAGCCGACTTAGAAGCTGCAGGCTTAGATGTTAGTGCGATTGATGTCATCATGGTATTCCCTGCTTGGGGTGCTGGTGAAGGCGCAGTTTATCGTATTGATAATTTGAAAATTCATGATCCAACAGCTGTTGCCGGTACTCCCGGTTCTAATACACTATTTAAAGATAGTACAGCTCCTGGATGGGTAGTATGGGATTGTTGTGGTGGTACAACACCAACGCTTGAAGACGACGATGCGGCTCATGGAATGACAGCTGAGTTTGTTATTGGCGCACAACCGACTGTAATGGGCCTTAATGCCCGTGTTGAATTCGTTGAAGACCCAGCACCAATTGATGCGACATCAATAGTAGCTAATGGGGTTCTACAATTTGATATGAAAGTGCTAACAGCTCCTAACAATACCGATTCTACTTGGATTTTAAAAGTGGAGTCAGATGGCGCTGCAACTAATACCGGTGATTATGCCATGACCAGCAGTAATGAAGGTCAAGCGCCTGTTACTGGCGAATGGCAAACCTATACCTTTAATTTATCTGATTTAGAAGCTGCCGGCTTAGACGTTAGTGCGATTGACGTCATCATGGTATTCCCTGCATGGGGTACGGGTGAAGGTGCCGTTTATCGTTTAGATAACATTATGATATTTGAGCCATAGAACTAACATAAAAGTAAAAGATATAAATAAAAGTTAAGCGGTTTTAAAGATAAATAAAGCCGCTATTAACAAATAAATTATAAAAAGTAGGGTGAAAATGAAACATTTAAAATTTTCAAAAAAACATTTAGCTGTATGTATATCAGCCATTATTACCTCAGGTTTCAGTCAGCAAGTTTTTGCTGAAGAAGCTGTGGTAGAAACAAAAGAAAAAGAACTTGAAATAATTGAAGTCAGAGGCATTCGCGGTAGTTTAGTTAAATCAATGGATTTAAAGCGCAACATGTCCGGTGTTGTTGATGCTATTTCAGCAGAAGAAATGGGTAAGTTTCCAGATACTAACTTAGCTGAGTCACTACAACGCATTACCGGCGTTTCTGTTAGTCGTGCTAATGGTGAAGGTAGCCAAATTACCGTTCGCGGTTTTGGACCATCATTTAATATGGTAACCCTCAATGGTCGCCAAATGGCTGGCACAGGTTTTAGCCGTTCATTTAACTTTGAGAACCTATCGTCTGACGGTGTTTCTGCGTTAGAAGTTTATAAAACTGCGAGAGCAGACATACCAACGGGTGGTCTGGGCGCGACAGTCAATATTGTCACTTCGAAGCCATTTCAAAACCCTGGTCAAAATTTCTCTTTTATGGCAAAAGGTAACCACGATACCACTGTGGAAGCCGGTGATAACGTAACACCAGAATTTTCAGGTATGTACAGTAATACCTTTGCTGATGACAGGTTTGGTATCTCGACAAATTTCTCTTATCAACGTAGAGATTTTCAACGCCAAGGAGCCAATGTCCGTTCGTGGACAGCCAACCCAGCGTTATCACTTGACCCTGAAAACATCATTGACAATCGCCCTATGGATACTCAAGGGAATCCTGTTGAGCAATATATTGGAGCCGACGGTCCAATGGCTGCCGCTTTTTTCCCTCAAGAAATAAGTTTTGCCAAGGACGATGTTCAGCGTGAACGTACCAATGGCCAAGTAACGTTACAATTTGCTGCGACAGATGATTTGATTTTCACCCTTGATCACACAGTCAGCAATGCGATAACAGGCAATAACTCTCTTTCATGGGGTTTATGGAATGGCTCATATGGTGGCAATGCCAATGCCTATGAGTTGGACGAAAGTGGTACCGCAATTTATTACAATTCTTCAGGGGATGATGGCTCATTTACCTCATTTCGTGAAACAACTGAAGTTGACTCAGCCGCCACAGGTTTGAATATAGAATGGGCTGCAACGGATGATTTAAGCTTCACGCTTGATGCCCATACATCAAAAACAACCACAGACAATGGCATGGACTCAGGACTGGGTGCTAATGCCAGAGTGATCTTAGGCTCTGCCGATCTAGCAGACAAAGAGTACTTCTTCAGAGAAGGTGATATACCAGGCTATAATATTAACTGGAATAATGGCTCTCAAGAAATTAATCCTAATCAAATTGGCTCTAATTTCAGTATTTTTTCGAGAACACCCGGTGAGTCTGAAGTATCTCAAGTCCAACTTGATGGTCAATTGTTGACAGACACTAATTTTGGACTACAAACTGTTTCCTTTGGTGCAGCTTATAGTAAACAAACCCTTAGTGGCTCGGGTGGCTCTAACAACGCCAATGCACCAGGTTTTGGTAATGGTACTTTTGCGGAAATATTCCCTGACGCTATGTTTGAGCGCGTTGATCTTGGTGATTTCCTCAATGAGTATTCTTTTGGCTCATCAGACACTGCGACGCCAGGTTATGCTTACACCTTTGACCTTGATGAAGCCTTTGCCAGACAGCAAGCATTTTTAACTGCAGATGTTGTTGGTAGTGACGTATACCAAGTTGGTCGTTTTGATAACTTCCCCGTTAGCAACATTGATGAAGAAACCATCAGTTTGTATATTTCAACAGATTGGGTCTTTGAAGTCAGCGACTATTATGTCGAAGTCAATCTGGGTGTTCGTTATGAAGAGACTGACATCGTTAGTCCAGGTAAGAGCCGAGTTCCTGAGCAAGTCTACTGGGCTGGTGGCTCAGAATGGGGTGCCGTGTTTGCTGATGAAGAAGCAGTTATAACAGAATTTGAAGGTAACTATGATTTACTGTTACCTATGCTAGATATAAAAGTTGACGTTAGTGATGACTTAGTTGCAAGAGCATCATGGGGACAATCAATTACTAGACCAACCCTTGGCAACATGCTTGGCAGTCTTAGCTTAACGCAATCACCTAAAGTGGGTTCAAGAAGTGGTGGCCGAGGCAATCCAAACCTGAAGCCATTCAAATCAACAAACTTAGATTTGTCACTAGAGTATTACTATGACGAAGGCAGTTATGCCGCTATAGGTCTGTTCTGGAAAGATGTTGAAGACTGGATTGACAATACATCAGTGACAACAACCTATCCTGGATTACACGATGTCTATTTAGGGCAACGTTGGAATAGTGCTGTAGCAGCTATAGAGGGACGAGGCGAACAGGCAACTGATTCAGCAATATACGATGCGCTTGTTGCTAATGGTATTGGTATCGGTGAGAACAATAGAATATTACCTGATGCGGCAACAGACCCGCTGATTGTTTGGACTGTTAGCTCACCAGAGAATGTCGGTTCACGTAAAGTGAATGGTATTGAGTTTGCTATTCAGCACTTGTTTGGTGAGTCTGGCTTCGGTGCAGGCTTCAATTCAACCTTAGTTGATGGTGATGTTAAATATGACAACCGCATACTACTCGCCCAGCAAATACTCCCTGGACTAAGTGATTCAGCGAACTTACAAGGGTTTTATGAGAAAGATGGCTTGTCAGTGAAGGTTACTGCCGCATGGCGTGATCAATATTTAATTGGTCAAGGACTACCTGATGAATCAGCAGGTTATGCCTCGCCACAATATGCTAATGAGTTCCTACAGTGGGATCTAAGTATTAACTACGATATCAATGACAGCATGACGGTGTTCTTTGAAGGGGTTAACTTAACCAACGAAACTGAGGGATCGTCTAGTCGTACTCAAAGTCAATTCTTAAGTGCCGCTCAATACGGTCCAAGATACTCACTTGGCTTTAGATACTCTATGGGCAACTAACCGTCAAAGCTAATCGCTGCTCATTTAGGTGAGTGGCTTTTACTAGGTTAAGTGATACTGGTTATCGCCATGATGAAGAGCAATTTAATTTTGCTCGATAATAGGGATAAAATTAACACTTAAGTGCTTGTTATAACTCTATATAATATATCTTGATTACAGGCGCCTTGGCTTTATTTATAAGCCAAGGCGCCTTTTTTATTCATCAAGTAATCAACGGGTCTCCTAAGCCATAAGTATTAACAAACGCTGATTATTATCTGTTAGCTATTTTAGAAAGTGGACTTCATCACTGGTACACCCTGCACTAAAATTGATGAGCCCATAGGCTAAAATTGGCAGTCACTGTAAAAGTCCTATTTTTATTTTAGAAAAAACTATTACCTGATTACACCCGTTTACTTTGATTTACTTTAACAAAATCCCCCCCCCTATCGATTCATCTTAAATAACGCCCACTTTGTCCTGTTAGTATAGATAATAATCAGTATACCGTTTACTTTACTTTCCTATAAGAATTAATGACAAACGCCTAGAAACTATGAAAATAAATAATCCGTTGATATTATCATTCCTCATATCATTTACTCTTGCTGCTTGTGGCGGCTCAGATAGTGAGCAAATAGCCATTAATAACGATCTCGATGATGATGGTGATGGTATTGTTAATACTATTGATAACTGTCCTAACACCCTAACAAACGTGTTGGTTGATAGTTTAGGTTGTATTGTCGTTGAAGATACCGACAGTGACGGTATCAGTGATGAACTTGATGCCTGCCCTAATACCCTAGCAAACGCGTTAGTTGATAGTTTGGGTTGTATT
>CAWVSL010000067.1:0-8659 GCA_963933115.1 uncultured Colwellia sp.
CTTTAGCTAGTTGATGTTCCAATAGATATGCAATATGAGAAAGACTAATATTTACGCTCAAAAGCCAGCGGAAGCTGGTTTTGCTTTTTCTATTGGTTGCTAACAAAGTGAAATCTGCATCAGTGGACTTTGAGTTTTGACGAGGCGCGTAAACCGATTATTTGAGCGAGATTAAAGCCTTGGCGCAATAGCTCATGTTCTTCCCTTTTAATTTTTGCTTGTCCACCATGACCTAATATTTGATACAAGCTGCCAGATTGCGTTTTAATGAGTTGGGAGTCAATATTGATATTAGTGATCATAGTTGAGCAAACATAGTCACCTCTTAAAAATCGGCAACTCATATCGTCAATGACAATACCCCATAACACTTTCCCTATCGCTTTTTTATTGTCAATAATTGAAACGATAACCCAGTCTTTAATAATCGTATTCATGATATCCTCCCTTTTGATATAATGTAAACTTGTAACTAATTAATTTATATTGAATTAATTGTAAAATACTACTTTTTACACATGATTAAATCAGTATTTATTGGCTTTATAATGACTCCGTCCAGTATGCTGACTTTAGTTGACTAGCGAAATTATGTATCGTTGGCTAACGGGTGGTTTTTTATAGCTTAAAGTAGTGATAATCTATAATAGGCATGAGTAGTTAGCTGATAAAGCAACTAAAGTTAACCCTGACTTGGCTTCGTTGTGAATTTCAACCCAGTATGCCCAGTCTTACCCGTCGATTAAAGCTTTCCAAATAACCGGTTTACCAACTTTTTGGACACGTTTTTAATGGGACGGTTATACCGTTTGACGCAACACCATCAGTAATATTAAGACCATCATTTAATCCATTAACTGAGCCATCCCAGCTGTCTGTTCCTATGCAATTTGTTGATGTTAACGAACCTATTCCTATAGCCCCTAGAGAAAATAGGTTTCCGCAGCTTATAACTGAACCTGCACCGCCGGTTATCGCACCATAAGAAAATACAGTACCAATGAATGATGCTTGGGCACCTAGTGTTGCCGCACCGCCGATATTCCAAATGACACTAGCACCTCCGCCAGCGTTAGTTATTTCGAATATGCTACCAGCCCCGGCAGACAGAGCGCCACTAAGATTAAAAACCCAAAATGGATTTTCTTCACCATTACCATCAAGCGTAATGGTCGCACCCGCTGTAATGGTTAGAGCAGACCCTCCATATACACCGGGTTCAAAAGCATAAGCTCCCAATGTTGTAGGTAGGGCAAAATCACTTTCGAGCTCAAGTAACGTTGCCTGAGCAGTTTCTATTTGCTCAAGGGCATTTGCGATATTGAGCGTTTCTTTATAGGCATTTATACTGTCAGAAGTATCAAAGGAAGCTGTTGTGCTATTTGCCCCTACTCCAGTAATTGCTCCCACCGCATAAACATCGCCTGCAGAGGCACCTGCACCTAAGCTGACAGCTGCACCAGAGTATATGTCTGCCGCGCCACCCCCAGCACCAACAACGACGGCGGCACCAGAATATATATTTCCAGCGGTAGCATTAGCCGCTATACCCGCAGCGTCGCCAGCATAGATGTTGGCAATGTTAGAGCTATCACCTATCGCAACAGCGGCGCCAGCATATATATCTGCCGTATCAGTCCCCGCACCTATACTAGCCGCCGCGTTTGCGCCAAGATTATCACTGACGACGGCATTTGCTTCTATCGTCATTGCGGCACCAGCAATGGCAGAGTAACCTAACAAATCAGGGCCAAGCAATGAGTTTGCTAACGTCCCTGTTGAGTTGAGTAATAATAGACTAGATAAAAATATAATTGACTGTTTGTTATTCATATAACTACCCCTAATTGAAATCTGTACGCTCTGGTATTTCACCCTTATTATCGTTATCAAATCGTCGTGACTGTCCTAGCCGCGATAAGGGGATGTTGTATGCTAAAAATTTAGGTAGGCATAAGTATTAATAGGGTATTAGCCTCATATACTTACTCCTAAATTTATCAGGTTACATCCCTTTGTTAGCGAGATTCATGCCAGTTCACTCTTTATTTTAACCCATTGATTTATAATGTTTTTTAATGTGTGGTTTTTATTAATATTAATTGCCCCATCAATTTTCGCAATTTGCTATGCAATTTGCTAATGACGGGACCTATTTTAAAAAATATCAACTCCAAATGGCAGATTATGCGTTCGATTGTTAGGTGGCCAATGCCAAAAACTCGAAAACTAGGCCTTATCAATTTATTGATAAGTTTGTCCCGAATTTTTTGTGATGCTATGGCCAATAAATTAAATTTAGTGAGGGATTGATTTGCTTTTAGTTGTATTTTTATTGATTTACTGATTAAAAAAACTAATAAGTGAAAATATATTAAGAATGTGCCATTGTGGAGAAACTCCTATCTAAACCGAGAAATAGGTATTAATAATGACCAGACAAACTAATGCTAGTATTTTATTCGTTGATGATGAGGTAAATATCTTATTATCTTTGAAACGTTTGGTTCACGATATGAATTTAGAGGTTTATACAGCAACGACCGCAGAAGAAGGATTGACCATTCTTCAGAACAACTATATTGATATCGTTATTTCAGATAAAAATATGCCGGGTATGAATGGTAATGAATTCCTAGGAAAAGTTGCGGATGAATGGCCAGACACAGTCAGAATTATGCTTACCGCTTACACAGAATTGACTGATGTGATAAGCGCAATAAATGCGGGTAAAATATGGGGCTATATAAAGAAACCATGGGATAACAAGGAGTTAAAATTAAGTATACAGCAGGCCTTAATTTTTCGGGAAGTGCTTGGGGAGCGAAGCTTATTGCGTCATACTCTTGAGCAGGTGCAAGCCAAACGGAAACGTAACTTTCAGCGTTTTATTGGTAAATCAACTGCCATGCAATTCGTTTATGATGCCATTGAACGCTGTGCTGTAAGTTCTGCATCGGTATTTATTACTGGGCCTAGTGGCTCAGGTAAAGAGCTTGCCGCGGATGCAATACATAATTTAAGTCTACGAAAAGATCAACCCTTGATATGCCTTAATTGTGCAGCAATACCACGCGAATTGATGGAGTCTGAAGTATTTGGACATATCAAAGGCGCTTTTTCTGGTGCGATATCAAACCGTGATGGTGCTGCGACACTTGCTCACAATGGTACTTTGTTTTTGGATGAATTGGGTGAAATGGATATCGCTTTACAGGCCAAAATTCTACGATTTATTCAAACGGGTACTTTTCAACGGGTTGGTAGTAGTAAAACAGAAAAGGTGGATATTCGATTTATCAGTGCCACCAACAGATTACCCTTTGAGGCTATTGCTGATGGCCATTTGCGAGAAGACTTGTACTACAGACTCAATGTTATTTCAATTAACCTACCGCCTTTATGCGAAAGAGAAGAAGACCCTAGTCAAATTGCTCAAAATTTTATTAATCGCTTTAGTGATCTCGAACAAAAAGTATTTGTTGGTATGTCTTCCAATGCAGAAAAGTTAATCAATCATTACAACTGGCCTGGTAATGTCAGACAGTTAGAAAATATTATTCACAGTGCGATTGTCATGTCAGAAGGACCTCTGCTAACCGAAAAAAACTTGGCTCGACAGCTACAATTAAATGAAGGGCAGTTAAGCGAACTGATCAATAAAAGGTCGCCATTAGATGCCTATAGATCAACAGAACAATTATCAGAGGAGGAATCTACATCCCTTTTCGACGACGATACTAATGTGAGAAGTTTAGCGGCAGTTGAAAGAGCGGCTATTGAACATGCTATTGCTGCCTGCAGCGATAATATTGTCAAGGCGGCTAGTTTACTTAGAGTCAGTCCTTCTACTTTGTATCGCAAGATGCAACAGTGGCAAGAACAGTAAAAACGGCGCTTTAAACCTCAATATCCATCGACTTTTCCTTTTGATATTTTTCGCTATTTGCAATTTTTGATATTTTGCAAATAGCAAACAGCCCTCATTTTTTGATTTTATTAAAAATAACCTCATATAATTCAATTGATTAAATTTATCGCGTACTTGGAACGATTCTTGAACTATCTCCTGTAATTCTCTTCATCAGGTAAGTGTTGTGACATTTAAATTACGGCAATGTGAAAATAGACGTTTGCTCGATAACACTACTTGGTTATTGACCATGGAAATTGTTGGAAAAATTTCAAGAATAATGGTGGTCCTAGCATTGGCTGCTAATTTGAGTGCTATTGAATATGGGACTGTTATGCTTGCATTGGCATGTCATGAGTTCCTTATGCTTATAATGCGCTCAGGTGCGGGTGCACAAATCATCCAATGTTCTGAAGAGAAGCTCAAGCAATATGCTAAAAATGGCGCGATATTACAATGGGTATTGTGCTTGTCGATAGCCGGAATTCAGACTGTTTTAGCTAAACCTATTGGGAGTTTTTATAGTAATCCCGAAGTGACTCAACTACTCGTAGCAATGGCTGGTATTTACCTACTGTTTCCGTTGGTGAGTATCAAAGTGTTTTTAATTCAACGAGCAAGTAAGATGCGCTTCTATAGCATACGAAATGCTAGCTGTATATTGGCAGAAAACATAGCAATTACCATATTTGCAGTATTTGATTTTGGTATCATGTCCATTGTCTATGGCAAATGGACATTTGCAATCATGTGGGTAGGCCTATTTTATTTCTCTCCCGTGAAATCCTTTGGTATCGGCTTTAAGCTCAGCACATTTATGGTGCTTTGCCGAACATCAGGTCATCTATTGTTAATTGAGTTTGCAAAGTCTCTCCGTATGCAACTTGACTTGTTAATTGGTGCGCGTTTATTAAGTCCCGAAATGTTTGGACTGTACAGCTTTGCTAAAAGTGCGGGTGTCGGCCTAAGTCAATCGCTCAATAATGCATTTAACTCAGCCCTTTACCCTTATCTTTGTGATAAACACAGACAAAACCAATTATCACAACAGATCCGTTGGATCTATCTTATCACTACAGCTGTTGCGCTGTTATTTGTATTGCAAGCTATTGCTGTGCCTTTTTACGTGCCACTGTTGTTTGATCAAGAGTGGCAACAACAACACGTGGTTATCACACTATTATGTCTCGCCGCATTATCTGGCCTGTATGTAGACACCCATTGTAATATATTACGAGCACAAAAAGCCTATCAATATGAGTTATATACTCGTTTGTTTTGCTTGTGTATTAGCAGTCTGAGTTTACTTTTTTTTGAAATAAATACGCCAGAGGACCTCGGTTTAGTCGTATTATCAAGCAGTATTATTTGGCTTTTGGTTTTATTTTTTAAGCCAATAATCATCCCTAATCCCTCCCTAAAAATTACTTTGAAAAAGGAGTCTAACGCATGAGTAAACAATCTTTACCGATAGTGACAGTAGTTGTTCCTATGTATAACGTTGAAGACCATATTCAACAGTGTCTTCAATCTGTATTAGATCAAACTTTCCAAAACTTTGAGCTAATCTGTGTTAACGATGGAAGTACAGACGGTACGTTAGATAAACTCAGGGAATTGAATGATCCCCGCATAAGACTTATTGAACAAACCAATAGGGGGTTGTCAGGGGCTCGTAATAGTGGAATTCTTGCCGCTAGGGGACTCTATGTTGCTTTGCTTGATGCCGATGACTTTTGGGCAAGTGAAAAGCTAGCCTACCATGTTAATCATTTAAATAGTCACCCGAATGTTGGGGTAAGTTATTGCCCGTCTTTATTTGTCAATGAACAAGGAATACTGATGGGAATAGGCCAATTTCCTAAATTAAAAGATATTACCTGCAAGGATATCTTTTGCCGAAATCCTGTCGGTAACGGTTCTGCACCGGTGATCCGTCATCGAGTCCTTCGGGAAATGACCTTTGAATGTCTTAACACTGGCCGTCAATATATATTTGATGAGGAGTTACGGCAATCTGAAGACATTGAACTTTGGCTTAAGATCGCTTTACTTAAAAAGTGGGAGTTTGAAGGTATTGAGGTCCCGCTAACCTATTATCGAGTCAATGACAGTGGACTGTCGTCGAATGTAAAAAAGCAATATGCTAGTTGGTGTTTAGCGGTTAAAAAAAACAGGGTGGGTAATGAAGAATTCTTCCAGCGTTACTTGTCTTTAGCTAGGGCCTATCAACTTCGTTATCTTGCACGCAGGGCAATTCGCTCTGGCAATAGCTGGAGTGCCATTAAGTTAATCAATAAAGCGCTAATCACTCACCCGGGGATTATAATTGAAGAACCACTTCGGACTTTTTTAACGTTTGGAGGTGCATTAGTGTCAATTTTACCTCGGTCGCTTCATCGTATGTTGGGGAATATAGTCATGAGTTACTTTAAGTATCGTGGCCATGGTATCCGTTAACTATTTATATAAAGGAGTGATTGTGTGAATCATAAAAAATTGATTAGGCAAGACCCTGATATCATGAACTTCCTGAGCCGGCTACCTAAGATAACCGCATCTAAGTTTACTGATAGTCAACTCCAAGAGATCAAAGTGGCAATAGGCGGTGCCAAGATTCGAAAACATAAAGTCGATGTTAGATCTACAATCCCCATTCCTTTTACTGAATACCGCATATATTATGTGCTTTTAATGGGAATTAATTTACGGTCGATTAATCGGCGAGAAAAATCAATAGCCCTAGTAGCATTATTGATTATATTTAGTTTGTTTGTCTTGCTAGGATCACTATGTGGTTTGGTTATTATTTACCTGATTAAATCAGCTTTGGGCATTGATCTTCTGGAAGGATTTTCATTAGGCTTATGGGATTGGTTTAATACAACCTAAAAGAAAATTATTAAGTCAAAATAGTGTGATTTCAGGCTTTATCTAGCCCTGTAAATAGTTAAAATAATTCTGAATGGTACTTCAAACCGGTCGCATTAGCCGTCTAATAATTACGTTTGTTATTTAACATACGGCTCATCAAAGCAGACAGCCACTGTAACGGCCTAAAAATTGAGTAACCAAGATATCGTTGAGTGATAACACCTTCCTGGCTTGCCAAATCAAACTGTATCGCGCTTGACTTGCATAAAAAACTAGTCTGTCTATCAGTAAAAATACTATTTTTTTATTGTCACTATAATAAAAATAGTCAGCAGACTATTTAAACCAAGCATTATCAGATTCATTTTTATCAGGTAAAAAATATAAAAGGGTGTTTTAGACGGATTTCTCTGCGAATCTCTATCTGCTCTGGAGCGCGCTTGCCATAAGCGCATTTGATTTTTTTGGGCTATCATGGCCTTGATTAGCATGGGACGCAGGTCGTTTATCAGTATTTCATTGGCATCCAATATATACCCCCAACTAGACGGCGAAAAGCGAGAATGAAATATATTATAGACCTGACTCCTAAATTTTTAGCTGAATAACTCATCAGTGTGGGTGGCGACAACCACTCTACTATTTTGCTTGGCTTTATTACAGATTAGCGCCCAACTGCCATCAGTTTTGCCATTATCAAAAATAAAAAATAGAGATATTATTACAAAAGCTTAGGACACTACTCAGCGTTTTTAAAATGATGTTGGCTTCATTTTAGATGATACAAATAGCTTACAATTCATAATGTTACCTTGTACTAACGTGAGTTTATATCGATAGATTACCCTTTAAGCTGAGTTAAATAAGCGCGAGGGGATGAAATAAGTTTCACCATTAGCCAAGCATAAAAACCAAACTGATGGAAAGGTTTAAATTTACAGCAGGAATGTTTTAATAACTGCTGTGAAATCACTAAGTTTCCAGCCGTTAAATTCAACTTAACTAATTGGCAGATATGTGCGGCACAATAAGTCAAAATAGCTTTATTTAAGCGAGCATCATCAGACTTATTTTCTGCCCAGTCAACTAATCGTCTGGCAAAGGGCAATAAGTCATTAGGCAGGTGTCTGTCACAGGCTCTGTTTTCACTATCCAAGTGATACTTCAATAGTATTAAAGGTGAATAAACAATACTTGCCCAAAGGGCAACTTGGGAAAATAAGGCTTGATCTTCCCCCATACTTTCGCCAACAGGAAATCCACCAAGTTGCTTAAATAAACGACGGGTAATTATCGTACTTGATGCCATAAACGGGAGATCGCCATGGCCGGCAATGGCAAAATAATTATTAAGTACACATCCTTGAGGGGGAATATGACCTATAGCAAGATTGGGATCAATAAAAACACCATGCCTAACGACTTTCTGGTAATTGCTTGCAAAAAACTCGTGCCCAGGAAAACGTTCGATCAATTTACTCATTTCGAGCAAGAAAAAGGGAGACCATTGGTCATCTGCGTCGATAAAGGCGATATGTTCATATTTTGCTAGGGAAACCCCACAATTTCGGGCAGCTGACACCCCTAAATTTGCCTGTTTGACTAACCTGACGTTTGGAAGATTAAAAGCTAATACTCTTTTTGCGCTGTCATCGGTTGACCCATCATCGACAATAATAATCTCTGTCGCTGGAAAGCGTTGCTGACTAATTGACTCAAGGGTTCGGCAGATACTTTCGGTCTTGTTAAATAGTGGAATGACCACTGAAAACTTTATTTCATTCATCATATTACCTCCAATTGAGTAATGTCGCTTTAATAGCCTCATCAGTATTCATCTTAGGTAGAGAAAAACCTAACTCTAGACCTTTT
>CAWVSL010000068.1:0-8430 GCA_963933115.1 uncultured Colwellia sp.
AATTAACCAATTAACCAATTAACCAATTAACCAATTAACCCTTTAATATGAGCAACAACACTTCGGCCTAAAGCACTTAAAGCATAGCCGCCCTCTAGTACCGATACTATACGGCCTTGCGCATGTTCTTTGGCAATGATATTAAGCTCCTGAGTTATCCACAAATAGTCGTCTTCAGTTAAGCTTATATGAGATATTTCATCTTCTATATGACCATCAAAACCGGCAGAAATAAATATCATTTGAGGTTTGAATTCCCGTAAGGCAGGTAGCCAACTTTGACTAATAGCTTGCCTGAAATCTTTCCCCTGAGTATTTGAGGGCAAAGGGGTATAAATGATGTTACTCGCACTACTAGGCAAGGTTTTTTTCGCTTCTTTTTCAGTTTCCGTAAAGGGATAAAGAGGGTATTGAAAACTTGAACAAAATAAGTAACCCTCTTTTCCAGCAACGATATCTTCGGTACCATTACCATGGTGGACATCAAAGTCGACAATGGCTATACGGTCTAACTGATATTTGTCTTTAGCGTACGCGGCAGCGAGCGCGATATTATTAAAAAAGCAAAAACCCATCGCCTGATTTTTTGTGGCATGATGTCCTGGTGGTCGGGTCAGACAAAAAGCAGAAGCGACAGTATTTGACATAACTAAATCTACCGCATCTATTGCAGCACCAGCAGAATATAATGCAGAGGTTAGTGTGGCAGGGGTCATTAACGTATCGCCATCGATATTATAGGTACCTGCTGTTGGTGCATTATTATAAATTGATTCGATATAATCTTTATCATGGGCTAAAGTCAGCAGCCCTCGCTCAATAGGTTTTGCGTCATATTGACGAATAACATACTCAAGTCCACTTCGAATAAGCTGATCTTGTACCGCAGACATTCTCATCGGTGATTCTGGATGATCATCGCCCATATTATGTTCGCTACAACGGTAATGTCCAATAATGCCTACTAACATGATTTATCCTTTTTAAATTATTTTTGAGTTCGCTTAAAGTGGTAATTCAAGTTCAACTTCGTCCATACCTTCAGAATATTGGCGAATAAAGCCTGAATTTTCGAATACTTTTAGCATAGAAGCATTATCTCTTCTTACACAGGCAATCAATTTATTTAAGCCACGTATTTTGGCTATTTTTATCATTTCAGTTAATAAAGTACTAGCCATCCCCCTACCGCGTAAACTCTCTTTAATGACAAAAGCCACTTCTCCCGCATTGATACTTTCAATAAAGTAATAACGGCCAACGGCTTGTATTACTTCACCCTTATATTTATTTTGAGTAAAACATAACGCCAAGTCAGTATGTTGATTGACACTCACTAAATTACAGGACTTCTCTCGTGACATTTGTGTGGCATGATGGTTGTAACGCATCATTAGGGTTTCTTTATTATGAGAATAGAAGAACTCTTGCAGCTTACGTTCATCTGCCGGTACTAAAGCACGTAATATATAATTTACGTTGGCAAAGGTGAATTTTTTCATTTCTACTGAGCCTAACTCAGGTACTGAACTAGGCGAACTTTCTTGATATTCAGGTACCCAATAATTTTTGCGTACCTTGGCGAGTAACTCATCTCTAAATTTGGGGTGAGCGATACGAATTAGCTCTAATGCGCGCTCTCTTATACTCTTACCTTGTAGTGATGCAATGCCATATTCGGTAACAACATAAGCGACATGGCCGCGGGAGGTTACTACGCCACCACC
This sequence comes from uncultured Colwellia sp., assembly GCA_963933115.1. Classification (GTDB taxonomy): domain Bacteria; phylum Pseudomonadota; class Gammaproteobacteria; order Enterobacterales; family Alteromonadaceae; genus JALJPB01. The sequence goes on from CAWVSL010000068.1 coordinate 1,728, forward strand.
TTCGGTGACATGAGAGACAATTTTTGATATTTCACCGTTTTTGGTTGTTGAGGAGAGGGCGATAATAGGTTTACCCCCTTTGCTCAAGGATGCACCTCGGACAAAGTCAACTTGACCACCGATACCACTATAAAATTCATAACCGATGGAGTCTGAAACGACTTGTCCGGTTAAATCTATTTCTATAGCACTGTTGATTGATACCATATTATCGTTACGCGCAATTTTCACCGGTGAGTTAACATGCTCGGATGGATAAAACTCAACATGAGGGTTACCATCAACGAAGTCATAAAGCCTTTTACTGCCCATACAAAAAGTCACGACAGTTTTACCTTTATGAAAGGTTTTTTTTCGGTTATTAATAACGCCTTTAAGCATTAAATCAATGATGCCGTCTGAGATCATTTCGCTATGAATACCTAAGTCTTTATGATTGGCGAGATACTTTAAGACCGCTTCTGGAATTTTACCGATACCTATTTGTAATGTCGCTCCATCGTCTACTAACATTGAAACGTACTGACCTATTTGTTCAGTCACTTGGTCTAGGGTGTTGCTAGGGAATTCGGGTAAGTCCTGTTCAGCATTAATGAACGCGTGTATTTGATTTAAATGAACAAAACTATGGCCATTGGTTCTTGGCATCTTAGGGTTAATTTGAGCAATAACATATTTGGCAGATTTTATTGCCGCTGAAACAATGTCAACACTAACGCCTAGAGAACAATAACCATATTCATCTGGCGGGCTAACCATAATTAAGGCCACATCTAGTGGTAAAATATTATCATCAAATAACTTAGGAATTTCAGAAATAAAACAGGGGGTGTAATCAGCTCGACCTTCAGATATCGCTTCTCTGATGTTTTTACCACCAATAAAAAAAGCATTCACTTTAAATAAATCTTGGTGTTTTGGCTCTGCCCAGACATTATTTGACAAGGTAAAAATATGTACCACTTCAATATCGTGTAATGTCGAACTATTGGCGATTAAGTCCTCGATAAGGGCATTGGGTACGGCGGCATGTGAGCCAATAAATATCCGATTGCCGGATTTTAAATAGTCAGACCAATTAACTGTTTGATGAACATTATTATTTTTTATCATAAAAGTTACTTTTGTTGCTTGAATCGCTCAAATCAAATGAATTTTTTTATTTTGCATTAGTTACCCTAACGAGGACAATATTGACAGTATGCGCTAATTAATACATTATTTTTTATCAAAGTTAGCAACAAGATCAAATCTTAGGGTAACTAGGGTATAATTAGTCGCTAAATTTTAGTTTAACTTGCTTTAGGGATATTGTGTCTGAGCAAAAAGTATTTATTATCGGTTTACCTAGGACATCAACCACGAGTGTTTGCCTAGCGACGCTTCACTTAGGGTTTAAAACCGCACATACCGCCTATACCGAGCAAACAATGCAGCAAGCTCAGGTGATTGCTGATACCCCAATATTTTGCGACTACCAACAACTTGACTGTCAGTACCCTAATGCTAAATATGTCTACTTAACTCGTCAACCAGAGCTTTGGCTTCCTTCAATAAAACAACTACTCCATCGGATGTACAAAAACTTACAGCGTAGTGATGGTGGTTTTAATCCACAATTGAAACGTTGTTATAATAAGGTTTTTTCGCCCCTTACCGAGCAAAATATCACTCAAGATGAGTTTTTGCTTGGCTGTTATCAGCGTCACTTTCAAGCAGCGAAAGATTTTTTTAAAGGCCGAGAGCAAGACTTATTAATTATTGATGTAAGTCAGTCTACTAGCTATTATGCTTTAGTCGATTTTTTAGCGGTAACAGAAAATAAAAGTACGGTTGAACGATTTGAACATATTAATATTGGCGGTAAAGTCACGGCTTGGAAACATATTAAACATCCCCTGAAAATTGAAGCAACTCAGCGTGGCCGTGTGGATAAAGTCAGCTGACTTATCGAGACATTAATTGTTGTACAAGCCAAAAAATCGCTAGCTTTAAAGTACTATTGACAGGTAAAATTAGACCATTAACTACTCTATAATAGAAAAAATTATGTTTGAACTCAAATACCAAACACCATTTGAATGGACTAAAGCTGTTTTGGCAGACTTCGATGCTTTTTTACAAGATCATGCAGCAGCAGAAAAAAAAGCCTCAGGTATGGCAATGTCAATGTTATCCCATTACCAAGACCGTAAACGTTTAGTTAAGGAAATGACTGATTTAGCTTTAGAAGAACTGATTCACTTTAAAGAAGTCCTTAAACTGCTACAGGAACGAGATGTTGATTTATGTAATGACTCAAAAGATTTATACATTAAAGAGATCCGTAAAGTTTTCCGCCATGGTCAAAATGAATTTTTTCTTGACCGTTTACTCGTCGGTGCTGTTATTGAAGCAAGAGGTTACGAGCGTTTTTCTTTAGTAGGCGAAGCACTAGAACCAGGCAAATACAAAGATTTTTATCAGCAAATTGCCGCCTCAGAAAAAACACATAAAAACTTATTTGTTGACCTGGCTTATGAATATTTTGATAAGGTGGAAGTGAATCAAAGGTTAGAAGAGATTTTAGTGTCAGAAGCTGAAATTTGCTCAAAACTACCGTTTAGAGCTGCCTTGCACTAACGTATAAGCATTATATGATGAAGCAAAAGTTTACCAGTATAACCCCAGAGTTAATCAAGCAACGCCGAGAAGTCCATGAGCTTTGCCGGCAATTTTCTCGTAGCCCAAGTAAAGGTAATTTAAAGCGTCTAACAGCGCTTTTTAATCATTGCGGTGAGCAAGTGATTATCGAGGGCGGCTTTTATTGTGATTATGGTGATAAAATAGCTATGGGTAATCGGGTCTTTATTAACATCAATTGCACTATTCTTGATGGTGGCAAGGTCGATATTGGTGATGATTGTTTAATAGGTCCTAATGTTCAACTATTAACAGTAGGGCATGATACGGATCCTATTCTAAGGCTTGAAAAATATAATTACGCCGACAACATCATTATTGGTAAAAATGTCTGGTTAGGTGCTGGTGTTATTGTCCTCGCTGGCGTTAGTATTGGTGATAATAGCGTCGTTGGTGCAGGCAGTGTGGTGTGTGAAGATGTTGAACCATTTTGCACCTATGTTGGCAATCCTGCGATAAAAATCAAGACCCATAAATAAAGTCACCGATAGTAGGCGACTACTTAACGTTTTACTCAATTTCAGGAAAAAAAGATGTTAGAAAATGACTTAATCATTAAAATTAAAAACCAAGCTATCGATGTTACTTTTGAAGAAGTAATGCAAGTAATTAATGATAATTACCTATATACCCCCACAAGTTTTGTTAATGGTACACTCGACAATCAAGCATCAACTAATGAAGGCTCATGTAAAATATTTTATTTTGCTAAATTGCATGGCTTAAGCCAAGAACAAACTTTAAATTGTTTTGGCCACTACTATCGTGACGACGTCTTAGGGAATCCTACAGCGGCTGATCATGGCAATATTCGAAACTTTATTAACAGTGGTTGGCCGGGTATTCAATTTCCATCTCAAGTATTGAGGTGAAGAGCTAATAACAATTAATTATTATTTAAAAAAGGAATAAGTATGCGTTTTTTATCCCGTCGTTTGGTGATGCCTAATGATTTAAATTATGCCAATTCACTGTTTGGTGGCAGAGCATTGGAGTGGATCGATGAAGAAGCAGCCATTTATGCCATTTGTCAGTTAGAAACTAATTGCTTAGTGACCAAGCATATTGGTGAGATTAATTTTGAATCTCCGGCAATGCAAGGTGATGTTGTTGAATTTGGTTTAGTGACTAAGCAGGTTGGTAAAAGCTCGATAACGGTTACCTGCTTAGTTCGCAACAAAGCCACTAAAAAAACTATTTGTTTAGCGGATGATATTGTTTTTGTCAAAGTTGATCCAGAAACCCGTCTGCCTATGCCACATGGTAAGACCTTAGATTCTCTACAAAAACAAGCACTCGATGAAATAAAAAGGTAATTACTCACGTTAAAAATTTAATGTGTTAATTACGTTATGTCATTGGAAAAACTTAGTGGTCAGTTTTGACTGCTAACTTTTAACACTAAATTGTTGATGATGATTTTTTAGTCCTAATACTGGAGAGTCAATCAGAAATATTTTTGATTGCTTTATGCGTTAAACGTAAGCTAATAAATCGTTTACCCTAATGTCCACTCCAAGATCATCTCTGTAAGCTAAGTATTACCAAATACATGGCAAAGGCTAGTTGTTAAAACTAATCAAGCTAACAATCACTTAAAAATATGATTACAGACATTAATTTTATATTATTTTGTATAACTTTACTTACAAAGGAGAAGTAGAGTGAAGTTATATTAATCTTGATTTTTAAGAGAGTTACATGCAGTATGATATATAGTATAAAACATAAAATATAAATAAAGGACTATATAATTGAACCCTAAATATCTATTCTTCGGATTGACCTGTATTGCATTGTCGGCATGTACATCCTCCACCAGAAGTACAATAAACCAACCTTTAAATAAGCTTCCTCAGACCAGTAAAGTGATAGCTCAAACACTTGATAAATCACTCAAGCGAGTAGTCGCAATAAGTCGTTTTACCGATGAAACAAAACGTGGGAACAGTTTTTTTATTGATAACGATAATAATAGGATAGGAAAACAAGCATCTGACATTCTATCGGCTCGTTTAACTGAGAGCGGCAAGTTTTTAATGCTTGAACGCACAGATTTAAAGGCGCTGGATAAAGAGAATAAACTTAATGGTAATAATGAAAAAAATATTGCCGCAAACTATATGATAATAGGTTCAGTGTCTGAATATGGACGTTCTACTACAAGTGAGGTTAGTGTATTCTCAAGAAATAAAATTCAAAAAGCTAACGTTACAGTAAATATTCGTTTAGTGAATACTGAAACATCTCAAGTTATTTACTCTGAAGAAGCGAGCGGCGAAGCTATATCAGAAGCGAATAACGTTTTAGGGGTAGGCGAGCGAGCCGGTTACAACACATCCCTTGATGATAAAGCACTATCAGCGGCTATTTCTAAGTTAGTATCAAATATAATGGAAAATCTTCTAGACTCACCATGGCAGGCATACTTTCTCAGTAACCTAGATAACCAATTATTTATGACGGGTGGCGAAAAACAAGGAATAAAGCGTAATGATAAATTTCAGGTTATAGAAAAAGGTAAAAAGATAAAAAATCCTCAAACTGGACAATTTATTGAGCTGCCAGGTAAAAAGGTCGCTACGATTAAAGTGTTAGATTTCATCGGTAAAGGTATTAACTCACTTAGCATTACAGAGCTGGTTTCTGGAAGCATTGATGAAAGTAGACTTACTCACTATGTGATTAGAGAATTATAAGGACATATGCCGTGTTAAAAATTATATTTACATTTATTTTATCTATTTCAATCCTAGGATGCAGTACTCACTTTGAGTCAACAAATCAAATAAATGATTCTGCATTTTTACAACTTGAAGGGGATTTTTTCAATACTCAATTAACTTTAGATGAGGGAGCAGCTGTTGAGCTGACAGAAGGATCTATTAAAACATTCTCATTAAATGGAAGAAAGGTTGTTAGGTTTCCTATTACCACTGGAAAACATACCTTAACAATCACTCGTTCAGGAACTGTAATTGTCAACCGTATTATTTATGTATCTAATTCAAATACTTTTGAGGTAGTCATTCCATGAAAATTAATTACTTAATAATATGTACCTTATTTCTTTTTATTTCGGGCTGCGCAAATACCTCGATTTATCATTGGGGAGACTATTCGGATACTTTATATTCTTATACAAAGGAACCAAGTAACGAATCAAAATCAAAACATAAGGAGGAATTAATTAAAATCATTAATCAGGCTAAGAGTAAGAATAAAATGATACCTCCAGGGATTAACTTTGAGCTTGCTATGTTACTAGCCGTTGAGGGAGATAAAGACGGTGCCGCAGAATACTTTAACCAAGAAAAATTATTATTCCCAGAATCTGAAACGTATGTTGCTCTAGCATTAAAAAAAATGGAGGGTAAATAATGTTTAATAATAGTCTCTTTTTATTGTTTCTAATGCTGCTATCGGGGTGTCAAACGACTCAGATAACAAAAGGTGAAGCTTTCCCTGACATGTATAATGAAAAACCTACATCAATACTAGTAGTCCCCGCAATTAATTTAACAACAGCGGCTGATGCTGCTGCCTTATACGCTACAACAATTGCTAAGCCACTTGCCGAATCAGGTTATTATGTGTTTTCAATTCCATTTGTTGACCAATTTTTACAACAGGAAGGCATTACAGATGGTGAACAAGTTAGCAATATACCTTTAACTAAATTCAAAGAAATTTTTGATGCAGATACTGTGTTATTTGTTACGTTGAATAGCTGGAATACCAATTATTATGTAACAGGTGGTAATGTTACTGTTGGAGCTAAGTTTGAATTAAAATCAACGGCTTCAAATCAAACAATATGGCAATACGATGATATTGTTGTACATAATACCTCTGGAAATTCTGGAAATATTTTTGCCGACATTATAGCTACAGCACTAGCTACTGCACTGGTCGATTATGTACCTATTGCTCATGTGGTAAATCAACGAATAGTTAGTAGTATGCCAGTAGGGAAATACCATCAAAGACACAATACTGATGCCAAAGACTCGGGAGTCAT
>CAWVSL010000069.1:0-7441 GCA_963933115.1 uncultured Colwellia sp.
TCTTTAATATAACTAAGACGCTCCATGCACACTAATAAACTATAAAACATTGTCTTCTTTAAAATTAGTCTATACTTTTTTAACAATATTACTGAATTGTTTTATAATATTCTGTTCACTTTAAATCTATTGTTAATAACTTAAACATCAAGGATATAAAATGTTTAAAAAAATGGTACTGGCTATACTAGTAGTTTTATCTTCATTCTCTTCCTCCGCAAATTGGGTTGGTGGTTTAGGTTACATTAACTTATCAGACAAAGACGATGGCCTAGAAATCAATTTAAGTGGTATTACTGGCTCACTGAGTTACAAAATCGATTCTAACCATAACTTTTATTTTATGCCCGAAGTACGTTTAGCCACTGGCATTAGTGACGACACCATTACTGTATTTAATGTTGATGTTGATATCGAAATGGATAGATTTATAGCCCTCTCTGTTCGTGGTCAATATGAGCTAGATAATGGTGTTTATCTTTTTGCTGCACCGTCTTACGCTAATATAGAATTTACTGTTAAGGCCTCTCAAGACGGTCAACATGCTTCGGAAAGTGATGACTCTTGGGAGTTGGGTTTTGGTGGCGGTGTTGGTTATCAATTTAATGAGTCTACCTCAGCTGAATTTATCTATGAACAGTACGATGGCACAGATGTTTTAACCTTAGGTGTTAAAGTGGAATTTTAATCTTTTATTCCCATTTGATTAGCAAGTTAAGTCAGAAAACCTCAACATTAAGACCTAGTCACTAAGGCTTAACCAGTACCTGTTCATTTGCTTGTAAGCCTGAAATTATAGCAACTAAACCATCAGCCGTTTCTTTTCCTAAACGTACGAAGCGACGTTGAGCAATTCCTCCTTCGTTGACCCAAATCACTGATAACTGTCCTACTTGGGCAATACGACTTTTTGGCAGATAAATAACATTTTCACGACCCGCAGGAATTAACATTCTGGCGTACATTCCTGGTAATAGTTGCTCTTGGTATTTGATGCTAGCCTTCACTAAAAAACTACGCGATCCTGTATTAGCCGCAGGTACAATTTCTTCTATTTTTGCTTGTAACACTTGATTAGAGGTTGGTAGTTGAACTTCAATAGTTTGACCTTGAGTTAGCTCAAAGGCTAATTTTTCTCTAACTTGACCTTCAACTCTTAGTGACAAAGGATTGTAGATTGAAAGTAGTTTATTACCTGGTTGTGCTGTATTGCCAGGTTCAGTAAAACGATCAACCACCCGACCATCCATTGGCGCTCTAAGTTCGGTATAACTAAGTGCAGTTTGTACTTGTTTTAGTACTTGCTTTACTGTGTTTAATTCTGCCAATAACGCATTATAATCAGCTTTTGATTTATCTAATACAACATCAGAGATTAGTTTTTGGCGGTGAATGTCTTTAGAACGCTCAAAATTTTTCTTTGCTTCTATGTAACGAGCGAGTATGACGTTAACTTGCTCTTTTGCCTGTAATACTTGTGATTGAAGTTCTGCTTGTTCTAATTTAATTAATAATTGTCCCTCTTTGACGGTATCGCCCGCTCTTACTAATATCTCATCAATACGCGCCAATATGCGTGACGATATAATACTGGCTTGCTTAGCATTAATAGTGGCGGCAATAGGTTCAAAAACTATAGTGTTTTGTGGTGTAACGGTAAAAACATCTTTATAGTTTTGGACGAGTGGTTTAGTGACATTTGGCATAACTTTGTCATTAAATAAACCGGCAAACCAGGCAACACTTAATAATAAACCCACAAGAGTCAACAGTGGAATTGATAGTTTTTGTATCCATGCTTGTTTCATATTATTTTCTCCGTTGTTTGTCTTTTTTTAATGTCTTATTTGTTGAACAGTGGCACATGCGGTTTCTTTTGATGACGCATCCTTCATTACACCACCTCTTGATCTTTTGTTGGTTTTTCAAAAACTAATAAATAAACGATAGGAACAACAAATAAGGTAAATACTGTCGATGAGATAATGCCAAAAATAATGGCAATGGCTAAACCACTAAATACTGGGTCTAGCGTGATAATTAAATTACCTAATAAGGTTGTTCCTGCTGTCAGCAATACCGGTCTCATCCTTACCGCACCAGCCTGAAGTAGTGCTTCTTTAATCGCTGCCCCTTGAGCCCTTGCTTGGGTAATAAATTCCACTAAAATCAGTGAATTTCTGACCACTATTCCAGCTAAGGCAATCATGCCTATCATGGCGGTTGCAGTAAATAACACAGGCTCTGGCGCACCTGAAATTTCTCGTTCACCAAATTGATTTAACATAAAGAAGCCAGGCATAATACCGATAACGGTTAACGGGATTGCTGACATGATGATCAATGATAATGCGGTGGAAGCAGTTTGAATACGTAGTACAAAATAAATACCAACAAGTGCAAAAACAAAGGCTAGCCCCATATCTCTGAAAACCCTAATCGTAATACGCCATTCACCTTCACCACTCCATACTAACTTTATATCTTCTGGTAAAGTCCATTTATCATCGCCACCAGCGTTTAAAAAAGTACGCGTTTGCCAATTTGTCACCTGTGGTTGTTTATTAGCTTGAGCGTTATCTTGAGCGATAAGCTCATCAACATTTTGACTATTTGCCTTTGAGTAAACTAAGTCTGCAGCAACATCGGCAATAACTTCAACAGGTGTCCGTCCAGAAATTTCAGCCATAACATAAACCACTGGTTTTAAGTCTTTATGAAAAATAGTTTTATCATTTATTTGTTGCTCAAATGTGCCAAGTTCACCTAATGCGACTAATGACTGTGGCTCAATATCAATACCTTGTGCAGTACTCTTCTGTAATATACCGGGTCGTCCTTTAACCGATAATCGGTAAAAATCTTGTAAATTCTCACGCTGTGCAATAGGGAGTTGAACTTTAATCGCCAGAGGTGATGCTTCATTTTCTTCATGCATAAAACCTACAACACGGCCTTGACTAGCAACAGTTAATACCTGATTAATATCATCAGTAGAAATTCCTGAAAGTGCCGCCTTAGTTTTATCGGTAATAAAGCGTAGTCTTTGTTGGTCACTCTCAACATTACTGTCAATTTCAACGACCATAGGTTCGCGAGCCAAGCGGTTTTCAACCAATATGGCTGACTTTTGAATATTTACATAGGGGGTAAATTGACTACCATATAGCTCAGCAACCAAAGTATTCATCACTGGTGGACCTGGCGGTACTTCAACAACTTTGATATCGGCACCATTAACATTTAAGGGTGTTAATAATGTTCTTAATCTAAGGACTACGCCATGGGACTGATGCTCCCGATCATCTTTGTCAATTAGTGTTAGACGTAAATCTGCTGTATTAGGTGTTTGGCGTTGATAATATTGGCGAACTAAACCATTAAAGTCGATAGGTGATGGGGTACCAACATAAGCTGATATGGTTTTAACCTCAGGTAACAACTGGACTTTAGCTGAAATATTTTTAGCTAACGCTGCTGTTTGCTCCAACGTTGTGCTTTCAGGCATATCAATAATAATTTGAATTTCATTTTTATTATCAAAAGGCAATAATTTTAATGGCACAAATCTCATAACTGGAAGCATTGCTGCAATCACAAACACAATGAAGACGCCAATAAGTATAACTTTTGATTGGCGACGACTTTCAAGTATAGGGTTTAGAATTTTTCTATAAAAAGTGTCAAACCCTGAAGGTTTAGCCATTTCTTCTTTCTTAATAGTCGATGGGTACTTTAAAAATTTAGACGCAAGCCAAGGGGTGACAAAAAAGGCAACTATGGTACTTACTATTACACTTAATGGCACATTAAATGCCATAGGAGCCATGTAGGGGCCCATCATTCCAGTGATAAAGGCCAATGGAGCAAAAGCAAGCACAATAGCGAGTGTTGATAGTAATAGTGGCACACGAATCTCATTTATTGCACCAACAATACTTTCTTTTAAGTTATCCTTTATACTGTGTTTACCTCGCTTTAGGTAACGTTCAATGTTATCAACACCCGTGATAGGGTCGTCAACCAATAAACCTAAAGATAAAATAAGGGCAAAAAGCGTTACACGATTTATTGTGTAGCCAAACGCTAAATCTATCGCCAAAGTAATACCATAACAAATGGGCACCGCAAGGCCGACGACTATCGCGGCTCGCCAACCTAAGAATACGCCAATAAAAACGACGACAGTAAATATTGCAAAAGCTAAACTCGTTGTCAGGTTATTAACCTTGTCGTTAGCGGTTTCACCATAATCACGTAAAATTTCAACATGTACATTCTTTGGAAATAGTTTTTCCTGAAGTAACTTTATTTGCTCCTTTACTTTTTTTGAGACGACAACCGCATTACTACCACGCTGCTTTGCGACACTAATAGTAACGACCGGGTAATTAGTTGTATTGATAACTTCTGATTTATTTTTATTAAGCTGATGACCTTGAGCAAAGTCGATCCAAGTATAATATTTAGCCTCGCTTGGACCATCAATAATAGTAGCAACATCTTTAAGTAAAACTACACTGCCATCAATTACATTAATTGGGGTTTGTGCTAACGCGTTAATTGAGCGATAAACATCACCACTTTCAAAACGAATAGATTGATGATTAAGGGCTAAGTTACCTTGGTGTTGTAAAGTATTGGAGGCTTGAATAGCGCTAAACACCTCAGTAATAGAGGTTTTTCTTGCTGAGAGTTGTTCTGGGTTTAAATTAACCTGAACAACACGGGGACGGCCACCAATAATATTAACTTCACTTGTATTTTCAATACCTTGTAATACTGTACTTATCTCTTGTGCTAATCGGCGAAGTGCAAAGTCATCCGTTATTCTTGGATCATCACTCCACAATCCAAGCATCACAATAGGGACATCGTCAACTTCTTGAGGCCGTACTAACCAATTATCGATAATAGCCGGCATATTATTTTCATTTGCCAATAGCTTGTTATGGGTATTAAGAATAGCTTGTTCACGGTTTTCACCGACATAAAAACGTAAGGTAACGACCGACTGACCATTAGTTGTTGCTGAATACACATGTTCGACACCTGATATTTGAGATAATAGTTTCTCTAAAGGCGTAGTAATTAATCGTTCAACTTGTCTAGCATTGACTCCCTTAGCAGTCACCTCCACATCAATCATGGGTACAACGATTTGTGGTTCTTCTTCTCTGGGAGTAAATTTCAAGGCAACTGCACCAGCAAAAACTGAGAATAAGAGTATTGCTATTGGTAGTTTACTCAACAATGCCCAGCGAATTAACCTGGCAGTAAAGTTAGTATTATTCATAAAATTACCTGTTGATGTCTAACGTAATATTTTGCTGAACTTCTATTTATACGGTTTGACAATAAGTATCATGCAATGTAATTAATAACGTTTGTAATTTAGGATTATCAACACGATAAAAGATGGTTTGAGACTCTCGGCGAGTTGTTACCAACTGATTATCTCTTAGCTTAGCAAGATGTTGTGACAGGGCCGATTGTGATAAATCAATTTGATCATTTAATTGGCCAACAGACAATTCTTGATTAGCCAGACAACATAAAATCATTAAGCGATTTTTATTAGCAAGTTGTTTTAACAATAAAGCCACTTGTTCAGCATTCTTACTTAATTCTTTTGGATTAATATCCATCACTTGTACCCTAGAGTTATATTATTAAAAACTTGCTTTATTATAAGTTGCTTAATTAGTAAAGTCTAATATACTTTATATATTCAAATCATGAGAACTTAGTAAGGATAGACCATGTTAATTCCCATTCCAGATCTAGTTAACCAAATAAAACAAACGGTAAAGTTAGTTACTGCATCTGAAGCCATAATTAAGTGCCAAGAATTATCAGGTGTTATCATTGATGTGAGGGAGCCAGATGAAGTAAATGGCAAGGTTACCGCGGGCACAGTTAATATTCCCCGAGGAGTTTTAGAAATGAAGATGTCGATGCTTTATCCTGATGCTGACCAAGCGATATTTATTCATTGTGCTTCAGGTGTAAGAGCTATTTTTTCCGCTGAACAGTTGCATCGTTTAGGCTATAAAAATGTCTGGGCAATTACTTGTGCTATAGAAGATGTTTGTCGCACTTTTGCGATAAAATAGATTGATGGGGCACCCCCTACTCCCGTCAACTTTAAGATAAACTAGCGCCAACAATTATCATAAATGTTGATAGTTACTTTTTAATAGTAATTTTAAGTATGCAAATGGGTTACAAATCGCTGCGCCTTATTTAGCTTTAAATTTAGCGTCTAAATTCTTAGCTAATCGTGCCGCAGTAATAGGTTTAGACTTAGCTGCATTGTCTTCAGGTAAACAACCGCATGATTTAGTTAAGCCCCGTTTAGAGTGTGGCCAGTCAATAGGGATAAAGCACCTAAACTATATGCACAATTCCATGCTGATAATTGACGACCACCTTAGCGATATGATTGTCTGCTTTTGATATTACTTGATAATCGTGTGAATGTTTGATTTATTAAATGTAGCACTGACAGATATATTCCTTTGGAGGGCTTTACTTATTCACTGGTTTGTTAACGAGGTTTACTAAGATAATTACTAATTTGTCTATTGCAGTAGAGCGCAGATACTCATAAAATAGTTTTACAGTTTATTTTATAAAGTTAATCGTATGTCATCAGATAGGTTCGGCACAAGCCCACACTACAAGCAACAAGAGAAAGGCTACCGTGACAGAGCATTAAAACTATACCCTTGGGTTTGTGGACGTTGTGCGCGTGCTTTTGAGTTCTCCAACTTAAAGGAATTAACGGTACATCACGTTGACCACGACCATACGAATAACCCCAACGATGGAAGTAATTGGGAATTGTTATGTATATATTGCCATGACAATGAGCACGATAAGTACACAAAGCATGCGCAATACCAGACAGAAGTGATTGCCGGAGATTCTAACCAAGCTACGGCTACGCATAATCCTTTTGCTGACCTTAAAGCGATGTTAAAGAAATAGACTTTTGATTAACTGATTGTATTAAAACTCCACGGAAGTTCCCCAACCAATGGGCTTACAACCGATGGTTGGCATTAATAGTGTTAATTTGGCTCTGTTAATTGATATATGTTTTAAATTTAATTTGAGAGATTTGATAAGACTGGTAGACCAAACCTTTCGTTTTCCTGAATATGAGATGTAGTCATCTTAAAACCAACTTGAACGGCACCTGATATAATATTACTGACTTGCTATTCGCTTGAGCAATCAATGATAAAACTCACTAAGTTGATTAGAAACCTTATAACATTCAACTTGTTTTTTACCTATTAATCCTTTACAACCCACCAACCTATTAGATTCATTGCCCGGCAAGGGCTCATCATAAATAACAGATTTAACCAATTCAATATCGGCTTTAATCCCACTTTCAGTGAAAGATTCAATATTTTTATCTGGATTTTTA
>CAWVSL010000070.1:0-7400 GCA_963933115.1 uncultured Colwellia sp.
TGATAATTACTGGCGCGTTTTTCAACGGCATTGAAGATTACCCCTTTGACTTCAACACCGTTGATGTCAAAACGATTTACCGCTGTGATAATTTCTTTTAAAGCACTTTGCTCGTACCTTGCTAGCATTAATACGGTGCCTGATTGGTTACCTATAATGGCTGCATCTGTTACGGCAAGAATAGGCGGTGTATCAATAATCACTAGGTCATAATGTTGGTGGGCATGCTCAATAAGTTGAGTGAAACCTTGGCCCATTAATAGCTCACTGGGATTGGGGGGTACTTTACCGCGCACGATTATGTCAAGGTTTTCTATGCCGCTGTCTTGAATGCACTGCGACAATTTAATGTCATTGATTAATAGGTCAGACAAGCCATTTTTATGGGTTTTATTAAATATTTTATGTAAGTAACCTTTACGCATATCACCGTCTAAAATTAATACTTTTTTGCCCGTTTGGGCAACAACTGTTGCCAGGTTGCTGGATATAAATGACTTACCCACTTCAGGGCTGGCGCCAGCGATCATTACAACGTTATTTTTTGCATCTAACATGGCAAAGTGTAGTGAGGTTCTCAAACTTCTGATGGATTCAATGGCTAAGTCACTCGGGTTTATTTCAGCCAGTAATTCATCACGTTGTATGCTGTGTATATTCTGTTTTATTTTTTCGCGTAGTCTCATTTTCTGTTTACGTTTTAGGTGCTCTTGAGATAACGGAATAGTGGCGTATACCGTTAAGCCTGCATCTTCAAATTCTTGTTGGTTAGTCACTCCTCGGTGGAATGCCTCTTTTAATATAACAAAGGCTACGGCTAAGAAAGTACCGATGAGGGTAATTATCATCACGATAAATGATTTTTGAGGTTTAATAGGGGTACGCCCTACTACGGCGGTATCAATAATACGAATATTGCTAACGGTACTGGCTTTAATCACATTAAGCTCTTGTACTTTGTTTAACAGCGTAAGGTAGATTTGTTGGTTTACTTCAACGTCGCGTGCCTTTCGAAGAATTTGTTGCTGTGTTTTTGGTAGCGCTTTAAAACTCTTATTTAAGTTGTTTTGTTGCTTTTGTAAGTTTTGCTGTTTATCAATTAACGATAAATATTTAGGGTGCTCTTTGGTATAACGCTGTGATATGTCGACTTCTAAAAATGACAATTCATGTAATTCAGTATCAATGGCCACAAATTGCTCTAATACCCTTTCAGTCTCCATGCTTAAATCAACCGATTCATTCGCTAAACGAAACTGATTTAATTCCTCTTCCGCTATAATTTGTTTTACGTCAATTTTTGGTAATTCATCATTTAAGAAATCAATCGATTTTTCTACGGCTACAGACTGGCGTTGCGCATTTTGTAATAAGAAGCCTTGGCTAACCACATTAACAATTTTTTTAATTAGGTTAGGGTTTTCGCCTTCAAGGGTTAAACTTAAAACGCCTGTCCCTTTGCCCTTCTCTGCGGTTTGGATACGGCCTATTAATGAACCGATAATATCTTCTCGGTATTGCTTGCTGATCACAAAGGCTTTGCCTGGCTTAGCCACTAAATCGGTAACAAGGAGTTGAATGCTTTGGTCGCTATTTTGCGCGACGTTATTGAGTTCGCCACTGAATAATTTTTTTTCACCACTAAACACACTGTATTGGTTATTACCCTCATAAAATAATGTAAAGCTTGTGCCTAAATAACCTGGCGATACTTTAAATTTAGCCACGTTTATTTTTTCGCCACCCCAAGAATAATGCTCGCCTAGTAATGAGGCATACCATGGTGAATTAAAGGCTTTACCACTGTACCTTCGTGCAATTGCTTTACCAAACTTTTTATAATACAAAGGGGATGCTGTAATATCTAACGCTAATTTATCAACACCATAACCCATAACTTTACGTGATTTTAATAATGCGAGCTCGGTAGCTGCATTGTTACTTTCATTACCTAAAAGGCTGTCTAAATCGCCTAATCCTGGTACACCTGACGATTTTTCTTCTATTTGTATTAAGGCATCGGCTCTATAAATAGGGGTTGCCAATAGCGCCAAAATAATACCTACCACAGCAAATACAGTTGTTACGCTGAGTATTAAAGATTTACTTTCAAGTAATAGATTGAAATAACGCGAAAAATCAATATCGTCACTTGCCTCTATGTCGTTATTACTGGCTGTATTAGGTTTTTTTACTTCTTCAGTCATAGTGATTTTAAGGAACGAGGCACTGTTTTATTAGTGCTCGTTTTCTGTTTCCTATTAATTTTTTGGTTGGTTATTTTAATGACGTTATTTTTAATAATTTTTCTATCAGCGGCCTAAAGAACTTAAACCGCCAACCGTAGGTAATAACAATGAAATAACTTTGTTCCAACGGCTAATCGGCGCATTGGTTACGTAAACCAAGTCCATTGGTTTTAATTGAAACTGTGTGGCTAAGATTAAGGCAATAGTATTTGAAGCATCTAGCTGATACACGTCAGCAATTTTGGTGTTGTCGTTGCTTGCACGTAAGACAAAAATGCCACTCGCTTCGGCGGTTGTTTCTTTAATACCGCCCACATTACCTAATGCTTCGGCTAACGTTAGGCCACTACGATTAATAGGTAACGTCGAAGGATTTACCACTTCACCCATTACAAATACTTTGGTGGCGTCGTTGCGGGGTACATGAATAATGTCGTTGTGTTGGAGTAAACGGTTTTGACTCATATCGCCTTTTTGATAAAGCGCGTATAGGTCGAGGCGTTCGTCTGTAGAGTCTCGGGTTAAAATAACGCTACGCCAGTCGGCATCGGCTTTAATACCACCAGCGCCATTGATGGCGTCTAATAAAGTCACCGGCATATTGCCGATAGGCATGACGGTAGGTTGCATGACGGCGCCCGTTACGTAAGTTCGTTTTGAGCGGTAAGCGGCAACTTTGACATCAATTTGTGGCTTTTCGATGTATCGGCTTAAAGACGTGGTTAATAAATCACGAATTTGAGCCACCGTTTTTTCTGCTACGCTTACTTTGCCAATAAAGGGGTAAAACACTTTGCCTTGGGCATCGACTAAGTTCCCCGCTTCTTCGGGGCTTTGAAATTGACCTGCCGGCATCGTTAACTCAGGGTGGTCGTATACTACAATGCTTAACACATCGCCAACACCAACCAAGTAAGAATAATTGGCTAGCTCTTGTTCAAGTGCGGGATTGTGGTTTGCTGTCGGTTCAGTTTCTTTAATCGCTTTTAATACCGTAGGGGTAATAAAAATAGTATTCACTAGTGGTGAAATATTAAAGGCTTCTTCGTTAGCGCCAAGCTCTCCCTTTTGAATATGGCCGCCAGGTACCAAAGTACAGGCTGAAGTGAATAGCGTTAGTAATATGATGGGGAGTAATTTAGTGTTAATTGTATGCATAATTTTTAGGTTGGTAATTTTTGTTAGTGTAAAGTGCTAAAAGCTTAATGAGTACGCACGCGCTAATAACGAACAGCGTGTTATTTACTGGGTTATTTTTTAAATAAACCCCAAAATTAATTTGGAATAAAAGACGTACTTAACTCAGTTTTTGTGCCCAAGCTTGGCAGTTTTTTTCTATTTGGGTAAAGGCGTATTCAAATGCTTCACTACTTTTACAATAGGGATCTGGAATTTCTTCATTATTATTCCATTTACCTAGCAGCATTATTTTTCCTGATGCGCTGGGGTATTTTTGCATTAACATTCGTTGGTGCTTTTTTTCCATTACGAGGATAAGTTCAGCATTGTTAATGGTCCGACTATTTAATTGTTTAGCCTTATGGTTTTCAGTGTGATAATTATTTGTTGTGAGCAGCTGGGCTGCATTTTTTTCAATGTCATGATCAATTAATGCACCTATGCCAGCTGAGGTTATTTCACTGGTTGGCAGAATTTTTTGTAATATCCTTTCAGCACTTGGGCTCCGACATATATTGCCAATGCATACTGTTAGAATTTTATTGAACATCTATTAACTCCGCTTTTTAGTGGTTAAATCATTGATTATTTTATCGATAGCCTAAAACACTAAAATAACAACTAAGTACCAATCAGTACCTGCAAGTTTTTTGACACGCTTCCGCCCTTTGGTTTGACTCCAATAAGCATAAAAATACGTTTTATATTTTGTGTCTTCGCCATAAGGTAAAACTAATAGGCAGGTAAATGAGTATCTGCTAACTAAAGTTTTTTATTACAACAAGTAACGCGTTTACGCTACTTTTTCTATTGCTTGGTTATCTACTGCCACTTCGTTTTCTTGACCGAGCATGTTAATTAATATCACGCATCGCTCTAGACCGTCTTTTGTTTTATATATTGCTTCTAGGCCTGTAAATGGGCCTTGAGTTACTTGTACTTTTTCGCCCTGTTGGTAAATTAATAAATCATCTAATGATTTATTCTCATTACCTTCTATATTTTGTTTTATTTGTTGTATTAAACTGTCGTTTGCTCTCGCCAGGTTTAAGCCAAAGCGGACAAAACTGCCAACACCTCGAGTAGAGCGAATAGCATTAAAGTTAGCTTCACTTTGATAAAGGTTTATAAACAAATAACCTGGGAACAGGGGTTGTAATGATACGGCCTTAACTCCGTTCCTTTTTTTTACACTGGCTACTTTAGGTAAAAACACCTCAAGTCCTTGAGCACTTAAATTATCAAACGCACGCTGTTCTTCGCGTGATTTACTGGTTAATAAGAACCACTGATATTGATTATCCATACTTCAACCTTTGTTCCTGAGAAAGAAGCCTTTTTTTATCAATTATATTGTTCAACTTTACTCCAAAATAATTTTAAATCGGTTCTTGAAAATTAGTTTATGGTGTAAGTTATTAACACTGTTAAGTTTGACTCAGTATATTAAATAACCTTAAAAGCACCGTTTGATATCATATAGTTAAGGTACCTCACATAAACTTAAAAACTTTAAACTAAACTTAACGTCGCTTTAACCGGTGGCATTTGTTGATAAACATAATCACAAATATCATCACTTGGCTTAAAGCCAGTAGGCGCTTTCAATAAAATATTTCTAATGGTAACTTGGTCAGAATCAATACAAGCTAGTCTTAACGTTTTCAGTATAATTTTTAATTCTATCCAAGGTAAAAACACCTCATGCGCAGTCATAATACGTTCATGTTCAGTTTCTCCTACATCGTCACCAATGAGTAATTCTTCATACAATTTTTCACCTGGACGCAGCCCAGTTTCCACAATAGCAATATCAGCATTGGGATTTTCTTTATCTATTAATTGCAAACCAGACAAGTGGATTAATTTCGTTGCTAAGTCATAAATCTTAACTGATTCACCCATATCAAGAACAAATACATCACCGCCAGTACCCATTGCACCGGCTTGTATCACAAGTTGCGCAGCTTCTGGAATGGTCATAAAGTAACGAGTAATGTTTTTATGGGTTAACGTTATTGGCCCGCCCTGTTTAATTTGACTTTTAAACAAAGGAATAACCGATCCTGAACTACCAAGGACATTACCAAAGCGCACCATACAAAAACGGGTATTATGTTTATTACTATTCGCTAAAGCTTGTAGGCATAACTCGGCCATACGTTTTGTTGCCCCCATAACATTGGTTGGGCGAACAGCTTTGTCAGTGGATATTAAGACAAAGGTTTCAACACTAGCAGAAATGGCCGCTTGCGCTAAATGTAAAGTACCAAACACATTATTATAAACACCTTCAACAACATTACCTTCAACCATAGGTACATGTTTATAGGCTGCGGCGTGGTAAACCGTTTGCACTTTAAAACTTTTTAGAACTTTTTCAGTAGCGAACTTGTTTTGAACATTCCCTAAAACAGGAAATAATTCAACGACTAATTCGTTATCTAAAATGTAATTTTCAAGCTCTTTATGAATGGCATATAAATTAAATTCACTGAGTTCAAACAATATAAGCTTACTGGGCTTTTGCTGTGTTATTTGTCTACATAACTCAGCGCCAATAGAGCCGCCCGCTCCACTTACCATCACCACTTTATTTTTAATTTCGGCATGTATTAAGTTTTCTTTTACCGGGACAACATCACGACCAAGCAAATCCTCAATGCAGACCTCAACAAAGTCATCAATTTTGGCTTTACCTGATACTAAATCAGACATACCCGGTATCGTTAAAACTTCAATTTTTATATGTTCAAGCGAACTTAATACACGAATTCGATCAGCTTTTTTTGCACTAGGTAAAGCTAATAAAATACGCTTAATATTATGTTTGGCAATCAAGCGTTCAATCTCGCTGGGGGCATATACCCGTATATTACTTATGATTAAGCCTTTTAACTTTTTGTTGTCATCAATAAAGACTTTTGGTGAGTATTCAGAGCATTTCAACAACGAATTAACTAATTGAATACCAGACGCGCCCGCACCATAGATCAATACATTGGTTTTTTTATAACTGCCCTTGGCCCACCTAAGTATAAATAAGCGACTCCCTGCGATTAAAACCAGTAAAATAGCGCCATAAATAAGAGGAATGTAACGAGGGATATGTGCTTCAAAAAATAAAGAAAAAAGTTCAAACATTACACATGAACTAGCGACACTTAAAGAAATAGACAAAATATAAATTGTACTTAAATGACGGACTACTGTGAGGTATATGCCTAGTATTACATTGATGTAAATTGTAGAAAAAACAACCCAAGTAATTACAGACCAATATATTTCATTGTATATATCAACACCCTTTTCAAGACTTAACGTTAGCGCAAGCCAGAATGATAAGACAATAGATAAAGAATCAATAACAATACTAATTAAGCGCTTGATAGACCGGGGGAACTGAAAAACTTTATCCCTGAAAAAATCTATATTAGTATTCATAAGTCCCCCATTGTCATTTTATGCAAGTGCATTAACTGATTGACTGCACTAGCCACTTAACTTCGCCTACTAATACTCTATTTATTGATTAGTATTGGGCTCAACCCACGGCACTATTTTTATAAAGTAAGGATAACGAAGTGAATAACAAAGAGGAATACTATGAAAATAGTATATTACGGTATTAGTTTTTACATCGTAAAATGTAGGTGAAATAATTGAGTAAAGGCAGCATTATACCGGTTCTACCTGCATATACTTTTTCAGGAAGTCGGGGGGATGATAAGCAAGTTGCAGTTTTTATTACGGGTTATTCTGGAGAAGATGCTTCTGCATTCGCTAATAAGTCGACATAAGCTACCTCTATGTAGCGTACTTAAAAAGAAATGTAACACAGCGTATAATCTGCTTAGCCTTTCCCAAAGGGTTGGTTTAGAAACGCTCACTCCCGCGAGCGGTAAAAGGCGATACATAGCATTCGCTGGTATAGACATTGACTGCGAAATAACAATATTCACTGGCTTACCA
>CAWVSL010000071.1:0-7330 GCA_963933115.1 uncultured Colwellia sp.
TATGGTAAACAACTACTCGACTCTCTCCCCCCTTATGATCGTATTGTCGAATAAAAAATGTATCTAGCAGTTAAAGTAGAGCTAAAAGTACAAAATTAAATTAAATTGAATCAAATTAAAGGCAGTCAGATGATTAAACTTGGAAAATATCAGCACTTTAAAGGGAATTTCTATCAGGTCTTATATATTGCTAAACACAGTGAAAATGAAGAGCTTATGGTTGTTTATTTACCCTTGCATGACGAAGAGCATAATGAGAAGTTTTCTGATGAAACAGCAAGTAAACAAAGCGTGTGGGTAAGACCCTTAGCTATGTTTGATGAAACTATTGAAAGAGAAGGTAAACAACAAAAACGTTTTTGCTATGTTGGCCCATAAGTAAAATACCCTCTCAAATTGTTGCTTATCTTGTTAAAAAAAACAGCTAAGCAACAATTCAAAGTGTACGCGATTAAAATCTCGTTAACTCTAGAGTCAAAGAACCTTAAACTAAGAGGGAATTTTCAATCGCTTTAATGTTTAATCGCGTAAACCCGTCGACGCAAACCAACAATCAATAAAGCAAATAGTGAAAATAGCCCAAAGCTTGCACCTTTACGAATAACCTTTCCTTCCTCTTCTCGAGTACAGACCTGGCCATCATCTTCTATTGGTTCTAATGTCACCGCACGAATGATATCTTCCATCAAAGCATCACCTTGAGCATCAAACAGTAATTCACCTCTTGCATCACGTTGTTGCACTTTCAATACAGCAGAAGCAGAAATAATATTGTCTTCATTGATATCACGAGCTTCGATGATGCTGTACTGACTATCACAAGCAATCAATTCATTAATATCTTGAAAAATATCATTGGTTGTATCATATAAAAAAGCATGGGTACGTCTTGGGTTTTGGGTACTATCAGTATGTGTTTCAACTTCACCTTCACCAACAATAAAGCCACTTTCATTGATTGCCCGTGCGGTACTTGATGAACTATCAAAGAAATCAGTAGGGATAACCAATTCCATCTCGTCAACATTAGTCGTATCAATATAATAAAATTTAGTCCGTAATTTACCACTGATAGCCATGCTGACATGACCAGTAGCAATACCTGAATTATTGATATCGAAGGCGCGAGAGTCGAAGTGTACACCATGGTCTTTAGCGAATGAGGTCATTTCACCATCTTTATATACTGCTGCGTATAAGCTTCTAGATTGATCATCTACCGGTGTTGTTTCACTCTCATCAACCCAAGCATGTGAAAAACCAACCACTACGCCCTCATCATTAACCGCCTGAGCATAACTTTCAAAAGTTCTGACATCGTCTTCATGAGGTGTCACTAACAAACCTAGGTTAGTAATACTACTATCACCATTCCCATTGACTACCGCTTTAAATGCTCGTATTTGATATGGTTCAGCCGTATCGGCATCTCGATAAGTTTGAATACAAATGTCTTTAGGGACATCGGCAATAAAATCTGGATTAGCACAACCTTGGGCTTCAGTTTCAGAGTCGATAATATTTTGGAAGTTTGTTGTCCTTTCTGTACTCATGAAGCCAACGGCAATTTGTGTCTCACTAAGATCTAGAATACCTGAAACACCACCGTTATTTTTTTCCATATCCGTGTTATTTTCACTTGGTGGTTTAATTTCATAAATATTAACACCTCGGTCATCAGAGAAGAAAGCCCGGCTAGAAAATTCACGATACCAAGAAGTATTTTCGTCACCAGTGCTGTTGGTGAAATTCTGGGGAAGGTAAGGTGCAGAAGCACTACCGTATACCCAACCCCCATCTGTAACACCCTTCACAATATCGACGGTTGATCTAGACTGTGGTAGTAAAGCATTATCATCAAATATTATAATTTCTTCACTGCTTTGACCTGAATTAAGAAAGGCAATGGTACTCGTTGTTTTTTGGTACGAATAATCAGTAGACTTTGTTGCTAACCACTTAACAGTCCAAGCCAAGTCATTGGTTGTTGGATTGCCGGCTTTGAGCGCATCTAAATTTTCAATAGGCTCTAATTCTATAATTTGAATGTTATTGACAGCAGCATAAGCTTCAATATTTGCAAAGTCACCCTCATCAAGCAGATCAAACTGTACAGGGAAATTAAAACCATTAGTGCCTGATAGCACCAAATCACCATTATTATTAGACTGTTGTGCATAAGTATATTGAACGCTAGGGTCACCTTTATCAATTATTTGATAAGTGGCAGCATTTACAAGGGGTATAGTCATAGCACTGGTCATTGAGAGTGCCAACATCGATTTAACAAATCTATTCATTTAACTTCTAAACTCTTTATTGCTTATTATGGCTTGTTGAATAAAACAGCTTTAACTAACGCCTTGGCTGTTCCCTTAACTTATCTTAAAACTTTATGACAACTTTACTATTAATCGTCCAACTCTTGCCATCTTTTATAAATAACTTCGAGGTTGGACTCGTTTTCTGCTAGCTGGTTCAATATATTTTTGGTTAACTGCTCATCTTTATTAAAAAAATCAGCTTCATTAACTTGCGCTTGCAAAGACTCAATTGAACTTTCAACTTCATCAATTCTAGCAGGTAACTCTTCGAGTTCTTTTGTTTCTTTAAATGAACGTTTTTTCTTTTTAGGTGCACTAGTGGCAACAGAATTAATTGTTTGCTGACCCTTTTTAGCTTTTTCTAAAGCCCCTTCTTCCAAAGACTTACGTTGTTGAGCTTTTTGGGCTAAATAATCATCTACATCATCGTAACCACCAACAATTTGATTTATTTGACCACTGCCATCAAAATAAAGGCAAGTATTTATACAATTATTAACAAAGTCGCGATCATGGCTAACTAAAATAACGGTTCCTGCGTAATTTGCAACAACTTCCTCTAAAAGCTCTAAAGTTTCGATGTCTAAATCATTGGTTGGTTCATCAAGAATAAGGAGATTACTTGGGCGTAAAAATAATCGTGCAAGTAACAACCTGTTTTTTTCACCACCAGATAATGCTCTAACTGGTGTTCTTGCTCGCTTAGGACTAAACAAAAAGTCTTGTAGGTAACCTAAAACATGACGAGGCTTACCATTAACCACCACTTCTTGTTTACCTTCACCAACAATTTCTTGCACCGTTTTATTAAGATCAAGCGCTTCTCTGTGTTGATCAAAATAAGCAATTTCAAGGTTAACGCCTGAGCGCATTTTACCGCTTGTTGGCTGAAGTTTGTCCATGATCATTTTAATCAGGGTTGATTTACCGGTACCATTGGCGCCAATAAGTGCTAATCGATCATTTCTGGTGATCAATAGATTTAACTTCTCAATAATTACTTTATCATCAAACGCTATAGTTAAGTCTTCCGCTTCAAATACTAGCTTACCTGAGCGATCGCCATGAGTGATGTTCATGGTACTTTGATTACGGACTTCACGACGAGCATTTCGCTCTAAACGAAGTTTTTCAAGTGATCTCACTCTGCCTTCATTTCGGGTCCGTCTTGCTTTTACCCCTTGACGAATCCAAACTTCTTCCTCTGCGAGTCGTTTATCAAATAAGGCATTTTGTTGATCTTCAACCTGTAAATCATGCGCTTTTTGTTCTATGTATAAATCATAATTACCGGGGTAACTTTTTAATTGGCCACGGTCTAAGTCAAGAATACGAGTTGATAAACCACGAATAAACGCCCTGTCATGACTAATAAAAATAATAGTACCAGCAAAGTCTATTAAAAACTTTTCCAGCCATAAGACGCTTTCAATATCTAAATGGTTGGTTGGCTCATCAAGTAACAGTATGTCAGGTTGGGTAACAAGTGCTTTAGCGAGGGCAAGTTTACGTAACCAACCACCCGAAAGATCAGCTATTTTATCATCAGCATTGAGCGATAAGGTGCTCATCGCCTGTTCAATGCGCTGCTCATCTTGCCATGCATTAGCTTGTTCTAGTTGATCTTGCACTTTACTGAGTTTATTAAGGTTTCTCTCAGATGGATCTTCGGTAACATCATGAATAAGCGCATGGTAGCGACGAATTAAGTCAGCATTCTCTTGCACACCTTGAGCAACATAATCAAAGACCGTACTATCTGAAGACTCTGGTGGATCTTGTTCTAACATGGCCATCTTCATGGTGCTAGATTTTAAAATTTGACCATCATCTAAGGTTTGTTTGCCCATTAATATTTTCATTAATGTTGACTTACCCGCACCATTACGACCGACTAAACAGATACGTTCACCTGTTTGAACACTCAATTCGGCTTTGTCTAATATTTTCTCTTCACCGAAGGCAAGTTCCGCATTGGCAATTCTTAATAATTCCATAAATATATATAACTTCTATTAACTGCTTTTCTTTAAATAAGTAAAGTAACTATTATTGTAATAGCCACTGATAATATGCTGTTTGTTTTTTACTACTTTATTTAGACAAGTAACTGACTCACTTGCTCAGTGGTAAAAGGCCAAAATAGTTTTACTGTCTCGCTACTATCATTTGCAGTAACCCGCTCAAGTACCGGTATATGAACCCCATAAAGCTCAACTAATTTCTCATCATCAACAATATCAATAATAGTTAATGTGTTATTGCTCATTAAAGGCTGACAAACAAGTAACGCTAATTCGCACAAATGGCAGCCGTCACTACTGTATAAATTAAAATATCTCTTCATTTTACATTCCAAAGTAGCTGCCGGCAAAAACCGCTTAGTCAAGACAGCGGTTAATGGCGAATAAGCGACCAACTATTATGTATGTGTTTATTACGAGCAAAGTCTTTATCTCGGGTTAACTCGGTCATTGGTTTTACCGTTAAACCAAGACTTTGCATAGCCTCAACATCCATTTTGAAATTTCGCTTATTATTAGTAAAAACTATCTCACCCTGAGGGGTTAAAGCATTTAAAGCGTCTGTAATTAATGAAATATAATCCCGCTGTACATCAAAACTCTCATCCATACGTTTAGAATTCGAAAACGTCGGGGGATCAATAAATATTACATCAAAAGGACTGTTTTTAGTGGCGTCAAAATCTTTTAGCCACTGTAAACAGTCGGCTTGAACAAATTGGTATTTATGGCTAACGAGTTTGTTCAAGGTAAAATTATCTTGTGCCCAACTAAGGTAGGTATTTGACATATCAACCGTCGTTACTGAAGCAGCACCATTTAATGCAGCTTGTAAAGACACAGAGCCTGTGTAGGCAAACATATTAAGCAATGATTTGTTTTTCGCTTTTTTTGCCACAAGTTGACGGGTTTTACGATGATCTAAAAATAAACCCGTATCGAGGTAATCCCACAAGTTGACTTTTAACTTAGCACCATATTCATTAACCACAATAAATTGTTTTGATTTATCAACCTTTTGGTATTGGTTGGCACCTTTTTGCTTTTGTCTGGTTTTTAATACCAACTTGTCGGTGCCAATATTTAGCACTTTGGGTGTCCAGTATATAACTTCTTGTAAACGTTTTGCCGCCTTGTCTGCGTCTATGGTCGATGGCGCAGAATATTCATGAACAACAACATAATCACCATAAACATCGACAGCGACATTATATTCTGGGATATCCGCATCATATAAACGATAACATTCAATTTGTTCTGCTTTAATCCAGCCTTTAAACTTCTTAATATTTTTAGTTAGCCTATTAGCAAAGTCTGAGTCGTTTTGTTCACCAAAGTCGGTATTTGGATTAACCGCATCTTTAGCCAATTGCTTATCATTAACTTCATATAAAGCTAACTGACAATCTAACGGACCATTTTTAAATTTATAACGTTTAAAACTCGACAGTTTTAACATTGCTAACATATCGGTGTTTGCGGTTAATATCGCTAATCGCCAATTCAAAAATTGTGTTTTAAGGGTTTGACCAAAGTTGACAAAGTTTTCGACCAACTCAGGCAATTCACCAATTCGTTCACCGTAAGGCGGGTTAATTAACACGGTGCCCGATTTACCAAAATTATTATCAAGTTGATTAATATCTTTACAAGAAAATTCAATAAATTGTTGTAACTGGGCATTACGGGCATTTTCTTGAGCCGTATTAATCACTCGGCTATCAATATCATTACCAAAAACTTTAACTTTCGTTAGCTCATTTAGCCCTTTACGTGATTGAACCTTGGCAGATTGTAATTGCGCTTGCCAGCTCTCTTCTTCATGATGAAGCCAATGAGCAAAACCCCAAGACTGTCTTTCAATGCCTGGCGCTTGACCTGCTGCCATAGCAACGGCTTCAATTAAAATAGTGCCTGAGCCACACATAGGATCAAGTAATGGTTTACTGGTGTCTTTTAACCAACCAGAACGTTGAACCAATGCTGCCGCTAAATTTTCTTTTAATGGTGCAGCACCACTGTTTTTACGATAACCCCGTTGGAATAGACCTCGCCCTGAAAAGTCTAAATATATAATTACGTGTTGGCGAAGTAAACGCGCTTGAAAACGAAGGTCAGGATTAGTCTTATCGACAGAAGGCCGATCAATACCTTGGTCGGTAAAATGGTCAACCACAGCATCTTTTACCGTTAAACCACCAAATTGAGTATTTCGGATTTCTTCACTGACACCAACAAAATCAATAGCAAAGGTCGAGAAAGGCGAAAAATGCTCCGACCAATTAATTTTACTCGCGGTCTTAAACAACTCGTCCTTGTTGTTAGCGTCGCCCTCTCCTAGCTTTAACATCACTCGTGTCGCCATTCGAGTCCACAATGAAATGTGATAACCCTTAGCAAGCGAAGCATTGAAATAAACACCTTCGGGTTTTTGAACCACTTGTTCGCCGCCCAGAGACTTAATCTCATCAGCAAGGAGTACTTCAATACCAAAGGATGTTAACGCTAAAAATTGATGCATGTTTTTTTCCACAAATAATCTAAGGAGTGAGCTGTTAAAATCATCTTAGGTTAAGATAATTAAAATATTTGCGCGATTATAAACAAAGACACTCCGCACTTAAACTATTAACTATTAAATGAGAGTTAATAGTTGCTGATATCGCTCTTTAGTTATCAATACTGATAAAATTCGAACAATTCGGGTGTTTTTAAATCGTTTAGCTGAGCAATCGTACAATAGAAGAATTAATTAACAAAACAGGTTGCAATCTACCAAAGGTATCCTTATGATACGCTCGTTTTCAGGGTATTGAACTTTGAATACAATTCTTAAGTTTGAATTAAAACAACTTGGCTTGTTTAATGTTACTTTTATTAGTAATACTTAAACCATTCGGACGCGGGATGGAGCAGTCTGGTAGCTCGTCGGGCTCATAACCCGAAGGTCGTCAGTTCAAATCTGGCTCCCGCAACCAATTC
>CAWVSL010000072.1:0-7102 GCA_963933115.1 uncultured Colwellia sp.
TGTCACAAATTAATACGCTGTCACAAATAAATAACGTGGATGAACAATATACCTTACCAACTTATATTGGCAGCAATATAAACCAACAACAAAAGAGTCTTGCCCACTTAACATCACTCCCTGAATTATCAGACTCACAAACACGAAAAAAGTTATTGCTTGCATTGGCCCTATTTTCAAACGACGAAAATCAATCACTGTCAAAGTTAGAATCAATAACTAAACAGCTATCTGAATTTTCAAACGTACAACCAAATGACGTTGAAATGATGGCCGCCTACGGTAATGCATTAAGTTATCAAGCCATTTTTTATCAAGATAATTTAGGGAAAATGAACCTGCTATCGCGTAAAGGTATGAGATTAATGGATCGTGCAATAAAACAAGCCCCAAATAACTTAGGCGCTAGATTATTACGTGGTATCAGTTATGCCAATATGCCCAGTTTTTTAAACCGTGCTAACTTTGCGGTAACCGATTTATCAATTATAAAACAACAAACTAAATTAGAGCCAACGGATGATTTTTTGAATTTTGTCAATTATTACTTAGCCATGGCTTTCGCTAAAAACAACCAACCAGAACAAGCCAAGGTACTTTGGCAATCGCTCAAAAGCAATGCATCAACAATTTGGCAAACTAAAGCAATTGCACGTTTAAAGGAAACTGAATAATGGGGTTTAGATATAAAATTGCATTGCTAAATGTATTACGAAATCGCCGAAGAAGTATTATCACGTTACTGTCAATTCAGGTTGCGGTGATTAGTTTAGTGCTTTTTGGTGGTTTTGTTGCTTCTATGTACGATGGCATGCGAGAAAACATGATCCGATCGCAGCTTGGACATATCCAAATTTATAAACAAGGCTTCAATCAATATGGTCATATAGAACCTGAAAAATATTTATTAAGCCAACAAGAAGTTAAGAAAATCACCACATTAGTTGAATCTCAAGCGAGTGTTGAACTGATAACACCTAGGCTTAATTTCTCAGGTTTATTAACCAATTCAAATCAATCAATTGCGGTTGTAGGTAATGGTATTAATTCTGATAAAGAATCATTATTAAGTTCGGCTATTACCATTACGCAAGGTGAAGATTTATTTAGCCAAGATATTGATGGCGCTTTATTGGGACAAGGGCTGTTTAACGCACTCAATACACAAGTAGGTGATTATCTTACTTTATTAAGCTCAACCACTGATGGTGCAGTCAATGCCGTAGATATTAAAGTCATAGGAGCAATTAACTCAGGTATAAGAGAGGTTGATAATCGTCTTATTCGCATTAACCTAGCACACGCGCAAGACCTACAATTTACTCAAGGTGTAAGCCGTTTAGTTGTTTTACTGTCAGATACAGATCAAACACAATTAGTACTTGAACGATTAACCCAATTGTTTAAGCAGCACGGATTAACCGTTGAAATTAAAACATGGTCACAACTGGCTGATTATTACCATGAAGTAATTAAGTTATTTGATGGTGTCTTTGGCTTTATTCAAGTGATTGTATTATTTATTGCTGCGTTAAGCATTGCCAATACCATGATGATGGCAGTAATGGAGCGTACACCTGAAATTGGCTCTATACGTGCATTAGGCGCAACCCGATACGAAGTAATGATGTTGTTTATTACCGAAGCCTGCTACCTCGGATTCATTGGTAGTGTTTTAGGCGTTTTATTCGGTATTTTACTTGCCAATGGCATCACTACAGCACAATTTATTATGCCAACACCACCAGGTAGTAGCCAGAGCTATCCAATACGCATATTTATTTCTTGGTCAATACTATGGCAAACAGCAGTAGCAGGTACTTTAGTAGCTATTCTTGCTAGTATTTATCCGGCCTTTAAGGCATCTCGTTTACAAATAAACCAAGCCATGCGCGCTGCTTAAAGGAATAATAATGACTAAAAAAATACGCAAACATACGCTTTTTTTAATGCTATTCATGCATGCTTTTATTGCAAATAGTAAAGAAATCAACAATGTATCACCTGCGATTGAAACTAAAAATGCAGCACAATTACTCACTATTATTGATTCATACCGTGGTTTAAACACCAAAGGTTTTAGCTTTGATATCACTAATGTTAGCTATAAAAGCAACAGAGATAGCCGCACTAATCAATTATCCGTTGATGTAAAACAAGGTAATTCGTTGGTTAAATTTAAATCTCCAGCTAGGCAACAAGGTCGTATATTATTAAAAAAACAAAGTGATATGTGGCTATATATTCCAGGAACTCGAAAAGTTATTAGAATTTCTCCTGCACAGAGGTTACTAGGCGAAACTAGTAATGCCGATGTAACGGGCAGTAATTTCAGTCGAGATTATGTTGCCGAAATAATGTTTCAAACAGATAAACCCAATCACATTAAGCTCGTACTTAAAGCAAAAAAAAATAGCATGAGTTATCAACAAGTCATCTTTTGGTTACAAAATCAGGTTCCTTTCAAACCCATTAAGAGTGAATATTATGCCCGTTCAGGAAAATTACTTAAAACCGCAGAGTATAAAGTATTTAAGTCGTTTGATGGTGAATTAAAGATACATAAAATGTTGCTCTCAGATCCACTTATTGAAGGTAGCTATACCTGGATGTTATTTGATAACTACCGCAGTAGTGAGCTACCCGACGGGTTATTTAACAAAGAAGCAATCGTAAACTTATGAACAACAAACGTTTATATGCTTGCTATTGGCTGATAGGTTTAAGCACACAAACATGGGCTCAAAGTAATATTCCTGATGACCCTTTTACCAATATTCAGCAAAATAGTCCTGCGCAATATGAACATAAAACAACAATACAAACTTATTTACAAACGAACAAAATCAATAACAAGCAAAGCTTTAATCCCGGTTTGGTAGCGTTTACACAAAACAAACAGTCAGCAGTGCTTGATTGGCAAGTTAAAACTCATTGGCAAAGTAATTTTCAAGGCCGAGCTCGCACCATAGCACAATACCAACATACGGATATTCAAAAAAATACTGACATTCCAAGTAATGCAGATACCTCGAATAATTTAGATACCACAGTATTAGAAGCCTACCTCAACTGGACCAGTAACGATTATGCATGGCAATGGCAATTAGGCCGTATAAAAACGCAATGGAGTACTGGTTTCAATTGGAATCTAACTAATTTACTAAAACCTTATAGAGATAGGCCCTATATTGATTTAGACGATCCCAAACAACAAAAGGGTTGGGATATGGCCACGGTGAAATATAGTCAAAACAATTGGTTTTATCATTTAGTTATTGCCGATTCTGTCACTGCAAACAAAAAAAATAAACAGCAATATATTGCCCGCTTAGGCTTCCAAGGTAGCCATGATTTTGTTTTTTTATTACATAAACAACCTGAGCAAAGCTTAAATTATGCTGCCAGTTTCAATCGATTACTTACTGATGAAATAACCATGCGCTTTGAATGGAGCTTATTACAACAAAGAGAGCAAAAAACACAAGCATTGCTCGGTGAAAATGAATCAACACAATGGCAGAAATATTTAGTTGGGGCTGGCTACACGCTAGAT
The DNA here is from genome assembly GCA_963933115.1 of uncultured Colwellia sp. Classification (GTDB taxonomy): domain Bacteria; phylum Pseudomonadota; class Gammaproteobacteria; order Enterobacterales; family Alteromonadaceae; genus JALJPB01. The sequence goes on from CAWVSL010000072.1 coordinate 3,557, forward strand.
TCAGGGCATGATTTTAGAATAGAGTACTTAAATACCAAACATGGTTTTACCAACGATGAATGGACAAAAATATCAAATAAAAGCTCAACAGCATATCAAAACATAATTAATAACCAACCAAGAGAGCAAGATCATGCATATTTATTTTCGGCGTTAAATAGCTTAAATCTGGGACAACTTAGGCAAAATTATCTTTACTTTATGTATGCCAGTCCACTTTCAACAGATCTTTGGCAATATAGACAAAGCATACAACTTAACTTGAATGATAACAGTGAATTACATCGTCTTGAATTACTAAAATCATGGAATAACCACCTAACTAGTCGATTGCAATTAGAGTTTTTTAATGGCTGTCGTCATTGCGAATATGGTCTAAACCCTAATCTGCATAGTATGAGGCTAGTATTTAACTGGGCATTTTAAAACAATATTAAAGAGGCACACATGACATCAAATAATGCTTATCGCGTTGACCTACGTGACCACATGTTTTTATTGTGGCAACAATTTAAAGTACAAGACAACATTCTTGATTCAGAAATTTATCCTGAGTTTGATCAAAACTTGAGTAACCAATTAATAGAACACGCGCATAAATTTTGTTGTCAAAAGTTAGGGCCTTTATATCAATCCTCTGATAGAGACGGCTGTAAGCTGATGCCTGACGGCAAAGTGCAGTTACCGCAAGGATTTGAAGCATTATGGGATGATTATATCTCTGCTCAGTGGGGCCGTTTAGGCGCACCAGAACAATATGGTGGCTTAGGCGCACCTTATATTATAGCGCAAGCTATTTATGAAATTTTTATGGGGGCTAACCCTGCATTTATGATTTATTCAGGGTTTTGTAGCCCAGCATTATATTTAATCGATAAATTTGGTACACAACAACTTAAAGATATCTTTTGTAAAAAACTTGCAACCAATGAATGGGGAGCATGTTTGTGCATGACAGAACCCGATGCTGGCAGCGATGTCGGAAATTGCCGCACAAAAGCAATAAAACAATCCGATGGTCGCTATCAAATAACGGGACAGAAAATATTTATCTCTGCCGGAATGCACCAACTCACTGATAATATTGCTTATATTGTACTGGCGCGTGTTGAAGGTGCACGCTCAGGTACCGTTGGTCTATCTTGCTTTGTGGTGCCTAAACAAGATCTTGAAAATCAAGACAATGGCGTAAAATGTTTACGCCTTGAAAACAAAATGGGATTAAATGGCTGTGCCACCAGCCATCTAACCTTTGGTACAGATACACCTTGTTATGGATATTTATTAGGGGAACGTGAAAACATTGGCCTACGACAATTAATTTCCATGATGAACTTGGCTCGAATCGCAACTGGAATGTATGCGTTAGGTATGGCATCAAGTGCTTACTTAAATGCCGCTGAATATGCCAGTCAAAGAATTCAAGGCACCGACTTCAAACAGTCATTCAACCCTAAAGCTGAACGTGTGTCGATTATTACTCACGTTGATGTAAAACGCATGTTACTTGAAATGAAAAGCAAAGTTGAAGGCTGCCGCGCCCTCATTGTTAAGCTGTGTTATCACCAAAGCATGACCACTAATATCATGGTTAAACAAGAAACCAACCGGATCACAACAGAGCAAAGTGAAACCCTTTTATACCAACATCAATCATTAGTTAACTTACTCACTCCCATTGTTAAAGCCTATACGTCTGATCAAGCATGGCGAGTCGCCGAACTTGCTATTCAAGTATATGGTGGTCATGGATATATAAAAGATCATCCTGTTGAACAGTACGCCAGAGATATTAAAGTACTCTCTTTGTGGGAAGGTACTAATTTTGTACAGTCGGCCGATTTATTCAAAGATAAACTAGCGATGGGTCGTCATTCAAAATTGTTAGCATTATACGAGAAAAACGTAATGACATTTATCGAAAAAAATCGACAAAACTCAACATTCGAAAAATCGATAAACATGCTAGAAAAATCACTAACGAGTTTAACAAAAACGCACCAATTAATGGGTAGCTGGATTAGATTACAAAAAATGGAGCTGATATTTGCTGTTTCTACTCGTTTTTTACAAATGATGGCTGAAGTAACTGTTGCTTGGTTATTACTTGATGGGGCTATTATTGCCAATAAAGCAATGGACGGTGATATTGACCAAAAAGAATCTGAGTTCTATCAGGGTAAAATCACCTCTGCCAATTTTTATATTAATAATATTTTACCCAACGTATTTAGCGCAGAAAATATTATTGCCTTAGCAGATGAAAATGCCGTTAATGCAGATCACACCACATTTTTGCCTTCTTAACACTCTGGTATGGTAACGGGTATTTATACCCGACATTCCGCACCCTAAGTCGGTATTTTAAATTCTGAGTTAATTTTCGATCAAAACAGACTCAGTTTTGAAATAGAGTAGCCTAAAAAACGCCCACCGCTTTCTTTTTATACTAGAGCAGTACAAAAAACAAATAGTTTTTATGGGGTGCGGAATGTCAGTTATACCAATCTCACTAACTTTATGATCATTTATACTGAGCCACTTGCAAAAACATTCTCCAATCAGCCCATCAATTGTCGGTAAATTGCCAGGCCAACAAGCCTTGAGCTCAAAGTAGCACACTGCACTACATAAAGGCGAAAAACGGCCATTTTCACGAATGATACGCGTGACTCAACCGCCCGTTAACAGGAGTTGAGGTATAGTTATTTCTGGTGTATGAAGAGTTGAAGCAGCGTTGCATATTCTGGCGAACGTGAACACCCATTCTGGACCATCGTGAACACTTAGACCGTTCCGCATTGGGTGAGTGTTATTTTTACACTAAGTGTTCACGATCAGTCAACTTTCTGGCTGTAATTGTCGTAAAGAGGCTCCTTTTAATGGCATACGGTGAGCGTTGTGTACCAGTCGATCTAAAATGGCATCCGCTAACGTATTGTCTCCGATAGATTGATGCCATTGATCAACAGGAAGTTGGCTGATGATCATTGTTGAACTTGCATCATTACGATCATCCATTATCTCCATCACATCATTGCGTTGGGCCGTGTCCAGCGGCTCCAGCCCCCAGTCATCAAGGATTAAAAGATCTTGTTTGGCTAGATAGATTAAGAGCTTGCTGTAAGTTCCGTCGGCTTTGGCCTGACGCACCCGGGTTCGACAGTTTGAAGACAAAAAGGCCGTTTTTTCGCCAAATTCGAAGGTTTTTACTGGGCTGTAGGCCGGTTTTTGGGAAAAACCGTGTGCTGGCACGTTTGTGACTATCTTGATGTTATTAGTCATATTTGACAACATCTGTATTAATTATACAGTACAGGCATGTATATCAAGATTACTAAATCAGGTCCTCGCCGTTATGTACAGCTCGTTGAGTCCTTTCGGGATGATAACTGCATATTCTGGCCCATCGTGAACACCATTCTGATCTGATCGTGAACAATTTTGGCTATTAACCAGAATATGCAGTGAAGGCTGTGGCTTTAATAAAACCGTCTTCATCCACATTGATGTGTGCTTTAAAACCATAGGTGGTTTTACGCTTGC
>CAWVSL010000073.1:0-7045 GCA_963933115.1 uncultured Colwellia sp.
AGAATCTAAAGCCAACCGTGCGTGGTCTATTAGACACAACTTTTGGAGTAAACTGTTGTGTATCAACATACAGAGTAGCACTTTCATCTGTTAAGTTATCGATAAATAGCTCTGCTTTCCATTCGTCGTTAGTTACGCCAAAGCTTAAATTAGCTAAAACGTAGCTTTCTTGTACATAACGACCAGCCTCGAAGGTTTCACCGTTACTATCTTGGTAATTAACACCAGAGTAAACGTCAGCCTCTTTTTGAATTGATAAGCCTGAACCTGTGCCATAGATTAAATTAGTGGCATCTTCTACCACATAAGCATCCATGGTCATACCGGCAAGTCTTTCTCCGGTATAACTGATTGAACCGTTAACGTAACCCGTTAACTCATTACTGATTTGATAGAAATATTGTGCTTGTAAGTTACCTGAAAATTCAGCTGAGTAAGGTAATCTACTACCCACTGATGGAGCTATACCGTCAAGCACATCATTAACAGAGGTAAGTTCTGTGTCAATAAAACTAAACGCACCCGTTATGATTAGGTTGTCAGTAGCAGCCCAACTAAAATCTCCATCTATCCCTTTAATTTCAGCATCACCAACGTTATCAGTAAAGACTAGGAAACTAATATTAGTGGGGTCAAACCGTGAGGTTTGTAGATCTGATATTTTTGAATAATAGGCAGTAGCATTAAAGCGTAAGGTTTGATCAAATAACGTTGATTTAAAACCAAGTTCAAAGTTATCTAAACTATCGGTTGTTGAATAAACCGGTATACGGAATCCTTCAAAAGAACCTTCTTGACTTGTAGCTGAACCGCCACCAACTCGGTTAGTTACAGGAGGTCTAAAACCCTCTGAGTACGAAGCAAATAACATGACTCCGTCTGATACTTTCCAATCAAGCGACGCTTTGATAATCGTATCATCTACCGTTAGCGAGCCATCATCATTAACTAAACTGGTATCTAACTGACCACTGGCAATAGCAGCTTGAATTGAAGCGGCTTCTTCTGCGCCAAAAAACTCAGTTAGCGCGGCATCACTGCCATCACCAAATGCTTGTAGCCTTCCACTTACGTCAACCGTTGACGTTGAACCTCTATAAATGTCGTCAATTTGATACCAACGAGCGCCAAAGCTTGCCGTGACTGTATCTGTAATATCATAATCTAACTGACCAAAGACAGCGATTTGATCTATGGTGTGAGTAACATCATTGATAAAGCTCACTTCAGATGAAAAAGGTCCACCATCAGTGTTAATACCATCAGTACCTGGAAGTGTTCTTTGCATATCAGTAAAGTAAGGTAATTCAGTATTTGCTATATTAAATAAGCCAACCGTTGATAATTCTTGAGTGTCATAAAAAACACCGGCAGTAAGACGCAAGCGGTTTTCCGCTGAAGTATTGATACGAAATTCATGGGTGGTACGTGATGTACTGGTTTGTTCTTTATAAAATTTAGTGGGGTCAACACATTCTTGCGCTTCAGGAGTTCCCGCATAACTACAAGAATAGTAGGCCGAATATAAACCACCGTTAGTATAACCAGTGTAATCAATGGTTGAATTAATATCTCGGTCTAAGTAACCACCGGTGTAAACAACATCCAGTTGGTCAAGTCTACCTTCTAATGTCCAGGTCGTTAAACCAAAGTCATCATTGTTGTTTTCTGGTGTAAAGCGATTAGTTGATGTCTCACCGTCAAGGTTTGGATCATAAGCAAACACACCTTCAGTATCGAGCGACTGTTGGGTATGTTGAACCAAAAGGTTCCACTCATCGTTAATCAAATACGATAAGCCAAAGCGAGCACCAGCATAGTTTGCCGTGTTAAAGTTATCTTCGACCAAACCATCATTTCTAGGAGCCGTTACTGGCACACTTTCAGGGTTAGTTAATACATCACCAGAAATTCGACTGATGACGACAGCACTACCTGCGTAACCACCTTCTCCAGGGACGTTGAGTATGTTATCAATCCAACCCCCTTGGTAATCATTATAAGTAGCAACACGTACGGCAAGTGAATCAGTTAACGACATATTGACATAAGCTTCAACCGAGTTACTTAAATCGCCACCTTTTGTTGAACTAGTGCTAGTATCAAAACCTGCAGCAAAGCCATCATGTGTTGGTTTATTTGTAATTAAGCGAACTGTGCCTGATTGAGAGCTAGCACCAAAAAGTGTACCTTGTGGGCCAGGTAAAACTTCTACACGTTGAATATCTGTTGCGTAGACATCTAAATTACGCCCTTGCATTGATACCGGTTGTTCATCTAAATAAAAGGCGACAGACGGTTGTAATGCTTGTACCGATGATACAGAAATAACAGTTTGTGAGGTTGCAGCGCCACGAATATATATTTCATTCTGGCCAGGGCCTGTACCTTGAAAGATTACGTTGGGTAGAAACTCTACATATTGGTCAAAATTTGAAACACCAAGTTTTTCTAGGCTATCACCTGTTAAAGCTGTTACGGTAATCGGAACATCTTGAATAGACTCAGAACGTTTAGTTGCAGTAACTTCAATTACTTCTATTTTTGCTTTTTGTTGCTTTTTTACTTCTTCAGCATAGACGGTACTTGATGCAGCTATAGCTGTTAGCACAGCGTAATGTAGCTTATTGAATCTCATATTGATTACCTTTTGATGTTTTAATTATGTTTTGTTTATGTTTCGAGTTGATATTATTAGAGCTCTAACTATATTCGTGATTTGCCATAGCTTAACACGTATTATGATTTTCTTTAATAAAATTTATCGGCTATTAAAAACAGCCGCAAAATAGTCTTTGTATACATTTTGTTTGTCTGAGCCATATAGACTTGTTTACAGAATGATTTAAGTAGATATAATATCAATACAAATCAAATCTAGGGGAATCATTTGCCTTTACCTATAAAGAGTCAATTAAATAAAAGGGTATTCGTTAGTGCCTCGTCCATCATTATTGCACTTTTGCTTTATACAGTAGCGCTACCTAATCAAGCACAAGCGTTATTTACCTTCATCCAGTCAAGTATTGTCGATAATGGCAGTTGGTTTTATGTGCTAACTGTAGCCTTTATTTTCTTCTTTGTTATTTTCTTAGGATTTTCGCGCTATGGCAGTATTCGTTTAGGGCCTGATCATTCAACACCTGATTACCCATTAGTCACTTGGCTGTCAATGTTGTTTGCCGCAGGTATGGGTATTGGCTTAATGTTCTTTGGTGTGGCTGAGCCTCTGATGCATTATGTATCACCGCCTACTGCGGAAACGGGCACCATTGCAGCGGTCCAAGAAGCAATGAAGATGACGTTCTTCCACTGGGGGCTCCACGCTTGGGCTATATATGCCATCGTTGCGTTAGTCCTAGCTTACTTTAGTTATCGCCACAATTTACCTCTGACCTTACGTTCTGCTTTATACCCTTTAATTGGTGATAAAATTTATAAATGGCCAGGGGATTTAGTTGATACTTTTGCTGTAGTAAGTACTGTCTTTGGTATTGCCACTTCACTTGGCTTAGGTGCTTCACAAGTTAATGCCGGTTTTAGTTATTTGTTTGAGATTGATGTTTCTACCACTAATCAAATAATTATAATGTCTGCGATCACCTCGCTTGCGGTTATCTCTGTTGCGACAGGGTTAGATAGAGGTATTAGAATACTATCAGAAGCGAATATGATTTTGGCTGTTGCTTTATTAGCATTGATTTTTGTCCTTGGTCCAAGCGTATTTTTATTGAAGGCTTACTTACAAAATATTGGTGCTTATTTATCCGATTTAGTACATAACACCTTTAACTTGTTTGCTTATAAGAAAACAAATTGGATAGGCGGATGGACAATATTTTATTGGGGTTGGTGGCTCGCATGGGCGCCTTTTGTTGGTTTATTTATTGCTAGAATTTCTCGTGGCCGTACCATTAGAGAATTCATTTTAGGCGTAATGCTGATACCAACGGTCTTCACTTTATTGTGGATGACAATTTTCGGCAATAGTGCAATTGATTTAGTCCATAATCAAGGGATCGTTTCTTTGGGTGAGATGGTCAGCCAAGATTCATCAGTGGCCTTATTTGTCTTTCTTGAAAACTTCCCATTAACCTCAATGCTTTCTTTTATTAGTGTCTTAATGATAGTGATCTTTTTTGTCACCTCATGTGACTCTGGCGCTATGGTAGTTGATATGATTTGTTCCAATGGTAGCAATGAGACCCCATTGTGGCAGCGTGTTTATTGGGCCGTGGGTATTGGTATAGTCGCCGCAATATTGTTAGTTGCAGGTGGGCTTAATGCACTACAAACCATGACAATTGCAAGTGCTTTACCTTTTGCTATCGTACTATTACTAGCAATTGTTGGCTTAATTAAAGCTTTAAGGGTTGAAGCTTTTAAACAAGAAAGCCAATTAATAACAGCAATTCCTCATTCAAGTAGTGATAATAGTGATAGCTGGCAACTGCGATTAAAAAGTATTGTTGATTTCCCAAACAAGGCCAATGTCAATAAATTCATCAATAAGACCGTTCTTTCTGCCTTTGAGTCATTTGCTAAAGAACTTGAAGAAAATCAAATTAATGTCAATATTTCGCATGAAGGCGGGTTAAGCTTAATTGTTGGACACGGCGAAGAGCAAGAATTTGTTTATCGGGTATTCGCTAAAAAATATTCTCAACCAGACTTTGTTATTGAAGTCGATGAAGATGAAGATGAAGATGATCAAAGTTACTACAGAGCAGAAGTTCACTTGGTTGAGGGCGGACAAGATTATGATATTATGGGTTGGTCAAAAGCATCAGTAATTAATAATATTATTGACCAGTACCACAAGCATATGCACTTTCTACATTTAGTACGTTAACTTTTAAAAGAGTCAACGTCAGCTTTATTGCTAATGCGGGTGTTGATGGTATTTAGTATTAACAGCGGTGCTGCGTCAATTTCATTTGCATTCAGCATTGCTGCCAACCGCTCTACTGCCGAGAGTAATTGAGATTGCTCCCATTGAGCTAAGTTAGTAAAGTTATCAATAAAATGCTCTTGCAGTGGCTGCGGAGCATTGAGTAATTTTTCGCTACTTTTTTCGGTTAAATAGAGCCCTACCTTACGTTTGTCTTGGGTACTTCGGACTCTTAAAATAAGTTCTTTACTTTCTAATCTATCAATAATATTTGTCACTGTTGCTGCACTTAAGTTAACACTTTTCGCTATTTGACTTGAATTTACGCCAGAGGCTTTATCGATTTCAAGCATAATCAGTAATTGTGGGCTAGTTAAGCCAGAAGTTTTATTGAGGTGCTTTGAATGTAAATCTATAGCGCGAATGACTTTTCTTAACGAAATCAATAATTCTTGGTGGCTTTTCATTTTAAGATCCTTTTAATCTGAATTTCTATTAGTTTAAGCAAAATTCAAAGCAGCGGATAGAGAAATTATCTTAATAGGTCTAATTAAGGTATTGTGGGTATTAACTTTATTAAAAAATATGCTACTCCAAAGTTAACTCAGGGCAATACCAAGAGCAGTAAATGAGACTTCCTGTTCATGGAAAGAGTAAAACCAAATTATTCATTATCTAATTTATTATCAACAACGGCTATGCAATTTAATCATTACTCAATACCAATGGTTGAGTAATGATGCTATTTAGTTACCAAAGTATATGTTGAACATGGTTTTACAATTGAAAACCTAACAGAGGAGTGACGCTTAATGGACAATGAAAAAAAAGGCATGATATTAGGCTTAATAGGTGTAACTGCCTTCGGCTTAACACTTCCCGTGACTAAAATTGTACTACCCTACATGAACCCTATATTTATAGGTTTAGGTCGAGCTGTTATTGCTGGTTTAGTTGCATTAGTATTACTTTTTGTTTTTAAACAGAAAATTCCTAATATTAAACAAATTAAGCAATTACTTTTAGTAAGTTTAGGTGTTGTTATTGGTTTTCCTGTACTTTCTTCATGGGCAATGCAGTATGTTCCTGCTTCTCATGGTGGTGTTGTTTTAGGAATATTGCCCTTAGCAACAGCCGTTGTGGGTGTACTTATAGGTAATGAAAAACCCAGTATATACTTCTGGATTTGCAGTGCTACGGGTACCGCCTTAGTCGTCAGTTATGCTTTACTTCAAGGTGTTGGTGGTCTTAATATTGCCGATTTAGCTTTGTTAGGTGCCATTATTTCAGCTTCAGTTGGCTATGCTATCGGCGGTAAGCTATCTAGAGATATTGGTGGTTGGCAAGTCATTTGTTGGGCTCTAGTTTTATCGTTACCCTTTATTTTAATACCGGCAATAGTAAACGCCCCTGAATCATTTTTAAACATCCCCTTAAGAATTCATTTTAGTTTTTTATATTTGGCATTAATTAGCCAATTGTTCGGATTTTTTTTCTGGTACAAGGGATTGGCGCTCGGCGGTATTGTCAGAGTAAGTCAAATGCAACTCTTTCAACCTTTCATTACACTGTTTTTTTCCGCATTGTTTCTTGGTGAAGTCATTGATGTGGTCACACTAGTATTTGTCGTTTTGGTTGTTTGTTCTGTTTGGCTAGGTAAAAAAATGCCTATTGCTACAAACCTTAAAGTAACTGATCAGGTTTAATGGTAGAGGAGATCTGGGTTAGGGTTATATATTTGTAGATGCCTTTGCTAATAATGAAATGCCAACCACCATACTTAATCATCTAATGTTGAATCAGTAATTACCATTTTTGACGAGTTAGTTACACTAGTTAAATAAGTTGGTAATTCACATATAACTGCTGAGTTAATTTGAATTCGCAATTGGAGGTGTTCAATAGGTGAAGTCAAACTGCTTTATCTGTATAATCCCGCGCATTGAAGAACTGCCGTAGCACTAATACCTTAGTAATTCTATCGATTTGGCACTAGGGACCGTTAAAATACCATTACGACGCTGTCCTTTGTTAGAAAAAGCACCAGCAACACTAGTTAGAGTAAGTTGAGACACATATGACTGTAGAAAAATTTGACCCACAAGTAACTACAAAGAGTAGTAACTCAGCTCAAAACCAAACAACCACGTTAGA
>CAWVSL010000074.1:0-6931 GCA_963933115.1 uncultured Colwellia sp.
ATCTACACACTGACCCATTTATCAAAAATTCACAGTGATATTTACGTTAACAACCTAAAGCTTTCTTCCTTGGCATTATGCTTGCATTGTCACTGTTATAAACAGTAATAACAAAATTTTGACAGCAGGTGTGAATGTTATGGAAATATCAACTAATTCTTTATATGCCCAGATGCAAAGTATGTCGCTAGAGGCCAGTGGTAAAGGGCTTCCTGGTTTACAGGGCGCTTCGCCTATGGGGATGCAAGGCAATGAAATTGGCTCAGTCAACAGCTCTAGTAATAATTTTGGTAATTTACTAAAACAAGCGATTGATAAAGTGAGTGATAGTCAACTTGAGGCCGGTCAACTAAAAACCGCCTTTGAGATGGGTGACCGTAATGTGACTTTAGCACAAACCATGGTTGCTTCAGCAAAAGCAGGTTTAGCTTTTGACGGAGCGGTTCAGGTAAGAAACAAATTTGTTGAAGCTTATAAAGAAGTTATGAGTATGCCAGTTTAATTGAATTTGTAAGATTCAATAATTATAAAAATATAAGTTTCATAAAAGTGGTTAAGCGGAGAGGTTAAGTGGCTGACATAAGAAGTTCAAATGATATTGCTGTGAGTGGTAATACCGATATGGTGGTTACTGGTGATGCCAATATGACAGAACAAAACTCGGGTCTCACTTCGGTATTAGGTAATGTGGATTTCTTAAGACAGTTAACGCTTATTATGGCGTTAGCAATATGTTTAGCGATTGCGGTACTGGTGATTTTATGGGCGAATGAATCCGAATATCGTGTGTTAACAAAATTACCAACAGAACAACTGATTAAAACCATGGATTTTTTGGACTCGAGTAAAGTCGATTATCACCAAGAAAACAATACGATTTCAGTACCGATTGAAGAATATCAACGTATTAAATTATTGTTAGCTCGTGAAGGTTTATCGGGTGAGGTTGACCAAGGTAGTGAGTTGTTAATGCAAGATATGGGCTTTGGTGTTAGTCAGCGTCTTGAAACTGAACGATTAAAATATGGTCGTGAGCAACAACTGGCTAATACGATTGAGCAACTTAAGTCGATATCTCGTGCTAAAGTTTTATTAGCTATTCCTCGGGAAAATGTTTTTGCACGTCGATCTAAAAGCCCTTCGGCAACGGTAGTGTTAACGATGCAAAGAGGCCGGATTTTATCGGAAGAAGAAGTTGATGCGGTTGTTGATATTGTTTCTTCTGCAGTGCAAGAGTTATTGCCCAATAGAGTAACCGTTACCGATCAAAATGGTCGTTTACTCAATTCAGGTAGCCAGAACTCGATTTCTTCTCGTTCACGCAAAGAATTTGAAATCGAACAAAAACGTGAACAAGAATATTTATCAAAAATTGACTCGATTCTAATTCCTGTCGTGGGTTTAGGTAATTATACCGCGCAAGTCAATGTATCAATGGACTTCACCAATGTCGAAGAAACAGCCCGCCGCTATAATTCAGAATTACCGTCGCTTCGCAGTGAAATGAAGGTCGAAGACAGTACCATTGGTGGTTTATTGGGGGGAATTCCTGGCGCGTTATCAAATCAACCACCGGTAGATTCGGTTATTCCTGAAAAAGTTAATGCAGCCAACCAAAAACAGGCAACGCCCACTAGAAAACATTTAGAGTCGACTAAAAATTATGAACTTGATGAGGCGATAAGCTATACCAAACAACAAACAGGTGTGATTAGACGCATTAGTGTTTCTGTTGGTCTTGATTATTTAACTGAACTTGTTGTGCCTGCCGATGGCGCCGCAACAGGAGAGACAACTCAAATACCCCGCTCGGTAAGTGAGTTGGAGAGTATTCGACGACTATTACAAGGCACGATTGGTTTTGATTTAAAGCGCGGTGATGTTTTAGAAGTCATCACCTTACCGTTTGTTAATAATGATATTAGGGTGATCGCCGAAGTGCCATTTTACCAACAGCCAGAAATGTTTAAATGGGGTAAATTGTTAATGGGGGCGTTGGTTATCGTGATCTTAATTCTTGCGGTAATAAAACCTATGTTAAAACGTTTAATTCATCCTAACCAAACACCTAATGACTATGGTGATAAATCACTTGATAGTCATATTGACTTAGGTGATGAAACGATGGATATGTTGTCTGCAGATTTTGACCCAGGAGCGGTAGGTTTTGCACCTGATGGTAGTTTGCAGTTACCCGACTTACACCGTGATGAAGATGTATTAAAAGCTGTTCGAGCGCTTGTAGCGAATGAGCCAGAACTTTCCTCTCAAGTTATTAAGAGTTGGTTGAACCAAGATGAATGAAGAAACACAAGAGTTAGCAACTGAAAAAGAACCCTCAGGATTTGATATTAGTAAACTTAATGGCGCAGAAAAATCGGCTATTTTATTACTGAGTTTATCGGAAGAGGATGCGGCTCAAATTTTAAAAATCCTTGAGCCTGAACAAGTTCAGCAAGTCGGCATAGTTATGGCTGGCATGGTCGAGTTTACTCAAGAAAAAATCACTTGTGTTCATAAGTTATTTATTAATGAGATTCAAAACTTTTCGACGATTGGTTTTAAGTCAGAAGAATTTGTTCGTAAAGCACTAACGGCTGCGTTAGGTGAGGATAAAGCGAGTAATTTAATTGCCCAAATTGTCACAGGAGGAGCGAAAGGTTTAGACTCATTAAAATGGATGGACGCTAAGCAAGTAGCCAACATTATTCGCAATGAGCATCCTCAAATTCAAACCATTGTTTTATCGTATTTAGATGCACAACAAGCGGCTCAAATTATCGGACAGTTTACGGAAACCGTTCGTTTAGATTTAATGATGCGTATTGTTAACCTCGAAGAAGTACAACCTGCAGCATTACAAGAGCTCAACGAAATTATGGAGAAACAGTTTGCTGGTCAAGTCGGTTCACAAGCAGCGAAAATGGGTGGGCTTAAAACAGCGGCTGATATTATGAATCTCCTTGATACCAATGTTGAAGGGATGCTGATGGACTCTATTCGTGAAAAAGATGAAGGGATGAGTCAACAAATTCAGGACTTGATGTTTGTCTTTGAAAACTTAGCCGATGTCGATGATAGAGGGATGCAAGCTATTTTAAGAGATGTTCAGCAAGATATTCTGATAAAAGCCATTAAGGGCGCTGATGATACCTTAAAAGAGAAAATCATGACTAACATGTCAAAGCGTGCTGCTGAAATGTTAGCTGATGATCTTGAAGCCATGGGGCCGGTAAGAGTGAGCGAAGTAGAAACGGCACAAAAAGAAATTTTAGCCATTGCCCGTCGATTATCTGACAGTGGTGAAATTATGCTCGGCTCTGCCAGTGGCGGTGATGAGTTTATATAATACTGCCTTAACATTTTTTATTAACGGGCTTATAAATTAGTAGAGTATGCGTTGAAGTGATTAATTATGAGTAATAAGACAAAAATTAATGAAGATAATGATGAGTTAGATGCAAAGATCTGGCCTATCCCCAAGGTAACAGAGCCGGTAACGGCAATAGAAGAAACAAAAACAAATGCCTTAGGTTTAAAAGCTACTTGGCGTTATGAAGCTCCAGAAGCAATAGAAACTGTTGAGTTGGCACCGTTAACGGCTGAAGATATCGAAGAAATTCGTCAGGCGGCTTTTAACGAAGGGTTTAATCAAGGAAAAGAAGAAGGTTTTACCAAAGGTTATGAAGAAGGTAAAGCTGAGGGCCATCAAGAAGGACTTATAACAGGCCACCAAGAAGGGCTTGCTGGCGGTCTCGAGGAAGGTAAGTCAACTATTACTGAGAGTTCCACTAAATGGAATAACCTCGTCAATGAACTCCATCAGCCAATGGCTAATATTGATAAAAATGTCGAAGAGCAGTTATTACAACTTGTCGTTCAATTAACGGAAGCCGTTGTTTTGCATGAAGCTAAGGTCAATCCTGATATTCTTATTGCTGCTATTAGTGCAGGGATAAAAGCACTGCCAAGCCAAGAGGCACAAACACAAATATATTGTCACCCTGATGATATTAAACTTATTGAAAAAGAATTTGGTGCAGAGCACATTAAAGAGAGTGGCTGGCGCTTATTACCTACACCTCAATTGGCTGTAGGCAGTTGTCAAATTGAAAATAGTACCTCAAATATCGATTTATCTGTTAAGTCTCGATTAAAACAAGTGCTTGACTCATTTCTTGACAATGCTTTACACCATTCCAGCTAAGCAATTGATTAAGGTGAAGGGGCAAATATTAGACGCTCTTTTACTCAAATAAAAAAGTATAACAAGGCTGAAAACATATGGTTGATAGTGTACGACTGATACAGAGGTTAAAAAATACCCAAACATTTATCCACCCTTATAAAGAAAGAGTGGCAGGACGTCTTGTCCGTGTGGTGGGTTTAACTTTAGAGGCTGTAGGCGTTAAAGCTGATGTTGGTAGCCAGTGTTTAGTTGAAACGTCGAACGGAGATTTTGTTGCTGAAGTGGTCGGATTTTCTCAAGATATTACTTATTTAATGCCCGAGCAAAGCTTACAGGGCGTTTCTCCTGGTGCGCGTGTTATGCCGATATCCACAAAGAGCCGGGTACCGTTATCAATGGATCTATTAGGTCGAGTGGTTGATGGTGTGGGTAATCCGCTCGATGGTAAAGGTCCTCTAAAATCTAATGATGAGTACAAAATAGATAATAAACCGATAAATCCTCTGCTAAGGCGTGCTATCACTGAACCCTTAGATGTTGGTGTTCGTTCAATTAATAGTTTTATCACTATTGGTAAAGGCCAGCGTATGGGATTATTTGCTGGCTCAGGTGTTGGTAAAAGTGTGTTGATGGGAATGATGACCCGAGGCACAACGGCTGATGTTATTGTTGTTGGTTTGGTGGGCGAGCGTGGTCGAGAAGTTAAAGAGTTTATTGAAGAGATTTTAGGTCCAGAAGGCAGAGCACGATCGGTGGTAGTGGCTGCTCCTGCAGATAACTCACCTTTGATGCGACTAAAAGGCTGCGAGTATGCCGTTCAAGTGAGTGAATACTTTCGTGATCAAGGGCTCAATGTTTTATTACTGCTGGACTCCTTAACTCGCTATGCTCAAGCACAGCGAGAGATTGCCCTTGCCGTCGGTGAGCCACCCGCCACTAAAGGTTATCCACCCTCGGTATTTTCAAAACTACCCCAATTGGTTGAACGAGCCGGTAATGGGGGTGACGGGCAAGGCTCAATTACTGCATTTTATACGGTATTAACGGAAGGTGATGACTTACAAGACCCCATTGCTGATGCCGCTCGGGCAATTTTAGACGGTCATATTGTACTGTCAAGAGAGCTTGCTGATGCCGGGCATTACCCCGCTGTTGACATTGAAGGGTCTATTAGCCGTGTTATGCCGATGGTAACTAGTGATGAGCATCAGCAATTAGCAAGGCAATTAAAACAAGTTTATTCCTTGTATCAACAAAATAAAGACTTAATTGCTATTGGCGCTTATACCAAAGGTAATGATCCAAGAATTGATCAAGCGATTAGTTTACTGCCGGTGATTAATTTCTTTTTACAGCAACAAATGCGTGAAGTGATCCCCTATGATCAAAGCCTTGCTCAGTTGCAGGAAATACTATCCGCAGCTCAAGCTCACGCTAATGCCTCTTCTAACCGTGTAGGTTAATTAAGATGTTAATTAAACAACTTGATATCTTAATTAAATTTGAAAAAGAGAAAGAATCACAAGCGGCGCAAAAGCTGAAAACTGCAGAGTTAGAGCACCAACAAAATATTACCCGTTTAACCGGGGTAAGTGACTACCGTTTAGAATATATGAAACGTTTAAGCCAACGTGCCACAGAAGGAATTGATAGTGCAACGTACACGCATTACCATGCTTTTATTGCCAAGCTGGATCATGCTTCAGAGCAAGTTCGTATTGCCATGGTGCAAGCAAAAGCACTGAGTGAACAATATAAAGATCTTTGGATGAAACAAAGGCAAAAAGTCAAAGCCGTTGAGCACTTACGAGATAAACAACTGAGAAAAATAGCGCGGGTTGCTGATACTAATGAACAAAAAATGTTTGATGAAATTTCTAACCAGCAATTTATTCGACGTAGGCGTTAATCTTCAGAGGCTAATTAAAAAATAGTTGAGAGCTAAATCGTATTGGTATGAGTATTGCTTTAATCTAGGATGTTGTTATTAATTTTTTATTGTAACTATTGATTAATTATCGGATTTATTATGGCTCCATTAAATTTATTACCTGTTGAAAAACCTCAACCTACTGATTTTAATATTGAAATTTCAGTAGCCTTCAGTGGTGAGCCAAAAGATACCCCTAGCTTTCCTACCGTTATTAGCCGTTATATTGACACAGAGATAAGCGGCAAGGTCACTCATAATATCGACGATAGCGGCAATAAACTGTCAAAAAACGAACGGTACCCAGCCGACTCCTTAGCGCAGGGCATCAATAAGCAAAATTTTGACCCTGATGAGCTTAATATACCGCTAACGATTACTGATATTGAAGAGATAACAGTAACTGACGATTTATCGTCAGTTAACAATGAACAAACAGCGGCTCTTGATTTAAGCTCGCTTGAGCAGTCACACCATTTTATTACCTTGGTTAATTCTGCCAACAAAATATTACAAACACCACAAGATAAAAAGTCGATTGATAAAATTGACCGTCTAGCCACTAGCGAACAGCCGACAATAGTAGCTCAAGAGGCAGAAATAACCGCTGAAATAGGGGAGATAACCACAGCCAATAAAAACCCTTTATCGGTATTAGTTAATGATGAGTTAGCCGTGAAAATCAGTGAAAATACTGCGGTTACAAGCATGGCTAATACTCATACGGCTAATACGGCTAATACCAATACGGCTAATACAGCTAATACGGCTAATACAGCTAATACGGCTAATACAGCTAATACAGCTAATAC
>CAWVSL010000075.1:0-6584 GCA_963933115.1 uncultured Colwellia sp.
GTTTACAGCAAGCGAGCAATTTTATTGTAAAGGTTTGTTGCTTGGCTATGGCTTAAATTCCCCACTGAGCTTAGCCGTCCTATGGTTGAGTTTATATTAATCACCTCATTAGTAAGCTCATCTGGTTTTGTTGTGGCGTCTATTTGGCTTTCTTTTTGTTGTTTTTCGAGGCCAAGTGCTGATATGTCCAGTAAGCCATTAGCATAAACGCCGACCTCAGGAGGTATTGGTTTGTCTCTGGTTGGTAATTCTGCTGAGCTGGTTTTAGGTGCCTGACTAGCGACCGAATTAGGCTGCATGTTCGGACTGGCAGTTAATGGGTTTATCGTTGTCATAATGGACCTCGACCTTGGGGATAAAAGAGACGATTGCTCAATGTGGTTGCTTTGCTATTGCACTGAGTAATGAAATTGTAACGTGTATTGTATGAAATATATACGCTTTTACTTGCGACCGCTAGATAAAGCATCTAAGCATTAAACATTACAGCATTAAAATATTAAGCGTAAAATATTAGCCGTTAAGTTCCAACGAATACCGTATAAGGCCTCTTTATCACTCGAACACTAATATTCTTGATAAGACTGCGTTACTTTAACACTCTTTTTTAATTGCAGCACTTGTTCTGCTAAGGCTTGCTTACATGTTTGAGCTTTACGGGCTAATTCAGCATCAAGGGCGAGCATTTCATTGACCAAAGTAAGCGCCAGCGCTATATCTTTAGTGGTGTTTTGCTCAAACAAGTCCTTAATTAAACCTTCTCTTTGAGACAATAGCTCGGTAAGTTCTTTATCTGTTACCGTATTAACGGCTGCGACATGCTCTTGTGTGTCAGTCTTTTCTTGGCTCACCTCTTGCCCACTAAGCATACACGACAGCAACTGCCGTGATAGATCATTAATATTAATCAGTGCTTGTTTTACGCCAGTGGTCACTAAAAGCCGACCTGATTTTGGTTTTCAAAGGGAATGGAGTCCCAGCCGGCTTTTATTGGTAATAGAATTTGGATTACTTCTTCGAGTTTATCAATATCATTGTGCGTGCTCGCTAGCAGTAGCTGCTCTGAACAGTATTGGTAGAGTGCTGCTAAGTTAGTTGAGACTTCACCGCCTTGTTTAAAATCTAACGATCCTTCGAGTACGCCAATGATGGCGATGGCATTGGATATTTGACCGCCTTTTTTGGAAAAATCTCCCTGTGATATAGCGCCTTTAGCGGTAGCAATGTTATCGAGTAACTTTTGAAATAACATGGCAACAAGTCGATATGGCGAACCATGCTCAGCACTGCTCTTATTCGTTTGTTGATACTTTTTAAGTGAAGTATGTGTCATGGACAGCTCCTAGTTGACGGTAAATTGAGAACAGCTATTGATTAAGTTAACGCTTGATTATTTATGGTGACGGCAAAACCTTCGTCGTGGGCTTTTTGATAAGCTTGCTTAAGTACACTATGGGTGATTTCGCCAGCATGATTAATGACCCCATTACTTAATACTTCAATATTGTCCCAACCGCGTTTCACTAAATACGCTTCTATTTGTGTTAGTTGTTGCTCAAAAGGCATTTCCCTTGAGAACATAGTAAATTGATGTCGAGTGTCCCGAGTGAATTCTTGAGTATCATGCATTAATGTCGCTGTACCGTTGATGATTAGCATCTTGTTGTCCTACTTTGATTGAAATTTGGTGATAAATCATTTACTCAGTTCATATGCTTTTTTTGTGCCACTTATTATATTTAAATGAATTATTTATCTACTTTGTTCAATTGAGTGTGAATCTATCTTTAAAGGGGATTGAAGAGGTCAGAGTTAATGAGTCGATGTTATAAAATCACTGAGGGCGATAAGGTTTACTATCGACCATGTTTAACCATGTTTAACCGTGTTATCAGCCTCGTTTTTTTTAAAACGAGCCAGCGGTCGACGACAATAGCCCGTGTACTTTTACTGAGGACTCAACAGATGACAAATAAATGACGAATAGCGTCAATTATTTGTTGCATAAGGTTAACATACCGTATATATATGATATACAATATAAAAGTTACCGGCGTCACGCATTGCAGTGATGACGTAAATATGAGTGATAACCCATTGAGTAAAGGCCCAAAACAAATCTTATTCGTCGATAATGACGTAATAAGAAGTCAGCAATTGAGTACGGTACTGTCTTTTGTTGGTGAGCAATTTTTTCATTGTTCCAAGGAGTATGTCAGCGATGCTTTGAAAAATATGGATAATATTGTCACTGTGATACTCAATGGCGAGATTTGTTCATCGATTAGCTCGTTGGTTAAAGCTAACCCTAAGACACCTTTTTTATTACATGATGTGCTTGACCCTAGTTTGTTTAATGATCATGTCAATGTCATTGGTTCTTTATCCACGCCATTGAACTACGCGCAATTAACTGAGTCAGTTCATCATTGTCATCAATACCATAATAAGCTCCCTAAACGGGTTGAAAAGCTAAACTCGAGTTTTTTATTCCGTTCGCTTGTCGGCCCTAGTAGCCTGATGAATGAAGTGCGCTTTTTAATTGAACAGGTGGCAACAACCTCTGCTACTGTTTTGGTGTTAGGCGAGTCAGGTACTGGTAAAGAAGTTGTTGCTCGTAATATCCATAAATTATCGGATCGATCTCAAGGCACGTTTGTGCCGATTAACTGTGGTGCTATCCCTGCCGAGTTATTAGAAAGTGAATTGTTTGGTCATGAAAAAGGGGCCTTTACGGGGGCAATATCTACACGCAAAGGCCGATTTGAATTGGCCGAAGGCGGCACACTATTTTTAGATGAAATTGGTGATATGCCCCAACCGATGCAAGTTAAATTACTTCGTGTATTACAAGAGCGGACTTTTGAGCGTGTTGGCGGTACTAAAAGCATTAAAGCTAATGTCCGTGTTATTGCGGCAACCCACCAAAATCTAGAAGATATGATTAAAGAGGGGAGCTTTCGAGAAGACTTATTTTATCGGTTAAATGTTTTTCCTATTGCTACCCCTGCTTTGCGAGAACGTAAAGAAGATATCCCGTTATTGTTACAGGAATTACTGACTCGCTTTAAGCATGAGCAAAATAAGACCGTACGTTTTACTAAAAAAGCTATTCTGTCGTTAATTGAGCATCCGTGGCCTGGCAATGTTCGTGAATTGTCTAACCTTATTGAGCGTATGTTGATTATGTATGGCGATCAAATTGTTGACGTTACTGAACTACCGAAAAAGTACCAACATATCGATGTAACAGAATATATCCCTGAATATCCAGAAGAATTGGCAGAGCAAGATAGTATTAATGAATTGTTTGCCGGTTTTGATGAAGAAAGTGATTTGACCCGTGTCAGTAATTTCTCTCAATATGAAGAGGCTTTTGCTTTGCCTGTTGTGCAATCAACTTCAGGTGATATCTTACCTGAAAAAGGTATTGTACTTAAAAGTTATCTCGCAGAATTAGAGGTAACCTTAATTACCAAAGCACTGAATAAACAAGAATGGGTTGTTGCCCGTGCTGCCGAACTGTTAGGAATGAGACGCACGACATTGGTTGAAAAAATGCGTAAATATGATTTGCAGAAAGAGCGGTAAGCGCTTAGTGATTTTTATGTTTTTATTGCCCTGTAAAATAATTACGCCAATATAATGACTCAGTACGGTGGATTTTTTAATACAACATACTGATTTTTAGTCTTTTTTTGTTGGCATACTAAATGCTTTATCTTAATTAGTTTTCTAATTGAGTAAGTATGCCATGGCGATTGCATTACCTTGTGTTTCTGATTGTTCTTTTCAAGCAAACCAAGCAAACGAAGCAAACCAAGTAAACAAGCAAACAGCTAATGGTTTGTTTACCCGTGGCGTTGACGATTATCGGTCAAACGGTCACTCTCAAGTCGACAATGATACTCCCCCGTCTTTACAGTACGAAGCTTTCCCCGGTGAGCTGGCGTTATTACGTCAACAAAATAATCAAAACAATCAACTGATTGATGTTATGCCAACGGGTTTAGTGATTCTTGACGGCAATGGTATTGTCATTAAAGTCAATAAAATGGCGAGTCAGTTACTTGATGAACCTATTTTAGGCCATGCTTGGTATGATGTGATTAAGCGCTCTTTTGAGCCCCGTGCTGATGATTGGCATGAAGTGTCGTTAAAAGGCGGCCGCCGAGTAAAACTTGAGATTAGCGCTTTGGGTGATCAACCCGGTCAATTAATTATGATCACCGATTTAACACAAACAAGGTTACTCCAAGATAAATTAGGCCAGATGCAGCGTTTGTCTTCATTAGGCCATATGGTGTCTACTCTTGCCCATCAAATAAGAACACCCTTGTCTTCAGCGATGCTTTATAGCGCTAATTTAAATAATTATAACCTTGATGAGGCTTCAAGAAAAAACTTTCAAGAAAAGCTCTTTTTACGTTTAAAAGATTTGGAACAGCAGGTAAATGACATGCTGTTATTTTCTAAAAGTGGCAAAGAGCAAGTGGTTGCTGAG
Source organism: uncultured Colwellia sp. (assembly GCA_963933115.1). GTDB lineage: Bacteria > Pseudomonadota > Gammaproteobacteria > Enterobacterales > Alteromonadaceae > JALJPB01. The sequence continues at coordinate 4,505 of CAWVSL010000075.1, forward strand.
TTATCCGTTAATCACCTAGTTAATGATGCGGTGACTAATATGGAGGCGATAATAGCTAAAGCAAAGGCGCTTGTTCGTGTGAAAATCTGTCAGGATGATTGCCAAATTTTAGGTAATAAAAATGCGTTAGAAGGGGCTATTCAAAATTTAATTCACAACAGTTTACAAGTAATAAAAGAGCAAGCTGAAATTAACATTCAGGTAAAATGTTATGACAGTTTTGCTTATATTAGTGTTGAAGATAATGGCATTGGCATTCCTGATGAACTGACTGAAAAGGTATTCGAACCTTTTTACACCTCAAAAATGCAAGGCACAGGATTAGGCTTATCGGTGGTCAAGTCGGTTGTTGAAGCTCACCAAGGGCAGGTTAAGTTATTAAAGAATTTAGGGACAGGTGCTCATTTTTGTCTCAAGTTACCCTTGTTTAAGTTGGGTGACGATAACTCAAGCCAGTCGAACGATAAAATAGGTGAGCCAGAGAACAACCCTTCCTTAGACATTATTCAGGAGAGTTATCCATGAGCACAACTACAATACTCGTTGTTGAGGATGATGCGGGGTTACGAGAAGCATTGGTTGATACTTTGCACCTTGCCGGCTATCAGTGTGTTGAGGCTGACTCTGGTGAGGCTGCTTTATTGCAGTTGCAAAAACAGGCGGTTGATTTAGTGGTCAGTGATGTGCAAATGGGCGGTATGTCTGGTTTATCATTGCTAAGAAGTATAAAAAACAACTCTAAAAATATGCCGGTATTATTGATGACGGCGTACGGTACGATTGATGATGCCGTACAAGCGATGCGTGATGGTGCTTGCAATTATATAGCGAAACCTTTTGTGCCTGACGTGCTGTTAAATATGGTTAGCCAGTATTTACCGTTGAAAGTTGTTAATAAAAACACCCCTATTGTGGCAGATAAAAAAAGTATTGATTTACTCAAATTAGCTAAAAAAGTCGCGACGACTGAAGCTTCTGTGATGGTACTGGGTCCAAGTGGCTCGGGTAAGGAAGTATTAGCCCAATATGTCCATCATCATTCGGCTCGTGCCAAGCATGCTTTTGTTGCGATTAACTGTGCGGCTATTCCTGAAAACATGTTAGAAGCCACGCTGTTTGGTTATGAAAAAGGCGCTTTTACTGGCGCTATTCAGGCGTGCCCAGGTAAGTTTGAACAAGCGCAAGGTGGTACGATTTTACTTGATGAGATCACTGAAATGGATCTTAGTTTACAAGCTAAAATTTTACGGGTATTGCAAGAGCGAGAAGTGGAGCGTTTAGGGGGTAGAAAAACCATTAAGCTCAACGTAAGGGTGATTGCCACCTCTAATCGCGATCTTAAAGCAGCGGTGGCGGCTGGAGAGTTTCGAGAAGACCTATATTACCGTTTAAATGTGTTTCCTCTGACTTGGTTACCGTTAGCGCAGCGTATTGAAGATATTATTCCTTTAGCAAAACATTTAGTGTCAAAGTACCGTCAACAAACGGGTGATCTGGTCCCCGAGTTTAGCGCAGCAGCAATAAGTAAAATGCTGGCATACCAATGGCCTGGTAACGTTAGAGAGTTAGACAATGTTATTCAGCGTTCGTTGATATTACAAAGTGGTCAGTTAATTAATTCAGACGACTTATTTATTGAAAGCTTTAACACCATACAGCTCAATACCGAAGGGAATACCGAACCCCATAGCGAAGACAATACCGACATTACTATGGCGGCAAAAGAACAGCTCAGTGGTCTACCAGAACAACCTAAGGGTGTTAACTCGAATGTCGATAATAGTCGAATTTGTCCGTTAGGTAATGAGCTTAAGGTGCAAGAATACCAAATCATTCTTGAGACGTTATTAGCCTGTCAAGGCAGTAGAAAAGCAGTGGCTGAGCGTTTAGGTATTAGTCCGAGGACACTGCGTTATAAAATAGCAAAAATGCGTGATAGTGGTATTCAAATTCCTGCTTAATGGCGAGCCAGCCCTAAGCTGACTGTTGGTTATTTCATATCGATTGATCGTGATAAACAGTCAGTGAGGTTACTTTAAATATTGAGTTTATTTTATGACTCAATATTTTTAATCTACAT
>CAWVSL010000076.1:0-6489 GCA_963933115.1 uncultured Colwellia sp.
AAAGGTGTAAGTCATTGATTTAAAATAGAGTGGTGGCAACCCAAACAGCCACACCCCGGCACATAAGTCATCTGCTGCGGTTGCTTCCTTCCGGATCTGGCCGAGTTCACAGAGTATCATTGCGAGGGGACCGAAAGGGTCACCATAGAACTTGTATTGCACTATTATTACAAAGAGAAATTATAGTAGCGGCGCGGATTATCCCTAATCAATAAGCTAGATGCAAGTACTTGTTTTAAAATTTAAACTGCTTGCGGATTTTTTGAACAGCATTAATAAGATATAATTTTTAACACTTAAATTGAGGTTAAATATTATCGTCAATATAAGAAGACAACTAGACAATCAATCATATTTTTTAACAATATAGATCCATAAGTAGCAATACTCTGGACTGAGATGTAATTAAAAATCAAATACTCTTACTATTTTAAATAAAATACAAGAAGCTTAAAAAGCTAATAGGAGTTAGGCTAGTCTTGTTGTATATATTACCTAACCATTCGTCCTCTAGCTTTAGATAGACAAAAAACACTGATGAATAAACTACTACTTATTCATTCATAGAAGTCTTTTCAGCTAATTTTTCACTAAACTCAAGTAACGTTGATTTGATAATTAAAAGATTTTCCTTACCTAAACGCAACAGGAGCTTATCAACATCATCTAAAGCTTCAATGGCTGAGTCTTGATATTTATACATCACACTTGGCCTAATGATTTTCAAAGGTGATTTAGGGAGTTCAGCATCTAATATCCGTATAATTGCAGTTTGTAAAGTATCAGTAAAGTTATCATCTGGATAACCTAATTCGTCATAAGCTTCATCAATTAAAGGTTTAATCTCCAGATACCAACTGATTAAACTTTCAATATCGGTTGATTTAATGAGGTCAATATACAAACTAAAACGTCTTTCTGAACTATTGTCCCATAACCACTCTTGTTGATTATTGTCATCAAAACTTTGGGTTTCTATAGCAGAAAAACTTGAATTGGGTAAAACCAAAGGACTATGTTTATAAGTCACCGTTCCTTTTGAAAAATTATCAGTAAAAACAACAATACGGCGAATCATGTTATCATCGACAACCAATTTCAATAGCTCTTTTCGCCAGGTCAATGAAGGAAGCTTTTCTTTTAACCAGCTGTCACTTTCATTTAAAGACGGCAAGGGAGAAACTTCAACTAACTCAATAGCAGGGCGTTCCACAACAACTTGAATTTCAGGTATTACTTCAGCTGGAATGATAGCGGCAACTTCAACGACCTCTTCAACAGCCTCTTTTTCAACAACCACCGGCAGCTCTTGCTGACTATCAGAATAAAACCAAAGAGATAGTCCAAGAATAACCACTATAATAATACTGATTAACAACCAGGAGCTTGGTTTTGAAACGTTTTCATTAGATGCTGAATTTTTCATATGGCCTCTTTATGAGTTAATAATCAATAAGTAAAACTTAATGGTTTATGCTTATCAGTATAAACCATTAATACATTCGAACCCTTTTTATTAATTGATGCAAGTATTAACTAGAACTAATTGATAAAAATTCCAATAACGGTTTATTTATACTACATATACATTGAAAGCTAATAGCGTCGAGAAAATCTGTCAGTACGTTGTTGAACGTGAGTTTTTTCTGCTTGACGACTTGTTAACAAGAAGTCAATTTGAGTTGAATTATCAAGGTCTGTTCGTACATAAGAATAAAGTTGCTTATATGTTGATATTAATGAGGTTTTTCATAGTGCAGTTGTCTTTGTTATACTTTGGCTTCTTATTGCTTATTAAATCTTTGTTAAATGGTTAAGTCCATTAACGGCTAATTGAAAGCTTCAAAAAAGTTGATTGCTATTAACCAACTGTGCTTGAAACCATCACTAATAAATTGGGTTTTATTCACTCGTTATAAGTGAGATTAGGCTCTCAGATGTCTTACTCTAAAGGTTCGGCCTTTTAATTTGCCTTTTTCCAATTTTGCTAAAGCGAGTTTTAATACACTTTTTTCAACCGCAACATAGGCCCAATTATCAAGTACGCTAATTTTACCTACTTGCTCACCTTTAATACCATTTTCACCCGTTAATGCGCCCACAATATCACCGGGCCTAACTTTCTGTTTTTTACCACCATCAATTTGTAGGGTGGCCATTTTCCCTTGTGTTGGTTTTTGATCTAAAACACTTAAATCAGGTAAAGTTTCTCCCTCAATGACTTGATCGAGATAATCTTCAAGTAGGCCAACTTTATAACTTTCCTTATCGCTAAATAAAGAACAGGCAATGCCTTTGCTACCCGCTCGTCCTGTTCGGCCGATACGATGAACATGAATTTCACTGTCACGAGCAATATGATAATTAATAACGGCATCTAATTCGTCAATATCTAAACCCCTTGAGGCGACATCTGTAGCAACTAAAACAGCAACACTTTTATTAGCAAAGCGTATCAAGGTTTGATCTCGGTCTCTTTGTTCTAAATCGCCATGCAAAGCGAGTACACTAAAACCAAAGTCATGTAATTGATCAGCAACTTCTTGTGCATCTTTTTTAGTATTACAAAAGATAACTGTTGATTGGGGATTGTGAGCCAATAAAAGTAACCTAACAGCTAATAGTCGTTGCTCTACATCCTCAACCTTATAGAAGTGTTGTTTTATCGTGTCATCATCATGGGTAGATTCAACTTTAGCCATAACAGGGTTTACCATGATATTTTGGGCTATTGTTTGAATTTGTTTTGGGAAAGTAGCACTAAATAATAATGTTTGACGCTGTTTCGGCGATCGCTCAACAATATTATCAAGGGCAGCTTGAAAGCCCATTTCTAACATGCGGTCAGCTTCATCTAAAATTAAAATCTCTAAATGGTCTAATTTTAGTGTGCCTTTAATAACATGTTCTTCAACTCGCCCCGGTGTACCAACAATAATATGTGCTCCGTGTTCAAGAGAGCCAATTTGTGGTCCAAACGGGGTACCTCCACATAAAGTAAGCACTTTAATATTATGAATGGTGCGAGCCAATTTTCTGATTTCTTTTGCAACCTGATCGGCTAGTTCTCGTGTTGGGCATAAGATCAGTGATTGGATTCGAAAACGCTTTACATCGAGTTTTTCAAGTAAACCTAAACCAAATGCAGCAGTTTTACCTGAGCCAGTTTTCCCTTGCCCAATGACATCTTTACCTGCAAGAATGTCAGGTAAACTCAATGCTTGAATAGGTGTCATTTTTTGATAATCTAAAGAAGATAAATTTTTCAATAAATCATCATTTAAGTTTAAAGATGAGAAGTCTGTCGCTTTATTTGGGCTCAAGGTAAAATCCTTTATTTACATTATTTGATCGCTGGACTATATGTCGCGCATAATAACAGCAAATGATAGCGGCAACCATAAGCAACTAAGCATTTTTCAAATGGCTATTTTTAATGGCTTGAGTATAATGCTCATAAATCAATTTGTTCTCAACGCTCATATTCAGAACAAACCAAATACAATACAATAGAAGTAACAATGAATAGAAAAAAGAAAATAAACCAATCATTACAAAAACGTGTAAAAAAAACTAATGCAAAATTACACACCAGTAATAAGCCTAAATATGTTTCTAAAGCCGAACGAGCAAAAATCACTACTGAATTGACTAACGATAATAGTGATAATAACGAAAGTGAAACAAAAGTTTAAAGTGAGCCCCTCACTTTCACTTTGTTATTAGTGTCTCGGCTTTTTTTAATTAACTCATCATTTGCAATAACATCATTAGTCTTTGCCAGCCTGTCGTAAAGCAATACATTAACAGAGGCAGCTAAATTCATACAACCTACGGTTGGCACATAAACAACAGCATCAGCATGATCAATGACCTGCTGTGATATAGTGCCATCTTCGGGACCAAAGATATAAAAGGCTTTAGTTGGGTGGATAAAATTGGGTAGCGGTATCGCACCTTCGATTAAATCAACACAAATGACTTTAGTATCTTCTTCAATGCTGTCGAGCAGGCACTTAACCCCTATTAGTGGAATACTTTCGCTTACATTTTTTGTATCCGTATTAAATTTGGCCGCCCTAGCATAACGTTCACCCGTATAATATACGCCATCGACTTGAAAACAACCGGCAGCACGCATCACAGCGCCTACATTGGTTGGACTCTTTGGGTTGGTTAAGCCAATGGTTACACAGCCAGTTTTCATTAAATTAATACCTTTTAAGTCTATCTTTTGTTGAATAAATTTAAAAACAACAATTTTCTTACAAAAGTAGACATTTTAAACACTAATGAACTTATATCAATGGTACTAACAACTAGCGATAAATGAAACCATCACTTTTCTATCGTGGTTAAAGTAGCATATAAGAGTAAAGAACTAACATCATACCAAACAGTGTGTCACTTCAATGCATATAAGTGAGTCAAACCTGTAAAAAGTAAACAACTCTATTGTAAAGTTAACATCAAAATCAAAATCGACTTCAATTATAGTTAATAGCATTCGATTTTTTGTATTTCTTATAGATTTTATATATTTATCAATCTATTATAAATAACTAGTAATTATAAACGAACAAACTAAGGGATTTAATGAACAAACCACAAAGAGATATCACCTTACGATTTCTAGCTGAGCCGCAGGATGTTAATTTTGGTGGTAAAGTGCATGGCGGCGCAGTGATGAAATGGATAGATTTAGCAGCTTATGCCTGTGCTGCTGGCTGGAGCGGTAGATATTGTGTGACCGCATATGCGGGAGGTATTAGGTTTGTTGCTCCTATTCATGTTGGCTCTTTGGTTGAAGTTGAAGCTAAGGTTATCTACACCGGGAATTCTTCAATGCATATTGCTCTCGAGGTAAATGCTTGTGATCCAAAGTCACTCAACCGCCGATTAACGACTCATTGTATTGTGATTATGGTCGCCGTAGATGAAACAGGCCAAAAAATCACTATTCCAAAATGGCAACCCGAATCAGAAAATGATATTAAACAACACAAAGCAGCAGTAAAGCTAATGGAAATGCGTAAACAAATTGGCGAAGAAATGCAAATATTTGTTGAATAATGATTAGAAAAATTTTACATCTAGGTTATTTAATTGCTGGTTCTTTAGCAATGAACAGCTTATTATCTGTGCCATAAATTTAGTATTTACATCTCAATTATTTAAACCTGTGAGGCAGTATGTTCAAAAATTCATTTCAACAATTACTCAAATCAACATTGTTACTGAGTGTAGTAGCGATATCCTCAAACGCATTCGCCACAAAAGTTGTTTTTGATACTTCTGAGGGTTCCATCGAAGTCAATCTTTTTGATAATGGCACACCTAAAACGGTAGAAAATTTTTTATCTTATGTTAATGATGGCTCATATGACAATACAGTTATTCATCGAAGTGTCCCCGGCTTTATCACCCAAGGCGGTGGTTTCTTTTTTAACGGCTCTCTTAGTTTAAACAAATCAGCAACGAAACCATCCGTAATAAATGAGCCCGTTTATTCAAATCGGCGCGGTACAATAGCCATGGCAAAGCTTGGTGGGCAAGCCAACAGTGCGACCAATCAATGGTTTTTTAATTTAGACAACAACCAAGCAAACTTAGATGTGCAAAACAGTGGTTTTACTGTTTTTGGTGAAGTTATCGAAGGGATGGACATGGTTGATAATATAGCTGCTATTCCGCTTTGTAACTCAATTCCAATGCCTGATTATAACTGTGGTTCAGGTGATGTTCCCAGCGTTGAAAATTTTGTCACTATTTATAGCATCACGATTTCAGACACATCACCAGACAGTGCCAGTAACCTTAACCCTGTTGAAAACACCCTAATTGATGGAACAGGTAAGAACTCAACAAGCGATAGCGGTGGCAGCACAGGCTTATTGACTATATTTGCGTTGACTTTATTGATGTTAAACCGCAGGAAAGTCAATTAAATTTAACTTTACCCGCTAAAAAGCTATACAACACAAACTAAAAAGGAGCGCTAAGCTCCTTTTTTAATTATTAATTACTAACCCCGGTTAATTTAAATTCATTTCTTGAACTTTTTCATGAGCAATTTCAGGTTGTGTCATCTCAGGCTTAGCATGTAAATTAGCTTTTAACTGACCCTTTCTATGCTTCAGTGCGGCATCAAGCTTTTTCTTGGCACTTGCTATAGCTGGATACATAACATCATCGGCACCTGTTGCTGATATTCGCCCACCTTCATAACTAGTGGTAATTTCAACTTTATACTTATTATTTTCTTTTGAAATAATAATATCAAGTGCGATTAAGGTTGGAAAGTGATTGGCGATTTTAGAGAATTTTTCTTCTATATCGGCTTGGATTGAATCATTGACTTCAACGTGATGACCAGAAAGATTTATTTTCATAACATTTCCTTTTATTGGGAGAACTTTACTTTTTATAGCTTCACTTTTTATAGCTTCACTAATAAAGCTGGGGGCAAACTCAAGTGAATACAAGGTA
>CAWVSL010000077.1:0-6468 GCA_963933115.1 uncultured Colwellia sp.
TGTCTCTGATTAAAATTATTGGATGCCCTGATCTCTTAAGTTAGGTTCATTAGGCTAACCATTATTTTTATTTTGTTATGCGTTTATTTAAGCTCATTGGCTTTTCGGTATTTACCTTGATAGTCAAAAAGTCGGTCTTTAACACGCCAGTAGAATTTTTGTTTTCGGGCAATAACAAAGTCAGGACACGGCAATATGTTAGCTAACTTTAATGCTTGTTCAAGACTAGTCACTTCAAACGACTCAGTAGAGCCCAGTTGAACACTTATTTTAGCGCTAAGGCGTTTAGAAAAGATATCATTGAACGCTTTAACTTGATGCGGCTTAGCGAAGTCAAAGGATTCATTGAGTTCAGCGCCTTGCTCATCATGGTAAGTGATTTTTAACTTCTCAGCTCCTTTATCACTGAGCTTATCACTAACTTTCGTTAAATTAAGACCTGCGCAGCGAATAATTTTTGAATCCTTAAGTTGCAGTGCCTTTTTTAACATATCATCGGGGTCAACCAAGACATTAGTACACTGTAAACAGGTACGAGCAGCTATATCATTTTCACCACCGCAGTGAGGACATTCTTTAAATACAAAACGATAGTCACATTGACGCTCTTTAGCTTGCTCTTGAATAAGTCCTTGGCATCGTCGGCCGTAGTGTTCCACTAAACACCCGTCATCATCACAAATGCCCCAAAATAAATTAGGAAATGCACAACTGGGGCAAAAAACTTGAACGGGCTGACTTTTACTATTTGGTTTTTTCTCACCGACTTCGGGATGATAGAGATCAAAATCATTGCCCGTATAGTCAATCACCAAGCAGTCTTTTTTGTTATCACTCAAACGTAAACCACGACCGATGATTTGCTGATAGAGACTAACGGATTGTGTTGGACGTAATATCGCAATCATATCGACATGGGGAGCATCAAAGCCAGTGGTTAATACTGAAACATTAACCAGGTATTTAATTTCTTTACGTTTGAATGCCTTAATTAACTTATCGCGTTCAGTGTTGTCGGTAGCCCCGGTAATTAACGCACTCAATTTGGCGGGTAAATAACTAAAAACTTCTTTTGCATGCTCAACTGTAGCAGCAAATATCATAATACCTTGACGTTTATCGCCTAACTCGATGACCTGCTCAATAATGCCTTGAGTCACCCGAGGGTTTTTGTTTAATAGATGATTAATATCCGTAGGACTATATTCGCCAGAGGCGTTTGCTCGCAGGTTACTAAAATCATAATGCTCTATGGTGGCATCGACTAATTTGGGTTCAGTTAAATACTGACGTTTAATTAGGTAACGGAGTGGTAGTTCATAAATACAGTGCTCAAAAGGTCGCTTTTCTTCACTTCGCATAAAACCGCGATAATGTTTTTTATAAATCCAGCCCATACCTAAACGATAAGGGGTTGCGGTTAAGCCCAACAATTTTACCTCGGGGTTAACTTGCCTCAATTTTTCAATGATTTGTTGATACTGATTACTATTGGACAGCTTGCTTGCTTTTTCTTGTGTTTGCTCTTCGGACTTACCTTTAGGTTTGTCCTTAGCTTTATCTTTAAAGTGTTCATTAGACTGTTCATTAGACACGTCAGGGCTGGCTAAGTTAACTCTATGACATTCGTCAATAATAATTAAAGAGTAGGGCTCACTAAAGTCATCCAGGTTGCGGGCTGCCGATTGTATGCTGGCAAACGTCACTTGGTGCTGAGTCTCTTTCAGTTTTAATCCGGCAGAATAAATACCGGCGGTAACACCATAGCTTTCATATTTTTGATGATTTTGCTCGACCAATTCTTTCACATGGGTGAGCACCAATATTTTTCGCTTTGCCAAGCGAGCGAGCTCGGCAATTACCAGACTTTTCCCTGAGCCTGTCGGTAAAACAATCACCGCAGATTCGTTGGTTTTTCGAAAGTGTTTGAGCACCGAAGAAACAGCTTCTTGTTGATAATCTCTAAGTTGAAAAACTTCCACGCAGTACTGCTGCCTTATAGGGAACGAAAGGCAGCCATAATAGCAAAATAGCGGATAAGTTTAAAATTTAAAGTCAACTTTAAGCTTTCATTTGTTTGCGCAGCTTAATCTAGTTAGTAGGGCTTAAAAAGAAAATACTATGCTGAGTAAAACGGGCAGTATCACTGAGAAGATAGAGCCTCGGTAAGATTTTATATCATGTGGTTTTTTTAATTATTATCATTGTTTGACATTTTTTTATCTAAAAAACAAACAGGAGAAAAAATTCTAACACCATACGAATTTAATGGTTCGCTATTTACACCAGCAGAACGCTCTTTTTATGGAATAGTAAACCGCGCAGAAAGGGAAGAATAAAAGAAAAAACTTTTTAGCTTGCAGTAGTTTTCCAAAGTGTAGGTACACCGAAGAAATTGAGGTATAACAAGTTGTTCAAGCAGGTCAAATAACAGTTGGCTGGTTCCGCTTCGCTTCACATTTTAACCAATAATTAAGAGCCTCTTCATGGGGCGTTATATGTCGTCACTTACTCTAGTTAATGTTTTTATCTTTTAGGTTTGTGCTTGTTTTAACTCGTTTTTGTGGTAACTTTAGCGGTAGTGAATATTTTGTATTTTGGTTACACAGTTCTCGACTCAATAGATTTAGTGCACATTGCTCAACTCCTGCTAAGTTTTATAAATTCTGCTTTCGCTTAATCAGTTTTTTATAAACGGCTCAAATTCTCGGTTAGTCGTAAAGTGCGATAAGTTTTTAATTCTACTCATTTCACACAACAAACCTTGATATTTTTGGTCATTTCAGTGTTTTCTATTACGCAACATCTAACAAGTCAATAAAGCAGAATTAAAACAGTTGGCTATTGCTCGTACTTCGCTTTATTAGCAAACAATTTTCAGCCTCTTTATTGAGGCGTTGGGGTGCATCATGCAAAGAACCATACTTGAGTCATCATTATTTATATTTTTGACTTTCCAGATGGTAATTACAATATTTATACTTATATCTTCTAACGTTGAGTTCACTCTATTTGGTGCTGACTTTGAAGCATATGCTATTTTTGGATCTTTAATCCTATTGAATTGTTATCTAATTTACAAAATGTTTAAGCCAAATGTATTTGCTTTAACTTTAGGTGTGATTTTATATGGTATATATATCTTTGAACTGACATGGTCTGCTGGGTTATTTGCCTTTAGTTTAGGTTTTCAAGTTAACTTTTATTTATTTGAGTATAACGGTATAAATGTAAGTCTTAATTTAGGTAATTTAGTCTTATTTATTATGTTTGCTATAGCATTACAAGAACGACTAAGTTTAAATAAATCGAGTGGGTGCAAACACGCTTAACAAGACGTTCAAACGGACAAAACACAGTTGGTTGTTGTTTGATCCTGAACATTTTAGCAAATCAATTTAGCCGCTTAACGCGGCGTTATATGTTTTTGAGGAAATATGGTGTCACCTGAGTTAATATCTTTTTTGATAATAAATATAGTTTTACTTATCGTTGCTATTGCCTTCATAATCCGAGGAAAATTACTGAGAGACAGGAAAAGTTCCAGTGGTATTTCGGCTTCTAGCAATGAAACCTCAACTGGAACAGCTCTAATAGTCTGTGGGTTATTATTACTGCTAACGGGCATTGTACAAATAGCTAAAATGTTTGTGTGACAACACATATAACAAGCGAACCATGGAGAACGTTTAACTGTTTGCTAGGTTCTGGTTCGCGTCGCATTTCAGCCATCCATTTAAAGCCACTTAATAGGGCGTTAGGCTCAAAGGAAAAACTATGGTTCGTAGTATCATTTTTATTTTGCTGTCGGTAGTAAGTCAGGTAGTTTTTGCGTTGGAATATACACAAGAGATCACTGAGCAAGAGATACAAAAAAAAGTATCTACTTTAATGCCTATTGAAAAAAAGAAATATTTTGTCACGGTCAAAATATCAAATCCAGAAATTGATTTGATTAAAGAAACAGATGAAATAGGCATAAAAGCACATATTGAAGCTTTTGCTCCTGGAGGAATAATAGGGGACGGGGTAGTGACGATTAAAGGAACGTTAGATTATGATCCCAAAAAAGGCGCGTTTTACTTTAAAAAGCCAACAATTGTGAGTTTAGTCATTGATAAAATGCCTAAACGTTTAATCCCTAAAGTACAAAAAATTGCACAGATAGCACTATCAAAAGCAATGGCTGCTTACCCCGTATATAAATTTAAAGAGGGTAATTTGAAGCACAAGCTAGCCAAAGCCGTATTGAAATCATTAACAGTAAAAAATGAAAAGTTAATTTTAACGCTGGGTGTGTTTTAGCCTAACAAGTTACTTAAACCGACAACTCAACAGTTGGCTCGTATTCGTTCCTCTTACATATAACAAACCTAACTTGTTTAATGTTCAACTAGGATATAAAGCACGCTCATATTTTCCTGTATCGATAAAAACACCACAATATGTAGGGTTTTTAATAACCTAAACATATTATATAATAAATAATTAAGTTGAGGAGCCAACAACATGTACATGATAGTAAAGCATACCCATTTAACAATAATTGCGCTGACGTTTATCTTTTTTATTATTAACTTTGCGTTAACGATGAAAGGGTCTGAAAAGGTTAATCATAAATTATTAAAAATTGGGCCACATATTTTATATACCCTTTTTATCTGTACCTTTATATATTTGGTAATAGTAAACCCACTTAACTTGTACCCTTTTGTTAATGGCTGGGCATCATCTAAATTAGCAGGTTTCGTATTCTACGTACTTTCTATTACGCTGGCGCTAAAGTGGGCAAAATCAACCGCGTGGCGCATTGTCGGCTTAATTAGTGCTGTCTTTTGGTTAATCATGACCGCGCGACTTGGTTTTGCTGATCACATCAAAATAAAAGGCAGCAGCGAAAGTACTAATGCTTTTATTGAGTTAACTCAGACTTCGTTAACTGCTATTTGCTAGTCTTTTCAACCCGAGCAAAAGAAACGTTTTAATATCAGTTAGGTTACTAACTGTAAGAACTATTGATTCGTCTCTTAATTTATCACCGCCTAAAGCGCCAAAGCTTTGGGTATGGTGTTAAAGCCTTAGGTAGTTAAAGCAGCGTAGTGAGCCTGATATAACTATTTTAACCTCCATGAGGCGTCTACTGCAAAGGTCTTATTGATACCCAGTGTAGACATTAGTGATAAATGTTTTGCCCTATATTTTTAATGTTTATTTCTATCTATAGGACTTAAAATTCCAGAAGAATGCTGACCTATAACATGTGTGTAAATTTGAGTTGTTTTGACATCACTATGGCCCAACAATTCCTGTACAGTTCGAATGTCGGCACCATCTAATAACAGTTGAGTAGCAAAGCTATGCCTAAAAGTATGTGCAGTAACATGCTTATGGATTTTTGTTTTTTTTACTGCACTTCTTAAAGCCTTACTTAACGCAGTCCAGTGTAAATGGTGCCTACAAAAATAACCGTCAGTTGGGTGTTGGCATCTAATAGTAGAGGGAAATATATATTGCCATTTAAACTCTGTAATCGCATAAGGGTATTTACGGGCTAGTCCCGCAGGTAGACTGGTTTTTCCTTGCCCTTCGGCTAAGTCTTTCAAGTGGATATGCTTGACCCTACTAATTTGATCTTTTAATGGTTCGATAAGTGAGCTGGGTAAAAGTGTCATTCTATCTTTCGAACCTTTACCACGAAAAACATAAATAGCGTTTCCAGAAAAATCAATATCCTTTACCCGTAATCTTAATAGTTCTGCTTTTCTTAACCCACTTCCATATAGCAAACTAAAAATAAGGTGATGTGGGTGTTTTAATTCATTAATAATTGCTATTGCCTCTTCATTAGATAATACCGTTGGCACTCTTTTGGGTGCCTTAGCTCTTACCGTATCCCTTAATAGTGTTAATTCTCTTTGGAAGACATGCTTGTACATAAAGACGATAGAGCAAAGGGCTAAATTTTGGGTGGATGAGGTAACTTTTCTTTCCACAGCAAGGTAAGTGAGGTAATTACTAATTTCTTCTTCTCCCATATCTTTAGGGTGACGCTTTTGATTAAACAGAATGAAATTTTTTATCCATAGCAAATATGTTTTTTCTGTTTGTATGCTGTAATGCATAGTACGAATTATGTGACGAATACTTTCTAAAAATGGAGACGTAGACATTATCAATAACCTATAGCTGTGTATTTATACAGTTATAGTTGTTGATTAAATAAAAATCAAATTTTTTCGAGGTGTGTTACTAGGACGTCTTAGTAACACAGTATTTATTATAATAAATACTTAATATAACCACTTAAGCACTTGAATTTAATGTTTTTTATTTTATTTATGAGTAGGGCGTGTTACTGAGAGGGCTTAGTAACACGCTTTATTATGCATGTGATTTAGTATTACTAGTTTCTAATGCATTGGAAGTATGGGATATTAATGTAAATTAAATGTAAATTAAATGTAAATT
>CAWVSL010000078.1:0-6378 GCA_963933115.1 uncultured Colwellia sp.
TAGAGGCAATTGAACGTAAAAAAAGCTTTGCGGGTGCTGCTGATGAGCTTTTTCGGGTCCCGTCAGCCATTTCTTACACCATTAGTAAACTCGAAGACGATTTAGCTATTACCTTATTTGATCGCAGCAAACGTAAAGCAGAATTAACGCCAGTAGGTCAAATGATTGTCGAGCAAGGACGGTTGATATTAAACGCCACTAATGAACTCACCCATATGGCTAAAAAGTCTGCCAGTGGTTGGGAGCTTGAGTTACGAATTTGTATAGATTCTATCTTACCGTTCAAACCTATTTACTCCCTTATTACCCTTTTTCAACAAGAGTTTCCTTGGATTGACATTCGGTTAACTGAAGAGGTTTTTGGTGGTACATGGGATGCACTTATGAGTGGTCGCTGTGATCTGATGATAGGTGCTGAAAATAATTCATCAGGAAATGAATTTACGGCTCATAGTATTGGCTCTGTTGAGTTTATATTCGCTGTCTCAGCAAGCCATCCGCTGTGCAACGCACAAAAACCAATAACAGATGCCATGATAACAAAGTATCCTTCCATTGTTGTTGCCGACAGCTCTCGTGATTTACCAGCCCGTTCGGTGGGATTACTGGATGGACAAGCACGTATTACCGTGCCCACTATTGAAAAGAAAATTGAAGCACACTGTCAAGGTATAGGCGTTGGTTGGTTACCCATTCACCGTATCACGTCAGAATTAACCGCTAAAAAGCTAGTGGCCTTGCCCTTAAAGGATCATGAAAGCAGACACCATGATATGTATATTGCTTGGGGGAAAAACAATAAAGGTAAAGCCCTTGCTTGGTTTGTTGAGCAACTAAAAAAAATGGACACAAGCGAGTTATATCGAGTAGATTAATACAATAAGTATTATGAGCTCGTTCATCACAAACAGCTCACCCTCGCCTTGTTAGCCATTGATTAATATTCAAGCACAACCTGATATTTTTACATCAATTGGCATTGAAACAGATCAAAGCAAGCGTCATGAGATAACAAGCCTACACAACGATTAAACTCGCAAAGGATTACTGGCAAGAACACCTGATAATTAAATTATAATAATGAAAATAATAATAAGTTTATTAATAACAACGTTAATCACTACAACAACCTTCGCTACCAACCAAGAAATAAAATCATTTAGCAAAGCTAAAAATTTCTTAGAAAAGCAGGTTTACAATAATCACCGCACCACACTTTATTGCGGTGCGACATTTGACGCGGAAAAACGAGTAACACCACCCCAAGGTTTTATTACAAATAAATATGTTAAGCGAGCTAAAAAAATCGAGTGGGAACATGTGGTACCAGCAGAGAATTTTGGTCGCACGTTTAGTGAGTGGCGTGATGGCCATAATCAATGTATCAATAGTAAAGGCAAAGAGTTTAAAGGGCGAAAGTGTGCTGAGAAAGTGAACTTTGAATACCGCTACATGCAATCAGACATGTTTAATCTTTACCCGGTTATTGGTGCTGTTAACGCCCTAAGAAGTAATTATAACTTTACCATGTTACCTACCATAAAAAGTGACTTCGGTAGTTGTTCAATGAAAATAGATAATCGTAAAGCAGAGCCACCTGAAATATCTAGAGGTCAAATAGCCCGCACCTACCTTTACATGGACAATACCTACAAGCGGTATAATATGAGTAAATCACAACGGCAACTTATGGACGCGTGGGATAAAATGTACCCCGTAAATACTTGGGAGTGCCAAAGGGCTAAGAAAATTTCTAATCTACAAAAAAGTAAAAATAATATTGTACTAAGCCGATGTCAATCTGCAGGTATTTAATTTGATATCTCCACTAATGTCACTTAGTACTGTTACCCTTAAAATTGAAATGAAAAGGGTAATAAATGCCACATTCGAGACAGTAATCAGGACTGGCTTAATTTCACCTTTAGCTTATGACAAGTTCGAATACTTTGTGGAACTACCTGAAGCGTTATAGCGTCTTCAACTAGGGTATTTTAGCGTTTGCTCGATGGTTCAGTAACTGTTTCTGCTGAAAGAACCCGCGCTTTACTTTTAGCTCTTTTTTTCCTTTGTTCTTTTTTACTCGCCAACACTACCGTATTAATAAACTCTGCTGATTTTTTGGTGGGATTATAAGCGATCTTAATAATATTACCGTTACATTCGATAATATCGCCGTTTCGAATTTTTTTACGCTTTTGAACGACAATTTCATTATTGACTAAAACATTGCCTTCACTGATCATGGTCTTAGCTTCGCCGCCACCGTCAACCATATTGGCTATTTTAAGTAATTTACAAAGTTCTATAGGTTCGACACAAATGTCGACAATTGAGTGTTCAGACATGACATACGCCTAATAATTTTAAATAATAATATAGTTAAATTCTAACATATATAAGAATACTTTATAATGCTGAAGTTGCATGAGGAGACTTATCAATGTCAATTGTTACTGACCCTGACTGACTTTTACGACAACAAAGCTGCCCGTTATAAAGGTAAATCCACATTATATAAATATTGGCGAACAATTATATTCTTTAAACTAATATCGCTTAATACAAATTGGCTGTAGCTAGATCACGCTTTGAATTGGCTACCGTAAATAATAACTGGGTGACTACAGCGAGAGGTATTGTAACTGTTTAAGTAATGCCACCTCACCACCGCGCACGATCATTGATCAAAAGCCAGTGGAAGGAAAAAACCAACCACTGAACAGCGGAACAACCTAAAATCTTAAGCTAGGCGAGCATAGCCGTATTAGCGACAGTGAAGTAACGGCCAGCGTAACTACTCGTGCAGATGAAAGCCCGGTGTTGAGTCCGATAACGCCAGCTCATCGGCATTCATCTCTTCAGCAACATCTTCAAACAGTGGCGAGGATAAATAGCGCTCACCCGTATCTGCCAACATACAGAGAATAACGGTACCAGGAGCAGCAGTTTGAGCTATCTGAAGCCCAACAGCAAAGGTACAACCACCGGATATCCCCGTGAAGATACCCTCTTTCTGAGCGAGCATCTTCGACGCCTCAATCCCCTCCTTTGCATCAATCGGTAACAGTTCGTCAAAACGTTTCGCATCAATCGACTCTTGCAAAACCTGAGGAATAAAATCAGGCGTCCAACCCTGAACCATGTGAGGTTGAAATGCCGGATGACTGCTAGATGGAGAACCATCAGCATTGCGATCCTGCGCCGTACCACTTTCAATTAACTGAGCATTAATCGGTTCACTAAGAATAATTTTTGTCTCTGGACGCTTCTCTCTCAATACTTTAGCAACACCAGCAAAGGTTCCACCAGTACCGTAACCGGTCACCCAATAATCCAAATGACTATCCGAAAAGTCCGCCAAAATTTCACGCGCGGTGGTATTTTCATGAATCTTTGCATTGGCATCAGTTTCAAACTGGCGGGCTAAAAACCAGCCATTCGCCTCAGCCAGTTCAATAGCTTTAAGGTAACAGCCCATCGCTTTATCCGCTTTTGGTGTCAGAATCACCTTGGCACCAAAGAAGCGCATTAACTTGCGTCGCTCAATAGAAACACTAGTTGGCATCGTTGCCACAAAGGGGTAACCCTTAGCCGCACAGACCATCGCTAGGCCCACACCGGTGTTACCACTAGTTGCCTCAACAACCGTCTGCCCCGGTTTGAGTTGACCACTGCGTTCAGCTTCCTCAATAATGCTAATCGCTAAACGGTCCTTAACCGATCCCGCTGGATTAAAAAACTCTGCTTTTACATAGATATCAACACCGGCTGGTGCCAGTGAATTGATTTTGACGCAGGGTGTGTTACCGATAGTATCTAAAATGCTGTTGTAGAGCTGACCTCTACCCTCTGTCGTGCGTGCTAAATCTGTCATCAAAGATCCCTCATTAATTAGTCAAACTAGCTAAAGAGTATAGCTAGAGTTTCTTAAGGACAATAGCAACCTTGTCAATAAAAGTCAGGGTATAAGTATAATTAAACAACATTTTACCTATTAACCACTCTTTATATCCTTGATAAAATGAAGGTCAGCTAACAAATAACGAAAAAATAATAGCCAGCCACCTATAAAAAAGAATAGACACCAGAACGATGTTTAATCGTCATAATTCAATATTGTTGAAAAGATTATGCTACTGGAACAGCGCAATAAATATCACCAACCTTTTCCCCCTCACCACAAGTTTTTATGTGCTATATTTTACCCGCTACGATACAATACTAATTAACGAAACGATTACAGCCTTTCAACTTAACCTCAGCATTATCTAACGATATTTTTGTTTAGTTGTTCCAATAGATTAAGCCCCCTTGTATAGCCATAATGTGCAGAATGACTCATTCTCCTAGTTGCTCATCTGGTTGGGTAAAGTAGTAGGAATATAATCGTTTATTCAGTAGACCTAACAGTGTAAATAGAGAGCATTAACATGATTCGAGTTGTACAAATCGCTTTGCCTAGTTTGTTACTTAGCCTATCGGCTATATCATCGGCATCCGATGAACCCAACAATAGCGATAAAGTGAAATACATAGAGAAAATTACGGTTGAGGGATCGGCAACTGCGAATGAAATACCCGTGGGAACCTTTGGTTCACTGGTTTCAAACTTAGAATATGACCCACGCGTTGATCTGCAGTCGCGTAATATGGCTGAAGCTCAAGCCGATGTAACAATCCGTGGCGGTATTTTCGAAAACACCGGATTTAGAATAGGCAGCGCTACATTATTTGATCCCCAAACCGGGCATTATTTTGCAGAAATCCCTATCGCTCAAGAAATGTTAAGTGATGCAAGCGTACTAACGGGCGTCGACAATGCACTTATGGGTGTTAACAGCTCAGTAGGCACTGTTTCTCGCTACTGGACACCGATAAAAACCTCTGGTAGCGTTTCTATCGGCGCAGGTAATAACAACTTAAATCTACAACGAATACACCAGGGTGTGACTTTAGCACTCGATGACTTTAAAGACTGGACTCTCGGTTTTGAAGGTGAGCTTTCTCGCTCTGAAAGTGATGGTACGATAGAAAATGGCGACCACCATTTTCAACGCGCCTCTAGTCGTATTCAGTTAGTAGGGCCATCATCACAAACGGACCTTTTTTTTGGTATTCAAGAAAAATTCTTTGGTTGGCCAAATATGTACACACCATTTAATGTCAATGAAACTGAAGACCTTAAAGCGCGACTCTTTATATTAAATCATAAACAAAATTATGCACAAGACAGCACATTTGAAGTGTCGAGTTACTATCGTCGTCACAACGACCATTATATTTTCTCGCGTGAAAACCCTGATATATTCCAGGCTTTTCACGAGACTGAGGTCAAATCGCTAGCGTTTTCGGGTCGTCATGCTCAAACAGCATCCTTTGCACTTAATTATTCAGCCCAGTTTATAGCCGACAATATTGAGTCAACCACGCTTGAAAATAACTTCACCTCACGTCATTATTATAAGCTCAGTGTATTACCTGAATACCAAATGGAGCTGAACAATGATCAACAGTTAACTTATCGCCTTGGTGTTACTTTTGATGATACTAACCGAGATAGCGCAGAGACATCACTGATTGGTGATATAACGTTAAACACCATAAATGCTGACGGCAGCGATCAAACAGTTTACCTTTCTTATGCTCAAGCCACTCAAGTAGCTGGTTATACCGCTATTGGCGGCAGTAATTCCGGTGGGTTATTCAGAAGTAACTATGATCTTAAGCGAGAAACGACGAAAAACATTGAATTAGGCTTGGCCTTAGAGCAAGACGATTGGCGTTTTAATTCTGCTATTTTTTATCGACAAGACGACGATTTAACCGATTGGACTTATAGTTTAAATTCAACCTCTGCCCGCACCGCAAACCCGGTAGACATCAAAACATTAGGTGTAGAGCTACTTGCCATAAAGCGTTTAGACAACGTAGAGGTTATCACCAGCTATACCTTCCTAAATAAATCTGAAGATTATGGCACTGCTGATATCGATGCGAGCTTTTATGCATTGAACTACCCAGATCATCGCGTCACATTAGGTGTTATTTGGCGCCCTACTGACATGGTTGAATTCCGCGTTGATAATGAGTGGCGTAAACAAGAAGAAAATACGTTACGAAGCGGTGACGACGATGCGTTATTTACACACCTTACGTTAAAGATATCGCCTGCGCAGTTTAAGGGATTAGAGATTATACTTGCAGCAGACAACCTTTGGGATGAATCTTTTCAAGAGATCCCAGGAACACCTGGCCGAGGCGAGCAATATACACTCAGTGCAACTTACCACTGGTAAAATAGTAGCAAGTCTTTTGCATCTCCCAACAAATTATAAGTTGGGGGATGTAACTCTCAGATACTTTATCTAAAGGGTT
>CAWVSL010000079.1:0-6086 GCA_963933115.1 uncultured Colwellia sp.
AACGCCAAGATTGATTATTCGTCCACTGACATTAGCAGATGTTGATTTTATCATTGAGCAGTTCAACGAGCCAGACGTGTTACATTTCATTGGTAATCTAAATATAAGTACAACTGTTAATGCAACAGAATATATTATCGATGGTCCACAACTCAGTTATCAACAAAATGGTTATGGCTCCATGGCTATTTGTTTAAAAGGTCATGAATCAGTTGCTATTGGTTTAGCTGGCTTGTTAAAACGAGTGGAATCAAACTATCCGGAATTAGGATATACATTACTTTCAAAATATTATGGTTACGGTTATGGAAAAGAAGCGGCAAAAGCAGTGTTGGCCCATTATTTAGAATATAAAACTATTCTTGCTCAAGTGAGTCCTGATAATGTCGTTTCAAAAAAATTATTAGTGAGTCTAGGATTTCAATTTAGCTATAGCGATGAAACTACAAGAACAGAGACCTATCAACTTAATCGTTAATTGCTATGATCATTTAGGCATAAGCAGTGACTCTTGCTGTTTGACTAACTTTTTGAGGTAATCCCAAACAGTGGCAACGTGTGATAGCCGCTTACTTTCAGGGTGAGTTACTAACCAAAAACTACGAACAATATCGATTTCTTGTGGGTGTAACTTAATGAGTTCATTATCTAAATCTCCAACAAAACAGGGGAGAACCCCAATGCCTAAACCACTTTTTATCGCACTGTATTGACTGATAATACTGGTACTGTTAAAGCGGGGTATTAATGGCTCATTAAGATGTGAGGCCAACTCTTTTAAATAAGAAAGCTCATCAGTAAAGAGAAGATTATCAACATAGCTGACCCACTTATGTTGTCCTAAGTCTTCTAATTTAATTTCACCCTCAGTAACTTGGTGTAAATAATTGGGATGTGCATAAAGTTGTAATTTATAATCACACAACTTGCTTACTATCATCGAGGTACTTTTAGGTCGCTCAACAGCAATAGCAATATCCGCCTCATTCCTACTGATTTTGACAAAACGAGAGAAGTGTAATAAATCAATTTGTATATCGGGAAAGTCTTGTTGCAAGGCTAATAAATGAGCAGCAACAAAAAAATTACCAAAAGCTTCAGTGACACCAATTCTCACCTTGCCACAATTAGCTTGATTGTTATTTTTTATTTGTTCGAGGGCGTTACTGGCATTTTGTTCCATTTGCCGAGCAGAATTGAGTAATTTTTTACCATCGTCGGTTAATACATGACCATCAATAGTCCGTTCAAATAATTGACTTTCAAGTTGCTGTTCAAGTTTGTGTAAACGTCGAGATACTGTAGAGGCATCCATCGCTAATCTTTTTGCCGCAATAGATAATCGCTCACTGCGAGCCACTTCTAGAAATATTTTTATATCATCCCAATTCATTCTTCGATCTTAACAGTTAAGCTATTGCCTTGCAAATTTACAGTGTACGTTGCGTTTATGTCTGTTGTTCTTGTTTAAAGAAAGGCCTAACTTAGCACAACAAAATTCTATACTTGATTAAAGTAGGTCAATTCAGGCCTTTATTTTAAGTAAGTTACCAAGGACTTATTATGAACATTAAAGAAATCCCACTCATTATTAATGGCGAAAAAGTTCGTTCAACAACAAATGAATGGTTAGATGTATTAAACCCTGCAACACAAGAAGTGGTTGCTCGCGTGCCTATGGCTACTGCTGAAGAGGTTAATGCAGCGGTAAATTCTGCACAAGTAGCGTTTAAGTCTTGGTCAAAGGTTTCATTAACTAATCGTATGCGTGTCATGGTCGCTTTTGCTCATTTAGTGCGTGAAAACACTAAAGAATTAGCTGAATTAGTTACCTTGGAACACGGTAAAACATTACCTGATGCGGAAGGTGAAGTTGGGAGGTCATTAGAAGCCATTGAAAATGCCTGTTCAATTACCCGCTTACAGTTAGGTGAAATGGGTAATAATGTTGCAACTGGTGTTGATACTTACACGATCAATAAACCGCTAGGCGTTGGCCTGGGTATTACGGCATTTAATTTTCCACTGATGTTGCCCGCCTTTATGTTTCCACCAGCAATTGCCTGTGGTAATACTTTTGTATTAAAACCTTCTGAACAAGCTCCATCTGCAACCATCCGTTTTGTAGAATTAGCCATAGAAGCAGGCGTTCCAGCAGGTGTTATTAATGTGGTTCATGGCGGTCCTAACGTCGTTAACGCCTTAATTGAGCACGAACATGTCAAAGCGGTTTCCTTTATTGGCTCAACCCATGTCGGTACCCATGTTTATAATCATGCCAGTAAACACGGTAAGCGTTCACAATCTATGATGGGTGCTAAAAATCACATGGTTATTATGGGTGATGCCAACAAAGACAGAGCGATTAATGACTTATTAGGTTCAGCATTTGGTGCAGCAGGTCAGCGTTGTATGGCTAATCCTGTCACTATTTTAGTGGGTGAAGCGCGTAACTGGTTACCTGAAATTGTCGAACGTACCAAATTGATGAAGGTAGGTCCTGGCTCGCAACGTGATGCAGACCTAGGCCCCGTTGTTTCTCCTCAAGCGAAAAAGCGCATTATTAGCTTACTTGATAGTGGTGTTACTCAGGGGGCTACGTTATTAGTTGATGGGAGAGATTGCCAAGTAGAGGGCTACCCAAACGGGAATTTTGTTGGGCCAACAATGTTCAGCAATGTAACAACTGACATGGATATTTATAGCCAAGAAATATTTGGTCCAGCTTTATGTGTTTTAGAGGCAGAGACCCTAGAAGAAGCGATTGAAATAATCAATGCGAATCCAAACGGTAATGGCACCTCTATTTTTACTTCATCAGGTTGGACTGCGCGTAAATTTGAAAACGATATAGATGTTGGCCAAGTGGGAATTAATGTTCCGATTCCAGTACCGGTTGCATTCTTCAGCTTTACCGGCTCCCGTGCGTCAAAACTTGGCGACTTAGGACCTAATGGTAAGCAAGTGGTCAGCTTTTGGACTCATACAAAATCAGTAACGGCACGTTGGTTTGAACCTGATCATCAAGATGGCTCAAATGTTAATACCAGCATTAGTTTGAAATAGGTAGCTCAATATTTCATCATTGAGCGAAGACAAAAAACCAGCGAGACACGCTGGTTTTTTATTGATAATGAATAGCGATTAGGTTACCGAATTAATATGATTAATTTTAAGTTTTTAATTATTGGTTTACTAATGATGTTATTAAATAAATAAGTGACACTCGTTGATTAATAGTAAAAGACTAGTAAGCCTAAAATTTTTTCTCAACGGTGATTCGTATGACCTATTAGTATTGGTGCGCTAAACGGCAGTCGAAGCAACTTCACGTATAAGGTCTGCTTTAAGCTCAATGTTGCCGTTGACCTGTCATCACTTGATACTGATTTTCAATATAAAGCTCGATAAAGTCAGATGACGAAAGCCCTTAAAACATCAAAATCGTACCAAGAGCGAACGTATGGATCTTTAAAACCTGCATTGCTTACATCGGTTGTTTACTGATCATAAGTCATTACCGACAGCGATTAGTTGCTTCAGTTTTCTTTACGGTTGCGTAATCGAATAGTGATTTTTTCTAATACCCTCAAAATTTTACGTCTATTCAATCACATTAAACAGCAATTTAAGTGAAAATATAATTTTATTATTTTGTCAGGTCTACTTGATATATTGATGATGTACTAATATTATGTAATGACAACCTGACATAATGTCAGGTTTTTAATGCAACTTGCCTTTGACCCCAGGGGTAAATATTATTAGGAGAATATTATGGAACAATCTCAACAGGACACTTTATTCACTAAACGTTTTATGGCTGCAATGTTAGTTTTTCTCATCCTCATTGCTGTTCAAGCATTTACTTTAGAACTCTTAAATATGCCAACTTGGTTACAGGTTGTTGTCACACTTTTACCCGTACTGCCATTATTTTCGGCATTTATCACTTTTAGAACTCGATATCGAGCACTGGATGAATACATGAAAGCACTTACTGGAGAAGCTTTTTTATGGATGATAGGCATCCTTTGTTTTTCATCGTTTATGTACGGCATGTTAGCAATGAAGTTTCCTATGCCTGAGATAAATTTGGCATTCGTACTCCCTATTGTATTTAGTGGTCACGGTATCATACTTTATTTCTTAGTTTGGAAAGATAATGAATAATCGAATTAAGGTATTACGCGCTGAGCATGACTTTTCACAACAAACCCTTGCAAATAAAATAGGCGTTTCTCGACAGGCTGTAAATGCGGTGGAAAATGGAAAACATGACCCTTCTTTGCAGTTGGCATTTGATATCGCCAAACAGTTTAACCTCCGCATTGAAAATGTATTTTTCCCCAATGAAAAATGATGAGTGATAAATGTTTTTTTACATCGGGTGACGGGTAAATTACGACAATACTACTTAGTAACCCTTTTGGGTCTACAAAATATTCAAAATATATAACAATGATAACGCATACATTATTGAGAAGTTTATATAACAACTTTTTAACCTCAATATCTTTATCGATAGCATGACTTGATCTTTTGGGTGTTGATGTTACTAAAGCGAATATTTTGTTCATTCGATAAATTTTCACTACCAATATTAATCCTACTTTCAATTTGCTTGCATAATTTACGCATATCATTAAAACTATTGTTAAAGGGTTAGAGAAGTAAAAAAATAGGTTTAAGTAATTTAAAATATAAAAAGCTTTTCAAGCGGAACAAGTAACTCTGGGGTCAACACTCGCCAGGGCTATCGAAGTCGGCTAGTTCAATCCAAATTACCCAAAGGAATAAACATGAAAAATTCACAATCACTTTTAATCTTAATTATAAGTGTAACGTTACTTGGTTGTAGTGTTTTACCTATCAAAGTGGGGATTAAAGATAATCACTTTAGGTTTCAAAATTTTAAAAAGGAAAAAAGTTCAACATTGGAATATATCCATCTGATGTGTTTCCATAAAAAAGAAACAGGCTGGATTGAGTCTAAACAATATTTGAGTGGAGAGCATAACTTATGGGTAAAGGCTAGCATTTCAAAACGTTTTATACCCAGTAGTAATAAAGAAGCCTTCGTCAATTTTAAAGTAAATTTAGACTCAGATAAGAGTTATATATTAAACAGAAAATTAGCTGAAGGTAACATTTCAATTTGGATACAAGAACTAGATACCGGCCTAAGGATTTCAGATGTGCTGGTTGCCCCTTTAAAGCAACCTTTACTGATTGAACGTAACTTAAGAAGAGCACAGTGTGAGTCAGGCACAATATAAAATAGCCCAAACAACCCCTTAAATTATCACTTTTAACCGTTGGCCGATTTCGCTTCGCTGGACATTTTAGCCAACTATTAATTCCTCTGAATGGGGGCATTAGCACTATTGGAGTCTCAATTGAGTTTAGGAAATCAAGTAACGGAAAAATTAAATACCATTGAGAATTTTATCGAAAACGCTTCAATTTACTTATTTCCTATTAAAGTTTTAGGCGGGATAATATTGTTTGTCGCTTTGATGGTTACTAATTTCATTGCAATAGCTAAATGGCCAATATCTGCTATTTCAAAAAGGCTTAATAAAAATGGCCCTACTTTAGGTCAGCCGATTGATGTAACTTCTGATAATGAACTTAAAAAAATAGTTACCGAGCAAAGTATTGTTTTAATTGATTTTTGGGCTGAGTGGTGTGGGCCTTGCCTGCTAATGGATAAAACGATTAGTAACATCGCACAAGAATACGCTGAAAGTTTGACCGTAGTTAAGGTCGATGTATCACTAAATTCTACTCTCAGTAAATTATACGGTGTTAGAGGCTTACCAACAGTTTTAGTGTTTAAAAAAGGTGATGAAGTCATTAGAAAGAGTGGCTCACTAACAAAAAGCCAGTTGGTTAAGCTCATAGAATAAAATAGTGCCAACAGTCAGTTAATTTTAATAGGCTGTAATTTAAATGAGTTGGGTATAAAACCCGTGTCAGGTGACATCGATTGTTTGTTGGCGTTTGGTTTAGCTGTTACTTTATAAAAAAATGGCGTCCTCGGCGGGATTCGAACCCACGACATCGCCCTTAGGAGGGGCGCA
>CAWVSL010000080.1:0-5971 GCA_963933115.1 uncultured Colwellia sp.
CACAAGTAACTACAAAGAGTAGTAACTCAGCTCAAAACCAAACAACCACGTTAGACTGTTCTGGTCAAGCCGCATAAGACACATTTATTGTGGACTGCTCGAACTCAATTGGAGAGCAGTCACCATTTGATGTATGCAGCCTGATCTGATTGTAATATCTGATATAAGCTTCTACATCTTCTTTCATACCACTGCGTGTTAAATGGTAAATATTTGATAGCCATTCATTTTTTAAACTACCCAAGAACCGTTCAACAACAGCATTATCCCAACATGCACCACGGCCACTCATCGAAGCAATTATATTGTTATTCATTAGCTGCTGTTGAAAGCGATGACTCGTATATTGTGAGCCTCTATCGCTGTGAAATATCAGCTCCTTAGTTGGTTGCCTAAGGTTTAATGCCATCTGCATCGCTCGCTCAACCAAATCAACTGTCATACGCTTATGGATTGACCACCCAATAATTCGTCGGGAATATAAATCCATCACAATAGCTAGGTACATCCAACCTTGCCCTGTGCGAAGGTACGTCACATCACCAGCCCAAATTTGATTAGCT
Organism: uncultured Colwellia sp.; assembly: GCA_963933115.1. Lineage (GTDB taxonomy): Bacteria > Pseudomonadota > Gammaproteobacteria > Enterobacterales > Alteromonadaceae > JALJPB01. Next base: position 564 of record CAWVSL010000080.1, read on the forward strand.
TGGTTCGGGTTAAATTGCTGGTCAACAATATTATCGGCAACACTATGGCTGTGTTTACGCATCGTTGTCACTTTATAAGCAATACGTTGTTTGACCTTCAAATCAAGTTTGTTCATCAACCGAGTTACTTTGTCACGGCCAACCTTAAAGCCCTCTTTACGCAGATTTTTCATTAGCTGCCGAGAGCCTAAACTTTGACGACTTTCTTTAAATAAAGTTTTCGTACGTCGATATAACATCAGCTCTGATTCACTGATAACTTTAGCGGGGCGATTACGCTAAGCATAATAACCGCTTCGACTGACGTTCATCACTTTGCACTGTGTTTTTACAGGAAAAATGCCTTCGTTCTGTTTAATAAAGTTAAACTTTACTTCATTTCTCTTGCGAAGAAGGCACTGGCCTTTTTTAATATTTTTTTTTCCATACGCAGTTGTTTGTTTTCTTTACGAAGTTTCATCAACTCACTACGTTCATCACCTGCTAAAACAGTACCTAATTGTTTATCTTCAAACTGCTGTTTCCAACCATAAAGTAAATTAGCTCTGATCCCCAAAGATTGTGCTGCCTCTGGTACGGTATAGCCTTGATCGTTAACTAAAGCGACAGCTTCTTCTTTAAAAGCTTTAGTGTAAGTTTTGTATTGTCGTTTTTGATTCATAAAACACCTCAAATAATTAGGATATTATCCTTTATCAAAGTGTCCTATGCCATTAAACCAGATCATTCACTAATGCCCAAGTAAATATACATCTTTCCAAAAAAACAGTGTTTAGCTGGCTTTGGCGTGGATACAATTCATTGATTTGTCCTTCAGTAACGAGAACCACTTAATAAATTCAGCCTAAAACGCAAAATATGCCATCGTGTAAATTGGCAAAGCGTTTTATGTGCTGTATCGTTTGTGATTAAAGTTTTTGGATGTCCTGTTTTACTGCTAAGTTAACAGTTAGTGGCTAAATATCATCAGTAACCTTTCAGTGATAGGCTTTCATTAACACTATATTGATTATGTTGGATTGATAAACGCTTCAATTTCTTCAATAGACAACTCAGGTGTTGCGCCGTGGTGTTGAGCGACCATAGCACCAACAGCACAGGCAAAATCTACCGCATATTGTGCATCGGTTGTTGTACATAATTGATAGATTAACGATCCTAAAAAGGAATCACCTGCGCCAACGGTATCTACAATGTTAATTAAAAATCCGGAGTTATAATAATTAGTATCATTAATTTTAAGTAATGCACCATGACGACCTTTGGTTACGCACAAATAAGCAGTATTGGTTTGCTCAGCAATAAACTCTAAGTTTTGCTCTAACGAGTTAAATTTAGAACCCATCGCATGTGCTATTTCGTATAACTCATCGTCGTTAAGTTTAATAAAATCTGCACTTTTCATCAAGGTGACTACAGTTTCAATATCGTAATGTGGCTTACGTAAGTTAACGTCAAATATTTTAAAATTTGCTACGTCGATAAGCTGTTTCAAGGTGTTTAAAGACACTTTTTGACGCCCAACTAAACTGCCATAAACGAAAATATCTGAGCTTTGAACTTGTTCAAGTAGCGCAGGAGTTAACGCGATATTGTCCCATGCGGTATCACTTACTATTTCGTAAGTCGCTGAGCCGCTTTTATCTAGCATGACTTCAACCGTGCTAGTTTTTTTATCAGCATTAGTCTCAATCAAGTTAGTTTTTATGTTACGTGCTTTAATTTCACTAAGCAGTTCGTGGCCTAAATCGTCATCGCCAACAGCACTGATCATTTGCGCATTAATGCCGAGAGAATTTAAACGTAAACAAACATTTAATGGCGCGCCACCTAAACGTTTACCGTCTGCGAAACAGTCCCAAAGTACTTCACCAAAACAGTTAATGGAAATATCGATAGCTGCTTTATTGTTGATAAATAAACTATTCATTATTTTGTCTCCGCGGCAACAGTTTGGGGTTTCTGCTTAAGTGTATTGTGCATAATGTTTTTAATATTACTTGCTGGCGCATAAAGGGCGTTAATTGCATCGCTATATAATTGATTAAAGGCAGGTTGATTAATTAAATCACCAAACAAGCTATCAAGCTTTAAAAAGACTAGGGTGTCTGCGCTAGTTTGTTGAGCATATTCTGTAAGCTCAGCTTGCATTGCATCTTGAATATCTAACGCTTTTTGCGCTTGGTTTACTTGCTTGTCGCTGTATAAACACCAAGTAGCAATAACTAATGCCGCTAACGAACAATCACGATTAGCGGTTAAGTTTTCTTCAATAGTGGCAATTAAAAACTTAGGTAGCTTAGCTGAGCTTTCTGAGCAAATACGCGCCAAACTATCTTTGATATTTGGATTAGCGAAACGTTCAATTAACGTATCTTTGTATTGGTTTAAATCAATGCCGTCTAATTCATCGAGTAAAGGTGTTACTTCCAAGTCCATAAAGGCACGTAGATATTCAGCAAAATCTTTGTCTGATACGGTTTCATCAATTGTCGCGTAACCATGAATTGAGCCTAATAAACCCAATACTGAATGACCTGCATTTAATAAACGAATTTTCATTTTTTCAAACGGTGTTACGTCAGGTACAAACTGAGCGCCTGCTTTATCCCAACTTGGACGACCGTCGCTAAAGTTATCTTCAATAACCCATTGTGAAAATGATTCACAGGTAATTGGCCATTCGTCAGTTAAGCCAAAGTTTTGTGCTACGTAATCAATATCTGCTTTTGTGGTTACAGGGGTAATACGGTCAACCATCCCATTGGGAAATTGCACATGCTCTGCAATCCATTGGCTTAGTTCGCTTTCTTGGTGCTCGGCATCTTGCATCTTAGTAAAGCTCAATAGCATTTTACGAGTTACTGCGCCGTTGTGCTGAATATTGTCACATGACTGTACCGTAAAGGCTTTCATGCCTTGATCTTTACGAACTTTTAACGCTGCAGCAATATAACCAAATGCTGTTTTTGGATCGTTAGGGTGAGTAATATCATGCGCAATATCTGCATTTTCTACATCAAGTTCACCAGTCACAGGATGAACATTGTAACCACCTTCGGTAATAGTTAGTGACACAATTTTAGTATCGCTATGCGCCAATTTATCGATAACGGTTTGTTTGTTATCAGGGGCAAAGATAAAGTCGATCATTGAGCCAATCACTTTATTATCAATTTGGCCGTTAGGATGACGTACTACGAGCGAGTATAAGTAGTCTTGTTTAATCAGGATATCGCGTAAACCACGGTTATTCTCTAATAAGCCGATACCACATATTGCCCATTGCTCTGAACCTGGAGTTTTTAATAATTCATTACTATAAACCGCTTGATGAGCGCGATGGAAACCACCGACACCAATATGAACTATACCCGTTTTAAGTTGGCTACGGTCGTATGCTGGGCGATCAATATTGCTTGGCAAGTTAGCTAAATTAGCTTGGTTTAATGTTGATTTATTTAATGAATCAGAAGTCATGTTTTTTCCTTACTAAATAGGAGTTATCCTAAAATATATTCTGGCTTCCGATAGTGCAGGTTTGCCAGCTTTTTAATACGTTAATTTATGTTTTATGTTTAATGCTTAAGGTGTAACTCTGGAGTTGCACCTCAAGCTAATGAAGCACGTTAAGTATTTAGTGCTTTTTGACGTTTAAGTGACATATACGCACTAGCAAAATAGGTGATAGTAAATATGAAACAGTAGTATTCAAATTCAGCTTTATTGGCGTCATAAATAGCCATAGTTTCGCTAAAGAACATCACCTGACAAGCAAAGGCGGTAATAACCAATAATGAGATAACCGATACGGTATTTAACAACTTACTTATACCGCTAGTATCATAGATAAACTGTTTGTCGTTAATTGCTTGTTCAGTTTGATAAGCAACTATTTGTTCTTGTTCAAGCGCTTCTGCAGCTGCTTCTTCAGGATATTTTTTATCGGCGCCATATTTTTTCGCTAATAAAGTATAAACAACAATGCTGAATATCCACGTTGGTATAAACAAGTAATAGAACGACATAATACCGAGAATATTTAAGCCGAAACCGAAGACTAAAGCGAGTGCCCAAGTAGCAATTGCTGGAATGCTGCGCGAGATATTTTGATATTTAGCCCAATAACGCGTTAAGCCAATCTTTGGAAACAATACATGCTCGGCAAATACAATGCCGCCAACAGGAACCACCAATAAACCAGCATAAGTTAGTAACGGTAGCATTTGTGAAAATACAAAAGGGAAACAGGCAATAACTACTGTTATAGCACCTACGATAGCGGTCGTTTTTTCACGTGAGTGATTAACAAAAATAGCTTGGGCAGCTAAACCAGCGCGATATAAGTTAGCGTTAGCGGTAGTCCAGCCAGCGATAATAATAATGACAAAACCGGTTAAACCTAATGCGTGATAAGCCACATCACCTGGATCTAAATGGCTAATGGTGGTTTTAAGTAATATCGCTGCACCTGCACCCATAATACCTGCAGAAATCCATGCGATATAGTGACCAAAAAACATCCCTACACCTGAAATTAAACCGTAACTTTTACGTTTAGCAAAACGGAATATTGCCATGTCAATTAAGCCAAAATGGGTAATTGAATTAGCTGCCCATGCAAAGCCAATAACTTCGAATAAGCCAATACCTGGTTCGCCGTCACTGGTAAAACCGGTCCAAATGGAGCTGTCGCCAATGATCATAAAGTCGTTCCAACCACTTAGGGTTGTGCTGCCTAATACATGATTGGATAACGCTGGGAATAAGGTAAATGAACCGGCAATAAAGATGACAAACAACCAAGGCGCACATATTTTTGAAAAGTCTGCGACGGTTGAAAAGCCATACATGGCAACAAATACTACGATTGACCCTACCGCGAGTACGATAATGACAAACCAAAAACTGCTGGGATACCAATTGAGCTGGGCGGGAATGTCAAAGGCAAACCTGACCGCGGTAGCGGATACCGTTATCATGGCGGCGGAAATCACTGAAAATATCACCACGTTTGCCCAGTTATAGAGCTTGGTCATTGAATTACCTGCAATTTTATTGAGGTAATTATATAAACTTAGTCGTGTTTCAACAGCTATTGGTGCGGTTAATAACCACCATGAACACATAGCTAATAGGTTACCAATGACTAAACCTAATAATATATCTATGGTTGAGGCACCTAAGGCGACGAAGGTTGCGCCAATAACAAATTCAGTTGCCGCAACATGTTCGCCGGCGTATAAACCTGCGAAATGTTTCCAGCCATGCAACTTGTTTTTTGCAACAGGCATTTGCTCTTCATTCATTTCACTGAATGAGTTATCTGTTTGAATATTTGACATATTTCTTTCCTCATTATCACTAGTGTTAGCTAAAAACTAACGACAAGTGTTTTAATAGTTATT
>CAWVSL010000081.1:0-5951 GCA_963933115.1 uncultured Colwellia sp.
TGTTAATTTCAATAGTCACATCTTCAAAATCAACAGAGATTTGATATTTATGTTAGCCAGCATGTTAACTAAAGTTAATTAACGTTAACATGCTGGGTAACGCCTCTAACCATTTTAGTCGTTCCGCTCGGTTGTATTTTTATTTAATACTACTGAGAGTACTGATTAAATAGCTAGAGGCCATACCCTACTTACCAGCACTAAAATAAAACAAGCAAAACCTAAAGATAACCTTTATAAGCTTGCCGATAGTGGTGACTTACAATTGAGGGTTAAGTCTTAGGGTGCAAAGTTTTGGTTATTTGACTACTTTAAACCTATGACGAGAAAGCAGAGTTCTACGCGTTTGGCACTCACCTTGGGATCTCATTAGCTGAACCTATAAAAATTGGTCGCAGCAAGAGAATTATGATCTAAAGTTATCGAACCTAAAAAATTTACAAACGATAAGTACCGCGAACAATTATATAGTTCATCTATTATTTAACTCATCATGATGGTTAATTTTGTTAACTTTATAAGTTTCTAAGCTCGGTTATAGATATACTGATGATCAAGTGTGGTAATGTTTGATCGTCACCTAAAGGAAGATTTATGTTAATAAATTACCGCTAGCTGAGCGATAAACACGAGCAGGCAGGGTAAAAACTTTTGAGCATTAACAAACAGTAAATTGAACAATAGGATTTAACACTAACATGTACAAGAAAAAGCAAGATACCAAGCCACAAGTAATTTCTTATGAACGCGTTAAGTCATACATGCAGTGGATGATCGAGAGATATGGTGAATACTCAGCTAAAGCCTTGCTGCAAAAAGCAAATTTATTGTTTAAGGACGACACCCAATTTAATGACTCCGCACTCGATTATTTAATAGAGCGAGGCATTGTTGACGATAGCCGTTACGCAAGCCGTTTAACGGAAAGTTTATCGCAAAAAAACATAGGCGCTAACAAAATAAAAGAAAAGCTGTATGCAAAAGGTTTTTTATCCCAAACAATCAATGATTGCATCAGTGCCCTAGAAACTTCTGACGAAGACTATTTAGACAAAGCACTTACCCTAAAAATAAGAAAATTTGGGGAAGCGCCCATTGAAGAGTTGAAATTAAAACAAAAAGCGTTACGTCATTTAATATCAAAAGGTTTCTCTTATTCAATCGCCAATGAAGCGGTTAACTATTCAAGTAACGAAGACTAGTGGATCACTGTTTTATATAACAACCCTATTTTTTCGATTTATTAACATGATAATAAGCTATGTTATCCACAGGTAAAATACTGTCTTAAGCCATTTAAGACCTTTTATTTCTAAATAGATCATCCGATAAGACGGCGTTCAACAATACCAAGACTCAATTAATTTAACTGCTTTCATTTTATCAATCAAAGTCATTGACCTTTATTTTAGTTAGACTCTATTCACCCGATATTGCCTGTTCTTATTTTTTTGTTCTTGTTCTATTTGTTTTTTTACCCTTTTTTTTGACTTGTTTAGGTGCTTTTGACAACTCTTTATGGAAAGGCTGTTCGGTAACAACCGTAATGACTTGCCCTATGCTATTTTCAATATTATTTAATTGCCTCATATCATTTTCTACTGCAAATGATATCGCCATTCCACTTTTACCGGCACGAGCCGTGCGTCCTATACGGTGTATGTAATTTCTTGGGTCTTCAGGAAGGTTATAATTAATCACTAAAGTAATATTATCAACATCAATTCCACGAGCAGCGACATCAGTTGCAACTAATACTCTTAAATTAGAATCTTTAAAGTTTTGTAACGCTTCTTCCCTAACCGCTTGTGTTTTACCACTGTGAAGGCTTGCGGCAGTTATTGATGCTTTCTCTAGTGCTTTAACAATGATGTCAGCGCCATACTTTGTTTTACAAAAGATGAGCACTTTTTCATGGTCAGGTTTATTCAAGATATTAAATAGCAAAGGTACTTTATTTGATTTATCAAGGTGGTATACGCTTTGATTAACCAAGTCGATAGTAACCGTTTCAGCAGTAATTTGAATTTTTATTGGCTCTGTTAATATTGCTTCTGCAAGTATCTCTATTTCAGCAGGCATAGTCGCTGAAAACAGTAGTGTTTGTCGACTCTTTGGCAGTTTAGATATGATGCTTTGAACATCGTTAAAGAAGCCCATATCAAGCATTGTATCTGCTTCATCTAAGACAAATACTTCTAACGCTTTAAAATTTATATCACCGGTTTCAATTAAGTCTAATAACCTTCCGGGGGTAGCCACTAAAATATCAAGTCCAAGTGCAATAGAGTCAACTTGTGCCTGTCTACCTACACCGCCATAAACCACCTTGGTTTTTAGCTCTAAACCGTCAGAGTAGTCATCAATATTTTGCATTATTTGCGAGGCAAGCTCTCTCGTGGGCGTTAGTATGAGCGAACGCGTGCTCTGAGCTTTGATATCAATTTTATTTCGCCCAAACTTATTAATAATAGGTAATGAAAACGCCGCAGTTTTCCCCGTTCCCGTTTGCGCTATACCCAGAAGGTCATTGCCATTAATAAGTGCTGGGATACATTCTTTTTGGATCGGTGTCGGCTGTTTATAGCCTTTAAGACTAACGCGGTCAATAATTGACTCTAAAAGTGAAAATGCTTTAAATTCTGACATGCTGGCTCGGGGGTCTTTAATCAATGGCTATATTCTAACAGAGTGCGTCAATATAATTAAGACGTATTAAAAGGGTTGTTTCTGATAAATTATCATCAAAAACCTCAAAAAACATTTTTACTTAACGGCTCATTTTTAAGGCATTAGATAATAATAAAATGGATATATTGACAGTGAGCCCTATAAAGCATCGTATATTGGATTGGTACTGTCACTTAGTGCGGTGACGGAAAAATAGGGATCATTTCTCCGTGAATTGAATTGAATTAAAAATCCTTCGACCTAGTTCAAGCTGCCGTTCTTCTTTAAAAACAATTAGCATTGAAAAACGAACTTTTCCTTTAACTTGGGGTATTCTCAGGGCCATACGTTTGTTATGCACTAAAATACTACCAGAAAGTCCATCAATGTCTACTGCCTCAATTCTCGCTTCGCTCATTTCATTAAATTGCGAGGCATACCTGCCTAAATCATAATTGAGCACAATATTATCATTTTGATATTGCCCTGCAATAGAATCAATTATCTGGCTCTGAACTGGTCGCAGGTTTTGCGGATGCATAAAACAAAAGTCATTGTTAGGGCAGCTTTTTATCAATATGCTCTCATTTGCATTATTCTCGCCATAAGACGAGTTCAAAAACAACAAAGTCGAGCTAAACAAAATTAACAATAGTTTTTTATGCAACATTAAAAGCTCCCACGAGAAATTTACCCTGCATAGCACGTTATCACAGTCTAGATTAGGTGAATATGAAAAACGATAACCTTAGTTATTACTCTTTATCCGATGTTGATATATCAATCCAAGAGGAATTAAAAATAACAACAGGGTGCTTGGCTCAGGGACGGAATTAGTCGCCTCAGCAACAATCAGTACCGGATTAATATCAATCCAAAACTGATCACCGTCCATTTGTACTAACGAGCTATTATGAACGATGTTGACTTCCTCAATGGTTATTTTGGTAAAACCATTAAGAATAGGATTCATTAAAAAATTGCCATTTAAATGGTCAAGGCCTAAATTATGCCCTAATTCATGGGCAAGCAATTCACCACCAAATGGTCCCGCAGCAAAGGTAGATTCAACAACAAAATCATTCCCTGGATATTCACCACAACCAACGATTAAGGCGTTGTTAGTACCGCCACAAGCACTAATAGTATCAATAAAGTAAAAATTAACTAACGTTGGTAAACCAATATGCATACCAAATAATTGGGCTACTTCTACATCTGACGTTATATTTAATAAGCTAGGAAACACTAATTCAGTGGCAGCGCCGATGCGAATATCAATTGGTCTATTTTCAAAGATTAGTTGAGAAAAAATAGAATCTAGAGCCGCTTCTTGTGTTGTAATAAATGCCGCTTGCGAAATAGGTGCTATTAGTAATGATGCCGTTAAAATTAGAGGTTTAATCATATTCATTTTAAATCCTTTTTTAATGTAATTTAAAAAACCAATGTAAACAGAATCTATTAGCAAAAAGTAAACCATTGTTATTTTTCAAATATAAAACAAGATTTTAAATGAAATGTGTTGCTATGAATTATTGAAAGTGTAAGAAACTCTGACAATAGTAAAAAATAAAACAGCCAATTATATTAGTCCATAACGTAACTCTGATTTAGTCTGTTAATCGGTGGGGGTATTCATCAACATTAAAACTCCTCCTGTTGATGGCCCTTGAGGCGTTGAACAGCATTTAATACAAGTGAGCATGATATGAAAGAGGTTTATAATCATTTATCAAAACGGCTGCTGTGAGTGAAACAATCTCCAACGTCAATAAAGGGCGCACAAAGTGTTCACCTGAGGAAACCTATTTATTACTGCTTCAGGCTCAAAGCGACAAAAAGTGAGTAGAATTTAGCTTATTGCTTAAGACCATAGTTTGTCATGAGTTAACCTTAGGTAACCTTTCAAACACTTAGTAATCGATCCCATTGAGTTTGCCAATAGGGTTATTCTTATAACAACCCACGGGTGAGCTTTTATTTTTTATAACAGATATACTGTTGTCATTAATTAATTACCAATGGTATTTATGGGCTATTTATTTGCAGTGACCCTGCTCTGGGCATTTTCATTTAGTTTAATTGGGGTTTATTTAGCAGGCCAAGTTGATGCGTGGTTTAGCGTATTGATCCGCATTGCGCTTGCTACTTTAGTTTTTCTACCCTTTTTAAAGTTTAGAACAACACCAAAACCCTTAGCGCTAAAACTTATGCTCATTGGTGCGATACAACTTGGCGTTATGTATATTTTTTACTATCACTCCTTTTTATATTTATCTGTGCCCGAAGTATTATTATTTACGGTGATAACACCCATTTACATTACCCTGTTAAACGATGCGCTTGAAAAGCATTTTAATCCTAGGTTTTTTGTTATCGCTATTATTGCTGTGTGTGGTGCGTTAGCGATTCGTTATGAAAGTATTAATAGTGACTTCTTAATCGGCTTGTTATTAGTGCAAGGCGCCAATATGTGCTTTGCCACAGGGCAAGTAACTTACAAACGCTTAATGATCAATACTCAGCTAGATCATAAAAATGTGTTTGGCTGGTTTTTTATTGGCGCATTAATGGTCGCTACCGTGTGTTATGTTTTATTTGGCAATACAGAGAAGTTACCCAGTACACCAACTCAATGGGGCGTGCTTATTTACTTAGGCATTGTTGCTTCGGGCTTAGGCTATTTTGGGTGGAATAAAGGTGCAACTTTAGTCAATGTAGGTGCGTTAGCCGCAATGAATAACCTACTTATTCCAGCAGGTATTGTTGTTAACGTACTGATATGGAACACAGAAGCCGACATACTGAGGTTAAGCATTGGCGCTGGGATTATTTTGGCCGCATTATTACTTAACCAAATAAACACTATACCTTCGAAAGAAAAAACGTTGCCTGTTGGCTAATTATCACTACATAAAAAAATGACAAGAACTAAGCTTTTGTTGACAACGTTAACTTGTCATTAAGCCGTTAACTAGCTAAGTCAGTATAAAAAAGCTGATGTAACAAGGAAAGTTGACGATTAAGGTCAGTAAATTAATTTGCTGGGGTAACTTAAAAAGCGGCGAAATAAATTGGGTATTAATTTTAAAGTTAACACTAGCGCTTATGGCGTGAATAGGTTTATAACCCTAATTTTTACTAACGTTAATACCCTATCAGTTTATTGATTAGCCATTAGCTCAGTTATTCGTATTCTTTATGTTGATACTCTTTCTTTAAGGTTTTTTATATACCTAGAGCTTGACATAGAGATAGTGATAGAGATAGAGATAGAG
>CAWVSL010000082.1:0-4268 GCA_963933115.1 uncultured Colwellia sp.
ATTGTTATCGCAGATCACATAGAAATAAGGAATTCGCAGTGACCAAAAACAAACAGATCATACTCCCATTCGTTATATTGGCTATTGGAGGCTTATTTTACTGGGTTTTTGCAAGTATGAAGACCCCACCTGAAGAAAAAAACCAAGTTGATATTACCCCTGTTGTCGCGGTAGAAAATATCAGTGTTGCGCCACTTACGTTGCAAGTAGACTCTTATGGCATAGTAAAACCCAAATATGAAACACAATTAGTTGCTCAAGTCAGTGGTCAAATAATGGAACTTTCTGAGATTTTTGTGCGTGGAGGTTTTGTTAAAGAAGGGCAGTTATTAGCTCGTATTGATCCCAATGATTATGAAGCAGCTTTAATTGAAGCTCAGGCTAATTTAGCTTCTGCTCGCGCCTCTTTGCAGAAAGAGCGTGCGCAAGGAAAAGTGGCTGAACGTGAATGGCAAAAAATTACTCATAGCTCTCCTACTGACTTAAGTTTACGTAAACCACAACTCGCGCAAGAACTTGCGCGAGTCAAGGCCGCACAAGCAGCAGTGCTTAGGTCTGAACGTAACATGGAACGTACCGAAGTTAAGGCACCGTTTGATGCGATGATTGCTGAACGTCATATAGGCTTAGGCTCCTTCGTTAGCACGGGTACGGCAATAGGTAAATTGCTCAGTACCGCAGTTGCAGAGGTTCGTTTACCTGTTGCTGATAATCAATTACGATTTCTACTCAACCAAGGCAAAAACGCGAAAGTTAATTTATTGGGAAGCTTTGCTGGAAAAGAGCAGATATGGCAAGCGATTATTAGCCGAAGTGAAGGGGTCATTGATGATAAAAGCCGGATGAGTTACTTGGTTGCAGAAGTTCAAGATCCTTATCGCCTAGCATCGATTAGTGATGTCAATCCTTTGCGTTTTGGCTCCTATGTCCAAGCAAAAATCTTAGGTGTTGAGTTACCTCAAGCTAGCCTATTACCAAGCTACTTAGTAGTGAATGATACAGTTGGCTTATTGAATAATGATTCTACTTTACATTATGTTAAGGTCGATATTGTTCGTCAGCAAGGTAGTCAAGTGATTGTTGCTAATGGTTTGGTTGATGGTGACCAGTTAATTGTTTCTGCATTAGATTCTCCGGTCGAAGGAATGAAACTATCATTGAGCACTAAGAATAATAACAATGAGAATAGTCAGATAGCAGAATCGGAGGCTCAACCCGCCATTGTTAAGGAGTAACTGATGGATGATACACACAAAGGATTAATTGCGTGGTTTGCGCGTAATAGTGTCGCAGCAAATTTATTGATGATTTTTATTTTACTTGGTGGTTTGTTAACAATTAACACCATCAACAAACAAATGTTTCCGCAAGTAAAAATTAATTGGATTTCTTACTCCGCACCCTACCCAGGAGCAGCTCCGCAAGAGGTAGAGGAAGGTATTACCATTAAAATTGAAGAGGCGTTAGAAACGGTCCAAGGTCTCAAGCGAGTGATCACCTATTCCAATCGTAACTTCTCTAACGGCTGGTTTGAGGTTGATTTAGATTATGAACCGCAAATTGTGTTGGAAGAAGTAAAATCAGCGATTGATTCAATCGCTAGTTTTCCTGATGGTATGGAACGGATTAAAATTGAACGTGAGAAATTTCGTCAGGAAGTGCTGTATATTAGTTTATATGGTGACTTAACTCATGGTGAATTAAAAGAGTTAGGGCGAAAGATACATGATGAAATTCAACAACTGCCATTGGTGAGTATTTCTAATTTATCCAGTGGTTTGAATTACGAAATATCGATTGATGTCAGCAAAGATAAATTACGTGAATATGGATTATCATTTCGAGATGTTGCGCAAGCAGTGAAAAATTCTTCGCGAAATATGTCGGCAGGACAAATTCAGGCTGAAAATGGTTACATCAACCTGCGAGTTGAAAATCAAGCTTACCGTGGCGATGAATTTGAGCAAATCCCTGTTATTTCACTCGAAGACGGGACTAAAATATTACTTGGTGATATTGCGCAAGTTAGTGATGGCTTTGAAGAAGGATTGCAATATTCAAAATTTAATGGTGAAAATTCGGTCACGCTGTTTATAGGAGCGGCTGATAATCAAAGTATTACTGATGTCGCCGAAGTGGTTAAACAATATGTGAGTGACAAAGAAAAAGTTTTGCCCAAGGCAGTCAAACTAGAAACTTGGGTTGATATGACCTATTACCTCGAAGGTCGATTGAACATGATGTTGGACAACATGAAAAGTGGTGCCGTATTGGTGTTTCTTATGCTGGCATTATTTCTTCGTGTGCGCCTCGCTTTTTGGGTGATGATGGGTTTACCTGTGTGCTTTTTGGGTACCTTATTAGTCATGCCAATGGAGTTTGTTAATGTCACCATCAACATTACCAGTCTGTTTGCTTTTATTTTAGTGCTGGGTATTGTCGTTGACGATGCCATTGTGATGGGTGAAAGTGCTCATGATGAAATTGAGCAACATGGGCATACGACCGAAAATGTTATTCGTGGTGTAAAGCGTGTCGCTATGCCGGCAACCTTTGGCGTATTAACCACTATTGCTGTCTTTATTCCTTTAGTGTTGGGTGATGGACCTGGCTCAGCTTTTGGAAAATCAATAGGCTTGGTAGTTATATTTTGTCTAATCTTTTCTTTGATTGAATCTAAATTGATCCTTCCTGCGCACTTAGTCAAAATGAAGATCAAAGCTTATAATCCTAAAAATCCATTAGATAGACTTCGCAAAGCGGTTGATAAGCACTTAAATAAATTTATTGATACTGTCTATAAGCCAGGACTTGCTGTTTGTATTGAATATCGGTATGCGGTACTGATGTTTTTTATTAGTGTTATGTTGATCAGTGCCGGACTTTTTGCCGGCGGTCTAGTTCGTTACATCGGACAGCCGAAAATACCGCATGACTTTCCGCAAGTAAACATTGAAATGAATATTGACGCCTCTGACAAACAAACATTACAAACGGTGTTGACCATTTCAAATATTTTAAATGCGGTTGATGAAGATATTGCTCGTAAATATGGTCGCAAAATGATTGATGATGTCAATGTGAGTTTGCGAGGTCGCACCCAAGGAGCGATTACCTTAAAGTTGGTTGATCCAGAGCTACGAGTAATGGATACCTTTGCTTTGGCAGACTTGTGGCGAAAAGCGATCCCTAATTTACCCGGTGTTAAATCGTTTTCAATTAACGATAATTTATTTGGTGGTGGCCGAGATGATGGGGACATTGCTTTTCGACTTGAGGGGCAAAATGATGACCATTTACTTGCCGCTGCGCAAGAATTAAAAGTCAAACTGAATAGTTTAAAAGGGGTTGGTGATGTCAATGATAGCCGTCAAACCAGTGCTAAAGAAGTACAATTTACTTTAAAACCACTGGCCTATAGTGTTGGCCTAACACTTGCTGATATTGCCTCGCAGGTAAGCTATAGTTTTTACGGTTTAGAAGCGCAGCGTATTTTACGTGATACCGAAGAAATCAAGGTAATGGTGCGTTATCCACTTGAACAGCGCAGTTCAGTTGGCCATGTTAATGAGGTGATGATAGTTGCACCCAACGGGGCTGAGTTACCCTTGTCTGAATTGGCTGATATTGCATTATCTGACGGCGTCACTCGTATACGTCGTGAAAATGGCCGACGCACTATTAATGTCTGGGCGAGTGTCGATGCAGAGCAAATAGAGCCTTTTGAAATCACTGCTGATATTCGAGATAATTACATACCTGAATTATTGCGAAAATATCCTTCTGTAAACAGTGAAGTCTCTGGTCGTATTCAAGAAGAGATCGAGGGTGCGGATAAACAACTCCGAGATTTTATGATTTCGTTAATGGTAATATTTTCATTATTAGCGATACCGTTAAAATCCTATTCGCAAGCTTTTATGATCATGGCTGTGATCCCTTTTGGTGTTATTGGCGCGGTGTTAGGTCATCTAATGCTTGGTCTGGATCTTAATTTGTTTTCTGTATTTGGATTATTGGCAGCGGCTGGTGTGGTGGTTAACGACTCCTTGGTGATGGTCGATTATGTGAATAATGGCCGAAAATCAGGTAAGCGGGTAATTGATGCGGTTATTTATGCCGGTACCAAGCGTTTTAGAGCGATCATGTTAACCTCAATTACTACCTTTATTGGATTAGTGCCTATAGTTTTTTTTGAAACCAGTACACAAGCCCTGATTGTTATTCCAATGGCGGTATCTTTGGCCTTTGGCGTGTTGTTTGCGACC
>CAWVSL010000083.1:0-3860 GCA_963933115.1 uncultured Colwellia sp.
GGTATAAACTTTGAATTAGCAATAGCCTTATAGCGCATTAAAAAGAGTATACAGCAACTCAACTTAATTTTAAAACACACTGAAACGTGTAAATCACACTGAATTATCTCCTCCCTTTTTAATCAATATTAGGTCATTAAACATGAAAAAAATATCTCGTACCATATTAGCAGCGAGTATGTCGTTGGCGTTAGCCGCATGTAACAACGGTGATAAAAAAGAGACACCCGCACCAACAGTCCCGGCTCCGATAAATATATCGGGTTCAGTTTTTAAAGGGGCACTCATTAGCGCTAAAGTGCAAATATATAGAGCCAGTGATATTGAATTCCTTAGCCCATTAACCACAACCCCTGAAGATGTACAAACAAATGATAATGGCGATTACAGCGCGACAATTGTCAACGCTAATGGCGATATTTTAGTAGGTGCCGTAGTGGTTAAGTTTACCACTGATGCCAACACGCAAATGCGTTGTGATGCAGCGGTGAGTTGTGGCGATGTTCTGCGTGGTGAGTTGATCCCCACGTTAAAAATTGCCGGTCTATCATTGACCACCCTAACGGTGGCTACCGTTAAAGTCGATGGCACTAGTAATGACATTGTTGCTGATGCAAACACTTTAACGACGATGGCGACCGATGCTGTATTGGCTCAGGTTGCAGCCAATCCAAACTTAGTTTCAGCGATTGATACTCTGCCGATTGAAGACGTGACAGCCTTGCAACAAAATGCCTCTGTGGTTGTGGGTGAAATATTGGGTGTGGATTTATCAGAGACGAATATTTATGATATTACCATTGTCGACTCTACCGACACTCAGGGTGTGGCTGATGCGGTGACTGATGCGGAACTTACTGGCACCGATCCAAGTATTACTAATACGTTAACCTTGATAAACGCCTCGCTGGCTGCGATAACAATACCTGCAGAGAGTACACTAGCTGAAGTTATTAATGACTATGTGCAAACCGTTGCCGTTGTCGCAAACACAGTAGTAGAAGCGCTTGCCGAAGGGGTAGATATTGCTACGGCATTAGCCGACCCTGCTACAGTTGATGCTCAAGTAGCATTGGCTGAAGCGCAAGTAGAAATATCTGACCAAGTCACGCTGATCCAAGAAACTGTTGAGGCAGACGCTGCGAATGAAGGGATAGCGGTTGTTATTGAGGTAGTGGTTGTGCCTGTTGTTGTTCAACCCATTGAGGTTGAATTAGGTAATGGTGTCATTACAGTTACCGGTGGTACAGGCGCTACAGATGATTAGTTTAGCTCACTCCCAGTAAAATATAACCCGTCAATTGGCGGGTTTTTTATTACTCCCTCTTTTATTATTCTTATTGACCCTGTTAGGAATTTATTCAAATGAAGCACTGTATTATATTCACTTTGGCTTTACTGCCTTCGATTATTATTGCGGCTGAACCTGAGGCTACTATGTCTTTTCAAGGATATAGCGGCTTAATCAACACGCCCACTGCAAAATTGTTTGATGAAGGCACATTTTATCTACAATATGGTAATCAAGTTGAAACAAAAGGTGGCTATAGCTCGGGGACTAATTATAACTTTGGTGTCGGTTTATGGGAGTATGTTGAAGTCTCAGGACGCTTGGCAGATTATAACCCGGGTAGTGAAAATGGTTTAACCGATTTATCGGCCAACATTAAATTAGGTATCCCTTACATTCCTAAAGATTGGTTTAGTTTAGCCGTAGGGATTCAAGATTTAGGAGGTGCTGGCAGCCACTTTGATGCGAAGTATGTGGTGGCATCAAAAAACATTTTAGAAGCGGTTAATATTTCAGTAGGGATAGGACAGAGTGACTCAAGTCAAGGACGGCTTGATGGATTTTTTGCGGGCATTGCTTGGCAGCCTTATGAATGGGTTAAACTCTCAGCAGAATATGATGCAGCCGACACCCAATTAGGGATGCATTTATCCTCACCTAGCCATTGGTTTAACAGTGATATTCAGTTATCCACCGACGTAGTAGTTTCCAGTACAAACGAGCAATTAAACGATGATATTTATTATGGCATTGGCTTAACCATACCCCTTGATTTTACGGGAAATAGTTCCTCGCAGAGCCATACAAATAAACGTCAATTAAGCGATGATCACGAACCGCCCTCATTAGAGACTGAAGCGTTTGATGTAGTTAACCGTTCGGGCTTGACTGAACGATTGCGAGTACAAAGGTTATTGGTTAATGAAGGCTTTGAATCCATTAAAGTAGGTGAAGCTAGTCTTAATACGGTATACGTAGAAGTAGAAAATCACATTTATAACCGTAACCAAATAGATGGACTTGGCGTTGTATTGGGTATCCTTAGTAAGAATATCCACTATAATTATTCACACTTTATACTGGTGATCAAAGAGCGCGACATTCCTATTTTAGTAGTAAAAGGGAGTTTAGCTGAATATGAGGGCTTTTTAAGCGATAACCAACCCTTAAAAGTGGCGATATCCACCGATACGTTTACTAGTCAACGACGCTATTCAAGCGCTGTACGAGATAATACCAATAACTTTTGGCTAAAACCTCGTTTCACTTTTTGGCCGGAAATTGTTTCTAGAGTAGGCACTGAATTGGGTGTTTTTGATGCGTCTTTAGCGTGGGTTAGCCATGTTGAATTACCGTTATGGTCAGGTGGGGCAGTAACGGCAGAACATATGACACAAATAACGGAAACCAAAAACTTTAAAGAAGGTGAGGTTTTTGGTGATAAAAAGCAAAAAACAGGGTTACAAGAATATAGCTTTCATCAAACCTTGCAATTACCGTACTCGTTAAAAAATATGACTTCTTTTGGTCGATATCGTGATACGTATAACTATTTAGCGAACGAAGTTCGTTGGCAAAGTTCTGGTGGTAGCCATAAAGTTAACCTCGTAACAGCAAGGTATGAAATCCAAAATATAGCCGCAATAAAACCTTATGCAGGTTGTAATATTTTATTGATCGATTGTTGGCCAGAAAAAGAGCTGAAACAACGAGATGTTATTGTTGGTAAGTACCGATATTACCATGCTGATCTCAATGCCTCTGCTGAATTACAGATAGGGCAATATTGGCAACAAGATAAAGGTGTGGTGTTTAAAGTTAAGAGGCTGTTTGGTGATGTGTCACTTAACTTAACCTATAAAAATACAAAAATTGATAATCAAGAAGCCAATCAATTTGTTGGTATTGGCTTCTCAATACCGTTAACACCACGTAAAGATTACAATAATAAATACTTTCAAGTAAGAGGTAAGTCTAAATGGCAGTATTCAGTGAGTACGCTAGTTGGAAAAGATCAAAATAAATTAACGCCAGGTATGGGTGACAGCGCAAAGCTGTTTTATAACCTTGATAGTAATTTTTATAATAACGATCGCTTAAGCCGTGAATATATTTATGCAAATTCAAGTCGCTTAAAGCAAGCCTATTACCAAACGCGTTAACTTATTCAATGCCCGTTGAACGTTTATTATTTTACTTTTGCAGTTTCCACTGTGAACAATCAGTGAGTAAATTGCAGAGCATTAGACGGGCATTGTTCAATTAAAAAATAAAACCCAGAGAACACAAAGCAAGCCAAATAACGCCTACCCTTTACTCATAAAGTATCCAACGTTATAACGCTATTAACCAAGGTTAGCGTGTTTTAATCCCAGACTCTAACAGGGTGAGCGATATTTATCGTCTAGCCCTGCCATTTTTACCCCGCCATACTTGCTTCTTACGTATTCTCGCTTTATCTACCCTGAAATTCATACCAAACATCCAATGAATGTTTTCAATCTATGACCTTCCGATTATGAGCCCTAAGAGTTTCCACGTTGCTCCATCACACGTCTGGATGAGTTTT
>CAWVSL010000084.1:0-3836 GCA_963933115.1 uncultured Colwellia sp.
AGACAATGTTTTATAGTTTATTAGTGTGCATGGAGCGTCTTAGTTATATTAAAGAAATGACTTATTAAAAAATAGATGGTATATATCTAAGTGTTAATATGGGCGACATGCTGCAAGGAATGCTTGGTTTGTAATTGTTGGGTCAATTATGGGCACTATGCGTTCTCGAATAACGGGTTTTATTTATAAATTTTTCCTTGTGCTTATTGTAAACATTAGTTTTAGGTGGCTATCAATAATCTATGAAAAATATTATACCGTTTAATAATTTCACTACGTTTTATGGCTGTTTTAATCTATGAATCCCATGTCATTTAGGGTAAATAAGAGATGTTCGACAAAATTGACAGGTCAATTTATAAACCTTAATTTAGCCATGTAGTTATGATAATTGCATTATCGCCAATATCACTAATATAAGAATATATATGAA
Organism: uncultured Colwellia sp.; assembly: GCA_963933115.1. Taxonomy (GTDB): domain Bacteria; phylum Pseudomonadota; class Gammaproteobacteria; order Enterobacterales; family Alteromonadaceae; genus JALJPB01. The sequence goes on from CAWVSL010000084.1 coordinate 434, forward strand.
GCATATTAGAAAAGTCAGTCACCAAATAATTATTTATTTAACCATTTTATCAGTTTGCGCTTGTAGTACGACTTCTCGTATGAATATTATTCAGCCGGGTGATACCGTTTCAATAGTGCTAGCTAGTGAGATTACTAATGAAAAACTCCTTAAAATCCATAACAACGATGCTATAAGCGAAGATGTAAAAACAGGAGCTTATATGGGGGCCGCCAGTGGAGCTGCGTATGGGTTGGTTTGTGGTCCTTGGTTTTTTTTATGCTCTCCTTACTTCGCTGTCTTAGGGGCTGCAGGAGGCGTAGTCGCAGGGGTTGGTGTAGGTGTATTAACAAATGACTTTGATAAGAAAAAATTATTATATACTAAAATGGATGATTATTTAAAAACCAATAATCCTCAAAAGACTTTTTTAACAAGAGTTATCTCACTCGCAGAATCAAGATATTCAATTAGCTCATCGTCAGATAAAGAGATTTCAGTTTTAGTAGAAAGGTTGACATTTAATGCTATAAAAGACGGTCGCGTCATTTTAGAAATGAATTCAGCAATAACAATTAATTATCTTGATAAATCAGGACAACAACAAAGCGCGACTAAAAATTATGAGTACATTAGCCCACCACAGTTTGTCGATACTTGGTTAGAAGGGAGTGATGAATTTTATAAAATAAAGCTAACAGATGCTTATAATACATTAGCAGAACACATGCTGAGAACTTTATAAAATTAATACTGACTAAAAGACCAATGAATTAATAAAAATTGATTCATTGGTCGATTATTTTTAGTCGGTTAATTGATTAGATATTTTATTAACCGCACTTTTGTCTGTTGATGATTTATTAGTTAATGGCAAATAACTCTACATCGAAGATCAAAAGTGAACCGCCATCAATCTTACCTGAGTTACGGTCACCATAAGCAAGTTCACTAGGAATAAAAAACCTTGTTTTTTCACCTATGACCATCAATTGTAAGCCTTCTGTCCAACCTTTAATAACTTGATTTAAACCAAAGGTAATTGACTCACCACGATCAACTGAGCTATCAAATACAGTACCGTCAAGTAATGTGCCATGATAATGTACGGTGACCTTGTCACTGGCTGTTGGGTGTTGTGTTTCATCTGATGGGGTTAATACTAAATATTGTAAACCAGACGCTGTGGTCTTTATACCTTCTCTCGTTTGGTTTTCAGCTAAAAATGCGGTGCCCATAGCGATATTTTTTTCTGCGCTTTCTGCATTGGCAGCGTTAGAAAAAAGGTAATAAATAATGCCAATAGCAACGATTAACGCAAGTAAAATTTTCATAGTGTTTTCCTTAAATAATTTCTATCATCCTATCCTTTGTTATCTCATATGCCAACCTTGAATTTTGAATGTTTGTAACCATATTTATTTGATAGCCAGAGAATAGAGATTAATGTGGTAGATCATAATAAAGCAGAAGCGCGTCCCGCCGATCGAAAAGATATTATCAAAGAAGAGCAAGCATTTAAAAGTTTATTACCCATTTTTTCTTTTATTAAACCGTATAAATTAATGGTTATCATGGCGTTAGTTGCCTTACTAATGACGGCAGGTGTTAACTTGTCTTTGGGACAGGGGGTTAAGTTTGTTATTGATAACGGTTTTATCGCAGGCTCTGAACAACAATTAACGTCTGCGATTACTGGCTTAATTGCTCTTATTTTTTTGTTAGCGATAGGAACCTTCAGCCGCTTTTATTTAATGTCATGGCTGGGTGAAAGGGTAAGTGCTGATATTAGACAGGCTGTTTTTAACAAAATTGTGACGCTTCACCCAAGCTATTTTGAAGAGAATCGTAGTGGTGAATTAATGTCGAGATTAACCACTGACACCGCATTACTCCAATCGATTATAGGTTCTTCTTTATCGATGGCACTCCGAAGTACCCTGATGTTAACAGGTGGTATTGTTATGCTGCTGGTGACTAATTTAAAATTAACGTTATTTGTTTTAGTTTGTGTGCCACTTATTTTAGTACCTATGATGGTTTATGGCAGAAAAGTGAGAAGGTTAGCCGAAAGTTCACAAGAGGCTATTGCTGATATAGGTACTTATGCGGGCGAAATCATTCAAAATATTAAAGTGGTTCAAAGCTATACTCATGAGCAGCGTGAGCAAGCCGCTTTTGGTGAAGAAGTTGAAAAAGCCTTTGCTGTTGCAAAACAGCGAGTCAAACAACGTTCATTGTTAATTGCTGCGGTTATATTTTTAACCTTCGGTGCTATTGCCATGATGTTATGGGTCGGTGGTATGGATGTGCTCAATGGCACGATGAGTGGTGGGGAGTTAGGTGCCTTTGTTTTTTATGCCATTATGGTTGCGATGAGTGTCGCCACTGTTGCTGAAGTTTATGGTGAACTGCAGCGTGCAGCTGGCTCGGCAACTCGCTTATTAGCGTTGTTAGCCGTAAAAAGTGATATAGAATCACCTCATATTGCCTTGCCATTTGCTAAGCCGCCATCAAAAGCGATACTCGCTTTTAACAATGTTGACTTTTATTATCCTTCACGACCCGATAGTGCCGCATTAAAAAATATTAACTTAACCATTCCTGTGGGAAAAGTGGTCGCCTTAGTAGGTCCATCAGGAGCCGGTAAAACAACATTGTTTGAGTTGTTGCAACGATTTTATGATCCCCAACAAGGGCAAATAAACTGCCATGATATTGATATTAAATCTGCAAATTTAAACGAGTTAAGGCAATTGATGGGTATGGTACCTCAACACCCCATTCTTTTTAGTAGCGATGTTTGGCATAACATACGTTATGGTAATCCGGATGCGAGTGATGAAGCGGTGATCAATGCCGCTAAAAGGGCACACGCCCATCAATTTATTGAACAATTACCTGAAGGCTATAAAAGTTTTTTAGGTGAGCAAGGCGTTCGATTATCCGGAGGACAAAAACAACGCATAGCTCTTGCTAGAGCGATACTAAAAGACCCTGAAATTTTATTACTCGATGAGGCCACAAGTGCTCTTGATGCTGAAAGTGAGCATCATGTACAAGCGGCACTAAAAGAACTTATGATGGATAGAACAACCATTATTATTGCTCACCGACTCGCAACAGTGGTTCACGCAGATATTATTGTTGTTATGGATCAAGGGCGAATAGTTGATGTTGGTAATCACAAGTCATTACTTACTAGTTCGCCACTTTATCAGCGGTTGTGTGAACTTCAGTTTGATAAGGTTGATGAGTTAGTTTAAATGAGTGTCTATTCTTTTTAGGTAAACTCATCGTGAATGTTAACTTTGGTTGGTCCTAAACTTTGATGATGCCTATGATTTGTCACCAATTAGCTACCTACTAAATTTAGTAACTAAATCGATTGTTAGTGGAGTCGGCTTTGAAAGCTATTAAATCG
>CAWVSL010000085.1:0-3644 GCA_963933115.1 uncultured Colwellia sp.
TTAGATTTAAGCCAGCCATGGTCAGCATGGCCTAAGCTTTTATAAGGATAATGTTGTATCAATATATCTTCCTTGCTCTATCAGTATTAAATGTTAGCTAAACTGCTTATCTCTATGATGAGCTGCTGTCCAGTCTTGCTTATGGGTAACAGGAACGATGCCGTAGGGGTTTATGGCTAAATGACTGGCATAATAATGACGCTTTATGTGGGCTTCATTCACCGTTTTAGCGATATTGGGCATTTGGTAAAGCTCCAGCATAAAATTGTAAATGTTGTTGTATTGCTCAATTAACTTCAGGTTACATTTAAAGTGCGTATGATAAACTGAATCGAAACGGACCAAAGTAACCCATAAACGCCAATCAGCTTCTGTAATTTCATTACCTGCTAAGTAACGCTGTTTTGATAACTTATTCTCAAGTTTTTCAAGTGCAGAAAATAACGCTGTTACATTTTTGTCATACGCTTCTTGTGTGGTCGCAAAACCGGTTTTGTATACGCCATTATTAATGTTGTGATAGACCAGCTCATTTTCGATATCAATCTTTTCACGTAAATGTTCAGGATAAAAATCCAGCTCATTACCAGTAATTTCATTAAAAGCACTGTTGAACATACGAATAATTTCAGATGATTCATTGTTCACGATGACTTTGTTTTTCTTATCCCATAAAATAGGGACGCTGTTAACGCCGCTGTAATCAGGATCTTGAGCAAGATATTTTTCACCAATATAGCCATCAGCGTATAAATCATCACCTGTTGTGCCGTATAGCTTTGCTGACTCTTCATCATGGCTAAAGCTCCATCCTTTATCATGCATATCTGGATGGACAACACTGACGGTAATTAAATCTTCCAAGCCTTTTAATTGACGGAAAACTAGAGTGCGATGTGCCCAAGGGCAAGCCAGTGACACGTATAAATGGTAACGGCCAGCTTCAGCTTTAAACCCCTCGCGCCCACTTATTCCTGCACCACCATCGGTGGTTATCCAGTTTCTAAATTGTGATTCTTTTCGCTGATATTCACCATTTTTGATACTGCTGTTCCAACTGCTTTTTACTGATGACATGGTCGTTACCTCTAGTTAAAAATATTATAAGCTATTGTTGTTGGTTAGCTATCGATTAGGCTAAACGTTGTGCTACTAGATTATCTAGGGCTAACTTACCGGCCCCACTGAATACCAATGAAGTTGATATGGCTAACAAGGTAAGTGCAAACTCGTAACCATTGGTCGCCATGAATAGGCCGTTATTTATATGGACACTGAAAATTGCAACAATCATAGTAATAGCTAAGACAAAGCTCGTTGGCCTAGTAAGAAAACCGATAATGAGTAAGAGTCCGCCGAAGAACTCAGCACTGCCTGCTATTAACGCCAATAAGTAACCGGGCGCAAGTCCAATTGAATGCATCCATTGGCCTGTAGCTTCTAGACCGTAACCGCCAAACCAACCGAAAAGTTTCTGCGCACCATGAGCAGTAAAAAGGAGCCCTGCAACGAGTCGTAATGGAAGAGCTGAAAATGATTGTTCACTTTTAGTGATGATATTAGTCATGTTTTTAATGTTCATGGGGGTTACCTATTTGTTGTGTCTTAAAAGCTTTTGGGCAATTGTGTGACTATCTTATAAGTTGAATGATGCCTAAATAACCCCTATTATGTGTTCAGTATGTTCAGAATATTTGAACAATAGTTAGCGATTGAGTGTTTAATGAAAAAATGAATACACCTCCGGTTAGTCTTGAAGCGTTATTGGTATTAGATGCGATTGAATACCGCGGCAGTTATGCAGCTGCGGCTGAGCATTTAAACAAAGTGCCATCAGCGCTTTCTTATGTTGTACAAAAACTGGAAGATCAGTTAAATGTCACCATATTTGTAAGACAAGGCCGGCGAGCTGTCCTTACGCCAGCAGGAAAACATTTATTGATTGAAGGGCGAAAAGTCTTATTGGCGATTAATGCACTGTCTGAGCAAACGCAAACTATTGCCAATGGCTGGGAGCCGAAAATTCGCATTGCCTGTGACTCCATTATGGACATTAAACAGGTATTCACTGGTATTCAGTGCTTTCTAATCGACAATGAAAATATTCAAATTGATGTAAAAGAGGAAGTCATGAATGGGACTTGGGAAGCATTAATTGAAGATAGGGTAGATTTGGTTATAGGGGCTCCTGCACCGGTACCTTCTCAAAAAGGCATACACGCCATAAAAATGAAAGAGTTAGACAGTGTTTTGGTCGTTAGCAAATCCCATCACTTATCAAAAGTAAAATCGCCCATTCAAACAAGCGAACTGTCCAAATATCGCAGTGTTGTGGTGCATGACTCTGCAAAAAATGAAATTCCATGGTCAATAAATATTATTGAAGGAAGTCAGCATTTTTATGTCAGTACCATCGCTCATAAAGTTGAAGCGATAATTTCGGGTATTGGTATAGGCTATTTGCCTAAACATATCGCTCAAAAATATATTACTTCAGGCGAGCTAACTGAAATCGTATTAAAAGATAAAAAAGCACCACAAGATCTATTTATGGCTTGGAAAATAGCCAATAAGGGCAAAGGATTAAAAACGTTAAAAGCAATTTTATTAAACCAAAAATACTCGGGTTAATGGTGACATGAATAAGAGTCTGTGGAGCTCGTTCAAACTACCTTATTCAAACAAAAAGCACTTTAGGGTATTGCTGCCTGCACCTAACCAGGCGCTCAAGAGGGCAACATTACAGTTGGCTTTTTCCACTCAGTTCAACATTTGCCCCAACCATCAATTTTCCCCTTAGTGGGGGGGTATCACCATGAAGGATAAGAACATTGATTAAGAAAATCCATACGGTTCTAATTCTGTTGTTAGTGTTAACAGGATGTTCAGAAACAAAGCCTAAATTAGGAATTTCTGACGGTCATCTCATAAAATGTCCTAAAACCCCAAACTGTGTGAGCAGTCATGCAAAAGATGAAAAACATTTTATTCAACCCATTGTTTTTACTGGAACATCACGACAAGCACAGAGTCATCTTTTAAAAATTCTTATCGAATGGAAAGGTACAAAAATTGTCGTCTCTCAAGACCATTATATTCAAGCTGAGTTTACATCTAAGGTATTTGGTTTTGTTGACGATGTAGAGTTTTATTTTCCAGCAACAGGAACAGAAGCAATAACCATACATTCTCGATCTGCTTCCCGCATCGGAAAATCTGATTTTGGTGTTAATCGAAAGAGAATTGAACACATTCGAGATCATTTAACTAAAATAATGGCTCAAAACTCTGCTGCGGGATAGTTCATTGTATAGACCATGCAATAAAAAAGATTTAAAAACGCTCGAGTTGAGTTGTGAAAACAGCCTCACTTCTGCTCGACCCGACGTTAAGCACTGAATTAAAGAATTCAGTTCACCTATTAATAGGGGATGCCCTATAGTGTTGCGATCTTGAGTTCATTAACCTTACGTTCACGGCGGTCATCGTCGGTTTGGCTGGGTGTTTCTCCTAACTCGCGCGCCGCTTGGTGGCCTGCGTAGACAGCATGAGCGATTAAACCAGGTGCGGCACAGTCACCAATGCGTTGCAAGGTTTTGAAGCGCTCGGCGAAGGGCTGTAACGCATGCCATAGTGAATCATTG
>CAWVSL010000086.1:0-3558 GCA_963933115.1 uncultured Colwellia sp.
AAATGATAAAACTATTTATCATTATCAAGGGTGTTAGTGCCCATTTTACTTATACAAGCTCAATGGATGTTACCTTTTAGATAATGACTAATAGTATTGAATTACCAGAAGTAAACTACCTGCATTGTTTATTGCCTGTGGTAAAGTGTAAGTAGAATAAAAATTCTGGGTGATAATACTTGTTCACCTTTTCTTATCGTTAGCATAAGTTGAATTCAGTGACAGAAAAAGCACTCCAACATTTTTATATCGCTGAAGATCAATCGATATACTTATTGAGCCATAAAGATGCGACTAAATTAAAGGAATGGGTTGGTCTTTGTCAGCAACAATTAAAACAGCTGGGTTATCAAAATATTTCTTTGTTGGGAAAAGGTGCGTATGGATTTGTTTTTACTGGAGATAATGAGTTAGGGCAAAGTGTTGTTTTTAAATTTTCTCGACTTAACCTTCCACAACATGTTCAAGACCGTCTTGAAGAAGAAGCTAGTATTCAAAATGAACTGTCTCATCCGAGAATTCCAAAAGTTATTCAATATCATAAAATAAAACGACAGTGTATTTTACAAATGTCACGTGCCCCAGGTATTGATTTAGAAAAACTTTCTTATCAAAACGGCCCTTTATCTCCAGAGTTAATTGTTGATATAGCACTGCAACTAGCTGATATTCTTGTTTATTTACGTAATAGTAATGCCCATAAAAAATCTAAACCTTATATTCATGGTGATATCAAACCCTCTAATGTTGTCTTTGATGCCACAAATGGTAAGGTTTATTTAATTGATTGGGGGTCTTCGGTCACTGCACAAATGGAGGTAAATGGCGAAAGTACCAGTAACAATATCATGGAATTAATGAGTAGTGATTTACAAAACAGTAATGCGCGCTTAGGGGATGTTTATTTTATAGGGCCAGAGCAGCTTAATGGTGGCCTTTCATCCCCTCGATTTGATGAACAAGGGTTAGCGGCGACTTTATATGCACTAGCTTCAGGGCAGTCTTGTCGTTATGGTTCAAAAATCATTACTGCAAGCTCACTAGGGCTTCCAAAAGCCTTAGCACAGGTGATTGATGGCATGCTCAGTGATAATATAAAACTACGTCATCAAGCAGGAGATTATTTTTTCAATCATTTATCCTATTTTAAACAATTGGTTTTATCTAAAGAGCATACTGATTACCAGGTAGAACCTCTGATCCCTGTTTGGATAAAACCCTTTATTGAAGAAATTGACACAGTAGTTTACGGCTCTCGAAAGTCTTTTTTAAGAGAGTCATCCAATAGTGACCATTTAAAAGGAATAGATGATGTGCAACTCGAAAAATATTATAAAAATTTCCTTATCGGTATGGGTGATAATGAAAAAGCTTTTATTGCTGCCGTTAGTCGCTTAGGTAATTTTCCTGTTGTTGGTGGTTTAGTTATCCGTTGGCAGAAAGAAGGGGTTTATATCGACTCAAACCTGACTTTATTTGATCAATCGTTAAAAACCTCATTTCAAAGTGCAGTTAACAATATGATCCACCTTGCACAAGGTATCTTTCGTATTGGAATGTTTAAAAGTTGTTTGTTTAATGCAAGGAACACTCTGCATGTCGAACGTAGTGACGACTCTCAGCCTTTTAGGGCTAAAAAAAATCAATGTATCCCTTTTGAAATTAGTGATATTCCTGAAATGGATGATATAAGTCGCGTACACTCATACTTTGAAGACGGTAAAGACCCTGATGAGTATTTATATCTACCCGATGAGATGATGACCGTATTAGCACAACTGAACCTTATACATCATACTGGCTGTATAATCTTTGAGGTGCTACCTACTCATCTCAAAATTCACAGTTATTTAATGTTATTAAATCACGATAAAACCGATGAATTTACTCAATGCCTGGCAAAAATTCTAACATTATTACCTACAATTAATGGCAATGGCATTTCCGGTTTTATGAAACTGCCTTACCAAGACACCCGATTTTTTGAACACATAAGTACCTTACCTGAAAAATATTACCCCAAAAATCCCAAGGTAAAACTTAACGCTTAAAGTGACGAAGCTGACTAACCACTGCTAATTTAAAAGTAATTAAAAATTAATAGGCTAATTGTTTTATTAGGATTTTAACGTTTACACCAGCTATTTATTACTGAATATATCCATTGAATGAGGATGACATTAATCGCTAGTCATCTATTTTTTCGACATTGTGAGTATCAGTTTTGAAGGTTTAATTAATATTGGTAATAGTCATGCCAAGTAATGGGAAGTTTTTGACACTAATGTCTTGCGAAGCGACCCAAGCCTAAGTTCACCTATCACCTGTTAATTGTAATGAAAGCGGCGCTTGTGATTGATATTTAATCAAATAATGCAAATATTCTTTTATCTGAATGTTGAAGATAAGCGTATTTTAATGCTAATAACTGAGCCGCTAAATCCATAGAGTTAACATTGGTATCCTTCCATGAACCTTCCTCTGACCAATAAACAGCGATATCTTCGAGCTTATCATCTTCTATAATGGCCAATTCCTCGGTAAAGCTTATTGGTAACAACCATAGATTGTCACTTAAAGCAGAACCGACACTTTGAAAGCAACTAAGTAAATCACCTATATGATATTTGGTGAAATTACCACCAGCTAATATTGACTCTACTGGAATTTCTTCAAAACGACTTAAGTCGCAATCCCCTTTTGCTGCAAAAAATGTTACATCCACATTCAGTCCCTTAGGTATTTATAAAGCCCAATTAACAGGCTAAGTAATCGTTAATTATAATTATGTAGCGAAGCGAAACCTAATCAAGAGTTTCAGTTCTGTTTAAGTACTTTATTATACAGTTTTTACCTACTTCACTAGCTTTGACACGTAAGGAATATTCCTTAATTTGTCTTGCCAAGGTAAACCATAGCCAACAAGCAAATCATCATTTGGCATTTCATAAGCAAAATATTGATTTACTGGAATATCAACTCGACTAGGTTTAACAAGCAGCGTTGCAATTGATAATGACTTAAGCTCATAATTATCAGATAAATAGTTAATTAAACGCTTCATCGTTCCGCCAGATTCAATTGCATCATCGATGACAATAATATCCTTTCCTTCAATACTTATATTCTGATGATAAACTATTTCCGAGGAGTTATTACTATCACCAGGTATATGTGGACAGGAAATATAATCCATACAGACATCAAAATTTAATTCCCGTACTAAATCAGCGGTAAATAAAATTCCACCCGGAACAACGCTAATAATAACTGCGTTACTAAATTGAGTGTTAAGTTTTTGCGCGACATATTCAACACCTTCTTGAATCTGTTGTTTACTCAATACTAACTCACCAACATAATTACTTTTCATATAGCCTGTTACTGTGTTTGGTTGCCTAGCTTAGATTGGCTAAGATTCTTAGAAAAAACTGCCAACGGTAATTTTCTGTTTCAAGTTCTTAATAGGTGATGACTCTATTTTCTGCTTTTTGCAAGTGAGGAAACTAAGTCGCTAGCACTAGTTTGAAACATACTAGGAATAATACCATGGACAAA
>CAWVSL010000087.1:0-3420 GCA_963933115.1 uncultured Colwellia sp.
ATACCGGCCTGTCACGCCGGGGGTCGCGGGTTCGAGTCCCGTCCACTCCGCCAATTTTTTCAACGGATAAGTCCGTCTAAAAACTTAAAGAAATAAAAACAGCGGAGTGGTAGTTCAGTTGGTTAGAATACCGGCCTGTCACGCCGGGGGTCGCGGGTTCGAGTCCCGTCCACTCCGCCAATTTATTTCAAATGGGTTCGACTCCCGTCCAATCACTGGTAAAAATCGAAAAAAATAGATATAGCGGAGTGGTAGTTCAGTTGGTTAGAATACCGGCCTGTCACGCCGGGGGTCGCGGGTTCGAGTCCCGTCCACTCCGCCACATTTATTTTAGATATACCCTATCCTTTTATCGCTATACTCAATGAATATCTTCAATTTTTAATAAAGACCAACAGTCTATTATTAGCGGGCATTTGATGATCATTGATTAACTGTAATTTAGCGGTTTTTGCCAATTCAACAATAGCCTCAAAGTCACGAATTCCACTATTTATATCTCTCTCCTTAAGCCTTAAATCAAAAGAAGCATTACTTTCACTGGTAAACTGACCCTTATAATTAAAAGGGCCATAAATACAGATAATGCCTTTAGGCGTTAGATGGTAAGCAAGCTCTTTAAAAAACTTAATAACCAAAGACCAACTGATAATATGTAAGGTATTAGCCGTATATATGCCATCGATAATTGCGGTCATGTTGGATAAAGACGAGAGAGTGCTTAAGTCGAGAGCAATTGGACGTTGAATATTGCTAGCAGGAAATTGATCAATCCATTGATTTATTCCTTGGTGATTGATCAATAGATCACTTGTTTGCCAATGAAGTTTGGGTAAATGCTTAGCAAAATATACCGCGTGTTGACCTGTACCTGAGCCTATTTCTAAAATTTGCTTTGATTGGCTAAAAGCCAACAATAGCTTTGCTAAAATTGACTGCTTATTATTTTCACAGGCTTGAGAAAACGGCTTAGTCATCTTCGCCTTGATTTTCTAAACTGTTTAAAAAATCAATGATTTCAGTTTTAAACTCATTATTATCAATAGAATTAACGAGTAAATGAGCTTTTTGGGCAAATTCTAAGGTTTTTTCAGCTTCATTAAATTCTTGATAACGCATAGCCATAGCTAAATAAATAGAAGCACTATACTGGGCTAACTTCAATTTTTCGGCAATGTGAAGACCCACTTGATAGATATCTATCGCTTGATCGCCATCTTCAGTGAAGTCTGCCAAGGCTTCCCATTGCAAAGGGTGATCATTGGGTGAGTCCTGGTTAGTTGCACATAGCTTTTGTAAATTTTGACAATGCTCTGTTCTTAATGCATCGTCTTGGGTGGCAGAGGCATCAGCAATTTTTTCTGATATCGCTAATATTTGATCGAATAATGGGGCTTTCATCGTAACCTTTTTTGACTTTAAGTTGATTAAATAGATTATACCGCTTTACCTAGTCGGTAGGCAGGTATTTATAAGATAGTCTGATTTTTCACTGGTGGTAATATCGCATAATTTACTGCTTTTATAAATAGCAAAGATTAGGCGGATAACATCACTTATTATTGCCAAATCCTCAAATTAATTATTAGTTAACACGACATTTTTTTGTGTTTTTTTCTCTAGTTGGTAAAAATAAAAGGTTACCGCAAATAAACAAATAATAAAGGGCATACTTGATAAAATAACAAAGTGCCAACCCGCATTGAATAAAACCCAGCCAGCCATAAGTGATGCAATAGCTTGAAAACCAAATAAAATAAAATCATTTAACGCTTGAACTTTATGACGTTCACTATTGCTATAACATAATGGTAATAAAGACGTCCCTGTGAGAAAAAGAAAATTCCAACCGATACCTAATAATATTAATGCCCACCAATAATGTATGGCCTGTTGTCCTGACAAAGCAATAATAGCAACCGCTGCATATATAAGTGTGCCAGCTAATAATAAGCTTTTTAAACCAAGTTTTTTGACCAACCAAGCGGTAAACAATGACGGGAGAAACATTGCAGCAATATGACTTTGAATAACCCATTTAGTCTCTTGTAAGCTGTGTCCATGCATATTGTGCATGCTAATAGGGGTTGCTGTCATCAAGTAGCTCATCAGGGCGTAACCAATAGTTCCCGCTAATATGGCGATAATAAATATTGGTTGCTTTATTATCTGGCTCAGAGGCCTGGCTGAGCCAGAGTGAATAGACTCATTTATAATAGGGTTTTTAAAACCAAGCATGATTACCATTGCGAGTATAACTAAAATTCCCAGCACTAAAAATGAACCGGCATAGCCAAAGGGTGAGCTTATTAAATCTTTTGCAGCAAGGGCAATCTCGGGACCTAAAAATGCAGCAAAAAGACCACTAAGCATTAAAATAGATAATACTTTGGGTACATCATCAATATTTTGAGTACTTTCGATAGCAGCGAAACGAATTTGTTGGGTGAAGGCTGCACTAATACCAAAAAGTAAACTAGCAAAAACAAATAACTCAAAGCTGGCTATCTTAGCTGAGGTTAATGCAACAACTGATGCGAGTAATGAACATGAAAAGCCAGTTAAAGTGGCAAATTTACGGCCTTTTCGTTTAGCAATTAATGCCGCCGGTATTGATGCACTAGCGATACCTAAAATCATCATAGTGATTGGAAGCGTTGCTAATGATGGGTCGTCAATCATATTCGTCGCTAAAATAGCACCAATAAAAACAATCACAGGGGAAGCCGCCATAGCAAGTGGTTGAGCCATAAATAATAGCCATATATTACGAGGTAATTTAATAAAGCGGGCAAGTAACGCCGTAGCAATCAATAAAAGCGCGAGGGTAATAAAGATGTTTAAAAACATTTATGCTCCAAGAGATGTCGGTATAACTAAAATAAAGGCGATAGCATAACAATATTTTAGCGAGTTGCGAGTGATTGATAATTAATAGGTGTTAGATGAATAAGCTAGTGTGAAAACCAGATACCACTTCCTTTATTAAACACCTAGCGTAAAGCTTGATAAATGCCCAACGGCTGCTTTGAGTTAAATCTTATAATCTATCAATATTGACTCAACATTACATCGTTATTGTTACCAGTTTAGGTTAATTAACTGATCCCCATCAATTAAGTCTTAAATGAATATTGTAAGCTCAAGACTAAATACCTATTTTAAAGGCTAATATAATAGCGCGAAGTTTTAAGCTGTTTTGCTATAAATAACTAGAGCTTACTATCAGAATAAGTTTATCTATTGAAAGCCAATAATATCTAGTGCAAGTGAAGTTACCCCTCCTCCTCTTAGTTTATCGAGACAGTAATGGTCATACCTGAGTACTTAACAATAATTATATTAACTGGCGCGGCTGGATGTTGTATTCCTATTGGCGGTTTAATCGCTAGTATTGAGCATATTCACCGACGTTGGCTT
>CAWVSL010000088.1:0-3297 GCA_963933115.1 uncultured Colwellia sp.
CTTATCTATCTTCGATCCAGCAAAAAACATAGACCATGTGGGCTTAAATAAAATTCTTAATACGCCAGACATTGCCAAGTGGATGAAAATTCGACGTAAAAATTATGAGTTATTTAACAACAAAAATAACCCATTATAATTTATTTGTAAGTCTGGTGATAAATATAAAGGCCCGTCATCACTGAAGAGGCCTTTTTCTATTTGAGGCTAACTCATGCAGATGTTATTTAAAAGACCCTGGCCATTCGGCGGCAATAAAGGTGAATATACTCCAAACAGCCAAGTTTTGACGCATATGTTCCGGATTTACCTTATCAAAGGTATCGTCAGGCGTATGATGGAGATCAAAATAGTCTGTCCCGTCCTGCATTAGATTCAGCGCAGGCACACCGAGTGCAGACAGAGGTATCATATCAGGTCCACCGCTAGTATCACCACTGCGACGACTAACACCCAGCTTTCCCATAATGCCGGCCATAGTATCAATAACATGTAGAGCATTAACTGAAACATTGGTTGACGACTGAAGGCCGTAAATAGGACCCGCACCAAAATCTGATTCGGAACCAATCACATGATTAGCGATAGTACCATCGGCTTGTCTTGCTTTCGCATAAGCTTTGGCACCAATCAATCCTAACTCTTCAGCGCCCCACAGGATCACCCGAATAGTCCGTCTAGGCGGCATTTTAGCGTAACGCTTAATAAAGGCCCCTGTGGCAATAGCAATGGCAACACCCGCACCATCATCAACAGCCCCTGTACCTAAGTCCCAACTGTCCAAATGGCCACCAATGACAACCACTTCGTTAGGTAGTTCACGACCCGTAATTTCACCAATAACATTCTTGGTAACAATAGGGCCCAGATCTTTGGTTTTAATATTCAAGCGAATTTTCGGGGTGTGACCATACGCCATTAAGCGAACCAATTGGTCAGCATCGGGATTAGATAAAGCAACCGCAGGCACTTCTGTATAACCCATAGCTACACTTGTAGCTCCTGTATGCGGATTACGGTGGTCATCTGTACCAATAGATCGAATGAGTAAAGCTTCTGCGCCTTTTTGACTAGCAAGCTCGTGACCTTTAAAACGGGCAATATTAGCGGGGCCGTAGCCATCACCATTTTTAAACCGTTCCATACGGTTACTGATAAAGGCTATTTTTCCTTTTAAGCTACCATTAGTGGCTTTCTCAAGTTCAGCATAGTTTTTAAAATGGACAATTTCAGCTTCTAATCCACCTTCAGGGGTCGACTTTGACCGGCCAAGTGCTGTTATGACCATTTTCTGATAAGAAGGTAGTAATATCTCTGCTGTTTCAACCACACGAACCCAGCCATTCATTTTTACATCTTCGGTATATACTCTGTCGAACCCCAAACTATTTAATTTTTTAACAGCCCATTCAATACCCGCCTTTTCACCAGGCGTACCTGGATGGCGCGCACCAACTTCCGTGGTTAAAGACTTTAATATTTCATAAGCACTATCATCCTTGATGGCACTATCACGTAAACTAATCGCGGCGTCTTTTGTCTCTGTTGAAACAGGGATAATATCGTTATTACCAAAAGTTGGTGAAGTAGTCAGTATAAGAGCAGCAACTGCTGCCATTTTAATTAGTTTCATAAGTAATTCTCTGTCAATATTGTCTTTAATGAATATAGGATATTCTTTTCTAACCAATTATCGAGGGCTTCTTTCACGTGAACATTAAAATAAAAGTACAAAGGGTTTTAATATTGTTACTTATATAGAGCCACAGTTAACCAAGAGTACCTAAATTAAATTGATGAAATTAACCGTTAAGGTAAATAGCCAACTTAGCTAAATCAACTAAGATATATACACTATTGTATACAAAAAAAAGCGACTACTCAAAAAGTATGTCGCTTTCAAATGTTAAACTTAACAAAGAGCCTAATCCACTCTCATATTGCTTTTACACTTTATTAACTAAGCTTCGCCTAAATACATCTTTTGCTCGATATAGATAAAGAGTCGTTAGCATCAGTTTTTATTGCTGCTTCCCTTTTCATTTTTCTGTTCCATATTAATTGCTGCTAAAAGTAACAGACCAGCAAATATCGCTAAATTTTTAACAAAATTCTGTGTTTCATGCTTGGCATCAACACCTTCATAAACATTCCAAAAATCATGTAAATTTAGGTTGATGAGTAAAATCATTGCCGCTAAACCAAGCGCACAAATAACAACCTGCTTATTAAACAAAAGACAAATACTCGCACCAATTTGAGTAATTCCGGCAATCGCTAATAGGGTGGGCACCATGATCATGTGATGAGTTTCCATTAGCGTTACATGCATATCCCATGCTACAAATTTATTAATTCCCGGCAAAAGAAAGTATAAAGCTAATAACACTCGCCCCACATGTATTAATACAGATTTCATCAGTAATTCCTTATTGAGTATCGTATAACAGTGTATTGATTAATCATTGCTCACTCTTTATTTTATTGGTTATTATTTCTTGCAAAACGCCTCAAAATTCTTTGCCGCATTCTCAGATAACTCCGAAAAAAACAATGCTGAAGCATATGACTTTTCAGATTTTTTATTTTTTCCTGCTTTTCTTTCTTGGTCTGCGGTTTTTAATATTTCTCCAGAGGTATATAAGAAAAATCCTGCAGCTTCACTAACTTTTTTACAGTCTTCACCCTTCCAAAATCCTATATCGGACTCTTGAGAATTTGACCATCCTGAGATGGGAGTAAGTAAAATTAATAGACAGAAGAAGGGAGTAAACACATGTATTAATGAAGATTTCATCAGTAATTCCTTATTAAATATCGTATAACAATGTATTGATTAATCATTGTTAACTTTTTTTATTTTTATTTTTATTTTTATTTGCAAGCTTAACTAAACGGTTAATATGAACCAACAATGCCCACTTTATAATGATTTTTCAATTATTATTTCAAGCTGACAATCTTGATAATCAACAAGCGGGTTACTATCAATAAGCCAGCTAACATAATCCTTTGCTTGAACCTATTTATCCATCAAACGCTAATGACAGCCAAACAAAACAAAGGCCAATATAGCACGCTAAGCAAGTAAAGCTATGTTATTGATCAAAATGATAAATACCTATTAAACTGGATGAAAAATTAGAAATACTCTTTCTTTATGTGAAAAAAAGCAGCCAATTAAAGCTGCTTTTAAATTTTGTACTTTTTAAGTCAGTACTTTTGTTTTAACTAAGATACTTAGATTAAATAGCGCCTAGACCTTCAGAATGTATGATACAAGAATTATTCGACGGT
>CAWVSL010000089.1:0-2816 GCA_963933115.1 uncultured Colwellia sp.
ATGAATGCAATAAATCATAATATATATTGGCTATATTTATCTTCAATACCATTAATATAGGTTATACATACATTGACAAATGTAATTTACTTATTAGCTTATTTATGTTGATATATGCTAAAAATTAAATTCAAAAAGTGCTATAAGCTACAGATAATAATATATTTTGTTGGTAAAATAAGGATTAAGGAAAGCTCAAGACTGTACCACTCCTCAAAGAGTAATGACGTACCCAACTGAGACTTTCCATTGCTAAATATTAAGAGGGATAGCAACAATGAAAAATAAAGGAATAACAATGAAAAATAAAGGAATAACAATGAAAAATAAAGTCATAAAAGCACTCATACTGCCGGTAATACTAGGTGCAGCAAGTCAAACTGCCCTAGCACAAGAGCCAGCTCAAGTAACAAATGATGATATTCAGAAAATCTCAGTTATCGGTTCGCGTAGTTCTAAAGAAAGAACGGTTGCTGATTCACTGGTACCTATAGATATTTTATCAGCTGATGATTTAAACTCAGTGAGCGGTGTCGATCTAACAGATAGTTTAAAGGCATTAATACCAAGTTATACTGCTACACCAGCAACGGGAGATGGCAGTGCTTTTGTGCGTCCTACATCTTTTCGCGGTACGGCATCTGATCAAACTTTAATATTGGTCGATGGCAAACGCCGTCACCGTTCAGCGCTAGTACAATTTTTTGCACCAGCAGCGGGTAATGGTGCTCATGCGCCAGATGTCGGTATGATCCCGTCAATTGCGTTAAAACGTATCGAAGTACTTCGTGATGGTGCAGCCTCTCAATATGGCTCTGATGCTATTGCGGGTGTGATTAACTTTGTGACTAAAGACGCTTCAGAAGGGGGTCTAGTTGAACTACAGTACGGTCAACATTATGAAGGTGAGTCAAGTGTCAAGCTTGCAGTTAACAAAGGTTTAGCCCTTGGCGAAGATGGCTTCTTAAATTTAAGTTTAGAATATAGTGATAACGATGCTTTATCTCGAGGTGTTCAACGCCCAGATGCACAAGCGTTAGTTGATGGGGCCGTTCAAGGTGTTGGTGCCGACTCTCCTTTTGCCGATTCACCACTGGTTCAAACCTGGGGACGTCCAGAAACAGAAGCATTGCGGATGTTTATTAATGCGGGTATGGAACTAGATGGTAACAAACAAGCCTATGGTCGTTTTAGCTATGCAGACACTTCAGGTCGCTATCGCTTTTTCTACCGCAGCCCGACACACAGTACTATTAACGACTTAGTGGCTGAGGGTTACGACGGAGGACTTACTAATACTGGTTTTACGCCATTTCTTGATGGTGAGCAAACAGATTATAGTGCCATTGTCGGTTTAAAAGGACAGATGTTCAACGATACGGCTTATGACGTTAGTGTTAGCACTGGCTCTAACGAGCTAAATTATTTTCTTAATAACTCGATTAACCAAGGTTTAGGGTTAACTGCTGACTTACAAATTCCACAAATGGGCTTTAATACCGGTGGTTACCAGCAAGAAGAAATGAATATCAATGCTGACTTTTCAACATTGCTTACCGATACCTTAAACCTTGCTTATGGTTTAGAGTGGCGAGAAGAAAAATATACAAGTATGGCTGGTGAAGTTAATTCTTACTCAGACTCTGCCGGACAGCCAAATGGTGGCGTAAGTGGTATGCGCGGTATTGAAGCTAAAAATGCGGGCACATTTTCACGCGATAACGTCGCTGTTTATGTCGATGTTGAGCATGACGTTACCGATGAATTGTTAATGCAATATGCACTACGTTATGAAGATTTTTCTGACTTCGGTGGAACCACCAATTGGAAAGTAGCCGGTAACTACAGTTTAACGGATGACTTATCATTACGTGCGGCATTATCGACAGGTTTTCATGCACCAACGCCAGGACAAGCCAATGTTAGTAGTATTATTACTACGTTCGATGGCACTGGAGCTCAACAAGAAGAAGGGTTAATCCCGGCAACTTCAGATCTTGCAATTTCATTAGGTGGTCAAGAGTTAAAAGAAGAAGAGTCAACCAACTTCAGCATAGGTTTGTCATCTAGCCTTGGTGATAACACGACTGTGACACTTGATTATTATCAAATAGCGGTAGATGATCGTATTTACCGTACCGGTAATATTGATGTTGCTGACAGTGATTTATTTGATTCAGTTTCTTTTTATACCAATGTATTAGATGTTGAGCATTCAGGGATAGACCTAGTTGTTTCTTCAAGCTTTGATTGGAATACCTCAACTACTACCGACGTCGCTTTTGCTTACGGTTATAATGAAATTGAGGTGGTCAATGTTCGCGAAGTTAACGGTGAAACACCGGTAAGTTCGAGCACAGTGGAAGATATTGAAAATAACTTCCCCAATCACAGATTTGTATTAACCACGAATACTAGCTTTAGTGATGACTGGAACTTAATGGTTAGAGCTAATTTCTATGGTGCACATTATGATGAAAGAGGCACGATTGCTGGTAATGGCTCAGACGGTTCAAAAAGCGCAGAGATTGGTTCAATCGTTTATCTTGATGCTGAATTAGGCTACCAAGTTAATGACGCTATGCGTGTGAAACTTGGTTTCACTAACATCGTAGACTCGTATATTGATGAAATTAATTCACCAAATGCTAATCGTCAAAGTGTTGGCCTACAATACCCACGTAGAAGTGCAGCAAACTATGAAGGTGGTAGCTGGTACTTAGGCGTTTCATACGGTTTTTAAACTGAGCTATTTATAATGTAAAACGATTATAAATGTAAAGCATTAAGGCTATGTATCCACATAGCCTTTTTTT
>CAWVSL010000090.1:0-2321 GCA_963933115.1 uncultured Colwellia sp.
GGCCCGATGGAGTTATTATTAAAGAATATTCGTTATGAAAATAAGCGCTAGTTAAGTTTTAATGACTCTTAGTGCCGTTTGACAACTAACGGCTAATTTTGGCCAATTAATGTTTCTTTTATGAATACTAACAAGGTAGCTAGAAGTTAAATAGCGATGACATTATTTAAAGGCTTACTCTTTCAGAGTAGGCCTTTTTTATATGCTAGTTTTCTCTTTTGGCTTTAATAAACTAGCGCGGTATTAATTTAGAGGGATATAACAAAGCATAAGGTTAACTGTCGGCTTTTTGTACCTCTAATATAAACAACACAATCAAATAGGCTTTTCTTTTTTATTCCATTATTAAGCTTTAGAAAAAACAGGAGAGAAATTAAGGGGTGATATAGCGATCGTTAACATTGATGATTGAAAAAAAAAGCCCGCTTAATTAATAAGAGAGCTTTGTTATTTTATTAATAAAACCTTATTAATAAAAGTAGATATTATCTATATACAAGGCATCACTTGTTGAGCCCCATAATTGAATACCTAATTGTGTTAATAACGCCGGATTAAAATTACCTGTTGAGTCTACTAAGGCTGTAAAAGGTAATTCTACGGTTACCCATTGCTCATTACTGACAGAGTCCATGGTGTAAATTCCTGGTCCTGTAGATGAAACAATTTGAAATACGGCTTTAGAAATACCGGATGTTGCATAGATGTCAAAACGCAGTCCAGTTTTCGTTGATACATCAACAATGCCACCTTCAATGCCATATTGAATACCGGTAACACCACCAGCAATACCCTCTGGAATAATTTGCAACTTGGCGATGGTTTCATCTGCGATAGTTATCTCCGAAAACCTAGGCGCATTCCACCAATTATCAGACCAGTAAGAAATCGCTTTATCTACCGTTAATACATCGCTGTAAAGAACAAAGACATCATTACTCTCAGTGGGCAGTGGAGCAGAAACTGACGGACCAGTGTTTAGCGGTATCACACCAAGTGCTAAACTCGCCTCACCACCAGCGATCCTTTGATTGCCTTGGGTAACACCAAAACCGTTGGCATCAACTATGATTTTATGTTCACCTTCAGGTAAATTTAGGGTGGCAATACCAGAGGCGTTCGTCGTCGCTGTAACATTTCCAACAGATACAAGGGCATTGGCTAATGCGATATTATTATTATCAGTCACGCTAACTGCTAAGTCATAGAACACCGACTGGCCAGAAAAATAAAGGTTATCGAGATAAACCGCTTGTCCCGCTTCACCATATAACTGAAGCCCGATACTTTGTAATGAGCCAGCATTGAGCACACCCATGGCAGAACCGTCGTTATCTAGTAAGTCACTAAATAACAACTCATAACTTGACCAAGTGCCTGCTGTTGGGTTATTGATTGTATAGCTGGCACCGCCATCGGTTGATACTAATTGCACTATGATTTTTGAGATACCTGGCTCAACAAATAAATCAAAATTAAAGGTTGTTTTTGTTGAAGCATCTAACGGTTCAATTTCAAAACCAAACTCTAACCCGGTAACACCACCGGCTATACCACCGGCAGTAATTTGATATTTAGCGAAATAATCGCCATTGACATTACCTTCAGCATAGATGGGGGCATTCCACCAATTAGCATTCCATACGCCAATAAAGCTGTCTTGTGATAAGGAGTCGCTATAGAGAACAACAACTTCATCATCAGTATAAGCAGGGGGTAAAGGCGCGGCTAATGCGGGCCCTTCAACAGGCTCTGTCGCTAATGTCGTAAAATAAACATCGGCTAATAGAATTTTACCCGCATCACCAATAAAGTTTAGCGCAAACCATGTCATATCGGTAAAGACAGGTAAGGTAACCTGAACTTCAAACCAGCCATTACCTAAATCAACACCCGATGAAAGATTATAGGTAATTTGAGAGGCCAACAGTGTGTGACTTTGAACAAAAACCTCTACCTGAGTAAAGGTATCGGTTTTGACTTTAAATTTAGCGTGGGTATAGGAAGTGATATCAATGGTGTTTTCAGCTTCATTTCCCCAGGCAACCACTGTGCCCCATTTTTCACTTTTTGAAATTTCCAAGGCTTTAGTGTACGTAGTATCAGTAGGTTGGTCGGTGTATAACGTATTCGTATCCCAAGTATCTCCCCAATAATCCATAGGGAAAGAGTCATCATTGGCTGAATGAAAAATATACCCTTCAACAGGTGCTTCAACAGGTGGTTCAACAGGTGTTACTGCATCTGCTAACTTAACACTAACATCATCAAGATAAACGTTACCTATTTCAACGCCCATGTCGAATAACACACGACTACCA
>CAWVSL010000091.1:0-2301 GCA_963933115.1 uncultured Colwellia sp.
GGCTGCCCAAAGAATTTAGTCGATAGCGAACGTATTCTTACGCAATTACGCACTGAAGGTTACGATGTAACTAATAGTTATGACGATGCTGAATTAGTGATTGTAAACACCTGTGGTTTCATTGATTCTGCGGTACAAGAATCTTTAGATACCATCGGCGAAGCATTAGCCGCTAATGGTAAAGTTTTAGTGACGGGGTGTTTAGGTGTTAAAAAAGATGAAATTATTGAGCTTCACCCTAATGTTTTAGGGGTAACTGGTCCACATGCTTATGATGAAGTATTAACACAAGTTCACAAACATGTTGCTAAACCTGTATATAACCCTTTTATTGATTTGGTTCCACCACAAGGGGTTAAGCTTACACCAAAGCATTACGCTTATTTGAAAATATCAGAAGGTTGTAATCACCGTTGTACCTTCTGCATCATTCCATCAATGCGTGGTGATTTAGACTCACGTCCAGTAGGTGATGTTTTGGGTGAGGCCCAGCGTTTGGTTAAAGCTGGCGTAAAAGAGTTATTGGTTATCTCGCAAGATACCTCGGCCTATGGTGTAGATGTTAAACACAAGCTTGATTTTTATGATGGCATGCCTGTTAAGACCCATATGCAGCAACTTTGTGAAGAGCTTGCAAAGCAGGGCGTTTGGATACGCTTACATTATGTTTATCCTTATCCTCACGTTGATAAAATCATTCCATTAATGGCGAAAGGAAAAATCCTACCTTATTTAGATATTCCTTTTCAGCATGCTAATAAGCGTATTCTTAAACTAATGAAACGTCCGGGTAGCTCAGACCGAGTATTAGAGCGTATTGCTAACTGGCGAAAAATTTGTCCTGAATTAGTTATTCGCTCAACCTTTATTGTAGGTTTCCCAGGTGAAACAGAAGAAGAGTTTGAAGAGTTATTGTCCTTTTTAGAAGAGGCACAATTAGACCGTGTCGGTTGTTTTAAATATTCCCCCGTTAAAGGCGCTAAAGCGAATGTGTTACCCGATCATGTTTCAGACGAGGTCATGGAAGAAAGACTTCAGCGCTTTATGGCAGTCCAAGCCAGAATCAGCAGTGAAAAATTACAAGCACGGATTGGTCAAGAATATTTAATTTTAATTGATGAAGTCAATGAACTTGGCGCAGTAGGGCGCTCATATATGGATGCTCCAGAAGTTGATGGTAAAGTATATTTGTCTGATGATTTTGATGCCAAACCTGGCGATCAAATTTGGGTGCAAATTATTCATGCAGACGAACATGATGTTTGGGGCGTGCGGGTAGAAGATTGATTGATTAAGTTAAGTTTAACTTAAAAAAATGATGCCGTTTTATAGAAGCTATTAACTCTTCGAACATAAGCCTTAGATTTAAAATAGGCAAAACAGGGTGATAAATTCACTCAAGAGTCCGCTAAAAAGCGGACTTTTTTTTGTAATAAAGTCGTTACTGGTTTTTATGTGTATTTTTTGAATAAGTCAGATATTTTATCTTTAACTTTTTCCTTTAGTTTATCTTTTACCACTTCTTTTTGCTGTTTTTTAGCGGATTTCAAGATAGTAGAAAGTGCTTGCTTAAGTAATTCACCACCTAATTCATCGGCAGGTAAACCAGTGTCACCCCCTATATTCATTAAAGTAATATCGGGTAACGTTTTTGAGTGTGTGGTATTACCTAACTTGGTTAAATCAACATTTAATACAACACCAGCAAGAACAAATTTCTTCACCATGATTCTTGGTTCAACTTCACCGTCATTAGAGAGCTGACTTGATGCTATAGGTTCAGATGATGGTGGAAGATTCTTCTTGATAGCCGCTAATATTTCTTGAATGTTGGCTCGCCCTTTTTCATTAAATTCAACCAGTGCATTTGGGTTATTAATAATGAGTTTATTTAGAATGATAGGGTTAGAAGTTAAACTATTAATATCAATATCTAGCGTTATTTCATCCAATGAAAAGGCGGGCATAGAGGAAAAGCTTTTTGGGTTGTTTAACACTAAGCCATGAATTTTACCTGTTCCTTCAAGTAATTTTATATCAACGTTAGCAACGTTGACTGATTGTTCTGTTAATGCGCGACCTTGAGTTTCAATTTGCTCTTTAATTAATTTGTTAAGGACATCACCGTTGAGTAATGTATAGGCTCCACCAACGAAGAGTGCTAATAAACTAATGAAAAGTAATAATTTTTTCATCATAATCCTTTAATTGTTGGTCGTTGCGTTGTTTAGTCATTTTAGTGGTTTTAAACTGGATATAACTAAACCCATTTGGTAATAAATAGTCAAAGTAAAAGTATAA
>CAWVSL010000092.1:0-1758 GCA_963933115.1 uncultured Colwellia sp.
GCTGAGCTCTTTGTCGGCCAACAGGCGATAAATATAATGTTGCAATTGGGGTATGGTTGACTTAGGTCAATATCTTGATTTTCATATTTAGCGGTTAGTAAATTAACCCGGTGAGTGCCATCACCATTTTGCCAGCGAATTTCATTGGCAACAAAATCATAGCTTTTACGATACCGACCAGCAAAGGTCATGTTCTTTATGTTATATGGCAATGCAAACGTCTGGTGTAAGCTATATTCTTGTAAGCCGGTCTTTTGCTTCTGATTACCAAAATAGCGGCCGTCTTTAAAGTCTTCAGTTTCTGCCAGTTGTGTCATATGTACGGCAGAAAGCGCGCCACCAGGCCACAAGGGTAATTCTAGATGACTCACTAACGCTAAAGAGGCATCATACATGCCAAATTCAGTACCTACGGCAGAAACTAATGATGGCCAAAAAGTAAAGCGCGGCTTTAACCAAGAATCATTAGCATTGTTGTTATTGGCTAATTGCGTTTTTTGTTTTGCGGCATAGGTGTCAGTGGATATTTCAATATTTAACGGTTGTTGGTTATTTAAGAACGCACGGTAATCGGCTAGCGAGCCAGTGATCAACAAAATGGGTACTTCACGCTCCTTTAGCACTAACTTGAAATTAGTATATTCTTTACCAATTCCTGTGCTGATAAGTCCAAGGGCGACGCCTAAGCCATCAATTTGATTACGGTTATAGACATGATTTTCTAATTCAATATAGGCGGCATTATCATCAGCTGTGCCCACTTTTATTGACTCAAAGCCTTCTTTAATCAGTTGATTTTTAACTTTTTCTAGACTGTTTTTTTTATGTGAGTTTTGTGAGTTATCTATTTTATTTATCTTGTCTATATTATCTAAGCCGTCTTGCCCCCAATATTTTTGTGAGCTGCTAGCTTTTGGTTTTTTGCTGTATTTTGCTGTTGTATCTATTGGAATACTTAAACCTACGCCATAGTAAAAATCGTCACTTAGCTGCTCATTTGAGCTATAGGCAAGCACATTAGCGGTTAATTGGGTGCCATTATCAAACCAGTGTTGAGGGGACGACAGGTGCAAGCCAAGGTTGGTATCAGCGGCGTCGTATTCTAATGATAGTTTAGCCCAGTCATTCGCTTGCCAAGAGATACCACCAAAGACGCCATTAAGTCGGTTTTGTTCTGAATCACTCTTGCCTAGGCCAACAGATAGGTTGATATTTTCCCAGAGATCTTTTGAGGCTACTGCATATTTAGCGTTGAATTTATTAGCGGCGCCGCCTAAGTCTTGAATACCAATGGCTAACTTAAACCAATTTTTTGGAATATAAGGGATGCCGAGTTTAATATTGCCTGAGAGGTCTGAACCCTCATTTAAACTGTTATTGTATGCTGCGTTTCGACCTGATATTTCAATAAAATCCCACAAGCCAACACCGAAATGAAAGTTGGCGGTATTTTTATAATCCTTATTTCTTTCGGTTTGATTACTGTATTGAAAATAAAACTCACCACTATTAAACAAATCAGCGGTGGGTGTATTGATTAAACCACTATAGCCCTGAAAGGAAGTTGATACTTCTTGATTGGCAGCGACCATGGTGGGTAATATAATAAATAAACTAAGTAGCTTATGTAAACTAAGCAAGCGGCACTTCATGTGATTGTCATCCTTGTAAAATTTTGTAATAAAAATGCGCCATTAAGCGGATTTTTACATTAGCTGATTAATTAGCTACCAGTAGCGCTAATGAGTTTATCAATAA